>CAYVAI010000003.1:0-203694 GCA_964448375.1 uncultured Akkermansia sp.
TGGGCATGGAAGGCGAGTGTGTCCCGCCTGTTCTCCCGGCGTGATACGCTGGCCTTGATTGATGAAAGTCTGGGCTTGAACGCGGCACTGAGTGCTGAGGCCGAGTGGGGGATTCGTACCCACCGCGATGGTATGCCCTCGCACTCCTCCATGCTGAATGTGAAGGCGGCTCCAGCTTTGGGATGGTTAGTTGGCGGTGCCGTGATGCTTCTGGCGGGATGGATAATGCCTCTCCCCGATGGCAGGGAAGCCCTTCCTAAATATTCTGAAAAGTCGCCTGCTCTTGCCCAGGTTGAAGAGTGGATGGAAAAATTGGATGAAATGGAAGAAATAGCCCCTGAATCTACGGAAGAACTGAAAAAGGATCTGGAGGAATTGCAGAAGATGAATGGCGAGGAAATGTATTCCCACGCGGGGCTGGAAGCGGCTGATGCCATGGCGTCACGCGCATCGGCTGCCATGAATGAAATGGCATCAAGCCTGTCCTCTGTCGAGGCCGCAATCCAGCAAAGTATGCAGGGGGGCGATTCGGCCAGTGCCCTTCAAAACCTCAAGGAGGCCCTCAAGGGAATGGAGCAGGGAACGCTGAGACCTAGTGGCGATCTGGCGGCGCGCATGGAGTCGATGGCAAATGCCGGTATGGGGTCTCTCACTCCCGATCAATTGAGGAAGCTGGCGAATCAATTGCGCAATGCTGCCAACCAGATGAATGATATGTGCAACAACCCCGGCAGCGGCATGTCACCCGTTGCCAATCCCGGTGATTTCCCCTCCCTTGGTGATGGGCAATGCGACGGCAAAGATGGAGATGGATGGGGACGCGGCGGTATTTCCCGTGGCAGGGGCGATGCCCCTCTGGCCTTTGGCGATAGTAACCAGCAATTGAAGGATGGTTCCCAGCAGGGAGTGAGCAATACGGACATGTCTCATGCAGCACTGGGCTCGATGACTGGGACGGAATCTTCTGCTCCGACGATGGATGAAAACCCTGAAGCTGTCGGCAGGAATGGGGGACGGGCTGCGACTCCCGCCAAGGGTGGCGATTCCATTTGGAAGGACGACCTTGACCCTTCTGAACGGGAGGCCATGCGCAGCTTCTTCAAATAAACGTCATCGTTTTTCTTGAATCAGGCGGCTTCCGCAGGATTGCCGCTTTCATCCTGCTCCCCTTTCTTCTTTTTGGGGAGCAGTGAAATATTGAGGCGTGTGAACAGTGCGTCGATCAACATCAGGATCAGGAAGGCCCAGACGAGTCCTTCCCGTGTGTCCAGCGATGAAATGTTGCGTGGAGTCTGCATGATGCCGGGGAGGTCGATGCGTTCCTGGCCGCCGGACTGGCGCACCATGGAGAGGAAGTCCTGCTTGCTTTCCGGCGTCATGGTCCATTCCGGGTCCATGGACATGCTCAGGGGGCCGAAGGGGATATTGCGGTCGCCAATGCGGATGGCTCCACGCCAGGTATCGCCATGGATAGCTGGGAATGAACTGCGGAAGACTCCCGGGCGGATGTGTTCCCATGCTCCCTTGATGGTGCGCGTGCTTTGTTTGTTGGAGACGTTCATGGTAAGCTCAGGCATGCGCTTGGCCATTTCCAGAACGGCTTCGTCGGAGTAGAGGAGATCGACATCCAGGCGCTCGCCACGCATAACGGCTCGCACGGAAAAACCTTCCGGCATGTCGCGGCGGATAAGCCAGCGGGCAAAGGTCTGAAGGAAGTCACCGTAGTTTTTCCATGCCAGAACATTGGCTCCATATTTGCCTCCTGTCGGGAAGGTGACGGCTGCCGACCTCCCGGAACCGCGATTCCAGAAGGCGACGAGGGGGGCTTTGTAGGAGTCTCCGGAGATGGCGGCCGCTGTGGCTCCCTCTCTCAGATAGCAGAGGTTGTAGGCATTGACGGAAGCTGGCCACTCCATGCGGACGGGGGAAATCTGGTTCCATCCCGCGACGGATTGCAGCGGTGTGACTTCACGGATGAAGGTGGCACGGGCTACGGAGACGGTTTCCTGGGCGAAGACGTGGGGGATATCTTTGGGGTTGTCGCAGAAGAAAATGCGGCCTTCTCCCAGTTTGGCGATTTCCTTGAGCAGGTCTGCGTCGCAATCCGTGGGCGTGCCCATGGCAATGACGCTGACGGTGGCTCCGTTGTTGCGCATGTCAGCCAGGGTTTTCTTATAATCGTCCGGTTCTTCCGAGTCGGCAGCATCTGCAAAGAGGATGATGTGGCGGTTGCCAAAATCGGTCTGCTTGAGCTGGCGCCAACCGGCGCGCAGGGCTTCGCCAATGAAGATACCGCCTCCCAGGGATTCGATCTTTGGAACGACTTTGAGCATTTTTTCCCGGTTCTCACCGACGTTGCACATAGAGACGACGGCGTGTGGGGAACTATCGATGGCGTGGACGGAGACGAAGTCTTCCGCTCCGAGGAGCTTGATGGCCTGGACAACGCCGGAGTTGGCAAGGTCCATTTTCGTCCTTCCTCCGCTACCTGCGGCCATGGCCATGGAGCCGGAGCGGTCAAGGACGATGGCCATGGCGGTCATCAGCTTGATCTTGTCGTTCTTCAATTCCATGGAAACGGGTAGAAGCTCATCGATAGCCGAAGAAAAATATCCGCCGGAACCAAAGGAATTCGAGCCTCCGCACATGAGGAAGCCGCCTCCCTGCTCCTTGATGTAGAAGTCGAGTCCCTTGAGAAAGTCTGTCGAGATTTCTGCTGCGGGAATGTTATTGATGACAACGAGGCCGACACCTGTCAAGGAGTTGGCATTCAACTTCATCGGGTCGGTGGGGCGGGCGACGTCAAAGCCCTGAGCCTTGAGGAAGGGCTCCATGGGGTCGGTTTCATACGCACTGAGGAGGAGGATTCTATTGCCGCCGGTGATTTCCATGACGCATTCCGCCGTATTGTTGAGCGTGACTGTGTCTTTTTCCGGCAGGACGGAGATGTCGTAGGCGGCGACTCCCGGCGTGGAACTGCGATCGGTCAGGCGGACGGTGGCGCGTCCCTTGTCGAGGGTGGCTGTGCCGGAGATTGTAGAACCGCCGTTTTTGACGACCTTCCAGGGAATCGGCCCGTTTTTGGAGGGGTTGCCGACGATGTCGAAGGTGAGTGTGGAGGCTTCGCCTGGCCGGATGCGCGGGGGGCGCTGGATGTCGGCAATGCGGATGTCGTCCGACATGTCGGGAGCGGCAATGCGGTAATCCACAGGGATCTTTTCTTCGATGAGTCTGGCTGTGATGACGTCGAGAGGCTGGGTGGAATACCCATCCGTCACCATCAGGACGCGATTGGTGCGCGTCTTGTCCATCTGGGCGAGGACATAGGAGAGAGCATCTTCCATACGCGTGCCGGAAAGCATGCTGGAGAACACGGGGTCTCCTTTGCCTCGGAGGATGGATTCGCCGGAGAAGTCCACGAGGCGGATGCGGTCGCCGGGGTGTTTGGCTTTTTCCAGAATGGAGTGTAATTCCGTCGCTTGGTCGGCAGGGAGCCCTCCGGTGGAATTGGATTGGTCGATCATAACCCACAGATCCATCTCACTGCCGCCCCGGTTGAAGACGGGGTGAGCCAAGGCAAGGACGAAGGCGGCTAGAGCGGCAGCCCTCAGCGGGTCGAGCAGGCGCAAGAACTTGTACTTCCAGCCGATGAGAGCCAGAAGAGGCAGAAGGAAGAGCCATTCCGGAGCGAGGAGGCGGAGCATCATACCCGTTCCCTCCTTTCCGTAGCGGGGATGAACCAGGAGCCTAGCATGAAACAGCCGGCGAGGAGTATCCAGAGAGGGACTAAGGGGTCGGATTCAAACATTTGTTCCGAAAGGGCGGAATTTTTATCAATGATTTGTTCAAAGGTACAACACCGAGAGAAGTCACTCTGCCGGGTGTCGGCAAACCAGACGGAACCCTTGAAGAGGGGCGGAGCATCGCCTTCGGCAGGATCAATACGGATGAGGCAGCTTTCCCCGGGGGTGTTGCCCTTGAAGGTGTCACTGGTGGTGGAGCCATCTTTGTATGTGATGCTCATACGGGAGCCGACGGGGAAGTCCAGCCGGGTGGCGGAGGGGACGTTGCCCTGGAGTGTGCCGGGGACTTTCTCCTGCACGGACTCCATGAAACGACGGATGGCAAGCAGGGGGGCAGGGATGCGGTCGGAGTTGGATTTGTCCCACTGCCAGTTGAACACGAGGCTGTTGCCATGGAGCCAGGCAAGGGGTGTCTCTCCATACCACAGCAGCATGGTGTCCACCGGCTCTGGCGTCAGTTCACCCGGGGCGATGATGAGCAGGGAACCCCAGCCCAGTCCCTCGGTCAGCGCGTGCTTTTCCGGAGTGATTGCACCGGTGGGCGGAGTCTTCATTGTGCTCTCCGCCAGAACAACAGTGGGGACGCTCGTTTGCGGGATGGGGCCTTTGGCTGCTGTGACGACATTCAATTGAGCCTTGTTTTGAGAAGCCGCCTTCCGGAAACCGGGGATACCTTGCGCCACCTTGTTGATGATGGAAGCGGTGGCAGCATCCTTCAGGTTGATTTTGTAGGTGACGGGGTGCGGTTGTGGGCGAATGAGGGTGATGGAATCATCTGCCGTGAAGGCGTCGGGAACCAGGGATAGTTCGATGGAATCGGCTCCGGCAGGCAAGGCCATGTCAAATTCGATGACGGACATGGGATTGAGCTTGAGCATTCGCGCCGAAGCTTTGGCATCCTTGCCCGGCGTGCGAACAGTTAACTCGCGTTCCTGTGGGATGGCGGAGTTGTTTCTAACGGCGATGCGCCACTTCGGGGTGACGCTTTGTTCCTGGGGTGTGATCCCGGCAAAGCCCACGTTGTCCAGCGGTCTGCCGATGCCTGTGGCGGATTGGGCAGGGGGCACCATATCCCGGTTGTTGGTGATGAAGTGGGTGATGCCGGATTTTCCCGCGACGGCTTCGGCTGTGCGAAGTGCCGTGAGGGGATCGTGCGTTCCGGCGCGGGGTTTCCAGTCGCGGAGAGCCTGAAGGGCTTCTTGTGCCTTGTCTCCCCGGTACATTGGAGCGTTGCGAGATGAACTGGGCATGATTGTCCAGATGGAGGGGATGCCTGTGGCCTCCAGCTCGCCCATGCGTTTGGCAACGGCTTGGATAGCTTGCTGTTGAAAGGGCTCCATGGAAATGGAATCATCGACGACGAAGACGACCGGGCGGAAGGTGTTTTCGCGAATCCACTGGGGAGCGACCAATACCCATGTGAGCAGGAGGACGCAGAGAATCTGGAACCAGAAAATGCGCGAGGTTCGCAACCTGTCCCAAAACCGGCCTGTGCGGTCCTCAGGGGCGAGGACTTCCAGCAGGAACATGGTGGAGGTGAGCTGTTCCTTCGTCTTGTGACGGAGGAAGTGGATCGCGACAATGAGGGGGATACCCAGCAAGCCCCAGAGGCCGATCATGTTGGAAAGATGGGGAAGCATGAATGTGGGGGCAGTTGTGACAGAAGGGGGAATTAGTGAATTTCGACGGTTTCCTGCTGGAGCGCATCGCCGCACAGGGCATTGGTCAGGGAATCTTCCGCTGGAACTCTCGCCATCGAGGCCGAAAAGCGACGGCAGGTTTCCCTCCAGAGTGAGAAGTGGCGTTCATAGGCATGTTCGTACCGGGCGGATAGTGAGGTGGTGAGGCGTTGGATGCGTACCTGTCCCGTCTCGCAATTTTTCAGGCGAATGTTGCCGATGTGGTTGAAGGATGCTTCTTCGGCGAGTGCCGGAGCCATGATGATCGCGGTCCCTCCTCCGGCACACATGGAGCCGAGCAGAGTGATGGGATCACCGGGGTAGAGGAGGTCGGATATCAGCACCTTCATGCCATTGCCCTTCCAAATGGGAATGACGGGCATGGATTCATCTCCCGGAAATTCGCGGACGAGGTCCTTCCATGACCCAAGGCGTATGGAATCAATCTCCAGAGGAATGATTTGTGAACCGCTGATGGCGTGGAAGCGGACGGGGGAGCCGTTGCCAAGAGCGGATTCCAGGCAGAAGAGCAACAGGGACTCCGTCCGTATTGCTTTGGCTTCGGTCATGAACATCGAGGGGGATACATCGAGCACGATGTCCACCACGGGCGATACTTCAGCACGGTACATCTTCATCGTGAGCTGTCCTGTGCGGGCGTAGGCCGCCCAGTGGATGGCGCGCGGGTCATCCCCCCATTGGTAGTCCCGGTGGTCCTGGAAGTCGATGGAACTGCCTGTGTCCGTCCCTTTCCATCCCCCCTGGTGTCCCTTCCAGGCTTGGCGGGAGAAGGGAAGACTGAAGCGTTTGGAGGCGTTTAGGGCTTCCTTGTAGGCTTCTGTGGAGATGTGATCGGGGCTGTTCATCATTCGTCAGAGCTGGTGTTGGCAAGAGTCTTGGACTTTTTGCGGAGCGAAGCGGCGATGGTGGAACCTTCCTTCCATGTGCGGAACCAGGGCTTGGAGATGAAGCGCATCCAGCCTGCCGCACAGACGGCTGTCAGTATGCTCACCAAAACCAGCCACATGGTGGCTCCGGAAGAGGCGGTGCCGGAGTCTTTCGTAATTGAGATGACTCCCCCATAGGGGATGATGCACATGAGGAAATCAGCCTTCATGATCGTGAATATGCCACATATCCCGACGAAAACGTAGATGATGACGTTGTAGAGAATCGGGCTGGCAATCCCAAGCTTGTTGCGGAAGGGGTATAGAATCAGCGCAGGGACGAGTATAGAATACCAGGCTGAAAAGGCCAGCGAAGGACACAGGAGCAAAGGAAAATTGATCGAGCCATTGAGTACCGCCACAAAGAAAGCGATGGAGTAGATCGTCGTGATGATGAAGCTGAACGCTGCCGCCGATGGTAGCCCCGGCATGAAAAAGATCTTGCGGATGAAACTGAATCTTTTCTGGGACGCATCGATGATATGAATCGGAAGGAAACTCGCCGGCAACGTCAATTCCAGGGTGATGATGACAATAGCCAGGAGCCCCACGAAGATACCGTGGAAGGTGAGAAGGTTCTCCCAATCGACATTAAGCTTCAGGATGAACAAAGGAAGGATGGCGAGCAGAACGATACTGCGTACCATGGTGACCGTGTTGATGGAGGGGGCCGAGAGCCAACGCGATGCCAGCAGCAGGAAGCAGGCGATTACAATTGTACTGTCCACCACCATGATGCCAAGAGTCATCGGGATATCCATTCGGTCGATCATGCTAGCGGTTTCCTCAGGGAAGAGGAATGTGAAGAGGCCGATGATGGAGACGGCTCCAGTTGCCAGTGAGAAAAGCGCACGCAGGACGATGGGCATGCCCGATATCCAGATTGCCCCGGCAGTCAGGATGGCGCTGGTCACGTACACGCAGAAAAGCAGGAAGAGGTCATTCGCCAGGCTGACTTGTCCGCCGAAGTACCGGATGATGGCAAAAGGCAGCAGGGTGCAGATGATGAGCCCGGCCAATGCCATGTAGGCCACCCACTTGCCCCAGACCGTGCGGCGGGGCGTCAGGCGTGTGAGCATGAGCAGGTCTCCGCTTTTGTCGGCAATATCAACGCGCATGGAACCGAGCGCCCAGTTGGGGACGAGGATGGTCATGCAAAGTGTGAGGATGCCCCAGAACCAGTTGTTGATGCTTCCCTGTCCGACGATAGTGTCACCATCGGGTGTGTGGATGAGGCTGAGGAGGAAGATGACGGAAAGTGAGCAGGGCACAATCGTCAACATGTTCATGAAGGCTGGCGTTCGCATGCACTGGCGCAGCTCCTTGACGAGAGCTGGTGGAATCCAGAGAGGGAAGTCGCGAGCGGGAAGAACGGTATTCATACGGTGGGGGCAGTGGTGTTTGCTGCTGTGGACTCGCTGGTGGTATTTGGAGTAGTGAACTCGGCAGCGGGTTGTTGCTTCAGGATATCGACGAAGGCTTCTTCCAGGCGGCGCTCACACTGGCGGAAGCCACAGACGGGGACTTCTTTCACCAGATCGCGGAGCTCGGCAGCGATGGCGGCTGGGTCGTTGTTGTTGAAGGTGGCGAGGGCTCCCCTCTTTCTCTGCTCTCTGAAGTCCCAGCCGGGACGCAGGGATAGCCACATGGAAAGTTTGGATGTGTCAGCATCGGCGGTTTCAATTTCAAAGGGCCATCCGGTGCTGGAGTCGTGCGCGTGGAGCAGGTCGTCCTTGTCTCCATCGTGAATGATGGAACCAGCATCCATGAAGATGAGGGAGTCGCACATTTCCCCGAGTTCGGAGAGGATGTGGGAGCTGATGAGGATGGTTTTTCCCATGTTCTTCAGCAGGTGGACGAGGTTCTTGAATTCCATGCGCGCCTTGGGGTCGAGCCCGGCAGCCGGTTCGTCGAGGATGAGCAACTCCGGCTTGCTGATGAGCGTGCGAGCCAGGCAAAGACGCTGCGTTTGCCCTTTGGAGAGCTTGTCAACCATGCGGTCGAGCAGGCTGTTGAGCTCGGTGAACTCGATGACGTCCCTCAGGGATTCGTCGATTTTGTCCGATGGGATGTCGTAGGCACGAGCAAAGAAGTCGATGTACTCCAGAACGCTGGTGTTTTTGTACGGGACGAAGGCGTCGGGCATCCAGCCGATGAGGTTGCGGACTTTTTCCGGGTAGTCCACGGCATTGATACCATTGATGATGATCTCGCCAGAGTCCGGGAAGTCCAGCGTTGCCAACATGCGCATGGTTGTCGTCTTGCCCGCGCCATTGGCTCCGATGAGGCCGATAACCTTGCCGCGTTCCAGTTGGAAGGAGATGTTGTTAACCGCCTTGAGGGCTCCGAATGAACGGGATAGGTTCCGGACGGTAAGCAGGGGGGAAGGGGGCATGCTGGTTAGCGGGTTGTGTTGGATGCTTGAAGGGAGACAGTGCCGGAAACGCGGATGGTATCCTGTTTCCACGAGATATCGGGGTGCGTTGGGATCGGCCCCAGTTCTCCGTGTTCGGCATCAGCGTAGAAGGTATTGGGGCGCATGTTCTGATCCTGTTCGGAGGGCTTTTCCAGCGGGGTGGCCGTGACTTTTTGTCCAGGAGGCAGAGCATCCAGTTTCCAGAATTTGTTCTGAGCATCGCGAAAGACCATCTTGCCCAAGGCTGAGGGGAAGGTGCTTTGCAAAACGGGGGCTCCTGCTTTATCGGTGGCTAGCAATGTCACTCGGGCGCGGGTGGGAACAAAAGTACTGAGGCTTTGCTTCAACATCGTGCGATCCGGGAACCAGTTGCCTGATGCTACGGAGCCGTTTCGGACGTAAGATCCGCGACTCTGGTTAGACATGGAATCCTCTGTCATGTTGGTGATGCGGGTCGATTTCATATCTACCTTGGGATCAAGGGGAAAGGATTGCCCGACGATGACGCCGGTCGTGCAGAGCTGGTTCTGGCAGATGAAGGCTGAGTGGGAATCCGGGAAGAGGATGATTTGCGTCTTGCGGATGCCCTTGCCTCCAATCCCTTCCGAAAGCAGAATCGCGACGCCCAGAATCGAGGAGAACACGAGAGCCAGGGCTGGGATGATCAAAAAGAGCCTCTGCCTTTTGCCGACGGGAGCCCAGTATTTCAGACTGATGGGGCCCGCACAGAGGGCAAACACGAGTAAAAGGATGCCCAGGTACATGGAGGGCTCGCCGAGCTTATATTCCATGGCCTCCGTGTTCGTGATTGTGGGGATGGAACCTACTTTGGATTGGAGGTAGCTGCGGGAGTCTTTGACGAGATTGTCCAGTAAATCCTTGCGGTTCTTTTGCGGGAGTTCCGCGACATCGGGCAGGTAGGAGATGCGGCCGAACTGGTGGGACTCGTGCTCCAATTTACGCTCCTTGTCATTGGTGACCAGCCAGAGTGTGCCTCCTGTGGCTACCCAGTCGAGGATGGCCTGGCGGTGGGCTTCGTCGATGCGATTAGTGAAGGTTTCTTCCGGGATGACCATGCCTTCCTTGCTGGAAAATACGCGAGGGTCGGCAGGCCAGTCCATGATCGAGAAGGTCGGGTTCCACGTACCATTGTCCTTGATGGCGTCGCTGAAAGCAGCTTCCTGTTTGGTGCTCAGTGATTTTTCGCCAATGTATGTGAACTCTCCCCGGGATTTCCACCCGGGGTTATCTGCCAGACTCATGGAGGAAGCTCCCGAACGCTCGACAGACGATCCTTCCCAGGATGCCCTGATATCATTGTACCCATCCTCCGTATTCACGTTAGGGTAAATGATCTCCTGAAGAGAACCACCGGGAGGAACTGCGAATTTGTAGGTGAGCTTGGTATTGTTCGTAATCGTCAGCTCCCAGTTGCCCCGGTAGGGCGAGGCATTGGAGATTTCGATACGCACAGGCATGAAGCCATTTCCCTTCCACTCATCGAAGGCGGGATTCATCGTGATGGTGACACCACTATCTTTTGCCGTGGGAACGGAGATGCTTTTGGCATGTGCTGCCAGCGACAGGGTGAAAGTACACAATATGCACAACAGGAATGCGCAACGGCGCAATAATGCCGGAGTATTCATAGGGAGGAACAGGAGGATGGGAGAGGGAGAACCGAAGCGGGCTTATTTGACTTTTGCCGCGCTGAGTGAGTTCGGGAGCGATTTCTCCTGCGCGGGGACTTCTTCAAGAATCCTGTCCACGATGTCGGCTGGCGTCGTGCCTTCCAGTCGCACCATGTGATTGAGCAAAATGCGGTGCTCCAACACAGGGTGGGCCACGTATTGGACATCCTCAAACGAGCAGAAGGAACGCCCTTGGCTCAGAGCGCGAGCCTTGGCGGCGGATGCCAGACCGAGTGCGGCACGTGGGCTGGAACCATACTTGACGCCCTGTGATGCCTTCGACTCACCTGGGTGAGTGGCGTTGACAAGGCGGCCTATATAATTAGCTACGACCTCCGGGATGCCGACGCGGGAGACGAGGTTCATGAGCTGGAGTAGCACTTCCACATCAAGAACGGGTTTCACACTTGGTTCAACGCCTATTTCGCGGTTCAGCACGATGCGAGCGAGGACATCCGCCGGGTTGCGATCGACACGGATTTTGAAGAGGAATCGGTCGAGCTGTGCTTCCGGCAAGGGATAGGTGCCTTCCAGCTCAATCGGGTTTTGCGTCGCGAGGACGAAGAAGGGCATGGGCAGCGGATGGGTTTCTCCCATTACGGTGACGCGGTGTTCCTGCATGGCTTCCAGCAGGGAGGACTGCGTTTTGGGTGAGGCCCGGTTGATTTCATCGGCCAGCAGGATATTGGCGAAAACCGGGCCTGGCTGGAAGACGAAGGTTCTTTTGCCGTCCTGTTCCTGAAGGATGGGGTTGCCTGTGATATCTCCCGGCAGGAGGTCTGGCGTGAACTGGACGCGGCGCGAGGTGATACCCAGAGCTTTGGATAGGCCTTTGACCAATTCCGTTTTGCCCAGCCCCGGGAGGCCTTCGAGCAGGATGTGCCCGCGAGCCAGGACACCGATAATGGTCAAATTGATGAGCTCTTCTTTTCCGTACAGAACCTGATTTAGTTCCGCTGTAAGCGCCTTGAGGCGGGTGACGGCAAGAGAGAGCTCTTCTTCAGTGGGGAAAGTTGATTCAGACATGGAAACTCAAATAATGTATTCTATAGAAATAATCTAAAAAAACTACAAGTCTAAACGGGATTGTGTCAGAAATATTTTTTGGTTCTGAGTCAATTTTCTCTTTACTCACCTCCTCCCCGGTGGTAGAAGAACCCCCGTCAACCACAAAAAGGCCTGTGGTGTAATTGGCAACACAACGGTTTCTGGCTCCGTCATTTCAGGTTCGAGTCCTGGCAGGCCTACCATTTTAATGAAAACCCTCCCCATTGCAGGAGGGTTTTTTGTTGTGGTGCTAAGCCGGGGTGAGGAGGGATTGAAAAAGGAAGTTGCCAAAAGTGGGTATGTTCCTATAATAGGCATGTTGTTAAACCTATTGTTTGTATTGTCATGAGTCCAGCCGTTGCCCAAATCCGTCAGTATCTTCAATTGGTTGCCATGCAGTTCGTCAAAAACCCGCAAATGGCGGAGTTGCGCGTGGCTGAGGTGCCGGAGAGTAATATTGTCCGCTTCCGTCTGATTTTGGAGAAGTCCGATGTAGCCCGTCTGATTGGCAGAAATGGCATGACGGCTTCGGCTATCCGCTCGTTGGCCAAAGCTGCTGGAGAAAAGAATGGGCTCAAGGTGATTGTGCATATGCTCTCCCACGAAGAGGCTGCTGCCGAGTCTGGTTCCTGACATTCCCTTTTCATCGGATATGGGGAGAAGGTTTGATACTTTGGCTTCCTGTTATTCATGGTTCTTTTCGTGCAGGAAGAACTCGATGGCGTCTTGTTTTCTTTTGGAAAAATAGGTTGCCCGAAAGAAGTGTTTGGATGAGGGCGTATCTATTGTAGAGACGATTGTTGTTGTTATACTTTTGTCGTTTGCTGCACGATTTGCCCGCTATTTCATGAAACCTTTTTTTTCTTTTATCACGATTAGCCTGTTCCCCTGTTTTCTGTCTTCTGTCAGGGCGGAATTGCCAGCGGAAGACTGTGCGATTGCTCCGTCGCTGTTGGGAGAAGAGATATCTTCCTTCTGGTCACCGGAGCAGGATTGGGAGGAAGAGTTCAAGATGCTGAAGGCAGATCTGCGTAAAAATCAGGATGGTTGGTACCATACGGAACGCCTTTTGCGTGAAGCCAAACAGCCTTCATCCGTGTATGCGAAAGATGAGTTGTTGCCTGCCGATACGGTCAAACGGCGTACGCAGGCTCTTTTGGATTTTCTGATGGCTCGCGATCCTCGCAATGAGGTGCTGCGGCAGGCGCAATCCGATCTTCTGGCGTGGGCGACGAAACGTTGGGCATCACCATCCAGGGATGCTGAGGAAGAACTGGTCGAGTTTAAGGCTCTTTGTCGTATTCGTCGGCAGATATCTTTTGCCAACCCTTTGCTTGATTTCAAGAAGATGCTTTTCCTGACGCGTTTTTCCCAGCGGCAGGGGAAGGGGGAAATTCACATGGTGGATCAATTTTTGGGTTTTAATTCTCGCCCAGAGGGAGGATTGTTTCTTTTGGAGAACCCTTTTTCCGAGCATCCGGTCGCACGACCTCTCCTGCAAAATATCCCTGTCAAACAGGGTTTTGAGATGAAGGGAAAGATGCTTCAGGATGGTGCGTTTTTGTCGCTGGAACTGAGTTATGATGCCAAAAAAATCTATTTTGCATGGACGCAGGCTCGGTCTTCCATCATCGAACAGGGGGCGGATTGGAGCCAGCAGCCCTGGTCGTTTGCGGATGTCCGCCGCCGCCCGCAGGGTTACCATCACTATTATTGGGCACCCGATCGTGTGTACCATGTTTACAGTGCCGACCTTCAGTCCGGGCAGCTGGATCAATTGACACAGGGGGCGCACAATTCATACGACCCTTGCGAGCTCCCCAGCGGCCGCATTGCCTATATCTCTGAAGCGATTGGCGGAAACCAAAGGTGCGGGGCTCGCTGGCTTGCGAGTGCCACCCTTCATTCGATGAAGCAGGATGGCAGTGATCAATATCCTCTCAGTTACCATGAAACCAATGAGTGGCAACCGAGCGTGACCAATGAGGGATTGATTATTTATACGCGATGGGACTATGTGGATCGTGATAATTCCGGGGCTCACCATTTGTGGACTTGCTATCCAGATGGTCGCGATCCTCGTTCCAGCCATGGCAATTATTCTACCGTCAACACGCATCGGCCTTTCATGGAACTGGGCTTTCGGGCTATTCCCGCTAGCTCGAAATTTGTGGCAGTGGCTGTGTCTCACCATGGAACGGCCTATGGTTCCCTGGTTTTGATTGATCCGACTGTTCCTGATGACCGGATGATGTCCCAGGTCAAGCGGTTGACTCCGGAGGCTCTGTTTCAGGAATCGGAAAAAGCACCCGGTTATCCACACCCTCTGGAACAGGCTCAGGCGAATCCCATGTCTGAATTCTATGGAACCCCATGGCCCTTGAGTGAGGATTTCCATGTGTGTGTCTATGCTCGCAACCAAAAGGATTATGGAATTTATCTGGTGGATAGCTTTGGTAACAGGGAATTGATCTGGATGAATGAGAAGGTGCCCTGCAGTGATCCCATTCCTTTCCGGTCTCGCCCGAGGCCACATGTTATTCCGGATATGACAACCCAGTCCGTGGATCAACGTCCTCTGGGAGAAAAGCCGGGTACAATGTCGGAAGTGGTGGTGCTGAATGTATATAATGCCGAGTTCCCGATGCCTCCGAGGGCAAAGATCAAGTGGCTTCGCGTCGTTAATATCTTCCCCAAGACGAATGCCTATTTGAATGAGCCGCCTATTGGTTACGGTAATGAGGCTCTGACGCGCGGGAGCCTCGGCATTGTGCCAGTGGAGGATGATGGGAGCGTTGCTTTTCGGATGCCGGTCGGAACGAATGTCTATTTCCAGCTTCTTGATGAAGATAAAATGGCCGTTCAGACCATGCGTTCCTCGACATACACTCATTCCGGTGAACGTTTGACCTGTGTCGGATGCCATGAAAACAAGTGGATGGCTCCAGTCAATTCAGGCGCAAAAAATGTGATGGCATTAAAGCGCCCGCCTTCGGATTTGCTGCCGGAACCAACCGGATCCTATCCTTTGACATTCTCGCGTCTCGTACAACCGGTTTTGGATAAAAATTGTGTAGCCTGCCATGCGGAGAAGAATTTGGCTCTTCCTCTTGGGCATGAGACGTGGAAGATGGTGAAAAATGCCGAAGGACAAGAAGAGAAAAAGCATAATTACGGAGGATGGAGTAATGGGTTTGCCTCGCTTTACCAGCGAGGATGGGGGAAGCATGGCGGCGTTAATTCCCATATACGAGCCAACGGGACTACATTTTCCATTCCCGGGCAGGTGGGGGCTCGTGCTTCGAAGCTTTTACCCTTCTTGCAAAAGGGGCATCAGCAAGTGAAACTGGAGCGGGAAGAACTCTATCGCCTGACTTTGTGGATGGATCTCAATACCAATTTCTTCGGGGACTACCACGATACGGAGAAGCAGGCTCGCGGTGAACTGGTGATGCCTCGCCTGGGGGTGCCCGAAGAATTGCCCGAGGGGCTTCCCAGGTAAACTGCTTGCGGTGCGTCTTGCATCGTCACGCTCCTTTTTTCACTCTTTCCTCTTCATTAAAAAGGCTGCCCCGCAATGGAAGCGGAGCAGCCTTTTGTTTTGATTTGTCTGTTCCGGGGATGAACCCTGGAAGGGTACGGGTTATTGGACGATGCCGAGGGGGGCAGTCGTCTTCCAGTCGCCACGCGTGAAGTCAGGGAAGACCTGGGGCATGCCGCCCTGGGCAACGGAGTCTACGGAAAGCGGGGTGACGGCGGACCAGAAGGCTCCTTCGTACACGTTTTGGTCCATGGGTTCGCCCTTGCGGAGGCATTCGATCATGCGATAGAGCATGATGAAGTCCATGCCGCCGTGGCCGCCCATCTTCTCGGCGAGGGTACCGAGACGCTTCCAGAGCGGGTGGTCATACTTTTCGTAAATCGGGGCGAGGGCTTCGTTGCCTTCGATCCAGGCGTGGTAGTTGCCATTGCCAAGTTTTTCGCCAGCGACGCGAGTCGGGAACCCGGCGAGAGTGCCGAGGACACCCTGGATGAGGTTCATGCGGGAGTAGGGGCGGGGGCTCGTTTCATCCCATTCGACGAGAACGGTTCGTCCCATCGTGGTTTTGATGATCGAGGTGTTCATGTCGCCACCCTTGAAGTCGAGCTGGTTCCACTTGTGGTCGGCGGGGAAGTTTTTCTTGGCGTACATGGCGCGGCCGAGAGCCGGGCTGGAGAAGGAAACGAGGCGGCCAAAGTTGTCTTCGGTACGAGCCAGGTTCATGTACTGGGCGACGGGGCCGAGGCCGTGAGTTGGGTACAGGTTTCCGTTGTGGTTGGCGTAGTGGTAGGTTCTCCAGGAACCAGTACCTGCATTGCCCTTGCCGGGAGTGTCCTGCTTCATCTGTCCACGGAGTTCGTGGATATAAGCAGCTTCGCCGTGAAGGAGGTCGCCGATGACGCCCTGGCGCACCATGTTGAGGAACATGAGTTCTTCGCGGCCATAGTTGACGTTTTCCATCTGCATGCAGTGCACCTGGCTGGCTTCGCAGGTGTTTACGATGTCCCACAGTTCATCCATCTTGATGGCGATGGGCACTTCCGTGAAGGCGTGGATGTGGTTCTTCATGGCATCGCAGGTGACGCGGGCATGCCATTCCCAGCTCGGGCAGATAATGACTGCGTCCGGCTTGACTTCCTTGAACATGCGGAGGTAGTCCTGATCTCCCTTGCAGAAGATGGGGGGGCGTTTGCCGGTCTTCTTTTCGACATTGGCGGCGTTGTGTTCGCAACGGGATTCGTAAAGGTCGCAAATACCGACGACTTGGGCGCCTTCGATCGAACACATTTGGTTGACGTGCATGGATCCGCGTTCGCCGACACCGACGAAGGCTACCTTGACGACGTCAAGCTTGGGCGCGCGAAAGCCTCCCATGTATTTGGAACCGGCGGGACGGGGTGTCCAGTTGGTGGAAGGCCCGATGATGTCGGGATTGGGAACGATGATTTTTCCGTCTGCGGTTCCCTGGGCACCTGCAGGGGTGATAAGGCCTCCGGTTGCGATAGCTCCTGAAGCCAGACCGAGGGTCTGAAGGAAACGACGGCGCGATGAAGAAGTATCCATAATATTTGTAATTGAGAGTATGTGAACCGCTCTCGTAGCATAAAACGTTCGGGAATGGAAGAATCTTTCAAGGAACTGTCAAAAATGACCTGCTTTCTTTCAGAATACAGGAATTTGCTTGCTGGCCCCCCATTCTACTCCTTGCTGAGAGTACCAGCTTTTTGTGTCCTTTGAGTCCCGACTCTGGAGAAAAAAGCCGATTGTGCGGATTTTTGTTGTCTCCACTACGGGAATTGCTAAGATACCGAGCACTGAATTCATTTCCTCACCCCTTTCGAAAACTACTGATCAGATCTCTTCTAATATGAAACTCAGACTACCTCTCATGTTGGCAGCTGCCGTCTTGGCCTGCTTCTCTCAAATGGAGTCCTTTGCTGCTAACAGATTCCTTAATGGCGCTGTAACTACAGTTACAGGTGCCAACTTCGACGCCATGGTCGCCGATCTTGGCGAATTCTATGCTGGCTGGAATGTTTCGGCCAATCAGGCCGGGACTGAAAGTACCAATGTGACATTTGATATTGGTACTCGTTCATGGGGGTTTGAAATCAAGGGTGGCAACTCACTTTCAGGTAGTTATGCGTCCAAGCTCGCGTCAACAAATCTGACGTTTGTGTCGGGTACGTTCACGAATGTTATTTATGGTACTGGCAACTATGCAATCGCTGCTGGTTCGTACGAAGTGGGTACTTCGAATATTACGATTCGAGGCGGTACATTCTCGTCCCGCATTATGCTTGGTGGCTGGAGTAATGCAAGCACTGGCAAACCGATTGAGATTGGTGCCGGTTATATGATTGTGACTGGCGGTACGTTCACAGGGAATAATCAGGGGCTTTTCGGCCTTGGTAAATGTACGGGATCGACCAGAGAACATTACGGCAAAATGGAAATGACGATTGGTGCTGCACCTGTCTTTTCCGCTACGGGCTTTAGCATTTCCAGTGGTTCTTATGATGGTTTGGATGGTTTGATTGATCACAAGAAATTGATTCTTGATGGAACGAATAATGCTACACAGTTTCAGACAGTTACGTTTAAACGCTGGGATGAAATCAGCGTGATTAATGGTGGTACCGCAACGATTTATGCTCTTGATAACAGCGGCAAGACCGATGTCAATGGCGCATCTACAGCTGTAACCAAGACGGGCAATGGTACACTGGTTCTCCTCAATACCAATTCGTCCTTGACGGATGGTGTTGTTTTGCAGACGGGTGTTCTTGATGCAAGAACAGCTGGCTCTCTCGGTCCGTCTGCCAAGCTGTCGGTGACTGGCAACTCCACGATCATGGGGATGGCTGCAGCCTTCAAGGATGTGACCCTCAAGGGGGGGACAGAACTGATTTTGGGAAATGGTATTGGAACTCTTCTCCCGACTGCATTTACGACTACGGGTACTGGAACTGTAAAGATTACTGGTAATCTTACCTTTGATGCTGGCCTGAGAATCAAACTGGACGATATCCTGAATGTTACTGGAGCTTTGTCTTTCAATGGTCTGACGACAGTTGACCTTTCTGGATTCAAGGGCACGAATTTAGTTGCAGACAGGGATTATGAGTTGTTCCGCGCATCAACCCTGGCGGGATTCAACGCAGGTAACCTTGGTTTGGTCAACTATAACTTGCCCGGATATATTCCAACGATCACCAACACGGGTGGTTCTATTTACTTCAAACTGTCAGTAGTGACTTCTCCTTTGCAGTGGGCTGGTACCGGCTCAATTTGGAGTACGGCTTCCGGTGCTGACTGGAAGATTAAAGAAACTGGTTCTTCTGCTGTTTACATGGACGGAGCCGGTGTTGCTTTCAGCGATCTGACTGGTGGTAATTCGATTATTCAGATTACGTCCAACGTGGCTCCCACCCAGATGATCGTCAATGCCAATACAACGAATTATACATTCAATGGCAATGGCTCTATCATTGGTTCGACGAGTATTGAAAAAAGTGGAACCGGGACATTGACTCTCAACACGGCCAACAAGTTTGTTGGCGGTATGAATGTTACTGGCGGTACTGTCATTGGCAACAATCTTTCCGCTTTTGGTACGGGAGATATCAATGTCTCCGGTGCGAGTGCCGTGAAGGTCGGCGGAGCTGGAACGTTTTCCAATAATGTTATTCTCAAGGATGTGGCGTCGAAGTTGTACCTTATTGGTGGAAGCAATATCGTTCTTTCCAGTCAGGTATCGGGTTCCGGTTCTCTGGTCCTCGCCATGGATTCCCAGGATAAAGTGGTGACGGTGAATGGAGTTAAGACTTACACTGGTGGCACAACCCTTGAAAAAGGTACCCTTGCCATTTCTGCATTGAATGCACTTGGAACGGGTAGCATCACCATCAATGGCGGCAGGCTTTTGGTGAATGCCAATGGAACATTTGATGCGACGATTGTCGGTGGCGCCACGGCTGGCGGCATCCTTGAATTCGGCAAGGCTGCCGTGAATGCCGCAACGAATTACAACAAGGAATTGACGGGTAATATTGCTCTTGTTTACAGCGGGACGAGCGATTTGAATATCAAACAAGTCGAAATGATCACGGGGAACAAGTACACCTATACGGGTGGCACCTGGATCAATTCCGGTCGTCTCGTTTGGGGGCCTTCGGGTATTACTGGAGGAACCGAACGTGTGTACAGATTGGGGACAGGAACGATTCATGTAGCAGGCGGCGCTACGCTTTATATTCATTTTGACGGAAGGAAGACGGCCTATGCTGAACGTGTCCAAGTGGATAATGCTTTGGATTTGAAAAGTGGATCAAATCTTAGACTCCAGGATGGCATGCTTGATTTTATCAAGAATGTTCATATCGGTGGAAATGTGACCATGTCGATGAACTGGAGTAGGCAACAGGTTTGGTTCCGCGACGTCACGGGCGGCAGCCAGGGTAATTTCTCCTTGTTTGGTTCAACGAATGAGAATACCAATCCTGATATCTATATCATGGATAGCAATACCAGAAATTATGCTGGTACGGTTACTGTGAATGGTCCAACGGGTGGCGCCGTTGCTGATGCTCACCGGACGGAACTCGTCTTGCTCAGTGGAAGTGCGCTGAACTCGGCTAGCGTGAATTTGCTCACTTCTGCCAATGGCAAGGCCCTTCTGGTTCTTGCTACTGAAAATGCGAAGATCAGTGGTCTTGATGGAAACGCGAATTCCTCGGTGCTCCGTAATGGAGCACAAGCAACGGCGACATCACTTGCTTGGAATGCTCCTCTTCTGAAGGATGCCAACAACGATAAGGCCGCTACGTTGACGATTGATTCCAAGTATAGCAACAAGTTCGACGGGGTATTTGGCACCAAGATTTCCATTGTCAAGGATGGCTCCGGTATTCTTACACTGGGTGGTTCCAGTGCTGCATTTGATGGAAGCCTGACTCTCAAGAACGGTTCTGTTCTTTTGGGGGTTGCTGATTCTCTTGGTGCCCCCGGTAACTTGACCCTGAACGTTAGTGGTCAGGCCGGTTACCAATCTACATTCGGGATGGCAGCGAACGGTGGCAGCTATTCAGTTAAGACCTTGAATCTGCAGTCGGGTTTACTGAATATTTCCGGCATCGGGACGGCAGGAACCTTGGACGTGGGCACTGATGGTTTGACTTTCGCAACTGGAACTGGTGTTGTCATGGATATTGGTTCTGTTCAGGATCAGTTGGTGGTGCACCAGGGAATCGACTTTAGTGGTAAGGGATTTGTCCTTGGTATTTCCTGCTTCAATACGCAAGCTGGTCAGAATTACACGGTGATGAAGGCTGCTTCAGGTGCCTTCACCAATGTTGGTTCCATTACTCTCGATTTCCAGAGCCGCGGTGCTGCGGGCAATGTGGTGCTGAGCGGGAACGATACTATTCAGGTAAATGTGACGACTTCGGGTTCATCTTCCACCCTGACTTGGGTCGGCACGGATACTAACAACAAGTGGATCACGAAGAATCCGGGATTAAATCCATGGTCTGGTGGTGCTAATGGCGACAACATGTTCTATCAGAATGACAGTGTTGTTTTTGGAGCAACGGGGAACAGGCATGTTGATATCGTCGGCAGTGTTGTACCCAATGCCATTCGAGTAACTGGAGATGGTTATATCTTTGAAGGCCAGGGAACCATTATTGGCAAGGGCGCCTTGTACAAGGAAGGTGCCGGGGATTTGACGATCAAGACGAACAACACCTTCAGTGGTGGTACGGTCATTAGTGGTGGTCGTATCATTCTGGACGCTCGCGACGCTCTCGGCACTGGTGCCATCACATTTGATGGTGGTTCGATTGTGTACGGAGACGGTGTGAATAGTGACCTGTCCAGCAGATTCTATCAGGGCTTGGGAACAATTAACGCCGATGTGAATGGTAATAATGTGACTTGGGCAGGTTCTAATGATTCCAGCCTGAATAAGACCTATAGTATTACCGATTCGGCAGCTGCCGGCAGCAAAGGCTCTTTAACTGTTTCCAATATTAGCAGTGTTACCAATATCCTTTCCAACGGTGTTGGCACCAATGTTGTGCTGCAAACTGCCGGAACGCTTGAAAACCTCGGTGGCAGTGGCGACTTCACGACTCATTTGACGGGTAGATTGACGATTAACTCGATCAAGGGCAACGCCAAGGATGGTTTGCCTGCGTTTACGGGCAATCTGACTATTGGTACAGTAGTGGGTGGTGGCGCGGCATCCAGCTTGATGCTGGATTCTGCCAACACGAACACTACCCGTATTGGCTTGAACATTCAGGAAACCGGTGATGGCAACGGCCTGGCTCTCTCTAACAAGATGAACGGGCAGACTCTTTACCTGAACAAGCTTGAAGGTGCTGGCGTTATTTCCTTCAATCAGCAGACAGCTACAGCCGTCAAGACGAATGTTGATCTTCTCCTGACTGAGGATACCACGTGGTCCGGCCGCCTGTTTGTGTCTGGTGTCAACGAGAACATGCATGTGATCAATATGCGTGTGACAAGCGGTGTTGCAGCTGGCGAGAAAGCTCCTGTCTTTACAGTGGCTGGCAATAACCTTTCCTTCTGGAATGGAACAACTATTACGTCTGGCGTAGGTACGTTGACGCTTGATAATGGTGCTCACCTCAGGTTTGTCGATGGTGGCGCATGGGGCGGCAACATCAGCGTCGGCGCTGCATCGACTGTTGAATTCAAGTGGGACCAGAACCGGACGTATTCCGGAACCCTTTCCGGTAGAGGTACTGTTCTTTACTCAGGAGCCGGTACATTGACGATGGCTAATGCCTCCGCCTTTACTGGTACGTGGAATCTTACTGCCGGTACGATCGTCGCCAATGTTGCCAATGTGTTTTCCGGTGGTTCCACTGTCGTGCTTAACGGCGGTAGCCTGAACCTGAATAATCTGGCTGCCAATTGCACGATCAAGTGGGATCATGGTAACTTCACCAACTTCACTAACTTCAAGGGTAAATTGGAAATTGATCAGCTTCCTGATGCCAATGGTTCGTACAACCACACGGCCACAACGTACAAGGTGGCAGGTCTTGATGGAGCGATGCTGACATCTGTGAATATGGGTGTTAATCGCAACGTCGATGAAGCTTCCATTATTTCCGGTATCGACGGCGATGTGCATTTGAATGCAACTGGCAACGGAACGACGCGTTTCGGTGTGTCATCCAAGATGATTGGCAATACTGTTGCTCCTCCGGCTGCAAATGCTGCCTTGCACGTTTCCTCCGGTTCAACCGTGACGATTAACGGCAATCTGACGCTGGATCTGACGCTGGAAGCAGAAAACACCTTGTTGAATGCCTATCTGGCCAGTCCTCGCAACGAGTACTACATCCGTCTTGTCTCCGGTGCCTTGGCTTACAACGGTTCCACGATCTTCAATGCAAACTTCGGTTTGTTCAACGACATCTACCGTGGCACCAGAACCATGGGCGACGGTTCTCTGCAATTGATCTTTGCCGAAGAGACGAGCCGCCTTGTACTGCATGCTGGCAATCAGTATCGTTACGATATCACCTCTTACGGTCAGATTGATGCCTTCACGGGTGTGACGCTGATGGGTGACTCCGTCCTTTCCATCAATATCAAGGAAGCTCCGACCAATACCGACGGTTTGGTTATCCGCGACGTTGAAGCTGGTAGCCCGAATGCCCTGATCAAGACGGGGGATTCCGATGCCAACGCGCTGAGCCTCATATCCTTTGAGAAGAAAGCCAACCAGACATCTGTCTTTGCTGGTTCCATCCTCGGAAAGGCACAGCTCGCCAAGATTGGTGACGGTACCTTCAATGTGGGTGGCAACGTGACTGCCTCCGACCTGACGGTGAAGGAAGGTTCTATGGTTATTGCTGGCTCTCTGAATGTGTCCGATACGACCGAGTTGAAGAATGGTACTGAATTGACGGTGAATACCCAGTTTGACACTGTTTCCGCCATTTCCAACAAGGATGCAAAGCTGAACCTGAACGGCAAGACCAACAATATCAGTAGCCTGAGCCTGAGCCAAACTGGTTCCATGAACCTCGGTTTCGGCGCCAACGTTACAGTTGGTTCTCTGGCGATGGCTTCCGATTCCTCCATCTCGGTAAATCGCGGGATCTTGGCTATTGGCGGCAGTAATGTGGTTCTGAGTGGCTCTATCAAGGGTGTAGGTACACTGGAGATTACTGATGGCCTCCTGACCAATCCGGAAAACATCGAAGCTGGACAGTTCCTGGTGAATCTGAAGACGGGTACGACTGGTATGACCGTGAAGACGAATACCATGCCTGACTTCCGTGGTTTGAGTGGCCTGGGTGCTGTTGAACTTCAGGGTTCGACCCTGCTTATCAGCGGTGACGGCGGCGACTACTCCGGCTTCATCAAGGGCTCCGGCGTGATCCGCAAGACGGGTGAAGGTACGCAGAAGATCACTGGTAACGGTAATGACGTTGTCTCCATCGAATTGGGCGATGCCAAGGATAAGACGAATACTCTTATCCTCAGCAATACCAATTCCCAGATGAAGTTCGGCTCCATTACGGTTGGTGATGCTACCAACAACGTTGCGAATACATTGATTGTTGAAGGTGCGCTTGAATCCAAGGAAGTGAAGGTCAACAAGAATGGTATTCTGTCCGTCGGCAATGAAAAGTACAACGACACCCCCTATCCCACCCTGATTCAGGGCCAGCTTACCACCGACTTGTTGACGATGGAACGCGGCGGCACAGTTTCTCTGGCTATGGATAAGGCTCAGATCGATACTCTGGCTCAGACCTCTTCGACGATTCTGAATGTGAAGTCCATGCAAATGCCGGCCAACGGTCTGACTCGCCTGGATTTGAACACGCTGGGTAGCCAGTTCGACTGGAAGGACAGCGACTACACAATCAACCTGATGAAGGCTGAAAGCGGCTTGACCGAACAGACTTTCTCCCAGGTTGACGTGACGCTCTCCGGCCTGCTTGGCAATCAGAACCTTCAGTACTACATCTCTGATGTGGCTCTCAAGGATGGCAAGACTGTCCAGGTGTCTGTAAAATCCACAGGCAAGAATGGCATCCTGCACTACGCTCATTCCGGCAACTCCACTCAGGCTGCACAAGCTCTGTGGGCTGCCCGCTACGCCCTCAATGGTGGTACGACGCTCAGCGACATCATCGACGCAGTAATCGCTGCCGAAACGAAGTATGGTATGACCGCCAGCGAAGCCTCCGCAACCTTGTCTGCCTTTGCAGGTAGCTCGGTGACGGCTCTTCAGGGTTCCCAGAGAGATGACCTCTTGCAGCAAGTCCAATCGGTGCGCAACCGCGTGTCTCAAATGGGCCTCAACCCGGAGGTAACCTTCGATTCCGCTCCCTACGTCAATGCCTGGGTACAGGCGAACGGCGGCTACGGGAAGCTGTCCTCGGATGGAGACAAGTCCGGCTACAAGATGGACACCTGGGGTGCTACGATTGGTTGCGATGTTGATTTGAACTCTCACCTTACGGTGGGTGGTGCCTTGACTGCAAACCATTCCAATCTGTCTGCCGATGGCTTTGACAGTGCTTCCGGCGACAACGATGGAACCTACTTCAACCTCTTCCTCCGCGGACAGAAGAAGTCCTGGGGCCATACCGTGATCTTAACGACTGGTTGGAATGATGCCTCGTTGAATCGTACTCTGAATGTTCCCGGCCTGGATCCGATCCACTCACAGGGATCTACCTCCGGTAGCAGCTTCGGCCTCTTCTACGAAGCAACCTACGACATCAAGCTGAACTCGGAACGCGGTACTATCGTACAGCCTCTGGCCAGCTTGGGCTTGTACTCCACGAAGATGGATGGCTACACGGAAACGGGTGCCGGTGATGCTTCTCTGAAGGTTGACGGACAGGATGCCTTCTACGGTCGCTTCGCTGTGGGTGCTCGCATGATGAGCCTCGTGGGCAGCAACATCTTTGGCCGTGAAGCCTTGGGTGAAGTTCGCGCTCAGATCGTCCAGGACTTCGGTGACGAAGCCAACTCGGCCACGGTTTCCGCACTCGGCATGCCCTCTGCTCCGATGAATATCGAAGGCTCCAAGGCCGGTCGTACCGGTCTGCAGATCGGCGCTGGTCTGACGATTCCGGTGGGTCAACAGAGCTCCGTCTATGGTGACGCTGACCTTGATATTCGTAGCCGCCAGAGCGGTGTTACGGGTAACCTCGGTTTCCGCTACACCTTCTAAACGCAACGAAATGTTGTGATGAATTTCCGGGTCGGTCCGCTAGTTGGCGGATCGGCCCGTCTGCTTTTCCGGCAGAAGAGGATCAAGCCCCTACAAATTGTCGGGATGAAATACATTCTCATTGATTGATCATGGGAAAGCGGCTCATAATGCTCACATGAAACGATTGGATCAACTGACTGCTTTTTTGCGCTTCCCGAGTATTTCCGCTCAGAATGTTCATGCCTCGGATGTGAATGACTGTGCGGAGTGGCTGGTGGATAAACTTGCCTCAATGGGCTTCTCTGCCCGCAAGTATGCGACTCCCCTGCATCCAATTGTTGTGGCGGAAGGCCCGAAGGTTCCCGGCAAGCCGACGGTATTGATTTATGGGCACTACGATGTCCAGCCAGTGGACCCGGTTGATGAATGGAAGTCGGACCCCTTTGAACCGGAAGTGCGCAATGGACGCCTTTATGCTCGTGGCGTGTCTGACGACAAGGGCGAGATCATGGCTCACATTCTCGGGGTGGAGGAGCTGATGGCTCAGGAAGGTGGGACGCTCCCCCTCAATGTCAAATTTATCTTTGAAGGCGAGGAAGAAGTTGGCAGCGTCAATCTTTCCGCATTCCTCCAGGAACACCGTGAGGAACTGGCATGCGATGTCGTCGTCGTGTCAGACACGGGGATGGTGGCACAGGACCGCCCAACTCTTTCCTATGGATTGCGCGGCGTGACTGGCGTGGAACTTATCGTCCATGGCCCGGAAGCTGATCTTCATTCCGGCATTTTCGGAGGAGCTGTCTCCAATCCGGCAACGGTTCTTTGCCATTTGATCGACTCCTGTCACAATGCCGATGGCAGTGTGGCGGTCGAAGGATTTTACGATGGCGTTGCCACACTGGAAAACTGGGAACGCAACATGTGGGCTAGCGTCCCTGGCATGGCCAATGCTGACATTGCTCGCCTTGTGGGGGTGGAAACCCTGACTCCGGAAGCCGGTTATACGGGAGCCGAGTGCATCTACGCCCGTCCGACGCTGGAAGTCAATGGGCTGGGCAGTGGCTACCAGGGTGAAGGGAGCAAGACGATTATCCCGGCAACGGCTTTTGCCAAAATCACCTGCCGTACGGTGCCGGGGCAGGATGGCTCCCGCATTCAGGATCTGTTGGAAGCTCATTTCCGTCGCCTGACACCCCCGTCTGTCAGACTTGAGTTCCGTCGTCAGCATGTGAGTACTCCGTATCTTTGCGATCCCAAATCACCGTTCAGCCTGGCTGCCCAGGAGGCGTTGGAAGAGAGCTTCGGCGTCAAACCCGTACTCGTTCGCGAAGGCGGCAGCATCGGCAGTATTACGGAGTTTAAGGATATCCTGGGCTCCGATAGTTTGCTGATTGGTCTCTGTCTGCCGGATGCTCGCATTCATTCCCCGAATGAGAACATGCCCGTCGAACTTTTCAACAAGGGTGTAGATATGAGCCAGAGCCTCCTGCGTCGCCTTGCACAGGTGCAAATCTCGTGATTTTGCTGTAATTTGAGCCTTCCTTTCATCCCATGAACCTTGCCGCCAGCGTAACCAATCTGCATAAACAATTCCTGACCCCATGGGGCAGGCCGGGTGTCTATGCCCTCAAAGGTGTTTCGCTGGAGGTGAGGGAAGGCGATGTGTATGGGCTTATCGGGCCGAATGGCTCTGGCAAATCGACGTTGATGAAGGCCTTGCTCGGGCTGGTCAAGCCGTCGGAGGGAACCTGCTCGATTTTTGGTATTCCGGGGACAGATCCCGACAGCCGAAACAAGGTGGGCTTTTTGCCGGAGAACCCGTATTTCTATAAATTCCTGACGGGAGCCGAGACGGTAGCCTTCTATGGCAAGTTGTGCGGTCTGAAAGGTCGTGCCCTGAAGGAGAAGGTGACAGAGCTTCTCCATATCGTCGGGCTGTCGGATGCGGCAGATCGCCGCCTTGGTGGTTATTCCAAGGGGATGCTGCAGCGCATCGGGCTGGCACAGGCTCTTGTACAGGATCCTCGGCTGGTTGTTCTGGATGAGCCGACGGCGGGTGTTGACCCGATCGGTTCCCGGGCGATCCGTGATATTATCATGAACCTGAAGTCACGCGGGATGTCCGTCTTCCTCTGTTCCCACCTTCTGGAGCAGGTGCAGGAGGTCTGTGACCGCGTCGGCATCATCTATCAGGGGGTGATGATTGCGGAAGGCTCCGTTGATGAACTGACGCGCGATTCCTCACGCACGGAGATTGTGTTGGATCACGCCTCTCCAGAACTGATTGCTAAAATTCGGAAACTGGTGGAAGAAGATCCTACGGTGACTCTGGAAGGTACGGGACACCCCCGCAATTCTCTAGAGCAGGTTTTCTTCACGAATCTCGCCCGGTGGATCAAAAAATCCGAGGCAGAGAAACACGAGTAATCAATTGTCCGCGATGGAGCTTCCCGTTTACATGGGCAAGAGCATCCATTCGCAATACCAGCTCCATAGTTCATAGCCGCCGAGTATCCAGATGGCTGCGGCAAAGAGCAGGCAGGGGCCAAAAGGCATGGGTTTGCCGAAGCCAAAGCGTCCGGCTATGCCTGCGATGATGCCGACGAGGCTTCCTGCAATCAGGCAGAAGAGGACGCCCTGCCAGCCACAAAGGGCACCGATCATCATCATGATCCACGCGTCGCCGTAGCCCATGGCTTCGCGATTGGCGCGGATGTGTTCCAGTGTCCCTGCGGCCGAGTGGATGCCTTCTATAGAGAAGCTTGTCCCGTCCTCGGCGATGATGCGATCCTGATACAATGTGAAGGTGGCTCCGGGAACAGTCTTGCCATCGATTTCCAAACCAGCGGACGAGAATATGGCGCGATCACTCGCCCTTGAGAACAGTTCGGACCAACTGTATTCTCCGTCGGGGAGCACCAGAGTGAGTTCTTCTTCATCAGTGGTGGGTTCCTGGAGTTCCCAGCGGCTCCCGGCGGGATAGTCTCGCTTCCAGGTACCGAAGAGTTTTTTGCCCAGCTCAATGACGAGACGAATGCCGATGTAACCGGCAACAGCCCCGATGAGTGATTCCGTCAGCCGTTCGTTCAGGAAGGGGTACTCAACCATCCAGGGAGGGGAGAGCAGGGCGGCGCCCAGGCCCAGCACGCTGGCAATGATTGTATCGCGTGGGAAGACGAGCATCTGCTCTGCATCGATGAAGGTGATGGCGATGCCCAGGGCAACCCACGCCAGCAGGGGAATGAGCAGAAGGGGGGATTCATCGCGGCACACATAGGCGACGGCGGCGAAGAGCAGGGCTGTCAGCGCTTCCACCGCCCAGTATCGGAAGGATATCTTCCCGTGGCAGTTGGCACATTTCCCTCGCAAGAGGAGCCAACTGACAACTGGGATGTTCCGATGCCAGGGAATGGGGGCTTTGCATGCCGGACAGAAGGAACGCTTTGGTTCGTTAATCGAAAGATTCCTGGGAAGGCGGTATATGACGACGTTGAGAAAGGACCCGATGCAGGCGCCGATCAGGGCGCATGCAGAGGGAAGGAACCAACTGGGCAGGTAGTCCGGCATGGTGGTGAAGGAGAGACCGTTTAGTCTTCAGGGTACTCGTTGATGCGGTCGATCAGTTTGCGCAGGCGGCCATAGCTGGAGCGGTTGAACGTGAAGACGAGGCGTGGCATATTAAAAATGAGGGGTTCGTCGTCTTCTTCCTTCAGTGCTCCCTGCTGGGTGATCGTGCCATCGCGGATGATGTCTGAGAATTCGCGGTGCAGGGTGTTGATCCAGTCCTGGCTGAGGAGGGTGTTGATGCGGATGCTGATGATGTCTCCCACGAAGCGGTAGGAATGAAAAATCCTGTAGAATTGGTCGATGTGGTCGATGGCTTCCTGGGGGCTCTTCGTCAGGTAGATGAAGTCCATGTCCTCGTTGGAAATCAGGCCGGAATCGAGTAGTTCCACGCGGATGAACTGCAACCACTGCTGCCAGAATGTCTTGCCGGGGGAATCGAGGAGGACGAGCGGGTAGATCGAGGCCTTGCCCGTCTGGATGAGTGTGAGCGTTTCAAAGATTTCATCCATCGTACCAAAGCCGCCAGGGAAGGCCACCATGGCGTCAGCCTGGGAAACGAAGTTAAGTTTCCGGGTGAAGAAGTAGTGGAAGTTGACGAGGCGCTCGCTGTCCTTGACGATGTGGTTGGAGTGCTGTTCGAAGGGTAATTTGATATTGAGCCCAAAGGAACGTGCTTCACCGGCTCCTTCGTTACAGGCCTGCATGATCCCGGGACCACCGCCTGTGATCACCATGTAGCCGTGTTCTGCCACTTCTCGGGCAAATTCCAGAGCCGTCTGGTAGGCGGGTTCGTCAAATTTGATTCGCGCTGAGCCGAAGATGGTGATCTTGCGGATGTGGCGGTAGGGTGCGAAAACCTGGTCGGCCTTCAGCATTTCATAGATCGTGCGCACCATGACGGCGTAGTCATGTTGGGGCAGATCGGCCTGAGCCATGACGGCTCCAAGCGTGATGAGCGATTGGAGGTAGCGAGGATCGAATGTTGTGGAGACTTTTTCTGAAAATTTTCTGATTTCGTCATCGAGCTTATCGACGCCTGTTGTGAGGCCTTTTTCTTCCAAAGCGTTGGCACGCACGCAAAGGATATCTCGTTCATTCAGGAATTTGGGATGTTTCATATGGAGGATGCTCTAGCTCTATTCATGCCCTAAATTGGGCGGTAAGTCACAGATTTTTTTTATTCGCAGAGAAAAAGTGTTGATTGTTTTCCGTGTCAGGCTAGAGTTCCCGCCACGCGAGTTGTCATCAAAACTTGCCGTAGGTCCTCCCAGGGAAGAGGTTAACTTATTCCCGGTCAGCTCGCAAGGAGGGAAACCCGGTGAACCAATTACGACCATGTCGGATCAAGAAAACATACAGGATGAAGTGATGGTGTTGAGCCGTTTCGAAGTGCCCAGTCACCTCGAAAAGATCGAAAACCCCGAAAACCCCAATTGCCTGACCTTCGTAGCCGAACCCTTTGAAAACGGATTCGGTCATACGCTCGGCAACTCCCTGCGCCGCGTTCTGCTCGGCTCGCTGGAAGGTGCTGCCATTACGTCTGTGCGCATCGCTGGCGCCCAGCACGAATTCTCCTCTCTTCCCGGTGTCGTGGAAGATGTGACTGAAATCATCCTCAACCTCAAGAAGGTACGCTTCTGCCACAACGGCAAGGAACCCCGCATTCTCTCCCTCAAGGTGCAGAAGGAAGGCGTTGTTACCGCTGGTGACATCACGGAAGACTCCGTGTACAGCGTCGTCAACCCTGAGCAGGTTATTTGCCATCTTGATCAAAATACTCTTTTTGATTGCGAATTTGAAGTACGCGTTAGCCGCGGCTTCAAGACGGGTGAAGAAAACAAGCTTCCCGACATGCCCATTGGCGTGATTCCGATCGACTCGATTTTCTCCCCCGTGACCCGCGTGAAGTATTCCGTGATGAATACCCGCGTTGGACATATGACCGACTACGACAAGCTGACTCTGGAAGTCTGGACGGACGGCCGCATTTCCCCCGCCGATGCCATGCTTCAGGCCTCCGCGATTCTGCGCCACCACCTTGATGTGTTCGTCAATTACGACGACAGCAAGGTCAGCTTCGAAGAAGCCCCCGCAGCCGTGCAGGACGAAGAAACCTCACGCCTCCGCAAGCTTCTCAACATGAGCGTCAACGAAATCGAACTTTCCGTTCGTGCCGCCAACTGCCTTAACAACGCCAACATTACGACGGTTGGGCAGCTTGCCATGAAGAGCGAAAGCGAAATGCTCAAGTACCGCAACTTCGGTAAGAAGTCCCTCAACGAAATCAAGGAAAAGCTCGCCGATCTCGGTCTTTCCCTTGGTGTCCAGGTTGATCCTTCCCTTCTGAACGGACCTGCCCAGCAGGCCAAGACGCGCATCGGTGTCGAAGAGGAAAGCCCCGTGGGCCTTGCAGACCTGATTGCCCAGAACATCGAAGACGACGAAGATTAATTAAACTTAACGAAAACCTAACAGAAACACATCACCATGAGACACGGACGTAAAATCTCCAAACTTCAGCGCAATGCTTCCCACCGTCGTGCCCTGCTTGCTAACCAGGCTGTCAGCCTGATCCTGCATGGCCGCATCACGACCACCCTTGCCAAGGCAAAGGCTCTGCGCCCCTATGTTGAAAAACTGATCACGCTCGGCAAGCGCGGCGACCTTCATGCTCGTCGTCAGGTCATTGGCACCATCCACCACACGAATGCCGTCAAGGCTCTCTTTGAAACGGTGGCTCCTGCTTGTGCCGAACGTTGCGGTGGCTACTGCCGCATCATTAAGCTTGGCCAGCGCATGAGCGATTCTGCTCCTATGGGCATGATCGAAATCATCGACCTTCCCCGCGAAGAAAAGACGGAAGAAGCTCCTGTAGCTACGACCGCCACTGCCTAAGCATCCATTTTTGGCTGAATAAGCCAGATTGTTCCCGAAAGCCCCTCCTGCGCATTTTTTGCGTGGGAGGGGCTTTTCATTGTTAGAAATCAGCGTGTTTTAACGTACATGGAACGAACTATTGGAACTCAATGATGAATCTTAAACTCACAATATTAGCCGGGCTTGCCTATACCCTGACTTTGGGGAGCCTTGCCCTAGGGGAATCCTGCTTGGTGTACAAGGATGCACATGCTGCTGTTGAAAAGCGTGTCGAGGATCTTCTCGGGCGTATGACGCTGGAAGAGAAGGTGGGCCAGATGTGCCAGTACACGGGGCAGGGCGTTTCGAAGGCGATCAGGGACAGGATTGCAAGGGGAGAAATTGGTTCCTTCCTGCATGTACTAACGGCCAAGCAGGCCAATGATCTTCAGATGGAGGCCAGGCGTGGCCGTTTGGGAATTCCTATTCTGGTTGGCATTGATGCCATTCATGGCAATGGCCTTCATTCCGGGGCCACGCTCTATCCATCTCCTATTGGGATGGCCTCGACTTTTGATCCTGCGCTTGTTCGCGAAATGCATCGCCAGACGGCGGTCGAGATGCGCGCGGACGGGATGCACTGGACTTTTGCTCCGAATGTGGAAATTGGTCGTGATGCACGATGGGGGCGCATGGGGGAAACCTTCGGCGAGGATACATTTTTGGTGTCGCGCATGGGGGTGGCGGCCGTGGAAGGTCTCCAGGGTAAGCTCATGGGAGGAGAGGGCGTATTGTCCACCACGAAGCACTTTATTGCCGGGGGGGAACCCAATGCAGGGTTGAACGGCTCTCCAATGGATTTGTCGGAGCGCAAGATGCGGGAAGTCTATTTGCCACCTTTTGAGGCTGCGGTAAAGGCTGGAACCTGGACGGTGATGCCTGCGCACAATGAAGTGAATGGCATTCCCTGCCACGCGCACAAACAGTTGATCGAAGGGGTGCTTCGTGAAGAACTGGGTTTTCGTGGGTTCACTGTCAGCGACTGGATGGACATCGAGTTCCTGTTCAGCCGCCATCGCATCGCAACGAGTATGGAGGATGCCTTTGCCAAGGCTGTGGAGGCTGGTGTAGATATGCACATGCAGGGCCCCCACTTTTTCGAGGCCATTGTCAGTGCGGTGAAGTCGGGGAGAATCCCGGAAGAGCGTATTGACCGCGGTGTGAGCAGGATTCTGGAAGCCAAATTCCGGTTGGGGCTCTTTGAAAAAGATATGGTGGATTTGGATGTCGCCGCAGCGACTGCCGGCAATGCGGCCCACATGGCGACATCGCTGGAAGCCGCCAGGCGTTCTATCGTCTTATTGAAGAACGATGGCATTCTTCCCCTGGCTGAGGGGAAGTACAAGACGATCAATGTGATCGGCCCCAATGCTGCCAATCATACACTGCTGGGCGATTGGGCCTTGCAGCAGCCGGACGAAAAGGTCTGGACTGTGTTCCGTGGTCTCCAGTCTCTCCGTAAGGATTGCGAACTGGTGCTGGATGATTGCGGAGGCTCCATCCTCAAGATGAATCGCAAGCACATCGATGAGGCTGTCAGCAAGGCTACTCGTGCGGATTTGAACATCCTCGTCGTGGGTGAAAATTCCCTTCGCTATGCTCCGGACAAGACTTGTGGCGAAAATAATGACCGCGACAACATTTCCCTGCCAGGCATGCAAATGGAATTGTTGGAAGCCGTCCACGCGACAGGCAAACCCATGATCGTCATTCTGCTCAACGGACGTCCACTTGATTTATGCCGCGTCCAGGAACTTTCATCAGCTATTTTGGAGGCTTGGGAACCGGGGAGCCAGGGTGGGCTTGCCCTTGCTGAGATCCTGTGGGGACAGGTGAATCCGTCCGGCAAGTTGCCAGTGACGTTTCCTCGTAACGCGGGGCAGATACCAACGATTTACAACTACCGTCCGTCCCAGTATTCACGTCGTTATGTGGGTGGGCGAACTGGAGCATTGTTCCACTTTGGTTACGGCTTGTCATATACGAAGTTTCAATTTGATGATGTGCGTCTTGTGAAGAATGAGATATTGCCGAATGAATCCACGGAACTGCATGTCAAGGTGAGCAATACGGGGCAACGCGATGGAGAAGAAGTCGTACAATTGTATATCACCGATGAGTACTCCAGCGTGACCTTGCCGGTGAAGCAACTGCGCAATTTCGTGCGCGTTCACTTGAAGAAGGGTGAGAGCAGGGATGTGTGTTTCTCCATTACGCCAGATGATTTGGCTCTCTTGGATGAGAAGATGCAGAAGGTTGTTGAACCTGGGCAATTCAAAGTTGGAGTAGGCAATTCTTCTCGGGATTCCGATTTGAAACATGTCAACCTGACGGTTCGTGATGCCGCGATTCCTACGACTAAGTACAGGTATTCCGACCTTCGTCTTGACCATCCAGAGATTTCTACCAGGGATTCAGCTCGGTTGAGCGTGAAGGTAGAGAATATTGGTGCCAGCGAGGCTGATGTAACCATTCCTTTGGAGATTACTTCGGGAACAAGTGCCCCGGTGAGGAAGAGCATACGGATCAGCTTGAAGAAGGGGGAAATCCGCGATGTGTGCTTTGACATTGCCAATGGAGATCTGATTATGTCGCGTGAAGATTTGAATAAACCCGTTGTGGAACCCGGTACTTACCGTCTTGCTGTGGGGGATGCCGCTCGAGGTGAGGACATCCGTTCAATTGATTTGGATGTGCATTAGGCAAGTTGCTTGCATTCGCTTTATACACGCCGTTTTCCGGGATGCGGTGTGTATTTATCAGGAGAGGATTGGAGAAACAGAAGCAGTGGATTCAAATTGACACGGAGAAGAGAATATGCCATCTAGTAAACGATTTTTAGTCCGTTAGTATGAAGAACAGATCTTTTACACGTTGCGTCACCCGAGGTGGCGGCTTTGCTTCTTTTTTCCTTGTGATCGTGATTGGTGCCATCTTGTGGGGGGCTTATTACGTGTACCAGAACAAGCAGGAACGCGACCGTGCCGCTAGTATTGAGCAGGCAGAAAAGAAGAAGGCTCAGCAGGAAAAAGTCCGTCAGGAAAATCTCCGGCTTGCTCAGGAGGCTGATGCACGACGCAAAGCCGAACTGGAACGTCGCAACGAAGAACGCAAGAAAAAGCTTGGTGATGAAGCTGCTCGCCAGGCTCAAGAAGCCTTGCTGGCTGCTCAAAAAAAACAGCAGGAAGAAGACAAGGCGCGCGAGGAGGAGGAAGCCCGGCGTCAGGCTGAGGAGGATGCTGCTGCCCGCAAGGCCGCTGAAGAGAACAAGGACGATGGTAAACCCTTGGATCTGGATGCTCTCCGCAAGTCTGATTTCCCCAAGCCCTTTGAGAACAAGATGCCGGATTTGTCTTTGTTCTATCCTAAATCCGGGGACAAGATTCCCATGGATGAGGATAAGGTCACGGGGACGTGGTCTTGGGAAACTGCTGACAAGTACACGGAGGCGGCAGACTACCCGACGGAATCCAACAAATGGAATGATCGAGGCAAGGCGATTGCCATGAAGGAAACTTACAATAAGTGGCGTGAACAGGACTCTCGAATGAAGGCAAGCCCGTCTGCCAAGGACTTCCCTGGTTTGCCGGATGAGGGGGCTGAAGTTGTCACTAGAACCGTGGAAATTGATGCTTCCATCGGTGGTTGGCACAGTACGGGGCTGTATGCGCCTCCAGGTGCTCAGGTGACTTTTTCATTTTCAGGCAGCGCTCCCAAGGGACAGTTGAGCGTTCGCATCGGCTGCCATACGGACGACTTGATTCACGAAAAGACGACGGAATGGGCTCGTCTTCCTGTCATTGGCAATAGCAAGAAAGTTGAAAAGGCCAGAGTTCACCTGGCTGATCCCAGCGGTGGATTGGTGTACGTTTGTGTGAACGGGCGAACCAAACAGTCCAAGACATTCAAGGTGAAGATCTCCGGCGCTATTCCAGCCCCGCTGTACACGATGGATGAGACCACGCCGGAACAGTGGCAGGAACAACTCGCCAAGACGAAGGCTCCGTGGGGTGAAATTCGCATGCCTCGTCTGATTTTCACCATGCCCACGAATGAGCTGAAAGAATGTACCAAGATCAAGGAAGTGGCGGAGTTGCTCCAAAAGTGCATGGCTCTTCAGGACTGGGTGGCTGGATGGGATGACTATGAGGATCGCATCCGCACCCCTATGCGCTTCGTTGTTGACCGCCAGATTTCCGTTGGTTTCGGTCATTCGGGTTACCCCGCCATGGGCTATATGTCCTGGTCCGATGCCGTAAGAGATGGTTCGATTCTTACGGAAGGCAGTTGGGGACTTTGGCATGAGTTGGGGCACAATCACCAGGGCGCCCCCTTCGGGATGGAAGGCCAAACGGAAGTCTCCGTCAACATTTTCTCCCTCGTTTGCGAAGTGATGGGCGTTGGCAAGAGCCCGTACAATGTGCGTTGCATGTCCCCGGATACGATGGCGATTGATATGTGTTCCTACCTGATGAACAAGAAGGCTGTGTATCAGGATGCCGAAAATGGAACCCAGCTTTTCCTGTGGGGTGAGTTGATGTTCCACTTCGGTTGCGAATCCTTCCGCGAGGTGAATAGAATCTTTGTGAAGCACCCGTATAACAGTGACAAGATGTCCGACGATGAGAAGTGGAACTGGGTCATGAAGAACTTTGGCAAGGTGCTCCAAAAGGATCTGACTGTCTTTTTTGAAACCTGGAGATTGCCCATCAACAAGGCTACCAGAGGACAGCTCAAGAAGTGGCCACATTGGCAGCCAATCAAGAACTATCCGGGTTGCTATCTCGGGCTGGACGAAGGTGAAAAACCTCAAGAAACGGCCTCCAAATGATATGCTGAATGGCTTCTTGCCCTCCCTCTAGGGGGGGGGATGGAACCAAATTAAAAGGGCTGTTCCCCAGTGATGGAGAACAGCCCTTGGTGTATAGGGATGAAACGTTTGGAACTTAACGGATCGCAGCCAGAGCTTCGCGTGTGCGTCGGCCGATTTCTTCCCAGTTTTCTGAATCGATCAAGGTAGCCTCGCAGATCCAGGAACCGCCGCAGGCGACGACTTCGGGGATGGCGAGCCACTTGGAGATGTTGTCTGCATTGATGCCGCCCGTCGGCATGATGCGGATACCCGTGTGGCGCACGGCGGCGAGGATGGCATTGAGCATCTTGGGGCCACCGGCAGGTTCAGCCGGGAAGAACTTCTGGAAGATGCACCCCATGGTCAGCGCTTGGCAAATTTCTGAAGCCGTGGCAACGCCCGGAGCAAAGGGCAGACCTTCGACGTGAGCCGCCTTGATGACAGTGGGGTCGAAGCCGGGGGAAACGCCGAAGGTGGCACCTGCATTTTTGGCGCAAACAACCTGGTCGGGGGAGAGCAGGGTTCCGGCGCCGATGAGCATTTCGGGAACTTCTTTGGCGATGCGCGAGATGGATTCCTCGGCAGCGGCCGTGCGGAAGGTGATTTCGATGCCATTGCATCCGTTTTCCACAAGCGTGCGTGCAAGGGGAACGGCCTTGTCGGCGTCATTGAGGACGACGACAGGAACGAGTTTGAGTGAGGATAGTGCCTCGATGATCGTTTTCATGGGTTAGAAATTGAAATAGTTTTTGGCGTTGTTGTAGGAGATGTTGGCGACCATGTTGCCGATGAGTTGCATATCGTCCGGGATGAGGCCGGCTGCCATATCGCGTCCGAGAACGCGGCAGAGAATGCGACGGAAGTACTCGTGGCGGGTGTAACTGAGGAAGCTTCGGCTGTCTGTCAGCATGCCGACGAAACGAGAGAGCATTCCCAGCTGGCTCAGTGTCTCCAGGTGGGCGATCATGCCATCCATCTGGTCCAGGAACCACCATGGGGCTCCGAACTGCATCTTTCCGGGGCAGATGCCATCCTGGAAGCTTCCGCAGAGGGAGGCCAGTACGGCATTGTCACGGGGATTGAGGTTGTACAGGATCGTTCGGGGCAGTGTACCATTTTGCTCGGAGCGGTCGAGGATTTTGGCGAGGGGAGTCGCATAGGTGAAGTCGGCGATGGTATCGAAGCCAGTGTCCGGGCCGAGAGTGCGGAAGGCTTTGGTGTTCGGGTTGCGCATGGCTCCGATGTGGAGCTGGCGCACCCAGCCGGAGCGGGCATCCAGTGCGGCGAAGAAGTCCACCATGTAGTTGGAGAAGCGTTCTGCGTCTCGGGTGGCGATCTCCTGGCCCTGGCGAGCGGCGGTGAAGATGCGTGCCGCTTCTTCGTCGGAGAGGGATTCTTCATCCATGAACTCCAGCGAGCTGTCGGAGAGTTTGCACCCGACTGAGGCAAAGAAGTCATGCCGGTCAGAGAGAGCCTGTTTGAAGGCTTCCATGGAGGTGATTTCGTGCCCGACGGTTTGTTCGAGGCGAGCCATCCAGGTGTTCCAGGTCTTGACGTCCTTGAGGGAACGAGCCTTGTCCGGGCGGAAGGTGGGGAGCACACGGGTGAAACAGCCGGAGGCGGCAATGCGGGCGTGGGATTCCAGCGTGTCGGCGGGGTCATCCGTCGTGCAGACGACTTCGACGTTCATGATGCGCAGGATGTCCTGGACGCCCATGGTGCCGGATTGGAGGATGGTGGCTGTTTTGTCCCATACTTCATCCGCTGTGTCTGGTCCGAAGAGGAGTCCGGTGATACCGAAAGGGCGGCGGAGTTCCAGATGCGACCAGTGGTAGAGGGGATTGCGGATGAGCATCGGCATGGTCTTCGCCCAGGCATCATACTTTTCACGGTCAGATGCCGTTCCGGAGCAGAAATGCTCTGGAACGCCGTTGGTGCGCAAGGCTCGCCATTTGTAGTGGTCGCCATCGAGCCAGATTTGGGCGATGTTTTCGAATTGCCTGTTCTCCGCAATCGCTACGGGGTCCAGGTGGGAATGGTAATCGATGATCGGCAGGTTTTCGGAATACTCGTGGAAGAGGGTACGGGCCTGTGCGGTATCAAGGAGAAAGTTATCTGTAATCATATTGCTGAAAAGAGGAGAAGAAAGTTAAACAGGGGGCTGTGCTAAACTCCGGAGAAGGCGAGAAAGCCGCCATCTACGGGGATGGTGATACCGGTGACGAATCCCGCTTCCGGGGAAACGAGGAACTTGAGTGCGCCGCAAAGATCTTCTGGTTCTCCGAAACGCCTCATCGGCGTCTTGGCGATTACTTTTTTGCCGCGTGCTGTGGGCGTGGTGCCGTCCTGTTCCATCATCAGGAAACGATTCTGGTTCGTGATGAAGAAGCCCGGAGCGATGGCATTGACGCGAACGCCCAGAGGAGCCAGGTGAGTGGCGAGCCACTTGGTGAAGTTTTCCACGGAGGCCTTGGCCGCACCATAGGCTCCCACCTTGGTGAGGGGGAGGAAAGCTGCCATGGAAGAGATGTTGACGATGGTGCCTTGCGTCTTTGTCAGGAGCCTGCCGAAGATTTGTGAGGGCAGGATCGTGCCGACCATGTTGAGGCGGTTGACGTACTCGAAGCCTTCCATGTCCATGCCGAAGAAGCTGTCCTTCTCCGGGGTGTCGGGGAAGCACTGTTCAGCAGGCGTGGTGCCTCGGGGATCATTGCCACCGGCTCCGTTGACGAGGATGTCGAGTTTGCCCCAGGTGGCGGTGAGCTTGTCACAGGCTTGTTCCAGAGAGCCTTTGTCGAGGACGTCGGCAGCGAGGACGAGAGTTTGGTTCAGTCCTTCGGCGGCCAGTTGCTTCTGGACATCGAGGAGTTTGGATTCCGTCCTGCCAAGCAGGGCAACCTTGGCTCCTGCTTTCAGCAAACTGCGAGCCATGACGGAGCAGAGGACTCCGGCTGCACCCGTAACGAGGGCAACCTTACCCACCAGCGGGCGGCAGGAGGCCAGGCCGAATGCGAGACCGCGCAACTCGGCAATGCCGATGACGCGCCCGCCGTACGAGTAACCGGCGTAGCAATGCTTGTCCAGGTCGATGTCCATGAGCTTGCCGTGATCCGGGCGAACGGGGATCCCGGGGCACTCTTCACCGGCTTCGCGTCGGCGGGCTTCTTCATTGAGGAGGCACTGCATGGCATAGGCCATGTCGGTGTGGCCGCAGATGTGTGTGCCTGATTCGCGGAAGGTGTCGGGATTCTCCCCATCATAGACGGTGTTGCGGAAGTGGGCGAAATACACGCGAGAGGCAAACTTCTCCATCAACAGGTGCGGGGCATTGGAGCGGAGGCCTCCTAGGGAACCAGTGCAGAGGGTGAAGCCCGAGTGCATGGAGGGAACTTCTCGAACGAGTTGATCCATGTCTGCCTCATCACTCATGATGCGCGGCAGGCCGAAGATCGGGCGGGGCGGGTCATCGGGGTGGATGGCCATGCGGATGCCGACTTCTTCGCAGACGGGCATGATTTCATTGAGAAAATCATAGAGGTTGCGGCGGAGTTGGGCGTCGTCGATGCCTTCGTAACGCGCCAGCATGTCCTTGAACTGGTCGGGTGTGAGGTCGTCCACGGTGCCGGGTAAACCGAGGAGGATGGAATCGCTGAGTTGCTTTTTCTGCTCGTCCGTCATTGAGCCGAAGCTCTTGCTGGCTCGGGACAGCGTGGCTTCATCGTAGTCTTTATCGGCACCATCACGCTTCAGTATAAAGACGTCGAAGGCGGCGACTTCATCTGCGTCACACTTCAGGACGCTGCTGCCATCGGGCAATTGCCACACGAGGTCGGTTCGCGTCCAGTCCAGTACGGGCATGAAGTTATAGCAGACGACTTTAACCCCACTCTTGGCGAGGTTGCGGAGGCTTTGCTTGTACACCTCGATGTAATGCTGCCAGTTGCCGGAGCGCGTCTTGATGTCTTCGTGGACAGCAATGCTTTCTGCAACGACCCACTTCATGCCGGCGGCCTCAATCATGCGGGCACGCTCGGCTACGGCTTCTTCTGTCCAGAGTTCGCCACAGCGGACTTCGTGGAGGGCGTTGACAATACCAGTGATGCCGGCTTGCCTGATGTCGCGGAGTGTGATGGGATCGGATGGACCGTACCATCTCCAACTTTCAATCATAGTATGTGATGAGGTTAGCGGTTGACGCGGGCCGTGCCGCCTTTCATGACCTTTTCGACTTCGGAGAGGGATGCCGTGGAGGTGTCGCCCGGGGTGGTCATGGCGAGTGCTCCGTGGGCGCAGCCGCAATTGACTGCGTATTGAGGCCCCTTGCCGGACAGGAATCCGTAGATGAGACCGGAGGCAAAGGAATCGCCGCCGCCGACGCGGTCGAGGATTTCCAGATTCGGCAGGGAAATGGAATCGTAGAACTCGCCATCGAAGTACAGCATGGCAGCCCAGTCATTGAAGGTGGCCGTGCGGGCAACACGCAGTGTAGTAGCTGCTGCCTTGAAGCCGAATTCCTTGACGGCAAGGCGTATCATCTTCTGGTAGGCATTCTGGTCGATGTGGTCGAAGTCTTCCGTGGCGCCTTCGATGGTGAGGCCGAGGGAGGCCTGGAAGTCTTCTTCATTGCCGATCATGACATCCACAAAGGGAGCGATCGCGCGGTTGACTTCCTGGGCTCTGGCCTGGCCGCCAATGCTCTTCCAGAGGGAGGGGCGGTAGTTGAGGTCGTAGGAGACGATGGTGCCGTATTTGCGTGCAGCCTTGACGGCTTCCAGTACAACGGCGCTGGTGGTTTCGGAAAGACCGGCATAGATGCCGCCCGTGTGGAACCAGCGGACGCCTTCTTCACCGAAAAGTTTGTCCCAGTCCACGTCGCCGGGCTTCATCTGGCAGGCGGCGCTCAGGCCGCGGTCAGAGCACCCGACAGCGGCGCGCACGCCATAGCCGCGTTCCGTGAAGTTCAATCCGACGCGGCAATCGCGGCCAATTCCGTCGAAGGGAACCCAGGAAACGTAATCGAGATCAAGACCGCCCTGGAGCATGCAATCTTCCAGCAGGCGACCGACGGGATTATCGCACACGGCGGTGACTACTGCACCTCTCAAACCGAAGCAGCGGCGCAAGCCGCGGGCTACGTTATATTCTCCGCCGCCTTCCCAAACTTTGAAGGAGCGAGTCGTGTGAATTCGGCCTTCGCCGGGATCGAGTCGCAACATGACTTCGCCCAGAGAAACGATGTCCCAACGGCAATCGCTGGCAGATTTGATAGCTAAGCTCATAAGTGTGTTATGTAAAATGTTTGCCTTTTGTACGGGTAAGATTCCCTACTTCTTACGAAAAAAAACAGAATCTGGCGAGCTAAAGAATAACTTTCTGTAAAAATGGCTCGGAACGATGTGGTCTAACTGATGTATAAATTATTTATAATAAGCATATTGTGGCGCTTCTTAATTTTTGAAAAAATCATATATTATTCAATTATTTGTATTTGTAACCTTTTTGGCCGAGTCAGAGCATTCATCTAACAAAAAATCCACTTGAGGACCTTCAAAACTACGTTACAAAAATACTTTAGCACTCCTTTTTTTACTTTTTTTGCCGCGAGAAGAAGACGATATTTGGGAGCATTTGATCACGTATGGCAGAAGCATGATTGAGGGGCTATTGTGAGCTTCTACGGCATACCTCACTCTGGTAAAACTGAGCCTTACTGGGGATGATCTGAGCAATGGACGAGTAGGGGAGGGACGTAAGGGTTGGCAAGGTGCCATTATGAAATGCTCTATAAGTGTTGTAGTCTGTTTATTGTTATCAAATTATGGTGATTTCGAGAGAGAAGGCGTGATGTTGTTGGCAAAGAACTGGCTCAATCAAGGAAGAACCCACGGCAGTGGCTGGAGTGCTGAGGTTGATAGATGTGCGAGGGCTTTTTCTCGAGGTGAGTTTGTGAGGTTAGCCTCAGCCAGACAGGGGGGACTATTTTTTGAGGAACGTGATGTAACGCTTGTTTTTGTTCGCTTTTTGAAGGCCCGATAAAAATCGGGCTTGTCCAAACTACTCCCGCCTGTTGGCTCATGTTGTCGCCTGGATGCGCTCGAACACTTCTGCAACGAGAGGATGAATTATGATGTTCGAAGCCATCTTGAAATGGACGTTCGGCTCATTCATGCTGATTTGACACGGGTGTTATTATAACAGTGAAGAAGGGATTCGATCATGACCACGATAGACACACCTGTTTTTTTGATGGGAGATACCCATGGTTCGACGAAGGTTCTGGCAGAATTTCTGAGTTCCCATTCCGGGGTTTCCATCATTCTGATGGGAGATTCCGCCCTGGGCTTTCAACAGGGAGACATGGAATTACTGGAAGGGTTGGCAAAGGATTCCGGCAACCATCTGTATGCCATCCGCGGCAATCATGATAATCCGTCTTTGTTCATCGACCCTCCCCAAGGAGAGTTTCTCCATCTTCTGCAGGATTATTCCGAGCTGATATTGAATGGGCGGCGTGCTTTGGCTGTGGGTGGTGCGGTCAGCATCGACAGGACGTTCCGTATTCTGGGGCGTAGCTGGTGGCAGGGCGAGGCGCTTGTATGGGATGCGGATCGGGTCGCGTCACTTGCCGGACAGGTGGATATCCTGTTGACGCATGCAGGAGTACAGCCTCCTTCCATGCTTCCGTTGAACATTGCAAACCCGGGGCTGTTTGACCGTGACCCTGATCTCAGATTTGATCTGCCTCAGGAACGGAATTTGTTACTGGATTTGATCGATCATTTACAGCCGGCAGAATGGTATTTTGGTCATTACCATGTATCTGAGGCGTGGCAACTCAATGACCGGACGCGATGCCGGGTATTGGACATTGATGAGATTGTGGAACTCAATTTCTCGCCTTCAGGACTTCCTGACAGCGTTTGCTGATGGCCTGGTATGTGGAATCCGGATAGATGGATTTGAACAGATTGATATCGAGTGTCTCGTTTTTATCGACAAATGTTTGAAGGTAGGGGGCATATCCTGCCTGCAAAAGAATTTTGCGGTACTTGTCGATTTCTTCCCAGTCTTCCCGGGAAAAATGATCCAGAGAGGTGATTCCACGGGTGAGCCAAAGATACATGGCTTCCATATTGCCTTTTTGGGCTGCCGCTCTCAGCGTCCCGGATACCTTCTGGAAGTTTTTGACGGCGTTTGCGTTGTTGTAATCGAAGAACAGGAAGCAGATGATATCTTTGAAGTAATTCTCCAATGTCGGATGACCAGTTATAATCTGCCTGTATTTGGTCAACCTATCATTGAATTCCTGATCAATTTTCATATTGTAGTATCCTGGAATGTAAGTTCTGAATGCCAACAGGGCACTGACTAAATCATATCTTTTCTGATCCATGGTTTTCAGGCTTTCCATGAGTACGTTTTCTTCCTTCAAAATTTCATCAAGGGACTTTGTGGTATATGTCATTGGGGAGAGGACGCTTTTGAAGGCTAGATACGATAAGACATCTCCTTCTTGCAATCGCTTATGGAAAGTAGAATAACCGGGGGCGTTTTTGTAATCGACCTGGGAGAATTCATCAATATAGGTTGTCTTTTCACGAAGCTTTGAATTATTTCTGACGTTGACGATTGATTGCTGTAAATGAGTGAAAAATGTTTTCTCCGAATTTTTTTCAGGGGTGATCCGGTCGATGTAAAGTGAGTTTTTTGCGATCTGTGCCTCGTGGGTGTCTATGTGTGTGTTGCGGGAAATGATGATGAGGCTGGCTTCCCTGCTTCCAGTCATACTTAATTGATCCAATTCATGCTCCGTTAATCCTGTGAGAGGGAGTGATGAAGCCGGGGTATCCGGGATGGTAACGAGAAAGGACGTTTCTTGATCTGCCTGATTTTTTTATTGTCAGCAAGGCGTGTTGTGATGTCGGTCACTTTTTGGTTGTACTCCTTGTGAGTTTTCTGTAATGCAAGCATAGCAGATGGTATATTGCATACCATTCTGATGTTTCTTTGAACGAGAGATATCAAATAATCAGAACCGTTTTTTTCGATTCTGCAGTGGAGAGGGAGAAGCGAATCGAGCTCGTTCCAGAGAGCCCTTTGTTGATCCATATAACTTGATTTTTTTTCACTATTGTTCAGCCAGAGCGAAGCACTGATGATGCAGATGATGATCGACATACATGTCGCAACAATAAATTTGCGATTTTTACCAAACATAATTAGTTATTATCTCCGGCAAATGTAAAAGTCAAAGGAAATGGAGAAAAAAATTGAAAATATGAATGATTGTCCATTTCTGAACTTGCTCTCCATCGCCGAGCATCGGAAAAAGAACACCATAGCTTGGGCGAGATGGTCTCATTCAAGCTATGGTGACAGACCAAGGAATATGGAGTCTCGCGGGGAATCAGAGGAGTTTGGGCTGCCCTTGTGGCAAGACTTGCTGTTGAGGATTGTCGATATCCTGAAGGAGGGCCTTGACGGCGATTTCCAATTGTTCATCCTTGCCGATGACGATTTCTTCAGGAAGGTTGGCGACTTTGATATCGGGCTCGAGCTGAGTGTTTTCGAGGTAGGAACCGTCGGCAATCCGATGCCCGATGATGGGGATTCCGTACAGGAGGGTCGAGTCCTGCAGGTCTTCCCAAGAAACGCAGGTCATCGTGCCGGGAATGGGCATGCCGACGAGTTTGCCAATGCCGAGGTGGCGATACACCCACGGGGTACCGTGGGCGTTGGAATAGTTGGCTTCTCCTGTTAGCATGATTGAGGGCTTATTCCAGCGACGACTCGGCATGTCGCAGGATTCCTTGCCTCGGATGACCTGGGTGAAGTATTTCTTTCCGCTGAAGAGTACCTCTATATCTTCATGTAGATGGCCTCCACCGTTGAAACGGGTATCGATGACAATGCCTTCACGGTTATTATACTTACCGAGGATGGCGGAGTAAATGGTGCGGAAGCTGGGGTCTCCCATGGCTTGGATGTGGACATAGCCGAGGCGTCCGCCTGAGAGGCGGTCAACTTCTTCTTCACACAGCTTCACCCAGCGGCTGTAAAGTAGCCCGTTGAGAGTGGCCCTGGTAATGGGGGTGAGGATCTCTTCGCGGCGTTCCTGCGTTTCCGGGCGATAGAGGGAGACCAGAATTTTCTTTCCAGCCTGGTGGTTCAGCAGAGGGAAATAGTCCATACCAGACGAGATGAAAGTGCCGTTAATGGTTTCCAGAATATCGCCAGGACGGACATCAATTTTGGATTTGTCAAAGGGGCCTTGCCGGATGACCTCTTGAATGCGGAGGCCGTCTCCCGGGTAGTCAGGATCGAAGAACAGGCCGAGTTCGGCTGTTGTATCATTGTTCTGGCTGAAGGGCTTCCTGTAGAAACACCCCGTGTGGGAAACGTTGAGCTCACCGAGGAGTTCGCTCATCATTTCCGCAAAGTCATAGTTGTTGTTGATGTGGGGGAGGAAGCGGACGTAGTTGTCGTGCATGCTGTTCCAGTCCACACCGTGCATGTCCTTCGTGTAGAATCGCTTTTCTTCTTCCTTGCAGACGTGTTCGAACATGGCGGCACGTTCGGCTGCCAGGTCAATGGAGCGCTCGGCTTTGGCGGAAATGTTTGTCAGTGCATTGTTCTCAGCCTTCATCCATGCCGGTTTATCTCCGAGGATGAAGAGCATGGACATATCCTTGTCCCATTGCAGAGAAGAAGGCGAGATGTCTGATTGGATGATTCTGGACGAACGATTGCGCAGATCCTGTTGCCAGAGGTCGAATCCATGCTGGAAGGCGCAGATGTAATAGAGTTGTTCCCCTTTTTTATCGAGGGTGGCATTTTCCAGCTGCCCGGATGTGGGTGTGAGGCGAACGAGGCGCTCGTCGATATCCTTCAAGTCGATCTTGATGGGATCGGGGTCTGGCTTCTTTTCCTCTTTTTCGTCTCCTTTCTTTTTCACTTCCGGTTCCTTGGCCGAGGCAAGGAAGAGCTCTCGTTCCTCCTTGTTCATATTGAATTGGTCGTAGGCTTCCTGATTCAGAAAGACGAGGAGGGCATCGGCCAGTGATCCCCAGGATGCGTGGTTGCGCATGCCATAGCGGTCAGAATGGAAGAGAATGGCATTGCCGCCGAGAACCCACCGGGGGCTGTAGTCGGCGTAACCGCTGTTGGTGAGATTAACGAGTCCTCCTCCCTGAGCGCTGACCAGTCCAATGTCGGAGTATGGATCATGACGATTGCCGGTGTAGGCCAGAGTGAACCATTTCCCATCGGGAGACCATTCGTAATCAATTTCTCCGCTGGTCGAGTAAGTTGTTGTCCCGTCGGTAATCTGGCGGACAATTCCTGTTTGGAGGTTGATGACCATCAATCGACTACGGTCTTCGATGAATGCCAGTTCCTTACCGTCGGGGGAAAACTGGGGCTGTTCCCGTTCATGCTGGGTATTATTGATCAGCGGTTTTTCATCGATGACCATTGCGTTGGGGAAGTTGAGATCTTCCTTGCGGGCTATCCTGGAGAGGTAAATGTTTCTGTTCCCGTTGCGTTCTGATGTGTAGGCGAGCGTTCGGGCATCGGGAGAAAAGGAGGGGGCGCTTTCCTGTTCCGGCGTATTGGTGATTTGCCTGGTGGTAGCGTAGGCCACCGATGTCACAAAGATGTCTCCACGGTTGGCGAAGGCGACCTGCTTGCCGTCTTTCGAAACGGTTCCGTTTTTCAACCCCACTGAAAGCATTTCCTTCTCTTCCGGAGAAATATCTCCAGCGATGGAAACTTTGACGATGTTGGCGTCTCCCCCCTGATGCTGGGTGTAGATATTCCCGTTATAGCCGAAGCAGAGCGTTCCATCTCCCGCCATGGAAAGGAAACGGACGGGATGGTCCTTAAAATTTGTGATTTGTTCGGGTTCTTGAGGTTTGTTGAGAGCAAAGCGCCAGATGTTGAAACTGCCTTTCCTCTCACTGAGATAATAAACGGATGTATCGTCCGGGCTGAACAGGGGATCCCGGTCTTCTCCGGCAAAATTGGTTAGGCGCGTGTGGTGCTTTTTGTCGATATCGTAGAGCCAGATATCGCGTGTGATCGAGGATTGGTGGTGCTTGCGCCATTCACTTTCATTACCCTTTTTATCCTGATAGAGAAGGAGGCTGCCAGAGTGGGAGAACGTCGTGTTTTCTGCCGGAGTAGCCAGGATTTGTTCCGGACGTCCGCCGTCCGTAGAGACGGAATAGAGCTCTTGCATCGCCGATTGAGGGTGAAGTAGGCTGTCCACGGGATCGACAATAGTAGCCCCGTACACTACTTGGCGCCCGTTGTTGGTGAAGCAGTATGGAATTTCATTACTGGAATGCGTTGTCAACCTCTGGGGGGCTCCCCCCAATGCATCGACAATGTAGATATCGAAGTTGCCGTATCGGTCGCTGGCGAAAGAGATTTTACTGCTGTCCGGCGACCATACGGGGGCAAAGTCTTGTGCGGGGTCTGTAGTGAGCCGATGTGCCCGGCCTCCTTCTGAGGGAACTGTGTAGATGTCTCCCTTGTAGGAGAAAGCGATGGATTTACCATCAGGAGAAATTTTAGGATAGCGCATCCACAACGGGGATGCGCCCAGGGCCGAGTATGATAAAACAAGGGTGAGCAGAAGGGAGATGTGTTTCATGCTTGTTTTAAAAGAAGGGCATGCGAACTGATGTTATGATGATTATGTGTCAAAAGATAAATGAATCCGCTTGGAAATCAAGGCAGTTTGGGCTGGGGCTGCTGCTGAGGCTTGTCGATGTCTTGGAGGAGTGCCTTGACGGCGATTTCAAGTTGTTCGTCCTTGCCGAGAATAATTTTTTCGGGAGAGTTGGCCACCTTGATGTCAGGTTCGAGCTGTGTATTTTCGAGGTAGGATCCATCCGGGAGGCGATACCCGATGACGGGAATACCGTATAGAAGAGAGGGATCCTGGAGGGTTTCCCAGCAAACGCTGGTCATCGTGCCGGGGACGGGCATGCCTACGAGTTTGCCGATGCCTTGGTTGCGGTACACCCATGGAGTACCGTGGGCGTTGGAATAGTTGGCTTCACAGGTGAGCATGATTGAGGGCTTGTTCCAGCGGCGGCTCGGCATATCGCAGGATTCCTTGCCGCGGATGACCTGGGTGAAGTATTTTTTGCCGCTAAAGAGCACTTCGATGTCTTCATGCAGGCGGCCTCCACCATTGAAGCGGGTGTCGATGACAATGCCTTCGCGGTCATTGTATTTACCGAGGATGGCGGAGTAAATGGTGCGGAAACTGGGGTCCCCCATGGCCTGGATGTGGACGTAGCCGAGCCTTCCTCCAGAGAGGCGATCAACAGCTTCCTCGCACTGCTTCACCCAGCGGTTGTAGAGGAGCTCGTTGAGATTGCCCTTCGTAATGGGTGTGATGACTTCGTCCCAGCGCTTTTGAGTCTCCTGCCGATAAAGGGAAATCAGGATTTTCTGCCCGGCCTGATGGTTCAGCAGAGGGAAATAGTCCATACCCGACGAGATGAAGGTGCCATTGATGGACTCCAGAATGTCGCCGGGACGGATGTCGATTTTTGACTTGTCGAAGGGCCCCTGTCTGACGACTTCCTGAATACGGAGTCCGTCCATCTTGTAGTCTGGATCGAAGAATAGACCGAGTTCGGCAGTCGAATCATCGCCCTGGCTTGTGGGTTTGCGGAAGGAACTGCCAGTGTGGGAAACGTTGAGTTCTCCGAGGAGTTCGCTCAACATTTCCGCAAAGTCGTAATTGTTGTTGATGTGAGGGAGGAAGCGGGCGTAATTGTCTCGCAGGCTTTTCCAGTCCACACCGTGCATGTCCTCTGTGTAGAATCGCTTTTGTTCTTCCTTGCAGACGTGTTCGAACATGGCTGCGCGTTCGGCTGCCAGATCAATGGATCGTTCTGCCTTGGCGGAGATACTTGACAGGGCGTTGTTGTCGCCCTTCATCCACGCCGGTTTTTTGCCAAGGATGAAGAGTTTTTCCATTTTTTGATCCCATTGCAGAGATGAGGGGGCAACATCGGAACGGATGATTTTGGCCGAGCGATTGCGCAAGTCGAGCTGCCAGAGATCGAAACCTTTTTGGAAGGCGCAAACATAGTAGAGATTCTCGCCATTCTTATCCAGAATAGCATCTCCCAGCTGGCAGGACGAGGGTGTGAGGCGAATGATGCGCTCGGCGATGTCTTTCAACTCGACCTGAATCGGGGCTGGGGCTTCGGGCTTCTTTTTCTTCTCTTTGTCTTCTTCTGCGGGAGCCTTGTCGGAAGCCAGATAGATTTCGCGATCCTCCTTGCTCATGTTGAAGCGTTCGTAGGCTTCCTGGTTGAGGAAGATGAGGAGGGAATCCGTCAGGGAACCCCAGGATGCGTGGTTGCGCATGCCGAAGCGTTCGGACTGGAAGAGGATGGCATTGCCGTCGAGCACCCAGCGCGGATTATTGTCGGTGTATCCGCTGTTGGTGAGGTTCAGTATTTTACCCTTGCCCTCGGTGCTGACAATGCCGATGTCCGTGTAGGGGTCGTGTTGGTTGCTGGTGTAGGACAGGGTAAACCATTTGCCATCGGGCGACCATTCGTAGTCGATCTGTCCACTGGTGCCATAGGTCGTGGTACCATCGGTGATCTGGCGGACGGCCCCAGACTGGAGATTCATCACCATCAGGCGGCTACGGTCTTCGACAAAAGCCATTTCCTTGCCATCAGGGGAGAATTGGGGGTGTTCTCTCTCGTGTTTTGCGTCCTTGATGAGAGGCTTTTCATCAATAACCATGGCATTGGGGAAGTTGGGATCTTCCTTGCGTGCGATTTTGGCGAGATAGATATTTTTATTGCCGTTGCGTTCCGATGTATAGGCAAGCGTCCTTGCGTCCGGTGAGAATACCGGGGCGCTTTCCTGTTCCGGAGTGGAGGTGATTTGCTTGGTTGTGGAGTAGGCAACGGATGTCACAAAGATGTCTCCTCGGTTGACAAAGGCAATCTGCTTTCCGTCGTCTGAAACCGTACCACTGCTCAGATTGACAGAGAGCATTTCCGTTTCTTCCGGAGAAATATCCCCCGTAATGTTCACCTTGATGCGGCGAGCCGGAGCACTCTGAGGCTGGACGTAGATATTGCCATTGTAACCGTAGCAGAGCGTCCCATCGTTGGCCATAGAGAGGAAACGGACGGGGTGAGTCTTGAAATTCGTGATTTGTTCCGGAGTCTGTGGTTTGTTACGATTGAAACGCCAGACATTGAATGAACCATTTCGTTCGCTGAGGTAGTACACGAAGTTGTCATCCGGGCTGAAGAGCGGGTCACGGTCTTCTCCGGCAAAGCTGGTCAGGCGGGTATGTTTGTTTTTAACCGTATCGTAGAGCCAGATGTCCCGTGTTATGGAGGACTGGTGGTGCTTGCGCCATTCATTTTCTCCGCCTTTCTTATCTTGGTAGAGGAGGAGGGAGCCGGTGTGGGAGAAAGAAGTCTTCTCCGCCGGGACAGCCAGAATTTGTTCGGGACGTCCACCCGTCACTGGGACGGAATACAGTTCCTTCATGGACGCATTCGGGTAGAGCATGCTGTCCACAGGGTCGGCGATGGAGGCTCCAAACAGGATGTTGTGTCCATCTCTCGTGAAGCAATAGGGAATCTCCGCACCGGAATGCGTCGTGAGTCGCTGGGGAACGCCGCCGAGGGCATCGACGAGATAGACATCGAAATTACCGTATCTGTCGCTGGCAAATGCAATTTTGCTGCCATCGGGCGACCATACCGGGGCAAAATCCTGCGCTGGATCGGTAGTAAGCCGTTGGGCTCGCCCGCCTTCAGAAGAGACCGTGTAGATGTCTCCCTTATACGCGAAAGCCACGGATTTTCCATCGGGTGAAATGGACGGATAGCGCATCCAGAGGGGAGCGGCATTGAGAGAAGAACAAGTTAAAAGGAATGCGAATAAGGAGAAAATGCGTTTCATGTCTGAGGGGAAGAAAAAGAAGTATCTGATTGGGGAAATAGTGATGAGGACACCAGACTGTGGGGTGGATTTCAGACAGAGTCATCTGGTGAGTCTGCGGAAGCAATATTTGTCTTTACGAATGAAAAATAACAATTCTATCAAAATAATCTGACATGGATTGCAATTGCGTGTGATGAAGGTGGTATATGTCATTCACGATCTTGTCGTTAAAAGAATGAAGTGTGAAATGTATCAACGTGAAAGACTCATCTGGATGTCGCGTATTCCTGTATCAGAAACGTTAATGTTTCCTTTCTTGTTCCTCCCTTGGCATACTACGTAAAACACCATATGCAGTGAAGACACTCTATCAATAGCATGAGCCTGCTGGCAGCGTCCGTTTCTGTGTTTAACTGCTTCCTGGCAATCAGGAGTGCCAGGTGTACTCTACCCGGTCAAACTGGGCGGTATAATCCTTGGTAGACGGGTGATCTCCCACGAACTTCAGATTCTCCACACTGCAAAAAATATAGAAAGCCACCTCGGGGCCAAAGTTTTGTTGCACCGTATGCTTCAGCTTTCCGTCGATGAGCCACTGTACCTTATACTTGCCGTTCACAGACGACAAATCGAGTTCAAAAATGTGCCATCCTGGCTTGATGACGACGGCAATGCTGGAGTAGGGATTGCCCTGTGTCGTCATATAGGCCAGAAGCTCGCTACCCTTGGCTCCGAGGCGAGCTCGCTCGGCTGCTTTGCCTGGCCCTACTTCAAAATCGATTTCGTGCTTGTCGTCGCAATAGATCCATGAGCCTACGCTAGTTTGATCCCCCGCTTTCATCTTGGGAACATAGGTTCTCCACTTGTACCGTCCCGTCGTATAAATCTTCTCATTCGTCCTGGCCTTTTTGCGGTCTAAAGAGCCTTTCTTCGTAAAAATCTTCAAGCATCCATTGGAAATAGATGCTTGGTTATCCGGGTTGTCATCCTGACTGTTGAGCGTCCATCCTTCAAAATTATTGAAGTCCCACACCTTGTTTTTTGAGGGGGCGTCAGATATTTGTTGAGAAAACGTAACGGGAAACAACGCCAGGGAGATCAGGTAGTGGAACAATTTCATCGTATAAAACGGGGGATAAAACGTGGAAAAATCAGAAGGGAATGAGACAAACATACCATCGTTTCCCTCCTCTGATCAATCCTGCTTTTTTGGGAAAATAGTTTTCACGTTGAACGGTTTGCCTAAAATTGGAATCTAACTCGCATGATTTCTATCAAAACAATAATACCAATTCTTGCCATATCCGCCATCGTAGTTCCTGCATTTGCCGATATTCCTGAATCCTCAGTCCCGGTGGCTGTGCGCGAAGGAATCAAAGCAGGCTACTCCCAAGTTCGCAAAGTAGAATGGGACTTTAGTAACCGCACTAATCTTTACGAAGCAGAATTCAGAATCAATGGCTACACATTTGAAGTCAAACTGAACACGGAAGGTAAAATCGTGCGCATCAAAGAAGAGATCGAAACCACGCTCCTTCCGGAAGTTGTCCGAACCGCCATCCTCAAAGAATACCCTCAAAGCAGAGTTAAGGAAGCGAAAAAAATCACTCAGGACGCCACCATCACCTACGATGTAGAAGTCCTCACTGATACCGAAGACTACGATCTCCTGATCTCCGCCGACGGCAAAATCCTCCACACAGAACGCTAAAAATGGGGCTCTTCGTTAAGTGAGTCTGATAGCAAACAGGGCAGATGGGAAGTCAAGCAGGTTGATGGGCTGGAAGAAGCTTGGAAACTGACTGTGACGCACAAGGAATGTTGACAGCCTGTGCGTGGGTGATACTGTGAATATCCGGTCGTGCAACAGGAGGTTACCCGTCAGCGTCAACTAGTGGGGTTGCCTCCCGTAGATTGGGGGCTGGGAGCGGCTTCGTATCATCTGACCGTAGAGCCGGGGTCTTGCCTCGGCTTTCCTGTTTGACTCAATTGGAGTTGTAGTTTATTTTAACCGTCCGGTCGTGCAACAAAGGAGAGTCAAGGCAGCAAGCCCAGAGAAATTTGGGAGCCTCCTCTGGAATTAACCAGGCTTGCCTCCAAAGTAGTTGGGGAGCGGCATCCGAGACATCTGACCGTAGACCCGGGGCCCTGCTCCGGGTTTCTTATTTATTGGCAATAATGGCCAGGAACTTGAGGGCTTCGCCTATGGCAATCAGGAATAAGGATGATAGTATACCTGCGAAAAGATAGATGATTGTATACTCAAGTGACATGTTGTTAGGGTTCACAATTGATATAAATATTGTTGAAAGTAGGGAAATGCTTCCAAAGATCATGTATATATTGGCCACGTTCGAACGATAAATCTTTTCTGGCAGCGCTACATTTCGGATTTGTAGGTCCGGGTTTGTGGCTCGGGTGATTTGGGGGGCCGAATACTGACTGTTGTTTGATCCGACGTCAGGCACAGGAGCATCTATGATCTTTGAGTGGGCGGATACGGGCTTGCGTACAGGGGGAACCGGGTTTTTGATGGCAAATTCACTGTATTTTTCCCACAATATTTCTCCAATTTTGATGACGGAGGTGTCATTAGATATGTTCCCGAATAAATACAATTCGCGGAGTTCTTCGATATCGACGGCGTCACTTACAATACCGTCGTTGTCAATGTAGTAGTATTCCTTGGCATTCATGTCACACGGTTAAAGTCAAACGGTATCGTCTGCAAGAAAATAATGAAGCTTTCGAAGGGAGGCTTAATTGTGTCAACTTGAGTGCATCTCGTATTTTCAGTAAAGCCTTGGAGCGAATCAGCTCATAAAGTGGAGAAAACTTGCATAAATCGTGTTGATAAAGTCCGTGTGTGAGTAGTAGTGTTCCGGGTATGGCGAAATTCTATTACTTGAATAATGGAGCAGTCTGTGGTCCAGAATCACTACAAAAAATTAGAGGTAAAATAGTTTTGAATTTTCTTCCCGAAGATGTTCAGGTATGTGAAGAAGATAGAGATGAATGGGTTCAAATACGAGATGTGAAGGAAGAACCATGGGAAGTCCTTATATCTCAAAAAATAGATCCAATTTTTACATTGCCTAATTTCCTTACATTTTTTGGATGGGTCAATATTGTCTTGCTCATTGTGGCTTTGAGTACGCAGTCATGGCAGACAGCATTGTATGCTCTCTTCGTCCTTCTGGGGGCTATTCAGCCTGGTATCAGGCTGGCTGGCGTTGTCGAAGTTGCTGGATAAGTCAAGAGGAAAATAATAGACAAATAAAAAACATAGCGTTTGTAATGCATTGATTATAAATGATAATACGGTTCCGTCCGCTTCAATGGCATTGAAGAGGTCAGCGATTCGAACCCGCTATGCTCCACTAAATAAGACCCTCAAGTTAATCGCTTGCTGGTTTTTATTATGCTCATTTTTAATGAGTTATGAAGATGAAAGGACAATGCTAAAATGAGTGGGAACCATTATTTTAGAGGGTGCAACCAGAGCACTCGACGAGGACTTGGAGTCAACACGGTCGTGGTTTGCAACAAAGTTCTTCACATAGGGGTTAAGTCATCCTATGGTATCGATGATCCCTCATGATTAAATCGCTTCCGCGAACCTCAAGCTATGGGAAAAACTCCGGGAGATTCGCGGAATTTCCAATAGATTGATAATCAGTAGTTTGAAATAACGCAATCAAAATAACAGGAAAGTTTTCCTTCCACCCCGAACAGGTTCGCGGAATTCGTTCCCTTGATAGAATTGTATAAACGTGTTACCGTTCCCGCCATCGCACCCCACGCGGGTGCGTGAATTGAAACCACGTGAAAAGTAAAGTCGAGCCTCCAGTTTGGAAATCGCACCCCACGCGGGTGCGTGAATTGAAACAGGTTGACGAAAACCGCGCCCACGAAGTAGCAGGTATCGCACCCCACGCGGGTGCGTGAATTGAAACTCGCTGTGAAGGAGGTGTGTATAGAATGACATGATCGCACCCCACGCGGGTGCGTGAATTGAAACAGCAAGGTAAGGCATCCACGAAGGCTAAAGCCATTATCGCACCCCACGCGGGTGCGTGAATTGAAACTATTTGCACAAAAAACTAACATTTACGATAATGATCGCACCCCACGCGGGTGCGTGAATTGAAACACGATAATGGACATTACAAAACACGAACAAGAGGATCGCACCCCACGCGGGTGCGTGAATTGAAACATCGCATTTTGAGTAGTATGCTCGTAGTTTAGTAATCGCACCCCACGCGGGTGCGTGAATTGAAACCTCTGTCGTATCCGTTGTAATGCAGTATTCATCCGATCGCACCCCACGCGGGTGCGTGAATTGAAACCGTATCACGGATGCAGGAAGACGGGCTATACTAGAATCGCACCCCACGCGGGTGCGTGAATTGAAACCATGAAATACCGATTCCTGAAACATTGGGTAAAATCGCACCCCACGCGGGTGCGTGAATTGAAACTTGGCGACCGTGCTTATGGCGCAAGTCTCGGTTGCATCGCACCCCACGCGGGTGCGTGAATTGAAACGAATTGCTCAACTCACAAGAAGAAGTAAACGCAGATCGCACCCCACGCGGGTGCGTGAATTGAAACAAGTGAATACGCCAATTCACCGCTACACGTCGGATCGCACCCCACGCGGGTGCGTGAATTGAAACAACATAATTGCACGCGCGTGCAAACAGAAAAATAATCGCACCCCACGCGGGTGCGTGAATTGAAACTCCTGTACGACGGTGATGCCGCAGGGGTGAAGGGATCGCACCCCACGCGGGTGCGTGAATTGAAACTACGTTAAATGTGGTAGTTACAAGCACATTAGCATCGCACCCCACGCGGGTGCGTGAATTGAAACCAGCCGATTTGAAACAGAGACATGGGGAGTTATATCGCACCCCACGCGGGTGCGTGAATTGAAACCAAATCCAAAAGATGGAACCATACGAGTAGTACAAATCGCACCCCACGCGGGTGCGTGAATTGAAACTGCGCTACAAGGCATTCGTAGGTACTAGCTACACATCGCACCCCACGCGGGTGCGTGAATTGAAACTTCTAACGGTACTAATGTCGTTAATGTGTTAATTATCGCACCCCACGCGGGTGCGTGAATTGAAACAATGCTATTATGGACGCGTTCATCGTGGAGTACGGTATCGCACCCCACGCGGGTGCGTGAATTGAAACAACAACTCCTGCTTAGTGCATTGCTGAAACGAAGATCGCACCCCACGCGGGTGCGTGAATTGAAACGGGTACCTCCGAAATTTGAACGCGCGTGCAAATCATCGCACCCCACGCGGGTGCGTGAATTGAAACATTGCCGCAAAGTAGATGGTAAGCCTGAGCCAAAAATCGCACCCCACGCGGGTGCGTGAATTGAAACATGTCGAAGACGTTGCACGCGTTAATGAAGCACTATCGCACCCCACGCGGGTGCGTGAATTGAAACTCTAGGGATGAATGCCCCGCTATGTTTGCAGTAAGATCGCACCCCACGCGGGTGCGTGAATTGAAACTCAAATCAATGGCATCTAAATATCTTGGAAACGATCGCACCCCACGCGGGTGCGTGAATTGAAACCCTCCAAGCGACACGATCAATATCTCCGCTAGAGGAATCGCACCCCACGCGGGTGCGTGAATTGAAACCGCTAGTTTGGTAAGCTTTTCGTATTTATCCTTTATCGCACCCCACGCGGGTGCGTGAATTGAAACTTACGAAGGAAGAGTACGATAACGTACCAGTAGGCATCGCACCCCACGCGGGTGCGTGAATTGAAACCCGCGATAAATTTGGTTCTTTGTTGGATACACTTATCGCACCCCACGCGGGTGCGTGAATTGAAACATCATCCTCCTCGAATTCATCCTCCTCGTAAGCGATCGCACCCCACGCGGGTGCGTGAATTGAAACTTTGCAACACAACCTTATTCAGAAAAGAAAACCTATCGCACCCCACGCGGGTGCGTGAATTGAAACGACAAAATACGCCCTGACGATAAACTAACATAATATCGCACCCCACGCGGGTGCGTGAATTGAAACGTGTGTCAGATAGGGGAGAAGCCACCTCATTCGTCATCGCACCCCACGCGGGTGCGTGAATTGAAACATTGGACGATACAAGTACGCTGAGCCGTAAGTTCAATCGCACCCCACGCGGGTGCGTGAATTGAAACCATACTACGATAGCTGGGGCGAATGGATATCTGAATCGCACCCCACGCGGGTGCGTGAATTGAAACTTACGTTAAATGTTGTAGTTACAAGCACGTTAGCAAATCGCACCCCACGCGGGTGCGTGAATTGAAACTGTGAACTCCAACATTTGTGATGCTAAGACGGCTATCGCACCCCACGCGGGTGCGTGAATTGAAACTTACGTTAAATGTTGTAGTTACAAGCACGTTAGATCGCACCCCACGCGGGTGCGTGAATTGAAACGTCAGGAAGCCGCATCACCACCTACTCCATCAAGCATCGCACCCCACGCGGGTGCGTGAATTGAAACACTTTTACAGAAAGCGAGTGGCAGAACTTACGCGATCGCACCCCACGCGGGTGCGTGAATTGAAACATTGCGTATGCTAAGGTGTTTCCTACTGAGAAATCGCACCCCACGCGGGTGCGTGAATTGAAACATTATTACAAATGATGAAAACTCCGAAAATGGTATCGCACCCCACGCGGGTGCGTGAATTGAAACTTCTGAATCAGAATCATCCAGTGAAATAGCAGGTATCGCACCCCACGCGGGTGCGTGAATTGAAACACCAGTGACCGACCGCCCACGGTATGTGCTTCCATATCGCACCCCACGCGGGTGCGTGAATTGAAACCCGTGGCAGGTGTCGTAGGGTCGAGTAATTATGCTATCGCACCCCACGCGGGTGCGTGAATTGAAACATCGATGTATGGGGCGTATGGCATAGGAGCTACAGGATCGCACCCCACGCGGGTGCGTGAATTGAAACACCGCGATAAATTTGGTTCTTTGTTGGATACACTTATCGCACCCCACGCGGGTGCGTGAATTGAAACCCCACAAACAAGTGCGGGCAATGATTGCCATGGATCGCACCCCACGCGGGTGCGTGAATTGAAACCGTGAGACGGATGCCATGTGTCCTATTTGCGAGAAATCGCACCCCACGCGGGTGCGTGAATTGAAACTTCCGCAAAACGTCATCGTTATCCCAGACAAAGAATCGCACCCCACGCGGGTGCGTGAATTGAAACTGCTCGACACTATGCTTATCGCTCCCGGCAAAGGATCGCACCCCACGCGGGTGCGTGAATTGAAACGGAAATTCGCCCGTACGGGAGACCCCCCGAATTAATCGCACCCCACGCGGGTGCGTGAATTGAAACATGGAATACACAATGTGTAATGTTATCACGGAAACATCGCACCCCACGCGGGTGCGTGAATTGAAATAATTTGTATCCGGCCTTGGTGCGGTAATCCACTCTGGCAGTATGGCTTTGAGCCTTTTTCCGCAGGGTTGATCCATGGCAAACCAGAGTTTTCCGAGGATTTTGATCTCTTGGGGTTTCAAGAAATGATTTCTGTAGCGTTTCTCTTTGACGGGCTTTTCTTTTGTCGAGGAGAGAGTTCGGATAATTGTCTTAGTTGTCTTATATCTAGTAAGTTGCTGTATTTCCAAGAGGAACTCATATTTGTCCTTGCGCGTCTTTTTTGAAGCGTAGACCTGTCGAGCCTCATTGAGTAACTCAAGTCGTTGTTGTTTGCTCATTTTAAGATGTATATGAATAATTTGAAGAAACTATTTTGATGCATTACGTTGAATCGGAACAAAGGCGTGATCAAATCAAGTATCTTCTGCATGAAATCGGAAGAAACATGCGTTGGTTGGCAAATGCTATCAACCGCTCCTACAATACCGTCAAAGGCTGGCTTTCGGGAAAAAGATTCATTTCGTTTAAAGATTTTCAGCTAATGAAACAGACAACAGAAGAAGGCTTGATTCAAATGATTCGTGAACTACATGAAAAAACGATAGCCACAAACAAAATATTCTTGGAGAGTGGAACTCCGTTGTCCATCAGCCTTGCTCCTGATGCTTACGAAAGACTTGAAAAAGAAGCCAGAATGCGCGGCATTCCTGTTGAAAAAGCGGCCGCAATGGCGTTGGAATCGATATTGAGAAGTCACCTTTCGTTGCGTCTATACTCTCAATAAAATGCCCGGAATCGTTTCACCGGTTCATTGATACTCCGTTCGAAGAAAGAAATATCTCTGTAGGGGGGAAGAAGGTTGAAAAACGGGTTAAGATGAGGGAAACGGGGAATATTTTACCAATGGAAACACCCCTTAAATGGCAGGTTTATCCCTTACGATGGGTTGAAAGGCTATTCATACCATGCCTTTTTTGTCGGTGAGGCTGCGCTAAATTCGATGACTTCTTCCTGTAAGCGAATCAGGTAGTCTTGAACCTGTGCCTTGAACAAACGCCAGCTTTTTCCACTGGGTGCAAATGCGATTAGAACGTCGTTATGGATAAGGCGTAGAACGCTCCCTCTTGAAACGTGCAATATTTTTGAAGCTTCGGAAACGGTAATCGTTTTACCGCCGCCGTACTGTTTGGCAAGGTCTGCGGCCCGGCATTTGAAGGAAGCGGAATGTTTGTCTATGGTGTCAAATGCGTCGTCCATTCCTCACTATAGGCACGCCCCGGGAATAGCTGTCACGTTTGCAGGGCCGGAACATCATTGGTACTCTTCCTGTTTCTTTCCGTACTGTGCCGTACGTCATGAATATTTGTTGGAAGAAACAGGATGCCCCAGTCAGGAACCGGGGCCTACGGTCAGACGATACGGGAGCGTATATATCCCCAATCTACGGATACCGCCCCACTTTGGACCTGACAGGCAAGTATCTGTTGCACGACCGGAAAAGCAACATATCAATCAACTATGTGTTCTTTCAAGGCTTTTCCGAAGCAGAATAACAGGGAAGGAATGCAAGAAAGCTTGTTCCTCCTGTATAGGTGATAATAGTGTTCCGGGGGGGGGAGCCATTCCGGAACCGGTACCAGATGGAGGTAAAGAAACGCTGCCCTATCAGCGTGATGCTCGCCCGCATGCGTATCAAAGAGGGAATGACTCAAGCGGACAGAGCGCGGGCTATGGGGTGCACGCAGTCAAGAATCTCTCCAAACTCGAAATGGCCGTTACAGCCGTAGCCCGCAAGCTATGAAAACTCAATTCCGCCTGCTATCTTCTATTCCCTTGAAGTGAAGTTTTGTCTGTGTTTTCAATGAATCCGTGTTGCTTTAGAAGTTCGTGAAAATCCATGGAAAGCTTGCCTCATGTGTTTCCCGCCTGCGTGTGTCTTATGGTCGACATGGGAAAAACGTATTTGCTGACGCTGGAAGCTTTGCGGAGTTCAAGAACGGACTTTGGCGGCGAGATAATAGGCTTATTCGTGCGCCGTTTTGTTTTTTGCGTCGTCATGGCAATCAATCAGCCTTCAAGGTCTATTTGTTCCCATTTCAACTTGGCAATGTCTCCTATCCGCTGGCCTCCCGTATAGAGACACACACGCACCATATCCGACCATTCCCCCGGAAGAACCTCCGTCAGCCGTTTTGCTTCTTCTATAATGAAAGCTATCCGCTGTTGTTTGTCTTCCCTGTCTTGTTTTCCGGGACCTACTTTTCTAAAAGGGTTGTGTTGAAACAGACGGGAATCAACTGCTTTTTGAAATGCTGTTCGTAATCCTGCAAGGGATTTGATGACGGCGGCATTTAATGGTTGCCCCATGGCCGCGTTTTCGAGTTCTTGTTCAATGATACGGGCGTTCGCTTCGTTCTGTTTCATCATGGCCGTTTTTGTTTTTCCGGGGGGAACGAATGTGGGGACGATGGAAACGCTCGTTGTTTTCACCTGTCGCTTTCCGGCAATGTTGAACGAGGCAAACCATGTGTTATTTCTCTTTTTTAATCCTGCCCTCTTGAGAAGTATTGAGTGTAGTGTACCCTTCGGTGTACCCCTGTTTTATGAAATACTGTGGAGTGGAATGGAAGCAAGAAACGAAAAGCCCTTGCAAACTCAAGGGTTTTGCAAGGGCTTAAAATGTGAAAATTGGTACGGGTGATGGGAATCGAACCCACGTCACAAGCTTGGGAAGCTCGTGTCCTACCATTGAACGACACCCGCATGAATGATGTGGGAAATGCTTACGCTGTTTTGTCGGGGGTGTCAACCATATTGTGTGGGAATGAGATGGCGAAAAATCGAAATTTGGAGTTGACTTTTTGGTGAGGAAGTGTAGTATTTTCTCACATCAAGCGGGTATAGCTTAGTGGTAAAGCTCCAGCCTTCCAAGCTGATCATACGGGTTCGATTCCCGTTACCCGCTCCAAAGTTTTCGAATAAAAACCCTTAACGCATTGTTGTTAAGGGTTTTTTATTGTCTTATAGGGGTGCTCTACGAGCTGGTTTCATTTGATGCATGGCCAGACGATTCCGATGGGGTCGAAGGGGGGCTTGGTGCCTTGGTTGGATTCGGGGTCGGGCAGGGCGTAGTTGGTGCGGAATAAGGGGAGGATGGGGGCTCCCCCTGGATCTTTTTGATAGGTAGCTCCAATTTCTTCGATCATGAGGAAGGCGGAGAATCCTTCGCCTGGGACTTCGGAGATCATGATTTCGATGGGATAGACTTCGTTAGCGGTGACGGCAAATTCCGGGCCGACGATCATGCCGTTGAGGCGCTCGTTGTAGTGACCCATGGTGCTGTATTTGTAGAAGATAGCCGGGATGTTGTAGAGCCCAGCCCTCTGGATTTCTCGTTTGAGGACGGGGTTTTTGACTTTGCCTTCGAGGACGAGGAAGTCCTGCTGGCTCTCCATGTAACGACCTCCCATGGTCATGTAGAAGAATCCGTGGTCGTACACTTCCTTGTCGTTGAAACGAATGGTCATGATGTCATCTGCGAGCCCGACGAAGCGGAATTTTCCGGTTTTGGGTGCGACGACTTTTCCCCGGTAGATGGCGACCCAGTGCTTGGGTTTGACTGTGTCCTGGCACCCGAATGCCATGGGTGCACCTTCTGCCGAGCGGTGAGAGATGAATATGTGGGAGTTGTAGAGTTTTTTCGGCGCTTTGTAGTATTTGGCCAGGGTACTTTCTTTCCATCCCGATTGGACGAATTTCTTGATGATATCGGTGTGTTCAGCGTAGGAGAGGTCTTCTTTGAGAGGTTTTCTGGATGCCGTTTGCTTGAGGTCGTAGAATGTTCCGACAAGCGAGCTTCCTCCGGCAGAATCGGATCCGAATCCTCCACCTTCCGTTCCCAGGTCATCGCCGACACCAGCCCCGAAATCGACTCCCAATTCGAGGCTTTGCCCCAAGTCGGAGATATTTGGAGTATCGATATCGACGGATGCTATGGCAATGTCGCTGACGGTGTTTGCTGTGATGATGCTTGCCTGGTTTTGGACGGCGGCGGATGGTCGGGTTGTGACGCGCTCCGGGGTTATGGGTGTATCTTGGGGTGGGCCTTCTTCGTTGCTGGAGGCGTAGGCGATGATTTCTGGTTTTTCCGGGTTGGCGATGACGATGGCAATCATGTAGAGACTTAGTCCCACAAGGGTGGTTGAGAGGATTGCTGTAGCCAGAGCCGTGAGGAAATGGCGCAATTTTGTTTTCCGGATAGCCTTGGTGGCTTCCGCAGTCATTTCAATGTGAAGGCTCATGGATGTCGAGATGTATGGGGCAGCTCTGTTTTCTGTAGCGATCAGGCAGAGCTGCCCCAAGTTCTTTCTTCTTTTTTATTGCGTCTTCCGTTCTTATCAGAAGTTGTACCTGTAGCCGATGCTGCCGCTGGCCGAGGTCATGTGGCTGCGGATGTCTGCATTGGCTTCCAAAAAGACTGTGCCTTGTTCGCCTGATGGGATGCTGATTCCGGCTCCGATCTGAAGGGTCGTGGCCCCCGCCTTGCTTCCCTTGACGTTTTGGCTGAAACCGGAATTCCCTTGGAATCCTACGTTGGCTTCGTTTTGGGTGTCACCCAGATTCTGGGTGATTTGCATGCGAAGTTCTGCCAGGGATTCTCTGGCGAAGAGGTTGCCGCCCCCCATGAGTCCCATCCAACGGATACCAGCTGATATGCTGGCGGTTGTCGCGTCCATGCCTCTGACATTGAGCCCGGCGTTTCCTGCACCGGTTTCGTTGTAGTCGTCAACGCTGCTCTTGTGGAGGGATATGTTGGCGAGGGGCTGGAGGATGGAGCTGTTGTTTTCGTCGAGGGTGATGTCGTAGGTGGTTTCGTACATGGCTCCCCAGGTGTTGCCGCTGGTTTCGCAGTGTCCGACGTAGCTGTTTTGTTCCAGGGGGACGGTGCGTTCGGCATCTCCCTGGCTCCATCCGGCGGTGAGGATGAAGTTGTGTCCCCACTTGCCACGTTGGTAGCGTCCGAAGAGGTTGACGTAATAATTATCCATGTCTCCGCTGAGGCTATCTGCCGAGTTGGATGTTAATTTGCCATAACTGGCTGTCATGGAGATTCCAGCGGTGAATTCCGAGGTGAAGTTGGCATCGACTCCGAAGGTGCTGCCCCAGGTGTTGTACTGGTATCCGGCGTTGTCTCCGTCGCCAGTGAGGCAGTTGTAGGAGCCGGTGGCTTGCATCCAGGTGTTCCACAGGGGCAGATCGTCTCCATAGCTGTATCCAGCGGGCAATCCCATGGTGGTCATGCGGTTGCGAAGCTGGGTCTGCTGGTAGCGGAAATCAGCTTGCTGGGAGCCGAGAAGGCTGGTGACTGTGCTACCGGCGGCGGCGGCCATGGCACGGCTGGCTCCAACTGTGTCGTAGGCCTTGATGGAGGCATCGACGGTGTTGAGGAGGGCTGCCAGGGTACTGGTCTTGTCGGATGTTTGTGGATTGAGGGTGATGAGGGTCGTGTCCATGAGCCTGGCCCCCGCCTGTGCAACTTCGCTCTGGGCGTGGTGGATGTAGAATCCTTTGTTGCTGGCTGTGGTTGTGAGAACCATGGTGCCGTTGATGGTTTCGACATGCGATTGGGTTGGGTCGAAGTATTTGCCGAAGAGTTCGTCAAAGACGATGTTGACTCCCCCCTGTTGGATGACGTGGGATGCCAGAGCGATTTGCATCGGCATGGATCCGTTGATGACGCGTTGGTTGTCACCAGCGGCGATATGGACGGTGACACCGTCGCCCATGGTGAGCTTTTCCTGGTCGCCGGTGGTGATAAGCGGTTTGGAGGAGCTCAGACTTCCGTCTGCTTCGGTGTTCAGGATGAAATCTAGAGTAGAGTCTCCGCTGATGCGGCCGCCATGGATCAGGGTGAGCGTGTTGTTGGTGCCTGTACCGTTACCGGCAAGGAGGGTTAGCCGGGAGGCTCCCTCAACGGTGATGTTGGCGTAGGCTGCTTCACCTTCGGTGTAGTCAAGCATGAGGCTTGCTCCTCGTGTGGCGGAAAGGCAGGCTGCCTTGTTGCCGATATTGCCCAGGGTGAGCCCTCCTCGATCAACCGAGATTTGGCCTGAAAAGTCGGCTAGGTTACCCCGGTAATTGGTTTGCCCGGTGATGGTGAGTGAACCTTCCCCGGCAAGGCTGCCGAGACCGTTCCAATTGTGGATGGTGGCGCTGGCCTCTTTTGTGCCCAGATCAAGGTTGGTTCCATACGCCGTGGTGAGGTTGATTCCGTCTAGCGCATTTTGGCTCCGAAGGATGACGGAGCCTTCTCCCAATTCAAGCGTACCGGTTTCGTTCTGGTTATCGATGGATCGAATGGAACCGGTGATGATGCTACCGCTGGCAATCCGCAGGGTGGAGTCTCCTCCTAGTTGGATGATGCCGGCTGAGTTCTCCAAGGTGTTGACCGTTACGATGCTTTCGGTGCCAGAGATGGTCAGCATGGAATTCTTGCTGATAGATAGCTTGCTGATGGTGTGTTCCCCGTCATTGCGCGTGAAGTTCATGCCTCCTTCTTCGATGCTCAGACTGCCGGCGATGGAAATATTTCCTCCGACGCTGAGGGTGGCTTCACCTGTTTTGGCGATGGCCGTATGCTCATCGGATTGGAGCTTTCCGGCAATGGTGGAATACACCAGATTACCATCGCGGTCGCGATCGTTGTAGAACTGGACGCGAGCCGTTCCCGTACCATCGCTGTTGATGGTGAGATCGCAGCCTTTCTTGCCGCTGGCGTATTTGATTTTGAGTACTTGATCTTCACTACCGGGCAGGGAGATATTCATGTCTCTGTCCAGATAAACGGCTCGGTAGTCGTTCATGTCTTCATAACTGTTTACGTGCCCCTCCTTCGATGTTCTCCAAACGGAGAGGTTGCCATCGGCGATGATGCTGCCTCCCTCAATGTCGGCTACCTTGAGCCCCCATATTTTGAGAAGAGGATCGAAGTCAATCCGGTTGGAATCTACAGCGAGTTGGCCATTGGTAATGGTGAAGTAGAGCCTGTTGATTTTGTCGCCTGAGTCTCCGTAATCGGGCAGGAGTTCATCCTTGCCGAAGTTGACGGCAAATTTATCGAGCACATTTTCCTTCAAGTCATCTCCGAGGTTCAGGCACAGCTTCGTTCCTTCACTTAGGGTAATACGGTCGTCTGCCATGGTATCCGTTTGTCCTGCCCCGAAGTTGATTACGGTGATTCCAGCTCCGCTGATGGAATCTGTGGATGCCGTGTAGGTTTTTGTGTTGCTGACGTCCAGGGTCAGATTGACCATATCGAGCTCAATCACCCCGTGTCCGATTCCTTGCACAATAGAACCGCCGCTCGTCGTGATCTTCTTGATAGTACTCGCCATGATGCCTCCGAGATCAATGTGGGCAGCACCTGCCGAGGTATCAATGTTGACATGGCTATTCCAGTTGGAAGCATGGGTGAGGCTGCCGGCGTTCAGAGTGATGGCGTTTTGCAGAGCGAGCCCTCCCAGATTCAGAATGCCGCCGGAGACGACAAATTCGATACCATTTTCGATGCTGACTCCATCCTTGAGGGCAACGGTTGTTTCTCCCAATCCTTTGCCATCTACCAGAATCGTGAAGTCGCCCGTGAGGGCACCATTGAGTTCGGCTTCCATCAATTCCAGAGTTTGCCCTTCTGTTCCGGTGACAGTGCTTCCAGTGGAAGCCGTGAATCCGGCAAGTCGCAGGGTGGAGTTCGGCTCTGTTCCCAGAAGAAGTTTACTTGGAGCCGTGCCATTACCCAGGGTGATGTGGACATTGTCTTCGACTGTGGAACCGGAAAGATCGAATGTGCCATGATGGAGCATGAGGCTTCCTTCTTGGTTGCCTATTCCTCCAAGTTTTCCTTTTATCCCTAATGTTGAGCCGTTAGCGTTGATCGTGGCTTGTCCTTCATCGGTGTTGATGGTGACTCCTCCTGCCAGCGTATTGGCCGATCCGCTCAGGCGGAGAGTGGCGCCATCGCGGAACTCCAGGCTGCCGCCCCAATGTCCGGCACTGGCAAATGCCAGTTCCTTGTTGGCATTGATTAGAATTTTGCCGTTCCCCAGTACCATGTTTGCCATGGTCAGGGTGTTGTTTGTTTGCCCGTCGATGATGAGGGTATTGAGGGAATTGATAGTTACTGACTTGCAGGCCGCCCCCTGGAGCGTCAGGCTTCCTACGGAATCCGAGCGACGGATGCGTATGCCTGCCTCTTCGTCAGAGGCATCAGTGATGTGTATGTCACCTGCAAAACTCTGAGTGAGAGTCAAATTACCGGCTCCGGATTTGGTCAGGAGCATATGATCGTTGTTTCTGATTTCCGTGGACAGGTTGGCGAGTGCGATGCTGACTCCCTCGGAAACAGCCAGCTTCAGTTTGTTTTCGTTAACGACGAAGCGGGATGAAACATCCGTAGCATTATTGCCGAATTCCAGTGTGCCGTTGTTGAAGATGATGGAGCCTCCCTTGCCTAGGGCATCTGCATTCTGGATAACGACGGTTCCCTTGTTCAAGGTGACATCTCCTGTGAAGGTGTTGGCATTCTGGAGGATGGCAGTTCCTGTACCAGCCATCATCAGGGCGGTTGGTTTTGTGTTGCCCGAGCCCGTATAGTTATCAATGGCTCCTCCCGTGAAGGTGTAGGATGCATTGGATTGTATCTGGACGAAGATGGGGGCGACACCTGCTTCATCGACGTTAATCGTCTGATCGAGGGGGGATTCAGCGCCGAAGAAGACTGCTTTGCCTTCGGGACCAGTTTCTTTGTCTTTCCAGTCTTCAGCCGAGGTGTTTGACCATGTCCCCGATGTGGTTCCCTTCCACTGCCAAGCCTTGTTGTTGTCGATGCTGGCATGGAGGTAAAGCTTTGTTTTGTCGTCTGAAAGCACAAGGTTGAAGTCATACACATCGGAAACATCATTCCAAAGTGTACCACCAAGTGTCGTTCCTGCTACAAACCGATTTTGATCCAGTCCTCCCGTGGCACTCAGAATGGTGTAGTTGCCTTCGCTAATATTGTTGGACATGAAGTCATCTCCCAGTTTGATGGATACGGTGCCATTGCCACTGACAGCGAGATTGCCGGATACCGTAATGGAGGCATCGTCCCGAGTCAGGTTGAGAGCATTGATGTTGATGTTTGTTCCAGCTGCCAGAGTGAGATTGCCTGTTGTGGCAAGCAGGGCACCGTTGCCGAATGTGAGGTCGCTGCGGGTAGTCAGGTTGGCTGTCGAAGCCGTGATTCCTGCATCAATGGATAATGAAGCGACAGATAATGAGCCCGTTGTAGAGAATGCACGTAGGACGACCATATCTCCAATCGAGGAAGTAGCGTTCCCGGAGATTACCCCACCTGTTGCAATAACCTTGTTGGCTAGGACTCTGTCTGTGATATCCAGTGTTCCCCCCTGAAGGGAAATGTCTCCATGGCCCAGGGCTGTGTTGGTTCCGGCACGAAGTGTGCCGTTTGCTATAGTGACGGTGCCGCTGAAGAGTGAGCCTCCATCATTGTTGCCGGAGATGATGGCTGTTCCTCCCTGGACGAGAAGGGCACCAGTTCCACTCAAATCAGCCGCGCCCATATCTCCAAGAAGCATCAGCGTTGCGTTGCTGCCTATCTGCAAAGTGCCATTGAATGTGGTGTTGTTGCCCGACAAGGTGAGTTGGGTGCCAGCAGCGGTTTCGACTGTCCCGGCTTCAGTGGCATCAATGCCTTGTGCCGAGAGGATTCCCCCGTAGTTGTAACCCTCCGTCTTTGTGGTGTTGAAGGTGAGTATGGCATCTTTATGGATGGATATTCCTGTGGCAGTCAGTTTGGCATCGGCATTGCTCAGGATGAGTTTTCCGGCTCGGACTTCGATGCCTTTGGCGATGTTGTACTGCCCGGAGATATTCATGGTTCCGCCTCCCAGTTTGATCAGTGTTCGGGTGACGGTTTCTCCACCGGTTGTAATGAAATTGCCGGAAACCAGAAGGTCGTTGAGGGCTGCGCCATCGGCGATGTCAAAGAAGTTATCATTCTGCCTCAAAGAAATTTGGGTGGAGATCATGGATTCCTTTGCAGAAGCAAGCGTTTTGATCTGAGTTGTCCCGCCGTAGAAGTCAACGCGTCCCGTGCTGCCGGAAAGCGTGCCACCCTCCATGGTGACGGTCAGATTTGTGAACGTCTGGTTGTCGCTTGTGGTGAACCTGACTTCTCCATTTTCGCGGATTGCCAGTGAAGAAACATTGTTGGCGGCTTCCCCCCATCCTGTCATGCTGATAGCGTCCAAACTGAGAATGCCGTTGATGATGTCGATATCTCCCTTGATAGCAGCGGGGGATGTGCTTCCTCCTCCTGTCATGGCGACAACGCCCCCGTAAATATCTTTGGTTCCGATGGTCAGGGAACCCGTGATGCGGGCGCTTCCATTCAGGATCATGGTTCCTCCTCCCAGCTTGGTGATATGGGCCTTGTTGGCAATGGATGTTCCGAAGATCACCTTGTCATCGGCTCCGGCAATATTCAACGTGATATGGGAGTCTTCCGCCCAGTACAGATGTGAGGAAACATCCTGTTGGTTGCCAGCAAGCCAGCTCAGCTTTGTTCCGTTATTCAGGGTGATTTTTCCTGTTCCGAGACCATTTTGTGCGAATTTCAGTTCGCCTGCCTTGACGTCGATGGCTCCTTTCCACCCGGCATTGTCCAGGTTCATGCTGAGACTTCCGTTGTTGAGCGTCAGGGCACCATTGCCGGTGATCGTTCCCTCGGTTCCGGAATTGAAGATGTAGTCTCCCCCCTGGATTTCCATGGCTCGCGGTTTGACAGCCCCGGTGATGGTCACGGATTTGTTGCTGGCTCCAGCAGAGAAGACGACTTTGTCCCCCGTGAAGAAGCCTGTATCAGCGGAAGCGATGTCAGCCGTCCACGAGGATTGTCCGCTTGTCGTTTGCCAGAGGCTGCCATTGCCCGTCCAGGTCAAGGTGACCGGGTTGGATTTGGTGAGTGACATGGTTGTGATGGATTTGCCTCCGAGCGAGCTTTGAGCGAAGGACAGGGAGTCACGCGATGTGCGGTCCACAATCAAGCCATTTGTTTCGATATCACCGAGAGTCAAGCCAGAGAAGTTGTTGTTGCACTGGAACAAGGTGAACACATAGGGGGTATCACTTTCTGACAATGATGCGAGGGCATTGAGGTCGAGGACGACTTTGGGGTCTAGTCCCAAGCCAAGAGTCAGGTTGCCGTTAATGATGTACTGGGGAGTTCCCGTCGTATCATTCAGGATAGAGACCGTGCCTCCGTTGAGTACCATGTTGCCCATTAGACTGCCTGATGAAGCCGCGCTTGTTGATAGTGTGGATGTGGTTGACAAATCGAAGGAGTCCCCGACTTTCAGTTGTCCTCCGGCAAGGCGGTATTCTGTGGAGACTGTTCCCAGATGGGATGCTCCGCTGATATCCAGAATTCCAGCTCGCGCTTCCCATGTACCATTGAAGGCAGACATGTCTCCGGTGAAGAAATGGATTCCCGCTCCAGCTTTCACAATGTTGACGAGCGTGCCGATACTCCCGCCGAATGTATGATTGGCTGCATCCCCGACGATCAGATCAACGGTACCGATGGCTTTATCTCCCGTGACCAGGCCTCCTTTTCCTTCCAGCCCGGCGACACTCATGTCCTTCTGTACGATGATTTGGACGGCGTTGGGAATCACGTTGTCATCAATGACGCTGGTATCGCCTCCCGCTGATTTACTGATGCCAACGGTTTTGATAATCCCGCCAAAGATGCCATCGGCGGCATCCATGTAAAGTCGGGTGCGGTAGGCATCTTGGTTTTCGTCCCAGTCGGCTCCAAGCAATTCGAGTGTGCCCGTGAATCCAGCCGTTTTTCCCTGGAGAGTCAGATTGCGGAATCCATCGATTTGTCCTTCTGTTTCCGGGACGTCAAAACGGAAGGTTCCGGCTCCAGTCAATTGGGTTTCTGCCCCAAAGCTCAGGTGGTGCTTCCATTTGGATGTCGTGCGGAATGTTGCGCCCGACTCGATATTGAATGTGCCAGCGTCGAATGTTTTATTGTCGCTGATGTAGAGCTTCCATGAGCCATTTCTGAACACGAATGTGCCTTCTTTCGTGCTTGTCGCATTGGCGTTGAAGACGCCTGAGCCGTCCAGAATCAGTTTCCCTCCGTTGGAAGCAAGCATGCCTCCCCCAGCGAAATTGTTGAGGATCAGTTCACCTTCGCTGGCTGTAAGCGTGCCATTGAGGGCGCTCATGTTACCATTCAAAATTTGTGAACCAGTGCCTGTTTTATTGATACTGATTCCGGCAAGAATAGCCCCGGCATACGTCAAGGTATCTTCTCCTGAATAGTTGATGGTCAGCGTGCTGGATGTCAGCGTTGATCCTCCGGTGATTCCTGCAGTGATGTTTTCTGCTCCGGTCGTGACAGATTCCAGCCCGGCAATGGTACTCTCCGCAACACTCAGGGAGAGCCCGGAGAAGGCACCCTGCAGTGAGATGATGGCTTTTTCAGCAGCCAGTTGATGGTTGAGAATCAAATGGGTCCTCTTTGATCCATCAACCCCGGTAAGTTGTATTTTTCCGGAGAATCGGCGAGTAACATCGTCATCTACTCCATTGATAACCAGGCTTGATTCCGGAATCATACTGCCGCCGTAGGATACCCCGCTGACACGTTCGAGTTTGATCGTGCCGGAGCCATTGAGTTTAGAGGTTAGCACGCCGCGTTGTCCCGATGAGAGATAGATCAAGGCGACGTCGTCAGCCGTGGCCGTGGCTTCAATCGTGATGCCATTGATGAAATTGATATTGGCCATGTTGCCGCCGCCTCCCTGATCATCCGCCCAGCCAATGCCACCGTACAGGATGCCTCCTTCCTGAAGCGTCAAAGCAGAAGATATGGTGTGGGCATGGTCATTGATTGCCGGGAATTTAAGCTTCAGGGCGCTTCCTGAGTAAATGTAGAGATTTCTGCCGAGGGAATATGTTTTTTCAGCATCGTAAGAACCACCTGGTATCCAAACGCTTTCCTTGTCTCTGACTTCAGTACGCGTGTTCGTCATTCTGTCGGCCGTGGCCCAGGAATTGATTGTTGCGCCGGAGATCAAGAGGGTGCCATCTCCTGAGATGCTGTTGAAGGAGAAAGCATGTTCCTTGTTGGCTGTGAGGATAATTTTTGCGCCGGATTCCAGCGTGACTGAGTCACCGCCAAGGGTTCCTTGTCCGGTTATCGTTATTTCGCTGTTGGCTTTGAGTGTTCCCGGTTTGAGAGTTCCACCAGAAACTTTGATCTTGCTGGAAATAGTGTTGATGACCACAGATCCGTTCCCGGAGAGAACCAGTTCATCGTTAAAGGTCGTGGCACTGAGGTTGAGGGTGGATCCTTCAGCCGTTTGCAACATGGACGGACCGGTCATATTGAGTTTGCCGCCAGAGAGAGCCAGTGTACCCGATTTGAGAATGAGCCCATCCGTAGAAATGGTTCCATTCAGTGTCAGAGTGGATCCATCGGCGTGGGCATAGATGAAAGCGGCCTGTTTACCAGTTCCCCAGGCCAGCGAGCCTGTGCTTCCGCTGGTTTCCGACCATTCAGCGGCAGTCCAGGCTGCTGTTCCGGCAGTGGTGGTCCGGTGGAGAAGCGCTCCTTCGTAGGAATCGATGATTTGAATGCCGGCGATGCCTCCACGGCTGCCATCTTTGTTGTAGCCGCCAATGATAGAGAGATCTCCGGTGAGGCCTCCAATAGCGATGGTGTTTTCCTTTATAACGATATCGTCCCGGCTGCTGGCCAGCCCCCACGTGGCATCGGATTCGATCAGATTGCCAGCCTCATCGTAGGAGTAATACTGTCCGTTGACAAGAGGTGCAAACCATTTGCTACCAGTGTCCGTTGAATAGACGATGTACACCGTGTATTCCAGCATATCAATGCCGCTGACGTTGATTGTCGTTGGGATAGTGCTACTTTCGCCCAGCCAGCGATCCAGGAAGTCGTTACCAGCATTGACATGCCAGTCACACAAGGAGTCCCAGGAGACCATGGGGCCTTGTCCCATTTTTTTGGAATCCTTGGTTCCGGTGCAAAGGAACCAGTCCTTGCCCGCAACGGCTTCCATGCCGATGGAGGTGTTGCCGAACAGGAGTTCTGCGGAACCGCCTTCACCGAAAATGGTGGTTCCATCAAAATTGGTGCCGCTTGCTCCGAATTTGATACTGAGAGAATCGGAGGAATAGGAAGCCAAGGGGGCATAACAAGCCAGAACTGCTGCTGCCAGGCGAATAGGTAGTCTGAGTTTCATAGGAATATGAGGAGAATGGGGGTGCTTGCTGAAAAGGCATGGGAGCCTGAATAAGAGAAAATTACTTGAACGAGAGGTTCCATGTGAATTCACCATCCCGTGGGGAAGTGATCACGAGTTTGAAGATCCCTTTTTGGCTCTGGATGGGGGTGAAATCCACAGAGACTCCTGGGTCTGCCATTGCTTTGTCGGGGATTTTGCCATTGGCGGCGATGATGACTGTGTATGGTTGGTTACCAATGACGGAGGAGTGCCCCTTCAAGATGTTTTCTTCCGCGTTCCAAATGCAGGATTTCATATCGATCATACCCTGCATCAGGTGCCGGCTGGTGGACAGATATTGGGGGACTCCCTGCTTTTTACGGATAGAGAGCATGCGCGCTTCCCCGGGGCGAAGCGTCTGGTTCAGGACATCCCGTCCCTGGATGAGTCCGGCGTAGCAGTCGTTCCAGAAGTCGTACACATGGTAGGATGCCTGGGGATCAAGCGACATGCCGCCTTCGTTGAGCGAGGTTCCGAGGGAAACGCTCAAATTGTCAGGATTTTTTGTGTCGGGATTGTAGAAGGTCAACTGGTGCCAGTCGGGCGTTACGGCGAAGTCATACACGCGGCAGAAGTTGTCCCTGCTGTGGAAGGCATCAAGAGGACGGGCACTTTGGGGCCTGGTGTGGTAGGGAAAGGTGCGGGAGAAATCCAGCATTTCTTCCGGAGAAAGTTGAGCGAATCCGCGCCCCATCAGGAAACGTCCGCTTGTGACATAGCACATGGTCAACATGGCCTTGCTCCCATCCCGGTTGGCGAGAGGTTCGACGCCAACAGGGTCTTTGGCGTCCATGTCGTAGTTGACAACAACGCGGTTCTTGTACCATCGCAAGCCACAACGGGTTACCATCTCGGGGGTGATGGTGTCGGTATCTGCCCAGACTCGCTGGGAGGCAACCAGGCCTAATGTGATATCAGAACCACGCAGGAGGTTACGTTCGTCGAGGTAGCATGTGTCTCCCAGTCCATCGTAGGCGAGACGGAAGATTTCCCGGTAGGCATGTGCGGTGGTGGCATTGGTATCTTCGAAGCCACCTTCGTAGGCCCATCCTGTCAGGTCTGGGTAGTCATACATGATTCCGGCAATTCCAGCATCATGGAGATTCTTGTAAACGTTCTTCATGTGGCTGATGAAACCGGGATCGGTCAAATCGTAGCTCCACACCATTTTATCCGTCCACCAGTGGCTATAGTATCCTCCCCCGATTTCGAACTGATTGGTATCTCCGTATTCCGGGCCCGGGGTGATTTTATACCGCAACCGTTCGGGTTGGTTCATCACCTTGCGAGACGAGTTGAACAACATGTGGTCGGGGTGGGCTTTAGCATAATCTTCCGAGCGGCGGATACCTTGGAAGTAGGTTATGGGGATGCCTCCCTTGCGGGCAATTTCTCCAGCCCAGCTTTTGGTTGTCAGATATGGGGCGATGTAGTGAGGGCCTTCCGTGGACATGGGGTCTCCATATTTGGCCCAGTGTTCGTCATCCCACCACCCCTGCTGATTGTCTGCACCATAGGCATCCGGGACGAGACGTATGGCTACGCGTGTATAGCGGGTGATACCGGATTGGATAGCACGATCCATTTCCTCGACGGCACCTTTGGAGTCGTTGAAGCGCGGGCGCCCCTTGTCGCGATTGTAGAAGCTGGCATACCAGAGGCATTCTGTGGGAAAGTCGTAGTAGTTGAGTTTGATGTTCTGGGCTGTTTGAAGAGTCCTCCCATAGAGTTCCAGAGCCTCGAATGGATTGGTATTGTTAAGGCAGACGTAGAACCGTTCGTCGGGCAGGTAACGACTTCCGGGCGGGATTCCTTTGCCGATGGGGTCTTCCGCGTAAACATCAATGCTCATTTTCTTGTCCTGACGGCTGATGGATACGAATTTCTCAAACTCCTTGTAAGTCAGTCCACCTGCTACGAAAATACGAAGAGCATCCCCGGAGCCAAAACGGAAGAGCAGGTTGTTGAAGGAGCCGGCATTGGTGCCATGTGTGACCAGAGTACGTGCTCCTCCTCCGTGTCCATCAAGAGCTTTGAAATTGATGCCATTGTCTTCTCCAGAGTAGGCCGTGCGGCTTGTCAGTGGGTGGAAGACATTGAGACGATAGGGGTGAGGCGTGTCGTTCTCGACCCCCATGTTGAATACGACATAGGAGGCTTGATCGTACATGAACACTTGCCAGATAATATCGACGTCATCCTGGAAGGCTGTTTTGATGGTGAGGCATTTACCTGTTCCCAAGGCATCCTGTATTTCTGTTGTCGTGAAACTACGTGTGGCATCCTTGTCCTTGGAGTGTAAGGCTCCGAGTTGGAAATAGGCATAGTCGATGATTTTTCGTCCCTGCGCATCCTGCACGTAGTAGAGGCCATTGTTAAGGTTGAAGGACAGGCTTGTTTGCTTGTTGGAAATCGTGACCCAATCGTTGGTATGCTCGACACTGGCCTGTGCGCGGGCAGATGGCCAAATGATCCAACACGAGATGAGTAGTAGTTTTATCAATCTCATACTCTTCACTATATAATGATTTTTGATTATTTTGTCGTTCATTTAACAACTTTGTTGGATTATGAACATTTTTTGATAAGTATTCTAAAAATCAAATGATGGCGAAGGAACACCGATTGGCTCGTTTCAAGAGAGCCGTATAAAAGCTAAAAAAGGCATGTCCATAATGGACATGCCTTGATGATAATGAACGTGTTAACTAATCCTCTTCTTGTAAGGGAAGAGGATTAGTTGAAATCGTTTATTGGAGGTAGTTCGTCGGGTCCGTGAGCTGGGCTGCGATGAATGCTTCTTTGCGTTCCATGCAGGTGCCACAGGTGCCACAATGCTGGTCTCCGCCTTTGTAGCAGGAGTAAGTTTGGGCGAAATTGACGCCGAGTTTTTGGCCGATGCTGACGATTTCCCCCTTGGTGGAGTCAATGAATGGGCGAAGGATTTCGATGCCGGCGTAGGTGCCGAGTTGGATGGCATTGGACATGGCCACCATGAAGTCTTCCCGGCAGTCGGGGTAGATGCTGTGGTCGCCGGCGTGGGCGGCGATGACGAGGGCATCGGATTCCATGCTTTCCGCAATTCCTGCTGCGATGGAGAGGAAGATTCCATTGCGGAAGGGAACGACGGTTTGGGCCATGCTGGCTTCATCATAATTGCCATCCGGGATGGGGGCTCCACCTTCGAGGAGTGCCGATTTGAGGTGGCGCGAGATGGGGGAAATGTCGATGACCCGGTGTTCGATGCCGAGGGTTTCCGCCTGGATGTGCGCGCATTCCAATTCATGCGTTGCGTGCCTGGAACCATAGTGAAAGCTCAGGGCGAGCACGACGTTGTGGTAACGTGCAGCCCAGTGCAGGGCGGCGGAGGAATCGAGCCCTCCACTCAGCAGGACAGTGACTTTTTTGCGGTTCATGCGCTGAATGGCCGAGGAGTCAGAGTGGGCGGTTTTCCGGCTGGTGTTCCGCTGTGGTGGTGAGCTGGATACCACCGCGCGGGGAGAAGCGGCCTTCGACTTTCAGCCAGCGAGGCTGGATGGCGGCGACGATGTCGTCCACGATGCGGTTAACGATTTGTTCGTTGAATGAGGGGAAGTTGCGGAAGGACGCGAGGTAGTACTTGAGGGACTTGGTTTCCACGCATTTTTCAGCCGGCACATAGGTGATGGTCATGTGGCAGTAGTCGGGCTGGCCAGTGACGGGGCAGAGCGAGGAGAATTCGTGCGTGTCGAGCGTGATGACGTAGGGGCGGCCTGGAGTTCTGTTGGGGAAGGCTTCCAGTTGGGCATCATCGGGGTTGGTATAGAAGGAACTTTGGGAACCGAGGAGGGACAGGTCTTTGCTCATGGTTTTGGATGGGATGTTGTGATAGAAGAGGCAATGGGGCAGAAAAAGGATCAGGAGGTAGGCGTTAGCGGTTTGTCCGGCGTGTGATCCGTGGTTGCTTGTTCTGCGGAGGAGGATTTTTGTTCTGGTGCTTCGCCGGGGAAGGATTTGACGTAGATGTCCTGCTGAGGGAAGGGAATCTCAATGCCGTTGTCGTTGAATGCGTTGTAGATTGCTTCTCGAACGCGTGACAGAGAGGATGCCTTGGCTCGAACCGGAATCCAGACCCAGACGCCGAGGTTGACAGAGCTGTTACCGAAGCTGTCTAGGACGACCAGCGTGTTCTTGACCTTCGAGAGAACATCGATTTTCCGCGTGGCATCAAGGATCAATTGGCGGGCCAGCTCGACGTTGGTTCCGTAGGGGATGCCGACTTCAACCTTGATGTTTTCGTAGAGGTGGTTGCGGGTAAGGTTGCGGAAGTTTTTGTTGAAGAGCTGGTTGTTCTGGAAGGCAATGATGGAGCCGTCCAGTGTTTCAATGAAGGTGGTGCGGTAGCCGATGGACGACACCTTCCCGCGGATTCCATCGCATTCGACAATGTCTCCCTGGCGCAGACGTCCGAACATGAGGGAAAGGCCGCAGATGATGTTATCGATCGTGTCCTTCAAGGCAAAGCCGATGCCCATACTCATCCCCCCCATGACCATGAGCAGGCCGTGGTAGTCGGCATGGACGATTGTGAGAGCCGTGAAGATGAAGATGCCCCACAGGACGAACGAAGAAAGGGTGATGAAGGTGGGGATGGCGCCCGTTTCGTATTCGTCCTTGTAGATTTCGTGCAGGGTGTGTTTGCCGAGGCAAATGAGGTAGTTAAGGGTGATCCCGATGAGGATGATCAGGATGATGTTGTTGACGGAGAGTTCCTTGATGACATCGTTGATGGCGTAGGCCTTGGAGGACCAGTCCGTAATCATGTAAGTCATATCGAAAATGTCGGCGGGCCACAGGAAGCTGTAGATAATTAGCACGACACTCATAACGGGGATGGCCAGCTTGGTGACGAGTATTTGGAACCAGGTCGTGCTAGCTTCCGGGGTCTTCTTGTTGAAGCGTCTCTGGAACTGATTCAGCAACTGCGAGATGGCAGTCAGGAGCAGGATGCTGCTCATCAGCATGATCCAGATGAGTGTGCCAAGGAAACTCATGAAACAATACCCCTTGAAACTGGCGATGGTGCTGGCGACACTGACAAGCAGGGAGATCGTACACAGTGATCGATCGAGCATGGGCAGGTTTTTCTCTGTTTTCCATGCCAGCAGAGCGTTGATGATGGTAACGATCAGAAAGATAAATGGCAGTGAAAAGTTGATGATGATGTTGGGAGCCATGCAAATGCGGAAGCTCACAAAGATGGCGCACAGGGCGATCATCGGCGCATAAATACGGAGGCCGCTCCACAAGCGTTCATGGGGAAGGCGTATCGTGAGCGATAGAATGGTAACTGCTACCGTGAGGAAAAATTCTGTCCCCAGAAGGGTGATGCTTTCCATGACATCCAGGTTTTGGAAGGCATTGATGACGAAGAAGCTGAGAGCAAGTAGGACAAATGTCCCAGCCAATGTGTAGAAAGGCATCTTTGGCAGGGCATTTCGTCGAGTGAGCAACTTTCTGAGGAAGACATGGAAAACCATACGTGAGAGCAGATAGCTGATGACGAGGACGATGAAGAAGTAGATCCCCAGCTGGTGTAATTCCTTGGTCTTGATGGTTCCACTGTCCTGAGTGAATGTCTGCCGGATTGCTTCGATGAAGTTGGGCCAATAGGCTCTGAAATTGGTGATGTTGAGATTGGGCATCCAGAATGCCTGGTTCATCATCTCATACATTTGACCGTCTATTTCCGGAACAACTTCTTGAGTAGGGGGGGTGGGGGGCTTGGTGTCGGCCGTGACTTTTGTTGAAGGAGTTGCTGAAGAAGGAGAGGTTTCATCCGCAGGTGTCAGGATTTCCGCAACTGGTGCAGGGAGGATGCTGACGGAAGCGTCGGCTGATTTCGGTGGTTCCGGTTTTTTTTCAGCTTCGGATTTATCCATCGACAACTTTTTGACGTTGACGGTATTGGCATTTCCGTTGGCGTAGGTATTGAGGTGTTCGATTTCCTTTCCGAGCTGGATGAAGAGTTTTTCATCGGCGACGACCTGGTCGTCGAATGCCTTGATACTGCTGGCAAGATCGTCGCATGTTCTGACGGCTTGTTCTCGGGCGGATTTACCTGCAGGAGTCAGGGAGGCGGAATCGATGTTTTCCAGTGCCTGCTTGAGCTGGTACAGTCTTTTTTGTTCGTTGGAGATGTAGGTTCTGAACTTGTTGAAGGGGAATTGTTTGCCGTGGAAGGTGGCATTGATGTTGGCCACCTGCTGGCAGTAGTAGGTGAGCGAAAAGAAGTTGGCGTAACTTTGTGAATAGAGAATGACGGCCAGTTCATCCAGACGACTTTTCAATCGTGTCCTCTGGTTCATGTAATCGTTTCGCAGGGAGTCGAAACGGGTCATTTCCTTGGGGAGCATATCCTGGCGTTTGGATAGCTCGGCAGAGAGGGACTGGATGGTTTGATCGACCGTTGCTTCCTTTTCGACAGCTTCGAGTTGCAAGGGTAGAACAAGCAGGGCAAGTAGCAAGAGGATCAATGGATAAAGACGGTGTGCCATGGGACGAGTTACGGCCTAGTTCTATGTTCTTTCAAGGCTTCGGTCAAGTGAGGAACTTCCGCTTGCGATGGATGACTGCATTTGCCGGAGCTTCTCGTTGGGCTGGGGCAGGAATTGCTTTTGATTACGAAGTTGAAAAAATCACCAATTCCAGTGTTGACACCAATGGGGGATAGGTGGTAGTTTCCTGCCCACAACCTTGTTAACGGAGCGGTGGCTGAGTGGCCGAAAGCACTCGTTTGCTAAATGAGCGTACTGGCACAACCGGTACCGTGGGTTCGAATCCCACCCGCTCCGCCATAAGGTTTCATAGAGGCTCCCTTTTCGGGAGCCTTTTTATTTTCACTCTTTTCCATTATTCCATGAGTTCGTTTGTGATGAGCCAATCTGTAGAAGTTCAGGAACTTGGCGGCGGTGTGTCGCGGAGGGTTCTGGCGCATGATGAAAAGATCATGATGGTTGAAGTCGCGTTTGAAACGGGGGCGGAAGGGGCTCCTCATCGCCATGTGCATGAACAGCTTTGCTATGTCTTGGAGGGGCGATTTGAGTTCACGATTGGTGAGGAAACTCAGGTGGTTGACCAGGGGGATTCCATGCACTTTTCATCGAATGTACTCCATGGAACGCGTTGTTTGGAGGCAGGGCGACTTCTGGATGTGTTTACCCCATGCCGCCAGGACTTTCTGCCCTGAGGAATCTGCTTGTAGTAATTGCTTTGTAAGAACGTCCCCTTAGGGTGCGTATTTTTTCTATTGCTATGAGAAGTGATAGAAACGTTCTATTGGGGAAGCCTTTTGCAGTGTCGGTCTTCTTGCCTGTGTTGATGTCTGGCTTGATGGCGGCAGATGCCCGGACGGTGATGAACTTCAATGATGCCTGGGGATTTTGGCGGGGAGAGAAGGCGGGGGCAGAGAAACTGCAGTACGATGATTCGGACTTTGTCCGCATCACACTTCCTCATACGATGCGACTGGAGACGAAGCATTGCAGTGGCGCTGCCAATGTTTACCAGGGGATCGGGTGGTACAGGCGGTATTTTACTGTGCCGGAGGAACTGAATGGACAACGTATTGTACTCGATTTTGAAGGTGTGATGATTGACAGCACCTACTATCTGAATGGCGAAAAAATTGGCGAACGGAATGGTGGCTACATCGGGTTTTCTCTCGATATTACGGATAAAGTCAAGTGGGGGCAGCCCAATGTGCTGGCGGTTCGAGTCTCCAGCCGGGATAACCCTGATACACCGCCGGGTAAGCCTCTGGCCAATCTTGATTTCCATTACTACGGCGGTATCTACCGGGATGTGGTGATGAAGGCGACAGACAAGTTGCATATTACGGATGCCCTTGCCGCGGATTGTGTGGGTGGCGGTGGTGTGTTTGTGAGTTATCCGGAGGTGACGGACACCCGGGCTCTCGTCAAGGTGAGAACGCAGGTAGGCAATGATCGGGCTGAGGGAGCAGGCATTGTGCTACGCTCCGTGCTGAAGGACGCGGACGGGAAGGTTGTGGCTTGCGGAGAAACTTCGGCTACCACGCTGGCTTCTGGCGAAAAACGGCATTTTGAACAGGAAATTCAGGTGGAGAAACCGCATTTGTGGGATACGAGGTCGCCTTATCTCTATACGCTGGTGAGCGAGGTGGTTTCCAATGGTAAAAGTGTGGATGTGGTGGAAACCCGTATCGGGATTCGTACAATTGCTTTCAAGGCGGATGGCTTTTATCTCAATGGGAGGAAGCTTTATCTGCGCGGAGCCAACCGCCACCAGAGCTATCAGAATGTCGGCGATGCTGCCCCGAATTCGATGCAGCGGCGCGATGCCTTGCAGATCAAGGAAAATGGATTCAACTTTGTGCGTGCCACGCACTACCCGCAGGATCCGGCCTTTCTGGATGCCTGCGATGAATTGGGGCTGCTGGTGACGGAGTGCCAGCCGGGTTGGCAGTTTTTCGGGAAGTCCCAGGTGTTTTACGACAGGACGCACCGTGACACGCGCGAGATGATCCGCCGTGATCGGAACCGTCCCAGCGTGATCCTGTGGGAGACTTTGCTGAATGAAACCGGGTATTCCGAGCAATGGGCGAAGGAATCCACGGAGATTGCCCATGCCGAGTACCCGGGAGACCAAATGTACACGGCGGCGGATTACGGGTACCACGGGAAGTATTACGATGCCTGCTACAAGGTGGTGGATTGTACGCTGGATGGTGTGCAGAAGGATTTCAACCCCGATAAACCTTTTCTGACGCGTGAATGGGGTGACTGGGGGCACCAGTCTCTGAGGAAGCAGGGGGAAACTGCCATGCTGGATCAGGTCCATGCCCGGCAGGAGCAACTCAATGGCCGGGGGTACCCGGATTGGGGAGGATTGGATGCCAATAAACGCATTGCCGGGTATTGCCTCTGGAGCTGGAATGATTACGCCCGGGGCAGTGCGCCGATGACGCTCGGCAGTGGTGCCGTGGATATTGACCGTTACAACAAGTTGAGTGCCTATTGGTTGGAGACGATGCAACCGGCTCGGGATTCCATGTATGGCCCCAAACTCTTCATCGCGAGTACGAATTCTCCGGGCTCTGCCTTGGCCGTCGATGTGTTCTCCAACTGCGACAGGGTCAAATTTTTCCGCAACGGAAAGTTGATCGGCGAACAAAGCCGTGACGAAGCCTTGAAGGCATGTCCTCACATTGGGGAAAAGGGTGGTAGCCCGATTTTTACCTTCACGTTGCCCGACTACGAGATCGGAGAGTTGAAGGCGGAAGGATATCTCGATGGCAAACTTGTTAAAACCCACGCGGTGCGTACCCCTGGCAAAGCTTCCCGTGTTCTTGTGGAATCGGATATGAGGGGGATTGCCCCGATGGCAGATGGCTCGGATTTGATCCCTGTCCGTGTGAAAGTCGTCGATGAACAGGGCTCGATTGTCCCAGATTTCAAGGGCAATATTCACGTCGGTGTGGAAGGTGCCGCAAGCCTGGTTGGCGGCGGGATTCCGCGCATCCGTCTGGAAAAACAGCAAGTGGATGGCGGCATCGGGTTTTTCTTTGCCCGGACGGGGCACGAACCTGGTTCCATCGTTCTGAAAGCTTCTGGGGATGGATTGGCCCCGGGAGAAGCACGTGTGGAATCCATTCCTTTCACCGGATGCTTCGTACCGGGGCCCAAGCCCTCTTGGACGCGGAGCGAGGCTGATTTGGAGGATAGCGCTGAACTCTATTTGAATTTGGCGGCAGGACGTCCGGTGACGGTTTCTTCGATGCAGGATCACAATCCGGCATCGGCGGCAACGGATGAAGATACGGGGACTCGCTGGGCGGCATCCGATGGTTCCTTCCCGCAGTCTCTGACTGTTGACCTCGAAACTGCGGCTTCTCTGTCGTCCGTGGAAATCCTTTGGGAAAGCCCTCTGGCTTATTCTTTCCGGGTGGAGGCATCCGGTGATGGCAAGACATGGAAAATTGTTGCTGAGGACAAGTCTGCCAATGGGAAAAGCCTGACTCCTTTCCGTACTCATGCTCGCTATGTGAGAGTTATTGTGGACGATGTGGAAAACAAGGCTGGCTGGGCCTCTATCCGTGAGCTCCGTGTTCTTCCACTTGGAGAAGGGGACGAATTATCCCCAGGAGAAGTCATCCCGAATAGCGACGTGAAGAGCCTGACTGCCTCGTGTGATTCCGAGGCCGGGCGTGGCACGGATAAGTTGCGTGATGGCGAAACGGTGATTGGCTCCGGTTGGCTGGCGGATTCGACGGAATGCCCGCAATCGGTGACGATGGAGTTCAAAACGCCACAAACTTTGACGGGAAGCCGCATCCATTGGGAGAAGGATAGCTCGCAATACACCTACGACATGGAGGTGTCCACCGATGGCAGAACATGGTGCAAGGTGATGGATCAGCGGCAGGTGGCCGGGCAGTTTTTCAAACCGGAGTTCTTCGCTGTACCCGCACAGAATGTCCGATTTGTTCGTGTGACACTCACACAGGTGAATTCCGGAGCTGGCATCAACAAAATCGGCATGGCTGAGTGGATTCTCTACCGCCCATCCGAGGCATGAAGCCTTCTTTTATCGATCAATAATCCCTATCAACGATTATGGAAACTCCCTATTTCTTTCGTTCACTGGCTGGAGGTGTGCTTGGTGTCGCTTCCCTTGCCATACCGTTATCAACCGCATTAAATTCTTCGGCGGAGACCACGCCAGAATGGCGTTCACCCCATGCGCTGGATGTGGAGCAGCAGGCTCCTGTGCCCTTGCTCCCCTTTCCGCGTGAAGTGGGTTGGGGCAAACAGGTCGAAGATATTGCTTCTGCTCCTGGTGTCGATCTTTGTGCAACATCCGGTTGTGGTGTAATGTGGGCTGTGGAGGAAATCTTCCCGACCGCCATACTTGCCAAAAGTGAACCGGGAGACGGTGTTTCATACGTGAGTCTGAAGAAGGGAGCAGGCACCGGGAACGAAGGTTACACCCTGAAAACATGGCCGGACCGATTCTTCCTGGAGGCAGAGACGGAGGCTGGCTTGTTCAATGGCATACAAACGTTGCGGCAATTGATTCTGGGGAAGAATGCCAGGGGGCAGGCGGTGCTTGCCACGGCTGATATTCGCGATATTCCGGCTTTTCCTCACCGTGGCTTCATGCACGATGTTGGGCGCAACTTCATCCCGCTTGAGACCTTGAAGAAGCACATTGATCTGATGTCACGCTTCAAGATCAACATGTTCCATTGGCATTTGACGGATAGCCCGTCCTGGCGCGTCGAGTGCAAAACATTCCCCCGCCTGAATGAGCCTCAGTACCAGCTTGTGGGACGCGATCCCGGAGTGTTCTACACCTACGATGAAATCCGGGATTTGATCGCTTACGCCGCGAAACGCCATGTGATGGTGGTGCCGGAGCTGGATATGCCCGGGCATAGCGACTACTTCAAGAAGGCCTTCGGCTTCCCGATGGAAAGCCCGCAAGGGATGGAGGTTCTGGACAAGCTGCTGGAAGAATTTTGCCGGGAAATTCCGCGAGAACTATGCCCCTGGCTTCATATCGGCACCGATGAATGCCACATTCCCAACCCGGCCGAATTTGCGAGTCGCATGGCTTCGAAGGTCATCTCCCTTGGTAGAAAACCGATGCAGTGGAAGCCGGGGCTACCCATTGCGGACGGCGCCGTAGCTCAGTTGTGGAATGATGAGGGGGTTTCCGTCAAACCGGCCCGCGAGAAAGGCGCGTATGTTGATTCGACGGGAGGGTATATCAATACGCTGGATCCTCCCGTGCTGGTTAGAAAACAGTTCTATCGCCAACTCTGCGGCATGGAACAGGGAAATGAAAAGGGGGTGGGCGGCATTGTCTGTCTCTGGAACGATGTCCGGGCAGAGAACCACGAACAGATTGAACGGCAAAATCCCATGTGGCCAGGTATTATGGCCTTTGCCGAGCGTTCCTGGCTGGGGGCTTCGGTGGATGGCACGGCGTACCGTGGTGTGTTGCCGCCGCGCAGCAGTGAAGCCTTCCGGGCGTTCGCCCTCTTTGAAAAGCGCATGGAATCGCTGGGATCCAGCCTGGGAAGGCCATTTCCCTATTGGGCTCAGTGCGACGTGAGATGGAAGGTGACGTCTCCTGTGTCCGTGAAGGATGTCGCCCGGGTAGAGGCTATGCGGAAGAGTGTTCTTTCCGGTGAAACGGCTCCTTACACGAAGACGGCTGACGGGGGCTATCTTGCTCTGAAAACAAGGGTAGATCCCTGTGGATTGTATGCGAAGGAATCCCCCGGTGTGACCGTTTGGTGCCGAAGCGATTGGGATGCCTCTGCCGATGGGGTGCAGTATGCCGTCATCGGTTTCGATGCTTCCGCTCGTTCCAATCGGCGCAGTTCCGGAATTCCTCAGAATGGAGCATGGTCATCCTTTGGCTCGCGCATTTGGGTGAATGGGCAGGAGCTCAAGGGGCCGGAATGGCAGATGCCGGGCTCCCGCGAGTACAGGGACAACACATGGTTTCGTCCGCCCAATGAGATACCTTTTGCGGATGAAGAGTTTTGGTGGACGCGTGAGCCAGTTGCCATTCCTGTGAAAAAGGGTTCCAATTCAATCATCATTGAGAACCCGTATGTCGGCGAACATCAGAACTGGTCGGTGACTTTCATTCCTGTTCGCAAGTCCGGAGACAAGTGGGTGTCGGAATCCTGGGATAGCAAGGCTGGGGGTGTAGCTGATTTATAATTAAATATATAAATATAAGCCGAGCCCTTTTCCCGAACATAGGAAAAGGGCTCGCTGTTGTTGAATAGGAGGAGGACTGTGGCCGTCAGGATTCTTTGACTTTGTACTGAAGGGCAGGGTAGCCGGGGGCGGGCTTGTATTCCTTGTCTAGGACAGCAATGGCTTTGTTGATCAAATCACGGTTTTCCGAGGCAATATTGTTTTGTTCATGCGGATCACTGGTGATGTTGTACACTTCCCAATTATCGGGGGTCTTCTTCGGGAAAAGATTGCGGCGGATGACCTTCATATCACCAAGGCGCACAGCTACTTGTCCATTGTATCCACCGCCTGACCATACCATGGGCCTGCGGTCAGGGAGGGAACTTTTCTTACCCAGAATGACGGGACTGAGATCAGATCCCGACCCCAGTTGTTTACCAGGCTTGGCTCCGACGATGGAGCAGAGCGTCGGCATAAGGTCTGCCTGATAGGCTGGCTGGTCGATAACCGAACCGGGTTTGACTTTGCCGGGCCAGCGGATAATGCCGGGGACGCGGATACCTCCTTCGTAGAGTTGGCCTTTCAGGCCTTTCAGGCCGGCGACAGAATTGAAGAACTTGTGATCGACTCCGCCTACATCGTGCGTGGTGCCATTGTCACTGGTAAAGATGACAATCGTATTGTCTTCCAGCCCGCAGGCCTTGAGCGTATCAAGAAGGCGTCCGACATTGCTGTCCATCTGCGAGATCATGGCAGCATAGGCGGCTTTGGGGCGCGGATGAGGCAGGTAGCCCGTGTTACCGCGGAAGGGGGTGGGGTCCCAATTCTTAGGGTATTCATCAATCCAGTTTTGAGTGGGCTGAAGCGGAACATGCGGCTCCAATGGGGCATAGTACAAGAAGAAGGGAGTCTTCTTGTCCGACTGCGCTTTGACAAATTCGATCATCTTATCCGCAATTAAGTCGGATGAGTGCACTTCTCCCCGGTAGTCGTCCGCCTTGATTTCGCCCTTGGGCAAGGGACCGAAAATATGTCCGATAGTGGCCGGGGGATTTTTCTTATTGAGTTCGATTTTTTTCCCATCGTCCCAGATGTAAGGAGGGTAGTAAGAATGGCAGACCTTATGGTCTGTATAGCCGTAGAAGCGATCTATTCCATGTTTGTCCGGGGCGCCGGTAGTTCCGTATTCACCAAGGCCCCATTTGCCAAATGCGGCGGTGGCATAGCCGACTTTTTTCAGGGCTTCCGGCAGTGTGTAGGCCTCCTTGGTGATGGGCCAGTCGCCAGCGCGCAAGTCATCCCAGCTTTCTCCGGGGTCAACTCTCTTAAGATTCTGGACGTCATTGACGCCGGTGTGTCTCCCCGTCATCAATACGTTACGGGATGGGGAACAAACTGGGGCGCCAGAATAAAAATACGTCCATTTTTGTCCCTGGGAGGCAAGCTTGTCAATGTGGGGCGTCTTGATCTTTTCCTGTCCGTAACATCCCAGCTCTGCCCAGCCGAGATCGTCCGCATTGATCAGGACGATATTGGTTTTTGCACCATAGCTGGGGATACCACACCATGCTACACACGCTGCTAATAGTAGAAAGAATTTCATAATCAATGATTCAAGACCCTCCAAGTATAGGAGTTAATAGTATGGTGTCAAAAAAAAGATGCCAAAAAAAGAACCTCTTTCCCGCGCAGCAGGCGGAAAAGAGGAAAAATAGTGTCGTGAATCGTGCCCGGAGCTCTATTTTTTATCGGAGGGACGGGTCAGGTCGATTCCCCATTTCTTGTTCATGTATTCGTTCTGGAACTTGAGCTTGCGTGAGAAGTTGGCCCAGGAACGGACATTCATGGGGGACCATCCAGCTTCAGAGATGGCAAGTCCGCGGGGGTAGGCCATGTAGTAGGCTCGTGTTGGTGTGGCGATTTTTTCGCCCCACAGAGGACCTTCCACACCGACGATGTGTTTTTGCTCATCTTCAGGGAGACCGTAACCGGGATCGAGTTTGTAGCACTGTTCCAGAGTGATGAGGGGGCCCATGCCTACGTCTCCATTGATTTGGGGGTAGTCCAGATAACAATGTTCTCCGGGAGCGCAAACCAGCGTGAGATTTTTTTCACGAGTTTGTTTGATAGATCCGGGTGTCTTGCCCATGCGCCAAGTGTAAACGATGCTCCCTTCCGGGTAATTGATGGCGGATTCCTCGTACCAGAGAAGGGGCTTTTTGTCATTGGCGGCCAGGCGTTTTGACATTTCAGCGAAGAAGTATCCGAGTTGGTCGTGTCCGTTTTTGAGGTCTTTTTTTTCGCGTAGCCTGGCGCAGGCCGGGCATTTGTCCCAGTTATCGGTAGGAGCTTCGTCGCCGCCGAGGTGGACGAGTGGGGAGGGGAAGATATCCTTGAGTTCCTTGAGGACAGCATCGTAGAATTTCCATACTTCCGGGCGTGCCGGACAGATCAATTCCTTGGATACGCCGGGTGTTTCTCTCACCTTCAAATCGGCGTTCGGGAAGCAAATCATATCCGGGTAGGCGGCAGCGAGAGCCTGGTTGTGGCCGGGAACATCGATTTCCGGGATGACCTCAATATTGTGCTGAGCTGCGTACTTGACGATTTCTTGAAGTTCCTCCTTGGTGTACATACCTTCGTGAGGGACATTATTGCCGTCGGTTCCAGCTCGTTTGGATGCGATTGTTTTCAGCTTGGGATAGCCGGGAACGGGAAGACGCCACCCCTGGTCATCGGTGAGGTGGAAGTGAAGTTTATTGAATTTGTAGGCGGCCATTACATCAATGAACTTCTTGATATCTTCCGGTTTCCAGAAGTGCCGGGCGGAATCGATCATGAGGCCGCGCCATGCAAAACGAGGGCTGTCTGTGATGCGGAGGCAGGGGAGTTCGTTGCCGAATTGCCCTTTGAGCTGTTCAAGGGTTTGACTGGCGTAGAAGAGGCCGGATTGATCTCCGTATTGGACTTGAATGCCCTTGGGGGTGATTGTTAATGAGTAGCCTTCCTTGCCGAGTGAGGCGTCTTTCTGCTTGTTGATAATTTGCAAGTTTCGGGTGTTGCCACCAGTTAGCTCCATGCTTTGAGGTTCCGGGATGATAGATGGCGCCTCCACAGAAAAGACAGGCAGGGCAGTGGAGACCAGGAAAGTTAGGAACAGGGATTTGGGAGTCATTGTTTTGGACGTGATCATTTGCTTGGAGTGAAGAGGGCATGCAACATGTATGTGCATGTGAATCCTTATTGTTGTAATGACAATTACACATATCCTACGAATCGCTTTGTGTAATTCTTTCAAAAAGCAAAATAAATACCTCTTTAAATGGCTCTGTCGAAGGTTTGCTTCAATTTCCGGCGAGGCAGCCGGGGCAGTTGCGTACCCAGTGTCCGGGGTGGATTTCCGTAAGCTCCGGTGAGTGGTCGGTGATGCAAAGTTCAGCCTTGCCAAGGGTGTTCCGGGGGCGGAAGGTACAGCCCGCAGGAGGCGAAATCAGGTTCGGTGGAAGGCCGGGAATCGTGTATAAGGGCGTTCCTTTGGCCTGCATGCCGGGGATGGAACGTAACAGGGCGCGGGTGTACGCGTGGAGCGGGCGGGTAAGCAATTCGTCGGCGGGAGCACTTTCGACGAGTCCCCCGGAGTACATGACGTTGATGCGGTCGGCATATTGGCGTACAACACCCAAGTCGTGTGTGATGAGGATGACGGCTGTGCCCAGCTCCTGCTGTCGCTGTTTGATGAGATCCAGCACCTGTTTTTGGACTGTGACGTCGAGGGCTGTCGTCGGCTCGTCGGCAATGAGTATCTCCGGGCGGGTGATGAGAGCCATGGCGATCATGACGCGCTGGCGCATGCCACCGGAAAACTCGTGCGGGTAGGCCATGGCGCGTTGCTCCGGGTCGAGGATACCGACGCGTGCCAGCTCTTCAATGGCTTGCCGCAGAGCCTGCTTTCGGGACATTTTTTCATGGATGACCAGGGGTTCTGCGACTTGTTCGCCGACTCGCATGTAGGGATTGAGTGAGGTCATCGGATCCTGAAAGATCATGGAAATGCGCTTGCCGCGGATACAGCGCATTTCTGCCTCGGAACATTTGAGGAGGTCGATCCCGTCGAAGAGGGCTTCCCCTGCTTCAATCCTGCCGGGGGGCATGGGAATCAGCCTCATCAGCGAGTAACAGGTGACGGACTTGCCGGAACCGGACTCGCCGACGATCCCCAAGGTTTCCCCTGGATTGAGAGAAAACGATACGTCTTCCACCGCGCGGACGATTCCTGCTCGCGTGTGGAAATGCGTCGTCAGGTGGCGGACATCCAGAAGCATGGAGGCTATCTGCTGGCTGATGGGGTGGCTGGTGCTTAGTCCGATGTACGGATGCGCGAGCGGGGAGAGAAAAGAATCGGGATTCCGAGTCCGGGGGTGCGCTGGCGAAGGGCGTTGCGCAGGTACTGCGCGTAGCTGTCAGTCAGGAGGTTCTTGTCATTGACGAAAAGAACGTATTTCGGTACGGGGATGACGGCGTAGTTGGGATCGACAGCGGCAGTGGCGTAGTAGAGGCGCAGACGCTTGCCTGATTTGGAGACGCTGGGCTGGCTGGTCTCCATGGCATTTTGCAGCATGCGGTTGAGTTGCCCGGTGGAAGGATAGTTCTGAGCGATCTTCCTGATGGTGTCGATCTGGCGGAAGATGTCGTCGATGCCATTGCCTTCAAGGGCGGAGACGGTGACGAAGGGGGCGTAGTCCAGGAAGAAGAGTTCCGTGCGGATATGCTCCTTGGCCTCTTCGCGACGTGCCTTGAAGGGAGCCGTCGGGTGGTAGAGGTCGAATTTGTTGACGACGATGATGCAGGGCTTGCCTTCCTCGGCGATGATGCCGGCGATGCGGCGATCCTGTTGAGTGACTCCCAGAGAGATGTCGATGACCAGGAGGCAGATGTCTGCGCGGCGGATAGCTTTTTCACTGCGCATAGCCGAGAAGACTTCGACGGAGGTATCTCGTTTGGAACGCGGGCGCATCCCTGCCGTGTCGATGAGCATGAAAGGCTTGTCACCATGGATGTAGGGGATGTCGATGGCGTCGCGCGTAGTTCCTGCAATGGCGGAAACGATGGTGCGCTTGTCGTTGAGGATGGCGTTGATGAGGGAGGACTTGCCAGCGTTGGGGCGTCCGACGACGGCGACTTTGACGGCGCGATCTGTCGATTGTTCTTCCTCTTCTTCTGATGGTGCGGACTCTGCCACTTCTTCTCGGGTGGGGGCGCCCATGGCCTTCAGGCGTTCATCAAGGAGGTCGGCGAGATCATGGAAACCTCTGCCGTGTGCTGCGGAAACGAAGACATAGTCGTTGATGCCGAGCCCGGCGAATTCTCCGATGTTGAGTTCCTGTGTGTCGTGATCCGCCTTGTTGAGCAACATGATGACGGGCACTTGTGACTTGTGAAGCTGGGCGGCGATGGAAAGGTCAACCGGGGTGACGTGGTCGCGGCTGTCGAGGACAAAAAGGATCAGGTTGGCCGTCTGCATGGCGATGTCTGCTTCGGCGGCGACGGCATCGGCAAAGGTGTCGTTGAGCGTGGCACCGATACCGCCAGTATCGACGATATCGCAGGCATAATCGGTGATGGTGCAGGGGGCACTGAGGCGGTCTCGCGTGACGCCGGGTTCGTCATGGACGATGGCGATGCGTCTTCCGACCATTCGGTTGAAAAGGGCGGATTTGCCTACATTGGGTCTTCCGACGATGGCAATGGTGGGGATTTCGCTCATGAAAACTATCATGCACCAAATCCGTTGACCGGGAAAGCCTTTTTCCCGCAGTTTCCCGAGGGGATGCGTCAGCCTCTGTTGAGAGCCTTCTTGTGGAGGTACCACGCCACGGCAAAGCCGATGATGTTGGGAGCCCACAGAAGGATGTAGGGCAGGGGGCCTGCCGTTTTGCGCGACAGGTCGGCAAAGACAAGCGCGACGAAGTACAAGGCGGCAATGAGGATACCGAGGATGAAACCCGTCGATGTGTCGCGGCGGCGGGCGCTGACAGCTAGAGGGACACCGATCAGAGCGAAGACGATGCAGGCGATGGAGAAGGAGGCTCGGCGCGGAAGCTCCGTTTCAAATTCTAGCGTTTGCCGGGCATCCAGGTACCCGGGCTTTGCCAGTGCTTCGTGGATTTCGTCGTTGGTGAAGCGGTTGGCGCGTATTTTGCGGGATTTGATCTGGTTGACGCGGATCATCCATGGCATGCGCTCGACGAGCATAACCTGACTCTTGCCGTTGGGCTGGCTCATTTCCACAAAGGTGTTGTGGAGGATGAAATGGAGGATTTTGTCCTGTTCATCGAAGGCTATATCGACTTTTTTGGCGTGCATGGCCTTGCCTTTGCCGGTGTCGCTGTCGCGCTGATAGACATGCATGCCGTAGATGGTGTCTCCCTGGCGTTTGTCGATGTAGATTTCCTGGTCGTCAAATTTGGTGATGCTTTGTCCTTCCTGCAGGAGGCCCTTGGGGTTGATGGAAGCGGCTTTGACGATGATTTCCGTGATGGCTTGTTTGGCTTTCGGGGCGATGTCGATATTGACCCAGTAGCAGAAGGCTGAGAGGATGCAGGCGATTACGACTGCTGGCGCACTGAGCCGCAAAAGGCTCTGCCCGGCCATGCGCATGGACGTGAGTTCGTTGTCGGCAGCCAACCGCCCGTACACGAGGAGGACGGCTGTCAGGAACCCCCAGGGGATGGAAAACATCAGGGAGAAGGGGATGACCTGGAAGATGAACTCGGCAATGACACTGGGAGGGGCATTGTTGTCTAGAAGAAGAGGCCGTAATTCCTTGAACAAATTGCCCAGCAAAAGCAGGGTGCTGAGAGCCATGACCCCGAGCAGGGTGACTCCCAGAATTTGCCTGGCAATGTAGCGATCCAGAATTTTCATGCAGAAGCAGCCTGTATTCCTGTGTAAGGGGGGAAGCCGGGAGGGCGCGTGGTAAGGTGTGCTCTCCCGGCTTGGAGGGGGATTATTAAGAGTGGATTAGGTCGAAGCCGTCTTTGCTGTCTTTGATTGTCCAGCCCAGGGCGGCAACTTGGCCGCGCAGGTCGTCTGCGGCGGCCCAGTCTTTGTTTTGCTTGGCTTGCCAGCGTTGTTGTGCGAGGGCTTTGACTTCTTCAGGGGCTTCTTCGTTGGACTGCTCTTTGGCGACGGGTGTGATGCCGAAGGCTTCCAGGATGAAGTGGAAGGCGATGCGGGCGGAGTGAGCCTGTTCCGGGGTGAGTTCCTGGACGTTGATGCGCTTGATGGCGCTGTACACGTGGCCGAGGGCTTCCGGGGTGTTGAGGTCGTCGTTGAGGCTGTCCCAGGCGGCCTGGAATTCGCCGAGTTCCGGCATTTTGCGGCAGAGCTGTTTGTAGGGAGGGATGGCGGCCTTGTTGGAGGCTTCGGCAAGTTGGGCATCGAACTTGGCGAGGCGAGCGAGCGAGGCTCTGGCATCGTTGAGGGAATCCAGTGTGAAATTGAGCGGGCGGCGGTAGTAGCCGCCAGCCAGGACGTAGCGTACGGCTTCGGGGATGTGACCGAGCTTGGAGAGGTCTTCGAGCGTGTACATGTTACCCAGGGATTTAGACATCTTGCCGCCGTCAACCAACAGGTGGGTGATGTGGAACCAATTCCGGGCAAAATGGCCTCCGCAAGCGCAGCGCGACTGGGCTACTTCGTTCTCGTGGTGCGGGAAGACGAGGTCAACTCCACCGGAGTGGAGGTCAAAGTCTGCGCCAAAGTATTTGTGGATCATTGCCGAGCATTCGAGATGCCAGCCTGGGCGGCCTTCTCCCCAGGGGGACTGCCAGTAGTTGGGGCCGTCTTCGGGACGGCGAGCCTTCCAAAGGACGAAATCAGCAACGGAGTCCTTCTCGTATTCGTCGGCATTGGAACGGGCGTTGGCTGTTTTGCCGAGGTCGAGTTCCCGCTTGTCGAGGTGTGACAGTTGGCCGTAGTCTCCGAAGGAGGAAATCTTGAAATACACGGAACCATCGTCGGAGGCGTAGGCATGTCCATTGGCCATCAAGTCTTCCACCATGCGGATTTGCTCTGGAATGTGGCCGACGGCTGAGGGCTCAATATGAGGGGCAAGGCAGTTTAGCGTGGTGCAATCGGCATGGAATTTATCCGTCCATCCCTGGGTGAATTCCGTCAAACTCTTGCCAACCTTTTGGGAATCCCGGATGGTCTTGTCATCTACATCCGTCAGGTTGCGGATGTGCATGGTGGTGGCTCCACCAAGTTCCATGACGCGGCGGAAGACATCCTGAAGGACGAAGGTTCTGAAGTTGCCGATGTGGGCCGGGCCGTACACCGTCGGACCGCAACAGTAAAATCGGAACCTTTTGCCGTCAATGGGTGCCAATTCCTTGATTGTTCTGCTTTGCGTGTCGTAAAGGTGCAACATGGTGGTTCCATTGCAAAATAAAACTGACGAGCGGTCAAGCCGCCAGCACGTCACTGGGCATGTTCCGAAGGGGAAATTTTAATGTCCCTGGCCTTCCCATGCCGTGACTTTGCCCTTGGTGAAGAGGACGTAGGATGTATTGGGAGGCACGGAACTGATGGGGAAGGATGTACCGAGCCCTGTTCCGAGCATGGAGGAACCGTTGTGGAAGTGGTTGACGCCGCCTCCGACTCCGAAGGAGAATCCGCTTCCGCCGCTTTGGTAGATCCAGCGTTCCGAGGCTAATCCGTTGAGATTGCCCCGGGATATGGAATCCGGCTCTCCCCAGGCGAGTTTGACGGCTTCTGGCGTCATACCTGTGGCGATTTGCCCTGCAAGGACGAGGGGGCGCTGCTCTGTGGGGAGTTGCTGGAAGGCTGACATGTTGGCTTCGATGCGATCCTGTGGTGTTGTGGAGCAGGAGGCAAAGAGGAGGCTGACGAAGCCGATAAGGGGGACGGAAATATTCTTCATGGTGTTGCAGGAAGCTTTGTTCCTTAATGCATATGATTCGTAATGAAAGAAAAGTGTTCAATGGAAACGCAAAACGCTCATTGCCTTTTTTCCACGTAGGTGCGATCCTCGTCGCTGAGCAAGTTCAGGGATGAACTGAATTGGGTACCGTCAAATTCCTTGAGCCAGACCATGTTTTTCTTTTTGTCGTAGCGTACAAATTTGGCAAAGATTTTAGTTCCATTTTTCCCCGTCCAATCCCGGAAGCCTGAGTCACGGAGACGGCCTTTGAAGCTTTCGAATTGTCTGTTGGCCGACTCAACATCCTGCTTGATTCGGTCCATGACAGATTTGGAGTTCCCCCCCGAATAACCCTTCCATGAGTTGACCAGTCGCCCATCCGGGGTCAGGACGATGACGTTGGGAGTTCCCTTGACTCCATAATGGGAAAAGGCTCGTTGGACGTATTCCCGTCTCTTGGTGGTGAGGTCGCTGATAACGACGGCGTCCTGCTGTTTTTCCGTAGGAGTTTGTTCGTAGGTGGCGGATTTGTCGTAGCAGACGCGGACGAGGTTTTCTCCTGCCCATGATTCAAATTTACTGGAACGGAACAATTCATTGCTGATCAGCTGGCTAGCTGGGCTGTACTTGCTGTCGTGGAACCAGATGAGAATCGGTTTGCCGCTTCTCCGGGCATCGCGCAGAGCCTTGGAGAAGCTTTGTTGCCACTGTTTGGCTCGCTCGTTCTGGGCGTTGAAGGCATCATCGAGTTCCTTGATATCGGCATAGGGATTGTCCGGGTCGGTGAAGACAATGTCCTTGTTTCTATCTGCAGCAAGTATCTCTTTGACATCCTGAGCCTCTTCAACCTTGGCTTGTGCCGAGTTGCCGCCGCTCATGAGTCCGGCAGGAATGAAGCCTTCAGGGTTGCTGAATCCCTGCTCACCTTCTGTTAATTGAGAGAGAATGCCTTTGGGCTGTGACTCCTTATTATCATTGTCGCTCTTTTTGCCATCTGTAGTCTGGGAAGTCAGCGAACAGGACGTCAATGTCCCGACGATGGCAGCTAGTGACAGAATATGCAGCAACGACGTTTTCATATTCCGGGTTGTACCATAAGCTTTTTCGCTCCTCAACCTTCAATGGACTGCATCCAGGGATTCTCCGCGATTTTCACCCGGGAGAATGTGGGGATGGAGGCTTGATGGGCTTAATCCCCGGATTTAAGGACGCGGATGAAGGCTTCCTGCGGGATGTTGACCCTGCCGATGGCTTTCATGCGCTTCTTGCCTTCCTTCTGCTTTTCGAGGAGTTTGCGCTTACGAGTGACGTCGCCGCCGTAGCACTTGGCTGTGACGTTTTTGCGCATGGCGTTGATGCTTTCGCGAGCGATGATTTTGCCGCCAATACATGCCTGGATGGCGACGGTGAACAATTGCCGGGGGATCACTTCCTTGAGACGGGAGGCGAGGTCACGACCACGGGATTCCGCTTTTTCACGGTGAACGATCATGGAGAAAGCATCGACGGGTTCTCCGGCGATCATCATGTCCATCTTGATCAGGTTCGCGGGGGCGTAGCCGGCGTGTTCATAGTCCATGGAGCCGTAGCCACGGGTCATGGATTTGAGCTTGTCGTTGAAATCGACGAGGATTTCGGCAAGGGGAAGGGTGGCAGTGAGCATCACGCGCATGTCGTCGATGGTCTCGGTGTTGACAACCTGTCCGCGTTTTTCCAGCACAAGTTGCATGATGTCGCCGATGTAGTCACCCGGCAACATGATGAAGACCTTGACGATAGGCTCGCGGATTTCCTTGATTTCCTGCGGCTCGGGCAGAAGGCTCGGATTGTCCACAAGGAGTTCTTCTCCGTTCGTTTTGGTGACTTCGTAAATGACGGAAGGGTACGTCGAGATGACGTCCATGTTGAACTCACGGCGCAGGCGTTCCTGGACGATTTCCATGTGCAGGAGGCCGAGGAAGCCGCAACGGAAGCCAAAGCCAAGAGCGATGGAGGATTCCGCCATGAAGGTGAATGCGGCGTCGTTGATCTGGAGTTTGGCCATGGCGGCCTTTAGGGCTTCGAAGTCTGATGAATCCACGGGGTAGATTCCCGAGAAGACCATTGGGCGGATTTCCTTGAAGCCGGGCAGGGGGCTCTTGCAGGGGTGAACAACATCGGTGTAGGTATCTCCGATTTTGACATCGGAGGCGGCCTTCATGTTGGCGATGATGTAACCGACTCCCCCGGCGTTGAGCTCTTCGACCTTGGTCATTTTGGGGGTGAAGATGCCGACTTCCTTGACTTCGTACACTTCTTCCGTTGCGAAAAGCTTCACGCGCATGCCGCGCTTGACTGAACCCGAAATGATGCGCACGTAAGAGACGACGCCGCGGTATGAGTCGTACACGGAGTCGAACACGAGGGCGCGCAGGAGGCCATCGGGGTTGTCCTTGGGGGGCGGGATGCGGTCAACGACGGCTTCCAGAATATCTTCAATACCGATGCCAGCCTTGGCAGAAGCCTGGATGGCTTCCTCGTGGGGGATGCAGATGATGTCTTCGAGCTGCTTGAAAACTTTGGGAAGGTTGGCGCTGGGGAGGTCGATTTTGTTGATGACGGGCACGATGGTCAGCTTTTGATCCATGGCCAGATGCATGTTGGCCAGCGTCTGGGCTTCAACGCCTTGGGCGGCATCGACGATGAGGAGTGCACCTTCGCACGCGGCGAGGGAACGGGACACTTCGTAGGAGAAGTCCACGTGGCCTGGCGTATCCAACAGGTTCAGTTCGTAGGTTTTTCCGTCGCGAGCTTTGTAGCTCATGGTGACGGGGTGGGACTTGATGGTGATGCCTTTTTCCCGTTCCAGATCCATTGCATCCAGGAGCTGATCCTGTTTTTCACGGTCGGAAATCGTGTTGGTGAACTCCAACAAACGGTCGGAAAGAGTCGTCTTTCCGTGGTCGATGTGGGCGATGATGGAAAAATTGCGTTTCTGCTCAATGCTCATAATAAATATCGGCCTTCCGAAGGTAAAAAAGTCCGGCGAAGGCTAGTCCATCGAGTCATGAGTGTCAAGCGAAGAGACTGTTTACCCATGATTCCAGGATGTAAAATTTCGGAAAACTACGGTCTGTTTTTTGGCTCTGCGTCAGATTCGCTGGCCTGACGCAGAGTCGAAGAAGGCTCAAGCCAGATTCATGGCTGCTTTGAAATATCCTATAGATTCGGCAATACCGAGGAATGGATCACTCATATCTTTTTCGTGTTCCAGAGAACAAACCCCTTGGTAATCCACTTTGCGCAGAGTACGGATTACCCCGGGCCAGTCGATCTTCCCGTTGGAACGTCCGATTTCTGTTCTTCCTCCAGCCTTGCTGTTGGCGGTAATGTCCTTGATGTGAATATCATAAAGACGATTATGATATTTTTCAATGTCGGCCAGAGGATCCTTTCCGTTGCGCTGGTCATGTCCAATGTCGAGACAGAAGCCGATTCGGGAGTCGAAATCCTTGATACAACTCCATACGTCATCAGCATCGGGATAGAGTTTGGGCATATCTGGTCCGTGGTTATGGATGGCGTAGCGCATATCGTATTCCCTGACTTTCTTTTCGACATATGGCAGCAGGTTTTGATTGGGTACTCCTACAATCAGTTTGACTCCTACCCTTGCGGCATAATCAAACCCTTTGTCGATGTTCTTCTCGCTCCTCATGTAAATAGGGCCAACGGCATAACCGGTTACTCCTTTGTCTTTGCATTTCTTATGGAATGCTGCGATCTGTTCGGGTGTGGAATCCAGAGGAAGATGAAAATCCTTGATGCACAGGTAATTTACATCAATTTTTTTCATCATGTCCAAGGCCTGGTCCAAATTGAACTTCAGGAAGGAATACCCTGCCATGCCTACCTTGAACTTACATTTCTTCTGGCTGGCACTACCGGATGGATCCGCTTGGGCAGAAGTATCCGCGAGAGCTCCGATGGGAAGCCCCAATCCAAGGACTCCTGCTGCTGTTTTTGTGATGAATGAACGGCGTGTTGTCATGAAAATCTTTCTTCTTTATTCAACAAAATGGGTAAGTTCGAATGTGAGAACTACCCGATGCAAAGATACGTACAGAATGTCTTTTTCCTTTCTCTCAAACTCGGAATTGATGGCAATTTCCTGGTGAATGAAAGGGAGCTGAGATGGATACGATTTTACCGGAAATGAACTCTGAATATCGAAAATTGTAAATATGTGAGGCTGCAAATTAATGGTTGAATTGCATCTATGAATCCCATAGTATTACTCAAATTTATGCAAATATTCTGTTTGTTTATGATGAAGAGAGGGAGAAAAATATTTGGAGTGTGTAGCATGGTCTTTGCTTTGAACGGAGGTCTTTGCTGGTCTCAAATTCCTCAGGAACAGAAATGCCTTTTGCCGATGTCCCCGGAGGCGTTACAGCATGCTTACCAGAAGACGAAACGGCCACCGACGGAAAAGAGACTGTTTGTTTCTCAGGCGGTTGATCAGGAAATCGAACGTGTCAAAGGCGTGCTGACGCACCCGAAGCTGCGCTGGATGTTCGAGAACTGCTTCCCTAACACTCTGGATACGACAGTGCATTACCGAGTGCAGGATGGCGTGGATGATACATTTGTTTACACAGGGGATATTGCGGCCATGTGGCTACGCGATTCCGCTGCGCAGGTATGGCCGTATGTTGCGTTGGCCAACAAGGATGAAAAGTTGAAGAAGATGCTCGCAGGTGTGATCCGTCGCCAGATGAAGTGCATCAATATTGATCCCTATGCCAATGCTTTTAATGACGGACCGATCGGCAGCGAGTGGGAGACTGACCTGACGGAGATGAAGCCTGAGCTCCATGAACGCAAGTGGGAAATTGATTCTCTGTGCTATCCCGTGCGACTGGCACACCACTACTGGAAGACGACGGGGGATGCTTCCGTGTTCGGCGATGAATGGAAATCGGCTGTTCAGCGCATTGTACAGACATTCCGTGAACAGCAGAGGAAGGAGAACCCTGGGCCATACAAGTTCCAGCGTAAAACGGAGAAGGCTTCCGATACGGTGATGAATGACGGCTGGGGCAATCCCGGTAAGCCTGTGGGGCTGATTTCTTCCATCTTCCGCCCATCGGATGACGCCACGACCTTCCCCTTCCTGGTGCCGTCCAACTTTTTTGCCGTTTCTTCTCTGCGCAAAGCGGCGGAAATACTGAAATCAGTCAACAATGATGAAGCGATGGCGGGCGAATGCCTGGCTCTTGCGGATGAAGTTGAAGCTGCCTTGAAGAAATATGCTGTCGTGGATCACCCCGTATTCGGTCGTGTGTATGCCTTTGAAGTGGACGGGTTCGGCAACCATCTTTTCATGGACGATGCCAATGTGCCGAGCTTGCTGGCTATGCCCTATCTGGGCGATGTTCCGGCGGATGACCCGGTTTACCAGAATACGCGCCGGCTGGTGTGGAGCGAACATAACCCGTACTTTTTCAAAGGGAAGGCAGGCGAGGGAATTGGCGGTCCCCACGTCTCCCATGTATCGATGAACATGATTTGGCCAATGAGCATTATGATGAGGGCCTTTACGAGTCGCGACGACGCGGAGACGGCGGCTTGTATCAACATGCTTCTCAAGACCGACGCGAACACCGGGTTCATGCACGAGTCCTTCCACAAGGACGATGCTGACAAGTTTACCCGGGAATGGTTCGCGTGGCAAAATACACTGTTTGGAGAGCTGATCCTGAAACTTGTTCGTGAAGGAAAGGCCGATTTGCTGAACAATCTTCCGTAACACATTTTAACCCGTTGATCCTACAATTATGAATCGCAAGACACTACCCGTTTTCCTATCGTTCCTTTGTATGGGGTTTGGCGACGCCGTCAATACCTTTGTGGGGGTGGCGAAGGACCATTTTTCATTGACGACGTTCGAGTCCAGTTTCATCGCCTCGGCTGGTTTTATCATGTTCGGCCTGCTCTCGGTGCCGATGGGGCTTTTTCAGGATAAATGCGGTCGCAAGAAGACTTTGTTGACGGGCTTGATCGTCGCTCTGGTGGGGATTCTCACCGTGATGATGTTTGGGCTGGACAGGTATGCGGTGTTTTTGCTTTCCATCCTTTTGTTGGGTGGCGGAGCGACGATTCTGCAAGTGGCAGGCAACCCGATTATGCGTGACGTATCGGATGAAGGGAGGTACTCCAGCAATCTTTCTCTGGGGCAGTTCATCAAGGCCATTGGGTCTTTTACGGCGCCTCTCGTCTTTTTCATTGCGGGGAAGATGGGGTACACGGAGCCCCAGAGCTGGAATGTGCTTTTCCCCATTTTTGCGGTGGCCGTTGCGATCTCGGTGATTTCGGTGGCGACGCTGCGGGTGAAGGAAAAATCCGATGGAGGCAGGACGGCTTCGCTGATGTCGTGCATCCGTCTTCTGGGTGATCCGTCCGTGGCATTTTCCGTGCTGGCTATTTTCGTATATGTGGGGGCGGAGGTTTGCATGGCATCGGGTATGCCGGTGTATTTTTCCGAGCAATTCGGGATCAACCAGTCTCTGGCAACCAAGTTCGTGATGTATTTCTTCGTGACGATTATGATTGGGCGTTTTCTGGGGGCTATTCTGTTGCGCAGGATTTGTCCGAAGCGATTCCTGGTGGCGACTTGTTATGTCTCCCTCGTGGGGTTTATTCTTCTGGCTCTTGGGAGCGAAGTGGTCGGGCTTGTGTCATCGCCCGATACAAGGGAAGTACTGACGACGTCGGCGCTAGTTGTGTTGGCGCTTGGGTTTGCCAATATTTTTCCCCTTGTCTTTTCTATGGCGATCGACCGTTTGCCGGATAAGGCAAACGAGTTGTCCGGCTTGATGGTGTCCGCGATTTGTGGTGGGGCATTTTTGCTGCCTTTGATGGGATGGATTGGTGATGCTTCGGGTAACTTGTTCTACGGTTTTGTGGTACCCCTAGTAGCCGTTTTTTACATTTTGGGCGTTGGTTTGACGATGAAATCCGGAGTGAAGGAAAGGAGGGGTGCCTGAGATGGACTACAATGATGATGATCGCGTGGTGCTGACGCTAGATGCCGGAGGGACGAATTTCGTCTTTGTCGCCATGCTGGGCGGACGAAGTCTTGGTGCTCCGGTGCGGCTTTCATCGGAGGCTCACGACCTGGAACGCTCGTTGGCGAATATTAAAACAGGCTTCAGAACCTTGATGGAAGAAACGGGTTGTACTCCTGTCGCGATCAGCTTTGCCTTCCCGGGACCGGCGGATTACCCCCGGGGGATCATCGACAATGTCGGCAACCTGCCCGCTTATGCCGGAGGGGTTCCCTTGGCTGACATTCTTCGCGATGAGTTCGGCGTGCCTGTGTTCATCAACAACGATGGCGATTTGTTTGTCTATGGAGAGGCTATGGCTGGGTTGTTGCCCCAGGTGAACGAGGCTCTGGCTCATGTGGGAAGCCCGAAGCGGTTTCGCAATTTGTTCGGTGTGACGCTGGGTACCGGATTTGGAGGCGGTCTTGTCATGAATGGAGAATTATACATCGGCGACAATTCCAACGCCCTGGAAGTGTGGCTCATGAACAACAAGGTGCGCCCGGGTACATTCGCCGAAGAAGGCGCTTGCATCCGTGCAATTCAGAAAGCCTATGCCCGTGAAGCTGGTCTCCCGGATGCCTCCCATTTGTCGGCTCGGGACATTGAGGAGATTGCCATGGGTGAGCGCGAAGGAGATTCCCTTGCCGCCCGTGAAGCCTACCGTGAGATGGGGAAGTTGCTGGGGGATATTTTCGCAACAGCGGCAACTTTGTTTGACTCCCTGATCGTCATTGGAGGCGGATTGGCCTATGGACACAAACTTTTCATGGAGAGTGTTTTGGAGGAGATGAACGGAACGATCAAAAGTTACGATGGACGGGAATTGCCCCGCCTTGTCCAGAAGGCCTACGATTTGGACGATCCGTCGCAAATGGCGGACTTCCTGGTAGGCGCAGAATGCCGCCTGATTGTGCCGGGGTCTGACCGGGAAGTTGTTTACGATCCCCGGAAGAGAATTGGTATAGGCATCACGCGGTTGGGCACCAGCGAGGCCGTGGCTGTCGGGGCGTATGCTTACGCCCTGAGGGCCATCGATCAGGCGGCGCGCGGGTGATTATTCCAGGGTGGCATCCACGGTCAGGGGCTTGTCCTTGACTGTGGCGGTCACTTCTTTTTCTTCTCCGTCGGGATTCTGGAAGCGGAAGGTGTAGGTTTTGTTCTTTTCCAGCAGGAAGGTCAGGACGTCATTCATGTCCTGCAGGGGGCCGGATGTCCTGCCTCCATCCATTTGGAGTTGTCCGTCAAAGACATCGACATTGAGGGCAACTCTGTCTTCAGAATTCGATGTGCTGCCTGAGTTCTTGAAAATGCGGACTGAGACGGGAACGTGTGTTCCTTTGGAAAGGGCTTTCTTCTCCATGGTCTCACAGATGTCGATGTACCTCTGGGAGACGTTGACGGCGTGGACTTCTCTGGATTGGTCGTTCCAAACCATGGGAAAAGCCTCCCCCGTTTGCTTGAAGGATGTAGCATAGATGGCATACTCGCGTTTGTCCGGCTTGGCCTTGCCAGCGTTCGGCAGGAACCACGGGTAGTTGAGACGGCGGGGCATGTAGTACTCGGTGATGTGCCATTGGCCATTCATCCAGACTTCCACCCAGCTGTGGTTGCCTCGATTATCGTGCCACGAAGCCGTTCCTGCGAAGCGCGCAGGGATGCCGACGGAACGGAAGGCATCTACCAGAAGGATGGCAAGCCCGGTGCATGAAGCCATGTGCTGGCGGATGGATTCCGAGGGGGACTGGTTGGCTTTTTCCCGGAGGGTGTTGTAATTCACTCCAGTTATTTTGCTGATTTCCGAGTTGATGGCATGTACGGCATCTTTGACGGATTTGATTTTTCCGACGTGTTTACCGAAGGTTTCGAGGAATCCCTGACGCCAGTTTTCACGGGTTTCATCGACAACGGCATAGGGGAGGACGTCGTTGAGGAAGATGTCTTCGGGGACATCGCGTCCCCATGGGAAGCTTTCCCGAGCTTTGTAGGCCAGGGAGATATTGGAGGCGAGGATGTCTTTATCAATGCTCGTTAAATCGCGTTCCGGCATGTGCTCGATGAGGAAGGCGGCACCTGCTTTTTGTTCGTCTGGCAGTTCAGCAAGCAACTCTTGCAGGGAACGGGAATTGGGACCTGCTTTGGAAAGAGCTTGTTCGAGGGCTGATGACTGTGAGGGGGAGGCTCCGCCTTCTCCTCCGAAGGCTCCGGTAGCTAGCGCCATGCAGACGCAGGGAATGAGTATTCGATTCATGGTTGTGTAGAAATGGGTTGGACGCTTTGCCTGTCAGTGTTCCAGCCTTCGATGGTGACGGAGACGGGCGGGGGTGTTGTGCTGTTGTCACCGGGGGCAGGGATGTAGTCGATGCTTATTTCTCGTGTGGAACCGGGAACGAGAGAAACGTAATTGTCGCTGTAGAAGGCAGGCAGGATGCGCTTGCTCGTCCGGCTATCGACCAGAGAAATGCGGTTGAAGAAGGCGATGCCCCCTTTCTTCGGAGCTGAGAGGACGACGACGATTTTGCCCGGGGCGGTAGATACAGCCGTTGCGTCAAGAGCTGTTTTTTGCATGGAACGGAGCCCGGAATACTGGCCATCTTTGTCTGGAAACCAGTAGAAGTTGTCGCTGATCAATTTGCGATCGGCATCCATCAGTTGGAGCAGGAGGAATCCCCCCTTTTCCTGGCATACGTCCTTGATCCTTGATGCGATGGACATGATTTTCAGGCAGTCCCCGGCGTTGATGTAGCAGAAGATCTGGTCGTTCTTTTTCTCGTTGCCTTCGATGTCGAACAGGCGCACGGCAAGCATGACGTCACGGGCTGGCTGGAGATTGTGGTTGGCGATCAGGATTTCACCCGTGACCGGATTGCACATGGCATGGAGGGGCTCACCTCCTTTGCGCGTGCCAAAGAGGCAGGCGTTAGGATCCAGATAGTAGTCGTACATTTGCCCACGCATCGCCGTCCAGGGATTCTGCGTTTTCCAGATGATGAAGCCCGTGTACCAATCCCACATGTGGGAGGTGAAGCCTTCCATGATGGCGCGGTACTGGTTGTAATTGACGAGCTGGGCTTTGCGTGTGAAGTCCCGTACATTGGATGGCGTTCCGTAAGGCTCCAGGTGGCCTTCGTAACCAACTTCAGTGTATTTGTGGTAGGTCCAGACATCGTTGACTTTTTCTCCGTATGCTTCAGATGGGTCTGGAACGGGGGGCTCCATGTCTTCCTGAGGGATGAAGCGTTCGAGGGATTCGTAGTCACCGACACCGACGGAGCCGATTTCCGAGTTGAATGGCCATGTTTTTTCCTGCCAGAAGGTGGCTATGGGCTGGATGCGATAGGGACCATCGCCATTGCCACCCAGAGAATTGTAGGACATGTCGCAGGAGTTGGAGTAGTCGATGAACCACCGACCGTTGTCCAGACGAGGAAGGATGCGATTTTTAAGTGCATCCAGGATTCCGGCGGGCGGGGGGATTTCATTGCCACCGCACCAGGCAGCAAGGGATGGGTGGTTGCGGATCATTTTGACCATGTCTTCCGCAGATTCGAGGACGAGGGAATGGTCATCGGGATACTTCCGTCGCGTCCATTGGTCGTCTGCCTTTAGGGCATCGCGCCAGCGTCCGTTGCAGTCGGCGGAAAACCAGAAGTCCTGCATGACGAGGAGGCCGTACCGGTCGCAGGCGTCATAGAATTCCGGGCGTTCTGTCAAGGCTCCCCCCCAGACGCGGATGATGTTCAGGTTCATGTCCCGGTGGTACCGGATTTCCGCATCGTAGCGCTTCGGTGAGAACCTGAGCATGGCATCGGAGATAATCCAGTTGCCGCCGCGGATGAAAAGCCGTTGCCCATTGACGAAGATTTGCCGGCTGCGAGTTCGCTCATTCCATGTTGTATCCAATTCCCGGATGCCAAATGAGATGGTATGGGTATCCGATGGCGTTGCATTCCCGTTTTCTGTGAATTCCAGGCGAAGAGATTGCAAATTCTGGGGGCCGTAACCAGCGGGCCACCAGAGCTTGGGGTTTTCCAGACGGAGCTCGGGCAGGCTGGCTTCGATGGTGGTGGATGGAGGAATCTCAACCATGTGTTCCATCCGTTGACCATTGAGAGTGTAGGAGAGTGTTCCCCGGATGCTTTGCCCGGTAGGGTTTTCCAGTTCGGAAGAAACATTCAAAAATGCGTCGCTCTGTGGGGAATCGGGCATTCTGACTCCAGGAACACGTGTGGTGATATGAGGATTGGCAATGCGGATGCGACCAGTTTTTTCAAGGAATACTTTGTCCCATATCCCTGTGTTGCGATCCCGGATGGGCTGGATCCAGTCCCAGCCAGCTACATACTGGTGAGTGAGATTGCGGGCGATGCGTCCGTCTCCCCCTTGGCCGCCGTTCGGATTGCCGACATGGTCCGGAGGATGCACGATGACGGCCAGGCGGTTTTCCCCGTCGGGGTTCAGCAATCCCGTGATGTTGAAGGTTTTCCTCAGGAACATGCCTTGGTACGGCTCGGCGTTGACCTTGTGGCCATTCAGGAAGATGTCGCAGGAATAATTGACGCCACGGAATGTCAGCCATACCTGCCCTCCCTCACCGGGGGGGGCTTCTTGGAAGTCGTGGACGAACCAGTAGGTGTAATAGCCTCGTCCTGTGACATGGATATCCGGGATTTTCTCATTGTTCATCCCGTAGAACGGGTCGGGGATTTCACCGAGAGAAAGCTGGGTTGTCAGGACAGTGCCGGGCACGACGGCGGGTTTCCAGGTGTCCAAGGCAAATGAACGCCGTGAGATGGCTTCTCCGGTAGCCTTTGTTTGTGAGGAGGGAAGGCACTTCCAGTTTTCCTTCAATTCATATCGTCCCTCCCAAGCCAGAGCTGGAAGCTCGGTGAGAAGGAGGAGGAGTGGAAGCAGGAGTTTGATGAACATGAAAAGTGGGTCAGGGATTGGAGACGATGGTGGAATCCTTGGCGGAGGGAAGCCAGCAAAGGGCGGTGTCTCCGGTCATGTGGATTTCCAGTGTTCCTCCTGCTGCAATGTCTTTGAAGTTGATATATTTCTGTAAATAGGGCTGACCGTTCAAGAGAATTTTTTCAATATATTTGTGTTCGGGGCTATTGTTTCGGACGACAATGCGGAAGGTTTTCCCGTTGCCGACCTGGAGTTCAGCCTGATCGATGATTGGGCTGCCAAATACAAATTTGCCTCCTGCCGGTTCAATTTGGTAGAAGCCTAGGGCAGAAAGAATGTACCATGCGGACATTTGCCCCATGTCTTCATTTCCGCAGAGACCATCCGGCGTATCGTTGTACATGGTGGAGAGGATTTCCCGTACCTTGTCTGCCGTTTTCCAGGGTTGGCTGGCGTAGGTATACATGTAGGCGACGTGGTGGCTGGGTTCGTTGCCGTGTGCGTATTGCCCGATCAGGCCGGAGATGTCGGGGGAGGCATCCTTGCCCAGGTCTCCCAGTGCGGTGAACAAGCCGTCCAGCTTGCTGAGAAATTGATCTACATTGCCGAACAATTCCATGAGCCCATCGATGTCGTGTGGCACCAGCCAGGTGTATTGCCAGGCGTTGCCTTCGGTGTAGTCATTGCTTCGGTGAACGGAGATGAATGGATCGAAGTCTTGTCGGAATGTTTTTTCCGAGGAGAGCCCGCGGACGAATTCCGTTTCTGGGTCGAAGTACTGCTTATAGGATTTACTTCGTTTGATGAAGTGGTCGTAATCCTGGTTTTTCCCGAGTTTGAGAGCAACCTGGGCGAGGCTCCAGTCTGCGACGGCATATTCCATGCATTTGGAGAGCCCTTCTCCCTCTTTGTCATAGGGGATGAATCCGTATTCTTTGAGGTACTTCAACCCGCGTTCGTCCAGCAGGGAGGATTCTTTCATGGCGGTGAACGCTTTTTCATAGGAGATACCCTGGAAGTCTTTCATGATGGCATCGGCCACGACGCAAACGGCTGGGTTGCCCACCATGCAGTTGGTCTCGCAGGCCATGAGGTGCCAAACGGGGAGTTTTCCCTGCTGTTCGTAGATGGTGAGCATGGAGTTGATCAGGTCGGGCACCTTTTCCGGCTGGATGAGAGTCATCAGGGGATGAGCGGCACGATAGGTGTCCCAAAGGGAAAACCCGGTGTATTGGAGGTGGGAGCTGTCTGTGTGGATGTTGCCATCAGCTCCACGGTATTCCCCATTGACATCGGAACAAACGGCGGGGAATATCATGGTGTGGTACAGGGATGTGTAAAAGATGCGGCGCACTTTGCTATCCGTTGTTGAGATGGCAATTTTGGAGAGTTCCCGGTTCCAGTCCTGATTGGCTTTGCGGGCTGTGCCGTCAAAATCCCAGCCGGGAAGTTCAGCTCGCAGATTGGCTTTTGCATTTTCCACACTCACGAGCGAAAGTCCTACTTTGACGAAAACCGGCTCTCCATCGCGGGTATCGAAGATGGCTTGCCCGAATGGCTTACCGGGACAGACCGAGGAGGGGTGGAGCCCTTCGGATTCGATCCATTGTTTCATGGGGCGAGAGAATTCCATGACGAAGAAGAGCTTTTGTCGGTTGGCCCAGGCGCTGGAGTGGCGGAACCCCGACACGATGGTATCGCTTTCAGGGTCGAGATGAGTTTCTACCTGGCGTTCATCTCCGATGGCATGCTTGAGATCGACGATGATGCGGGCATCTTCCGTCCTGGGGAATGTGTATTTGTGAAACCCGGTTCGGGGCGTTGCAGTCAGTTCGACATCAATGCCGAAGCGGTCCAGATGGACTGCGTAGTATCCAGGTTTGACTCGTTCCTTGGAACGGTTGAAGGAGGAGCCGAGACCGGAGTGGAGGTTATCCTGCGTGCCGCGAGTCAGGGGTACGTCTCCAATGGCTGGCATCAGGGCGACATCGCCCAAATCGTGGCAACCTGTACCGCTAAGGTGCGTGTGGCTGAAGCCTATGATACTTGTATCCGAGAAGTGGTAGCCGGAGCACCAGTCCCATCCTTGTGAAATATTGGTGGGGCCAAGTTGAACAAGTCCGAAAGGAACGTTGGCTCCCAGAAAGACGTGGCCGTGCCCTCCTGTTCCAATGTAGGGATCAACCCATGATGTTGGCTCTGGCTGCTCGGAAACTGTTTCCGGGGTGGCGAGAGCAGATGGCAGAAAACTTGCCGTCAACAAGATGAATGCCTGCATATGAGTGAAAAAGGAGGAACTCATACGATCACCTACGTTTCTCAGAGGATGGATCTTTCAGGGGGAAGGTATTTTCTTTATGGAATTTTTGAAGATGAAATTCAAAAAAAACGAGATGGAAGAAATTTTTGATCAGTGAGCAACGTAAACAAATTAAGTACGATTCATTCACTGCAAATTGACCATTACCATGAAAATAAATTTATATGCCGCAGCCGTTTTATTGAGCCTGAGCCTGTTTACAAGCCCGGCTATGGCCGGAGACGAGTATGCCTTTGATCACGGTCCCTATTTGCAGGAACTTGGCAACCATGGAGCATCCTTCCTGTTTACGACAACGGGTAAGGGCGTTTCCTGGGTGGAGGTGAAAAAGAAGGGGGCTCCCGACTCCGATGCCAAAGTTTATTATACCCGCCGCGACGGCTTGAAGGAAGCCAACAATACCTTCAATTCCGTACGATCCCATGATCTGGAACCCGGTACTGCGTACCAATACAGGCTTTGCTCTAAGGAGATCACGACCTACCAACCTTATAAGGTGGAGTTTGGTAAGGAACTCCAGTCTCCGTGGTACGATTTCAAGACGTTTTCTCCGAAAACTGACAAATGTTCCCTATTCGCGGCAAGCGATATTCACGATGATCCCGGCAAACTGAAGGGTTTGCTGGAAAAGGCGGACTATGATACCTGTGACGCTGTGTTTCTCGTGGGTGACATCACGAGCTATTGCACTTCAGCCGGGCAACCCTACAAGAGCTACATCGACTTGTGCGTCGATATGTTTGCCAAAGAGAAACCTTTCATCCTTGTTCGTGGCAATCACGAGACACGAGGTGCGTTGGCTCGGGACTATTCCGGCTACGTTCCTCAGGAGAGTGGGAAAATTTATGGTTCGCAAACAATTGGAGATACGTTCGTCATTTTTCTGGATTGTGGTGAAGACAAGCCGGACACGCACCCGGTTTATGCCGGGTTGACGGATTTCGATAACTACCGCACGGAACAGGCGGAATGGCTGAAGGGGATACTGCAAAGCCCGGAATTCAAAAAAGCCCGTCACCGCATTGTGATGAGCCACTTCCCGATTTCAGAAATTGAAGAGTACAATAAGGAACACGGCATGAATGACATTAGCAAGAAAATGTTCAGCATGCTCAACAAGGCTGGCATCGATCTGATGATCTCCGGACATACTCACCGTTACAATTTCCACGAAGCCGTCCGAGGCAAACGCAGTTATCCTATTCTTGTGGGCAGCAATAAAAGTGGAGCCAGGCTGGATATTGACAGAAGCGGTATCAAAATGCGCGCTTTTGATGCGGATGGCAAGACGCTGATTGAGAAAAAATTGCCGACGAAGGGGTAACCCTTCATACATCTGTTGCCGTAAGAAGGGCGGTTTTGTTTCCTTGTAAACAGAGCCGTCTTTTTATTGATGAAAGAATGCTTTCAACTGTGGCGTATTTCCAGTATCACAAAATGTTTACTATGAAAAAACAATCTCTTATCCTTTTGTCGGCAATGGGTACTCTTCTTGTTGCAACGAGTTGCTCTACTCTTCCGAATGCCACGAATGCCGCGGCTTCAACGAAAATGCTTCCGGCAACATCCATCAAGCCGCAAATGTACCTTAGCCTGGATCCTTCGGCATGCTCGGTGCCGGATGGAATGTCTGTGGCAGCTGATGGCAGCATTATTCTTTCTGCACCGAATTATATTGATTACGAAAAGGTTGGAGGCGCCAAGCTGTTCCGCATCGACAAGAACCGTAAGGTGAGTGTCTGGTTTGACAAACTGACTCCTCATCCAGAAACGGGCAAGGTTCACCCGATGGGAATCGAATTCGGTCCGGATGGCAACCTCTACATTGCCGATAACCAGTATTTCAGCAATAAGGACTACAAGTCACGCCTGCTCAGAGTCGTTGTGGAAAATGGCAAGCCCGTGCGCTGTGAAGTGGCTGCCTCCGGCTTCAAACTGGCCAATGCCGTGCGCTGGCACAAGGGTAAGGTATATGTAAGCGATACTCACTTTGACCTTGCGGACAAGCCGAATCAAAGCGGCGTGTACGCGATTTCCCTGGATGAAATGAAGAAGGGCGAAGTGAAGTTGCTGCCGAATGCCAAGGATCCCCATCTCGTGGCTCAGTATGATGCCAAGCCTTCTCCGAATGCAGAATCGGAAACTGATGGCGCCGATGGCGTGACCTTCGACAATCAGGGGCGCATGTACAGTGGCCGTTTCGGCGACGGGGTGATTTCTCGTACGACGTTTGATACTGCAGGCAAACCGGTTCAGCAGGAGATCATCGTTGATGATGAATCGATCAATTGTTGTGATGGCATTGTGTGCGATACGGATACCAACAGGATTTACATCACGAATTCGAAGCGCAATTCCATCCACATGTACGATGTGGACAAGGCTACCTTCCAGATCATCAGTGAGAATGGCGATACGACGGGGGCCGGCGGCAAGCTTGACCAACCCTGCGAACCTCTTGTGATTGGCAATGAGTTGATCGTCGTGAACTTCGACATGCCGTTCCCGGGAATGAAGAACACCAAACACGATCTGCCAGTCAGCTTGTCGGTACTGAAACTCAAGAAGTAGGCATTACACCCTTTCAACCCGAAATCCCATGAAAACGAGTTGCTTGATCAGCCAGGGGGGATTTTCCCCCTGGCGTGTGTTGGCATGTGCCACGGTGCTGTGGTGTTCCAGCATTCAGGGGAACGCGATAGAGCCTCCCACGATGCCGCCTTATGCGGAGGATAGCGAACTGGTATCCGGCGATGGTGCCTGGTGCTGGTTTTCCGATCCTCGTGCCGTGTATGTGGACGGTGTGATGATAGGCGGGGCTGTGGACAAGGAAGGCAGCATCATGGCGTTTTCCTTCGATCCAGTCAGTGGTGAGAAAAAGTCGGTGAAACTGCACGACAAGCTGGACTACGACGACCATGCCAACCCCTCCTTTCTGGTTTTGCCGGACAAGCGCATTGCGGCTTTCTATTCCGCTCATGGAGGGACGAAGAATTCCCCCATCTACTACCGCATTACCCGAAAACCCGGCGATATTTCCGCATGGGATGAGGAACAAAGTATTACGCCGGATATCGAAGGCCCCATGGGGGTCTGTTACACGAATCCGGCACAGTTGAACGACGAGAATGGGAGAATTTACCTCCTGTTTCGCGGCGCCAACTTCAAGCCGAACATGGTGTTTACGGACGATTTGAAGACCTGGAGCCCGGCTCAAACCTTGATCCAGAATGAGAAGACAAATAATTCCGTCCGCCCCTATCTGAAGGCCGCCAACAACGGGAAGGACAAAATCTTCCTTGCCTTTACGGATGGGCATCCGCGCAATGAAGCAACGAATTCCATCTACTTTGCCATGTACCGTGACGGCGCGCTGTGGGGAGCCGATGGGCGCCTGATTCGCAAGGTGGCGGACGGTGCTGTGCCTCCATCTCTGTGCGATAAGGTGTATGATGCCGGTAAAACGCAGGAGAAAGCCTGGATTTGGGACATTGCTTTCGATGAGCAGGAATTCCCGGTGCTGGTCTATGCCCGCTTCAGTCATGTGATGACGGAGCACTCGTACTGGTATGCCCGCTGGGATGGGAAGAAGTGGAACAACCACAAAATCACGAAGGCTGGACGCTGGTTCCAACGCAATGATTATCCAAAGGAGCAGTCGGAGTATGAGTGCAATTACTCGGGCGGCGTGTATCTCGATCACGAGAACCCCGATGTAGTCTATGCTTCTCGACCAGTGAAGGATGTTTTTGAAATCGAACGCTGGACAACGGCGGACAAAGGTAAAACGTGGACATCGGAACCCGTAACCGCCGAGTCATCCCGGGACAATGTGCGTCCATTCGTCGTAAGCGGAGGGCAGGGCAAACCCAATGTCCTCTGGATGTACAATTACAAGTACCCGGGCTTCCGAGCCTATGAAGCAGGTATCCGTATGAACGCCAAAGCACGGCCCTGCTCATCGGAATTCCGCAAACAGGATGTGATGGACGTGGCCCGCAAGGTTGCGGATTGGCAGATGAAGGCCTTCTCCAGCCAGCCTTCATCGCGTCAACCCTTTAGCTGGTTGAATGGAGCCCTCTATGTAGGCATGTTCGATTGGGCAGAATTGAGCGGCGACAAGAAATACGACGAATGGCTCCAGAAGATTTTCAATCGCATGATCTGGCAGGTGGGCCCCTACATGTACCACGCCGACGATATTTGCGTCGGCCAGGCATATCTGGACATGTACGCCAAGCATGGGAAGAAGCTGATGAAGATGCCGACTCAGGCGCGCGCCGACTGGGTGATTGCCAATCGCTGCATGGATCCTGCCAAGATGATTCACGGCTCCTCCGGGCAGTATGAACGTTGGTCGTGGTGCGATGCCCTGTTTATGGCGCCTCCAGTCTATGCCCGGCTTTATACACTGACAGGTGATGAAAAGTACATGGAGTTTGCCTCCAGTGAATACAAGGCAACCTATGACAAGCTCTATGATACGGAGGAACGCCTGTTCTTCCGCGATGCCTCATACATCAACAAGAAGGAAGCCAACGGACAGAAAGTCTTCTGGGGGCGTGGCAATGGCTGGGTGATGGGTGGTTTGGCGGAGATGCTCAAGGCATTACCCGCCGATGACAAAAAGTACAGGCCCTTTTATGAAAAGCTTTTTGTGGAAATGAGCAACCGCCTCGCCGGACTCCAACAGGAAGACGGATGTTGGCACGCCAGCTTGCTGGATCCAGCAAGCTATCCGGCTCCAGAGACGAGCGCCACCGGCTTTATGACCTATGCGATGGCTTACGGTATCAATGCGGGTTTGTTGCCGAAGGAACGTTTCCTTCCCATTGTCCAAAAGGGCTGGAAGGCTCTTGTGAACTCCGTCGATACGGAAGGCAAACTCTGCTGGGTACAGCCCGTTGGGGCAGATCCCCGGCAGGTACAAAAGCGCAATAGCGAAGTGTACGGCACTGGTGCATTTCTGATGACCGCCGCCGAGGTGTACAAACTTTCCGAGTAAGCCAGAGGATTTAAAGTTGATGTATATGCCCCGGGGACTTGGGAAATTTTCTCAAGTCCCCGGATTGTTTAAAATTGCATCATTGGGAGAGTAGGGCAGAATGAGGAACGCATGGTGACGCATCGCATGAGGAAATGGCTGTGTGCCCTGGTGAGTATCTCGCTTGTATGTCTGTTGGCCGTTTGGATCGGCTGGACGGGGTGGGGGAAAGGGCTCCTGGTATTCAATCCGCAACCAGTGAAGGATGTGGATGCCTATGCTCGGCGCTATGCCGCATGGTCCGAGAGCCGGCGGAGTTTTGAGCTGGGAGGAGAGCGATTGGATGGATGGTTTCAGGAGAAGACCGGGGCGCCTCTTCTCGTTTTTTGTCCGGGGCGAGGGCGCGATGTTGCCAGCTACCTGCGGGCGGTTGATTCCTGGCCAGTCGCGAAGTTGCTGGTGAACTATCGGGGCTCCGGGATGAGTTCCGGCTGGCCCTCGGAGGATGCTGTAGTGGAGGATATGATTCTCGCCGTGGAGACGATATTGCAGGAGACCGGGCGCGGTTGGCCGCAGGTGATCCTGGTTGGAAATTCTCTGGGAACCGGTGTGGCAACGCATATTGCTTCCCGCAAGGAAGTTGGCCGGCTGATTTTGTGTGTGCCTTTCGATAGCTTTGGAGCCTGCGCGCGGATGTACGCGCCGGATTGGGTCGTATCCTTGCTGGTAGGGGAAACATTTCGCTCTGATTTATATGCGCCACTGGTCAAATCTCCGGTAGCTATTCTGGCGGCGACGAATGACCGGGAGATTCCCGTGGAGCAGGCACGAAGGCTCAGTGTCCGTTTTCCCCATGTCGAGTACCGTGAATTCCCAGGTGGTCACGGGGCTATATGGTCGAGGGAAGAAGGCAGACAGGCCTTGCTGGAACTGGTTTGTGCTCCCTTGTAGACAGCTTTGACGGATAATTATCAAGCGTTGGAAGACAAACAAAAGAGGCTGTTCCGAACATGCGGAACAGCCTCTGAAGTTATTTGTCGGAAATCGTTAACCCTTATTTGGTTCAGCGATCATCACCGAAGTTGATGGAGTCTTCGATGTCGCTACCACCATCGCCATCGGGATCATCGTCCGGAGTCGGCAGGATTTCCTCGACACCTTCAGCAGGGTGGACATCAATACCACAGTAGGTCGAGAAACCAGTACCGGCGGGGATGAGGTGACCCATGATGACGTTTTCCTTGAAGCCTTCCAGCATGTCGGTCTTACCGAGGGTGGAAGCTTCCGTCAGAACGCGAGTGGTGTCCTGGAAGGAGGCTGCGGAGATGAAGGATTCCGTTTCGAGGGAGGCCTTCGTGATGCCGAGGAGAACCGGGCGGGCAACAGCGGGGGTACCGCCCTTGGAGACCGTTTCTTCGTTGATGCGATCAAAGGTGGTTTTGTCCACTTGGTCGCCCCAGAGGAACTCGGTGTTGCCGGGTTCGATGATGACAACCTTGCGCAGCATCTGGCGAATGATGATTTCAACGTGCTTGTCGTTAATTTCTACACCCTGGAGACGATAGACTTCCTGAACTTCGTTGACGAGGTGTTCCTGGAGTTTTTCCTTGCCGCAAACGTCGAGGATTTCATCCGGGGAGACCGAACCTTCCGTCAACTGGTCGCCCTGGTGCACATGGTCGCCTTCATGAACAACGATGTGCTTGTTGATAGCAACGAGGTGATCAACTTCTTCTCCTGTGACAGGATCGACGACGATGATGTTCTTCTTACCGCGGGAATTGGGCACTCCGTCCATTCTGACGATACCGTCGATACGGGCGATAGAGCAGGCATCCTTGGGCTTGCGAGCTTCAAAGAGTTCGGCAACGCGGGGAAGACCACCGGTAATGTCCTTCGTCTTGGAAGCCTTGCGAGGCGTTCTTGCCAGCATGGTACCAGCCGTGATTTCTTCGCCGTCCTTAACGGAGATGTTGGCTCCGGAGGGAATGGCGTAAGAAGCCAAGACTTCGCGAGTCTTGGGATTCTTGATGACGACCTGAGGGTGAAGTTCCTGCTTGTGCTCGATGACGACCATAGCAGCGGCGCCCGTCTGGTTGTCTTTTTCCTGAGAGACCGTGATACCGACGATGATATCCTTGAACTCCACTTTACCGGAGAACTGGGAGATGACGGGTACATTGTAAGGATCCCAAGTGGCGAGGGTATCGTCCTTTTTGATCATACCACCGTTGGGCACGTAAAGAACCGTACCGAGGATGATCTGATAGGAGTCGATTTCGCGGCCCTTTTCGTTGACGATGGAGACGGAACCCTGCTTGTTAAGGACGACGTGGTTGTGATTGGCGTCTTCAACAACGGTGAGATCTTCGGGATAGACAATCTTACCAGCGTTCTTTACCTTGATGATCGGCTGCTTGAATGCCGTAGTAGCCGTACCGCCGACGTGGAAAGTACGCATGGTGAGCTGCGTGCCGGGTTCACCGATGGACTGGGCAGCGATGATGCCGACTGCTTCACCGATCTTCACTTCGAGGCCGGTAGCTAGGTTGAGGCCGTAGCATTTGGCACAGCATCCGCGCTTGAGGTCGCAGGTGAGAACGGAACGGATCTTGAGTTGTTCCACTCCGATCTTTTCAAGCTTGTCAGCTTGCTTTTCATCGATGATCTGGTTAACGTCCACAATGACTTCGCCGGAGACCGGGTCCACGATGCGTTCACAGGAAACGCGGCCGTAGATGCGGCTGGCAAGAGAAGCCACTTCGTCTTCACCATCGTAGATGGAGTGGACAGTGATACCGTTGGAGGTGTGGCAGTCTTCAGCGAAGACAATCACGTCCTGGGCAACGTCAACGAGCTTACGGGTCATGTACCCGGAGTCAGCCGTCTTCAGAGCGGTGTCAGCCAGACCCTTACGGGCACCGTGAGTGGAAATAAAGTATTCCAGCACGGAGAGACCTTCACGGAAGTTGGACGTAATCGGGCGTTCGATAATTTCACCACTGGGCTTGGCCATCAAACCACGCATACCGGAGAGCTGCTTCACCTGTGCTTTGTTACCACGAGCACCGGAGTCAACCATCATGTAGAGCGGGCTGGCCATGGCGGAACCTTCGTTGTGTTCAAGCTTGGAGTAAAGCGCCTTCTGAATTATATCGGTCGTCTGGGTCCAGATGTCAACGATCTTCTGGTAACGTTCACCGTCGGTGATGATACCGTTTTTGTACTGCTTGGTGACTTTTTCGACGGCCTTATATGCCTTGTCGATTTCTTCCTTCTTCTGGGAGGGAACGACCATGTCCACGATACCGATGGAGCACCCGGAACGCGTAGCTTCCTTGAAGCCGAGGTTCTTGAGGGAGTCGAGGGTCTGGACGGTACGTTCCTTGCCAACGGTCTGGTAGCAGCGCCAAATGATGTCGCCCATCTGCTTCTTGCCGACGTTGCGGTTGATGTAACCGATTTCTTCGGGCCAGATTTCGTTGAAGCGGACGCGGCCAGCTGTGGTGATGATGACCTTTTTGGTCACATCGCCATACACGACTTCTTCGGGCTTCTTGCCGTAGTCAGGGTTGTGGAGGCGGATCCAGTTGTGGTAGCCGATTTTACGTGCGGCAATGGCGTATTCTACTTCACCGATGGATTCGAAAAGGGGAAGAAGGTGGGAATTATCCTGCTGATCCTTGATTTCCACGGCACGGGTGTGTGTGAGGAAGTAGGCACCGAGAATAATGTCCTGCGTCGGCGTGGTGATAGGCTTGCCGGAGGCCGGTGAGAAGATGTTGTTGGTGGACAACATGAGCTGCCTGGCTTCGAGCTGAGCTTCCACGGAGAGCGGAACGTGCACAGCCATCTGGTCACCGTCGAAGTCAGCGTTGTATGCGTTACAAACGAGCGGGTGGAGACGGATGGCGGAACCTTCGATCAATACTGGTTCGAATGCCTGGATGGACAAACGGTGCAGGGTGGGAGCACGGTTCAGCATGACTGGGTGACCCTTGGTGACTTCTTCGAGGATGTCCCATACTTCCGGCGTCTTGCGGTCGATAAGTTTCTTGGCGGAACGTACGGTGTGCACGTAGCCGAGTTCCTTCAGACGATGGATGATGAAGGGTTCAAAGAGAACGAGAGCCATCTTCTTGGGAAGACCGCACTGACTCATCTTCAGTTCCGGTCCGATCACAATGACGGAACGACCAGAGTAGTCAACGCGCTTGCCGAGCAGGTTCTGACGGAAGCGGCCTCCCTTGCCTTTGAGCATGTCGGACAGGGACTTGAGGGGGCGGTTGCCAGCTCCGGTTACGGCGCGGCCATGACGGCCATTGTCGAACAGGGCGTCAACGGCTTCCTGAAGCATGCGCTTTTCATTGCGAATGATGACTTCCGGCGTCTTGAGCTGCAACAGAGTCTTCAAACGGTTGTTACGGTTGATGACGCGGCGGTACAGGTCGTTGAGGTCGGATGTGGCAAAGCGACCACCTTCGAGTGGGACGAGGGGGCGAAGATCCGGAGGAATGACCGGAAGAACGCTCATGATCATCCATTCCGGACGGGTGTGAGACTGGAGGAAGCCCTGGGCAAGCTTCAGGCGCTTGGCAATCTTGCGCTTGTTTTGCTTGGAGTTAGTGCTTTCCATATCTATCTGCAACTGAACGATGAGAGATTCCAGTTCGATGTTTTTAAGCATTTCCTGGATGGCTTCAGCCCCCATGCCTGCTTTGAAAGCATCGTCGCCGTATTCATCCTCGTAGCTACGGAATTCATCTTCGGTGAGGATTTGTCCCTTTTCCAAGGGCGTGTCCAAGGGGTCGATGACGATGTAATCTTCGTAGTAGATAACGCGTTCGAGGTGGCGTGCCGTCATATCAAGCATCAGGCCGATACGGCTGGGCATGCACTTGTAGAACCAGATGTGGGAGACGGGGACGGCCAATTCGATGTGGCCCATGCGTTCACGGCGGACGCGAGAGTTGGTGACTTCTACGCCGCAACGGTCGCAGACAACACCTTTGTGCTTGACTCTCTTGTATTTGCCGCAGGCGCATTCCATATCGCGTGTCGGTCCGAAAATGCGTTCGCAGAACAAGCCGCCTTTTTCGGGCTTGAACGTGCGGTAGTTGATCGTCTCTGGGTTGGTCACTTCACCGAAGGACCAGGCGCGAATGGCTTCTGGATTGGCAACAGTGATGGAGACTTGATCGAACGACTTGGGCTTGTCGTTTAATCCATGGAATTCCCGGATGGAAGGGGCTTCAGACATACCTGATTTAAAGCGTGGAGTGGTGTGTTTTGCCTTGCACCCTTGTCGGATGCAAGGCGGATTTTAAACTTTGTTCTGGTTTTACGAGGATATGGTTACAGGTCTCCGAGAATGTCGTCGTCATCCGTTGAGAGATCCGGCATATCAGCGGACATGTCGAAGGAAAGATCGAGATCTCCCAATTCGTCCAGCTCATCGCGGGACTTGGCGAGGTCTTCCTTGCTGCCGGGACGGACGTCCAGGCCGAGGGATTGCATTTCCTTGATCAACACGTTGAAGGATTCCGGAGTACCGGCTTCCAGGGAGTTGTCTCCCTTGACAATGGATTCGTAGATTCGCGTACGGCCCTGCACGTCGTCAGATTTGACGGTGAGGAGTTCCTGCAGCGTGTAGGCTGCACCGTAAGCTTCCAGAGCCCACACTTCCATTTCCCCGAAGCGCTGACCACCGTATTGGGCCTTGCCGCCGAGGGGCTGTTGGGTCACGAGGCTGTAGGGGCCGACCGCACGGGCGTGGATCTTGTCTGCAACCAAGTGGTTCAACTTAAGCATGTAGGTATAACCGACCACGACCGGGTTGTGGAAGGCTTCGCCAGTGAGACCGTCGTAAAGCGTGCTCTTACCAGCTACTGTGCCGTCCTTACCGTCACCGATCCACGTGAAACCGTCGATCTTCTTGGCCTGGGACATGTAATCCCAAATCTTGGATTCGTGAATACCGTCGAAGACCGGTGTAGCCACCTTGAAACCAAGGGCACGGGCAGCAACGCCAAGGTGAGCTTCGAGCACCTGGCCGACGTTCATTCGGGAAGGCACACCCAAGGGGTTCAGCACGATGTCAACCGGAGTACCGTCGGAAAGGAAGGGCATGTCTGCTTCGGGAACAATCTTGGCGACAACGCCCTTGTTACCGTGACGGCCAGCCATCTTGTCGCCGACGCCGAGCTTGCGCTTGGCTGCGATGTAAACCTTGACTTCCTTGATGCCGCCGGGTTCGGACTCGTCACCGGATTCCATGAGGTCGAGGCGGTGTTCGCGTTCTTCATCGAGTTCGGTGAAGCGTCCTTCAAAGGAGGTGATGATTTCGAAAATCTTGTTGCGGATCGGGCTCGGGTCGATTTCGATGTGATCGTGAACGAGGGCGAGCTTGCGAAGCAGGGTCTTGGTGATCTTGCGGTTGGCGGGGATGATGATTTCACCCGTCTGAGCATTGACGACGTCGAGCGGGATTTTTTCACCCAGCAGGATGTCAGAGAGCTTTTTGGTGAGCTGGTCGATCAATTGGTCGATCTTCTTCTTATGCTCGTCATTGATCTTCTTGAACTGCTTCTTTTTCTCTGCGGTATCGACAACGAGATCGTCATGTCCACGGCTGGAGCTGTGGGAAGATGTGCGAACATCCATCACGATACCAGTGCAACCGGAGGGGACGCGCAGGGAAGTGTCTTTCACTTCAGCGGCCTTTTCACCGAAGATGGCGCGCAGGAGGCGTTCTTCAGGTGCGAGCTCGGTTTCGGACTTCGGAGTGATCTTGCCGACGAGGATGTCGCCTGGCTTGACTTCGGCACCGATGCGGATGACGCCGTCGTGGTCGAGGTTTTTGAGGGCTTCATCACCAGCGTTCGGAATGTCACGGGTGATTTCTTCCGGTCCCAGTTTGGTGTCACGAGCCTGCACTTCAAATTCAGAGATGTGAATGGAGGTGTAGGTGTCATTCATGACGACGCGCTGAGAGATGACGATAGCATCTTCGAAGTTGTAGCCGTTCCAAGGCATGTAGGCCACGAGAACGTTGCGACCAAGGGCGAGTTCGCCACCATCGGTGTTCGGACCGTCAGCGAGGACTTCGCCGCACTTGACAGCCTGTCCACGGCAGACGATAGGCCTTTGGTTGATGCAGGTGCCAGCGTTGGAACGCATGAACTTGCGGAGCGGGTACACATAGACGCCGTTGTTGCGGTCGGTCTTGACGCTTTCCGGATCGGAAAGGAAGACTTCGGGGCGAACGGGAAGCTGACCATCCGGGGTGGTGATGATTACTTCTGCGGAAGCGGAGGCTACAATACCGTCTGCTTCTGCAAGAATGACAGAACGGGAGTCGCGGGCGGATTTACCTTCGAGACCTGTACCGACGAGGGGTGCTTCGGCGACCATAAGCGGCACGCCCTGGCGCTGCATGTTCGATCCCATGAGTGCGCGGTTGGCGTCATCGTGTTCCAGGAAGGGAATGAGGCCAGCGGCGATGGAAACGAGCTGCTTCGGAGAAACGTCCATGTAGGTGACGTCCATCGGGTCAACTTCGATGAAGTCGCCACCGAGACGGGCCGTCACGTTCGGAGTGAGGAAATTACCTGCGTCGTCAATCTTGTTGTTGGCTTGGGCAACCAGGTGGCCTTCTTCTTGGTCAGCCGTAATGTACTCGATGTCGCTGGTCACGCGACCATTGACGACCTTGCGATAGGGAGTTTCGATGAAACCGAATTCATTGATGCGAGCATAGGTACACATCGAGTTGATGAGACCAATGTTCGGACCTTCAGGCGTTTCAATAGGGCAAATACGTCCGTAGTGGGAAGGATGGACGTCTCGAACTTCGAATCCGGCGCGGTCGCGGTTCAAACCACCCGGCCCGAGGGCAGAGAGACGGCGCTTGTGGGTCAGTTCGGCCAGGGGGTTGATCTGATCCATGAACTGGCTCAACTGGGAGCGGCCGTAGAAGTCGCGGACAACGGCGCTAAGCGCCTTCGGGTTGATGAGCTTGCTGGGGGTGACGCCTTCAATGTTTTGATCGATCAGGGTCATGCGTTCCTTGACCAGACGTTCCGTGCGGGCAAGACCCACGCGGCACTGGTTGGCCATCAGTTCGCCCACGGCACGTACACGGCGGCTGCCGAGGTGGTCGATATCGTCCACGATGCCTTCGCCCTTTTTCAGTTTGAGGAGGTACTTCAGGGAGCTGAGGAAGTCCTCTGCGGTCATCAGACGCTGATCAAGGCTGGTTTCGAGACCGAGCTTCTGGTTGAGCTTGTAACGGCCTACTCGTGTGAGGTCGTACTTCTTCGGATCATTGAAGAGGCGGTTGAGAAGGGTGCGTGCCTGAGTGGCGGTGGCAGGATCACCAGGACGGAGGCGCTTGTAGATTTCTTTGAGAGCGGAATCTTCGTCCTTGGCCGGGTCCTTCTTGAGGGTCTTGATGAGGACTTCTTCCTGGGACTGATCGATGACTTCGACTTCCTTGACGCCAAACTGGAGGAGCTGGAGAACCACACCCTTGGTGACGGCATCAAAAGCCTTGACGATCGTCTTCTCGTCACGGATGACGGATTCGACGACGACGAGGTTGGTCAGTTCATCTTCGGTGAGGTCTTCATTGAGCTTCAGTTTCTTGATATCGTAGAATTCCTTGACGATATCGCGGTCACTCGTGAAACCGAGGTAACGCATGAAAGTGGTGGCAAGGAATTTACGACGGCGGCGACGGCGATCGAGGTAAACGTAGAGTAGATCGTTCGTATCGAACTGGACTTCAAGCCAGGAACCGCGGTCAGGAATGATGCGGAAAGAATGAAGCATCTTACCGTTGAGGTGCTGGGAACTCTCAAAGCAGATGCCCGGCGAACGGTGTAGCTGAGAGACGATGACGCGTTCTGCGCCGTTGATTACGAAGGTGCCACGGTTGGTCATCATGGGCACTTCGCCCATGTACACTGTTTCCGTCTTGGACTCGTTTTCGGATTTCAGACGGAAATTAACCTGAAGGGCAGCGCCATAGGTTTCGCCGGAACGAATAGCTTCATAATCACTGACCTTGGGATCTTCGATTTCATAGGAAACGAAGTCCAGTTCAATGTTTTCGTCATAGCTCTTGATGGGGAAGATTTCCTTCATCACTCCTTGAAGACCGATATCCTTCCGCTCTGCTGCGGGAGTGTCTTTCTGGAGAAAATCAAAGTATGACTGAAGTTGAATCTCAATCAGATTCGGCGGTTCGATGACTTCCTTAATGTTCCCGAAGTAGAGTCGTTGTGACATGGGCTGCTGTAGACGAGATGTTACTGGTTGCATCCTTGTGCCCGGATGCTGGGCTTGGTTCGTTTTGACAGAACCGACCGGAACCCACAGGTTCGAAATTCGGTGAACTCCGGTCGATTGTGTCTCGGCATCCCATGGATGCACGCGAACGCAGCAGGAGAAGGATATGAGCCCTCTCCTGCTGCGCAGGGGAGAAAAAGCTTACTTGATTTCAGCCTTGGCGCCAGCGGCTTCAAGCTTGGCCTTGCCAGCTTCAGCTTCTTCCTTGGAAACTGCTTCAAGCAGAACCGTGGGAGCGCTTTCAACAAGCTTCTTGGCATCAGCAAGTCCGAGACCGGTCTTGACTTCGCGGACAACCTTAATGACGGCAATCTTGTTGGCGCCACCGTCAGCGATGACGAGGTTGAATTCGGTTTGTTCTTCAGCAGCTTCAGCAGGAGCGGCGGCGGCGGCGGCGGCTACGGGAGCAGCTGCGGACACGCCCCACTTTTCTTCGAGGAGCTTAACAAGTTCAGCAGCTTCAAGGATGGTCAGCGTGCCGAGTTCTTCTGCGATTTTGGTAATATCAGCCATTGTATTGTGTTTGTTTAGGTTCAAGTCGCGTCGGGGGGCTCCCCGACATTTCAGTTCTCCGGCCGGAGTTCCGACAAAGGAACCATTTTGGAGATTCAGGCTCGGTTGGATTGAAGATTATAATGCAACCGAGCCATCTGGTCAAGTGATTAGGCGGCAGGAGCTTCGTCCGTTCCGTTTTCTTTGTCCACACGAGCCTGGATAACGCGGGCGAGGGCGGAGCCTGCACCGTTGATGGTTCCAAGAAGTTGGGCAAGAAGAGCTTCGCGGGAAGGAATTTCGCCGATAGATTGGATGGCAGCTGCATCAAGAACGGTGCCATCAACAAGAGCGACCTTGTAGGCGCCCTTCTTGGCTGTCTTGAAAAAGTTGTTGAGCACCTTGGCTGCTGCGATAACGTCGGAAGATCCGGAGATGTATGCGGTCTGTCCGTTGAGGTGTTCGCTGATGTCAGGAAGACCAGCTTCAGTCAGAGCCTTACGCATGAAGTTGTTCTTTTCAACGTGGCACTGGGCGCCGGACTCGGAGAGCTTGGCACGAAGATTGGTGAAATCAGGTACGGTAACCTTGGTGTAATCGATAACAATCAGGAACGGAGACCCGTTGACGCGGGCGATCAAGTCGTCGATGATGATGCGCTTATCAGGATTCATATAATTAGTGTTCCGGTTTGTGGTTACAGTTTGCCGATTTCTGCGGAATCAACGGCCAGGCCGGGGCACATAGCGCAGGAAATCGTAGCGGATTCGATGTAGGCACCCTTGGCGGAAGATGGGCGAGCCTTGACGACGGAATCAATGAATGCCTTGGCGTTTTCAGTGATCTTTTCGTTGTCGAAGGAGAGCTTGCCGACGGCGGCGGAGATGTTGGCGTTCTTGTCAACCTTGTAGTCAACACGACCAGCCTTGACTTCGCGAACTGCTTTGGCGACATCTTCCGTAACCGTTCCGGTCTTCGGGTTGGGCATCAGGCCGCGCGGACCGAGGACACGAGCTACCTTGCGAACCTCCGTCATGGCGTCGGGGGTGGCGATAGCGGAGTCGAAGTCGGTGAAACCGTCCTGAACCCTCTTGATCAAGTCTTCGAAACCGACAAATTCAGCTCCGGCTTCTTCAGCGGCTTTGGCGGCGTCGCCCTTGGCGAAGACAAGAACACGAACATTCTTACCGGTGCCGTGGGGCAGAGAGACGCTCCCGCGAACCATCTGGTCGGACTTGCGGGGATCAACCGTCAGGTGGAACGAGACGGTGACAGTGGGGTCAAACTTCGGAGCGGGGAACGACTTCATCGTTTCCACTGCTTCCGTGATGCTATAGCTCTTACCAGGGGTGATGAGCTTTGCTGCTTCTTGATATCGCTTGCTGCGTTTTTTGGACATGTGTGTGTTTGGCAGTGCGTTCGGATCAGTGAGGATCCTCCTGCGGATGAAAATTACATACCTTCGATTTCGATGCCCATTTGGCGGGCCTGGCCAGCCAGGATGAGAGCGGCCTTTTCAGGATCCTGAGTGTTCATGTCAGGAAGCTTGGTGGAGACGACTTCCATAAGCTTGGCTTTGGAGATCGTGGCAACCTTCTTCTTGTTCGGTTCTCCAGAACCGGAAGCAATGCCAGCTGCCTTCTTGAGAAGGATAGCACCCGGGGGCTGCTTGGTGATGAAGGAGAAGGACTTGTCCTTGTACACGGTGATCACGACAGGAAGGATATCGCCGGCCTGCTTCTGCGTGGCGGCGTTGAATTCCTTACAAAATGCCATGATGTTGACACCAGCCTGACCGAGGGCAGGACCCACGGGCGGCGACGGGTTGGCCGCGCCGGCAGAGATCTGGAGCTTGATGATTTTTGTTACTTCTTTTGCCATGGTTTTACTTTGTTAGCGGGGAAAGGGGGAGATAGTATGGGGGCGGACTGGGAAACTCAGGCTTTTTCAACCTGCCAGAATTCCAGATCCACAGGAGTGGAACGCCCAAAAATGGAGACGCTGACGCGCAGTTTGCCGCGTTCGGGATCGATTTCTTCAATGATGCCTTCCTGGCTCTGAAAGGGACCTTCCTTGACTCGAACAGTGTCACCCACTTCAAACAGAATTTTCGGACGGGCTCCTTCGGCGCGTTCTTGAATCTGAGCAAGCATGGCTTCAACTTCGCGTTCGCGCATGGGCATTGGCTTGTCTCTGGAACCGGCGAAGCCGATGACGCCATCGGTCTGAAGTACGAAGTACCAGACGCTCTTGTTAAGAGAACCATCGGGCTGAAGGAGTGCCATATTGGCTAAAACATAGCCGGGGAAGAACTTGCGCTTGGTTTCCGTTTTTTTACCATTGCGGATTTCGGCAACCATTTCGGTTGGCACAAGGATGTCGAAAATGTATTCACCCATCTCTTCTGCGTCAACTTTGCGAAGGACACGTTCACGTACACGCCCTTCCTGGCCGGAGAGAACGTGCATTACATACCATTGCTTCTTGGGCTCAGGGATAATGGACATGGAAGTATTGCGTATCGTTGGGGGATGGATGATATGAAAATTAGCTGGCGATATTGATAACCCAATTCACCACATAAGCAAGGACTACGTCAAAAGACGCCACGTAGGCGCCCAGCAGTACCATTGCGATCAAAACGACCAAGGTGGATCCCCAGAGTTCACGATACTTTTTAAAGCCTTTGGCTTTCGGATCACTATCCCAGGGCCAAGTTGTTTTTTTAAGTTCGCCTTTAATTTCGGCGATGTATTGGAAAATCTTGCGAAACATGCTTCAAGGGGATCTCTGATGAAAAGTGGCAGGGTAGGAGGGGCTCGAACCCACAACTTGCGGTTTTGGAGACCGCTGCTCTACCAATTGAACTACTACCCTGTGGGGACTTTTCTTGTTGTTCGGTATATTGAGGGTGCCTCTTCTGGAAGCACCCTCAACATGACCAAGGGTGCAGATTCTACTGCAGCCCAGTATGAGGATGTTTATTCAATGATGGTGGCGACACGGCCAGCACCAACGGTACGACCACCTTCGCGGATAGCGAAACGCATGGCTTTTTCCATGGCGATGGGCGTGATGAGTTCGATGGTCATGGAGACATTGTCGCCAGGCATAACCATTTCCGTGCCTTCGGGCAGGGTGACGCTACCAGTCACGTCCGTTGTACGGAAGTAGAACTGAGGACGGTAGTTGTTGAAGAACGGGGTGTGGCGGCCGCCTTCTTCTTTGGAGAGGACGTACACTTCAGCCGTGAACTTCTTGTGAGGCTTGACGGAACCCGGCTTGGCGATAACCTGACCGCGCTGGATGTCTTCCTTCTTGAGGCCGCGAAGAAGCAGGCCAACGTTGTCGCCGGCACGACCTTCGTCGAGCAACTTGCGGAACATTTCGATGTCCGTAACGGAGGTCTTCTGCGTGTCAGTGATGCCGATGATTTCAACTTCTTCCATCTTCTTGACGATACCGCGTTCGATACGACCAGTGGCAACGGTGCCGCGGCCGGAAATGGAGAACACGTCTTCGACGGGCATGAGGAAGGGCTGATCCACGGGACGTTCGGGTTCCGGGATGTAGGAATCGACAGCTTCCATGAGATCCATGATCTTCTGTTCGTAAGCGGCGTCACCATCAAGAGCCTTGACGGCGGAGCCGGAGACGATCGGGATGTCATCACCCGGGAAGTCGTAGGAGGAAAGGAGTTCGCGGATTTCCATTTCGACGAGCTCGATGAGTTCGGGATCGTCCACAAGGTCGCACTTGTTCATGAACACAACAACTGCAGGCACGCCAACCTGGCGGGCAAGAAGGATGTGTTCGCGAGTCTGCGGCATGGGGCCGTCAGCGGCGGAAACAACGAGGATGGCGCCGTCCATCTGAGCGGCACCCGTGATCATGTTCTTCACATAGTCGGCGTGCCCGGGGCAGTCAACGTGTGCGTAGTGACGATTCGTGGTTTCGTATTCGACGTGAGCCGTGGAAATCGTGATGCCGCGTTCGCGTTCTTCGGGAGCGGCGTCAATTTCGTCGTACTTCTTAGCGGTAGCGTTAAAGCCCTGCTTGGCGAGTACGGTAGTGATAGCGGCGGTAAGGGAAGTTTTACCGTGGTCGACGTGACCGATTGTGCCCACATTGACGTGGGGCTTGTTGCGCTGGAATTGCTCTTTGGCCATGATTCTTTGAATGGTTTGGGCTGCTTTGGTCTAGCGGGAAAAAATGGAGCTTCTGGCGGGAATTGAACCCGCGACCTCATCCTTACCAAGGATGCGCTCTACCCCTGAGCTACAGAAGCTTTTCTCTTTTCCTTCACTTTTCGCTGGAGCTTATACCGGGGTCGGTAGCCCGCCCAAACCTTCGGTTCTAGCGGATGCTCACCCTCCCGTATGGCGCCTGACGAAAAGCGGAGGACAGTTTAGTATTAAGAGGACGTTCTGTCAACGATAAAGGCAAATATTTTTTTAATTATATTTTTGTGCATCCGTAAATCAATGATGATCAAATCGTTTCTCTTGCTTTGAACGATTTGACTCATCGGTTAATTTGAGATTGGGGTCGACGTCCTGATCGAGTGGATGGCTGTGCCCATGTAGGGTATGATGGAGTCCGGCGAAGGCGATCATGGCAGCGTTATCCGTTGTAAATACGGGAGATGGGAGAATGAGTCGTATGCCGTGCTTTGAGCATGTCTCTTCTAACTGGCTCCTTAAAGCTTTGTTGCACGAGACTCCACCTGATAGTGCAAGTGTTTGATGTCCAGTGGATTTTAATCCTCTCAATGCCTTGGTGATGAGTGTGTCAATGACGGCTTGCTGGAAGGATGCGCAGAGGTCGCAGAGGGTTTGCTTTGGCAGTTCTGTGGGATCTCCATTCGAGATCAGCTTGGGTAAGGTGTAGAGAACGGATGTTTTGAGCCCGGAGAAGCTGACGTTCAGGCTCGGCTCTTTAAGGAGTGCGCGCGGGAAAGCAAAGGCTGTTGGGTTGCCACTACTGGCGAGGTTGTCAATTTCGGGGCCACCAGGGTAGGGGAGTCCAAGCATTTTGCCTACTTTGTCGAAGGCTTCACCTGCTGCGTCGTCGAGGGAGCGGCCCAGAAGGTGGTAGCTGCCAAATTCCTTGACATCTATAAAGAGTGTGTGGCCTCCCGAGACGACGAGTGCCAGATGGGGGATGATGCCTTCATCAAGGGTGATGAAGGGGGAGAGCATGTGTCCTTCAAGGTGGTTGACGGCGATGAAGGGCTTTCCTGTGGCGAGTGCCAGGGCTTTGGCGGTGGTGTTGCCAACGAGAAGAGCAGCGACGAGGCCGGGGCCTGAGGTGGCTGCGTAGGCATCTGCCTGGTCTGGATCAATGCCTGCCTGGTTGCAGGCTTCGCGGATGACGCGCGGAAGGTCCGCCGAGTGATTGCGGGATGCGAGTTCCGGCACAACGCCTCCGTGTTCCCTGTGAAGGGCTATCTGTGTGGAGATGACTGAGGAGAGCAGGGTGGGCGCCTTGCGCGCACCGGGATCTGCCGGTGCGCGTAGAATGGCTACGGCCGTTTCATCACAAGAGGATTCGATGCCGAGTACGGTGATTTCCTTCATGACTGGGTGATTTTGGAGCCGCGGGTTAAGCTCTGGTGGTGATGATGGGTTGTTTGCCCTTGGCGACAACGTCTTTGGTAAGGGTGACGCTTTCGACATTCATGCTGGGGACGTCATACATGACGTCGAGCATGATATCTTCGAAGATGGCGCGGAGAGCGCGTGCCCCCGTACCGCGTTCGATGGCTTTCTTGGCCATGGCTTTGAGTGTGCCGGGCTGGATCTTGAGCTTGGCGCCGGAGAGAGCCAGGAGCTTGGTGTACTGCTTGACGAGGGCGTTGCGCGGCTCGGTGAGGAGACGGACAAGTTGTTCTTCGTCCAGTGTGAGAAGGGCGGTGAAGATGGGAAAACGTCCGATGAATTCGGGGATCATGCCGAAGGAGAAGAAGTCTTCCGGCATGGCCTGACTGAGGATTTCTTCTTCGGTGACTTCATCGCGACTGCGTTCCGTGTTGATGGCTGCAAATCCCATCTGGCTGGCTCCGAGGCGTTTGCGGATGATTTCCTCAAGTCCAACGAAGGCTCCTCCACAAATAAAGAGGATTTTTTCTGTGTTGACTTTGATGTATTCCTGTTGGGGGTGCTTGCGTCCGCCGGATGGAGGAACGTTGCAGATGGTACCTTCGACGATTTTGAGCAGAGCCTGCTGAACGCCTTCCCCCGATACATCGCGCGTGACGGAGACATTCTGGGTCTTGCGCCCAACTTTGTCGATTTCATCGATGTAGATGATGCCTCGCTCTGCCTTGTCAACGTCGAAGTTAGCGGCCTGAAGCAGGCGCTGGACGACGTTTTCGACGTCTTCGCCAACGTAACCAGCTTCCGTTAATGTGGTAGCATCAACGATGCAGAAGGGGACGTCAAGAATGCGTGCCAGTGTTCTTGCCAAGAGGGTCTTGCCGGAGCCCGTCGGGCCAGCCATGAGGATGTTCGACTTTTCGATTTCTACATCGTCCATGGAGTCGCCTTCGAGACGAATCTGGTTCTGGCGAAGGCGTTGGTAGTGGTTGTAAACTGCGACGGAAAGTACTTTTTTGGCACGATTTTGTCCGACGACGTAAGCGTCCAGTGCCTTGCAGAGTTCCGCCGGGGTGGGGAGCTTGCGTGTGGTAAAGTCATCATCATCGTCATCATTTTCGGTATAATCGATGTCCTCGATACCTTCAAGCGGAGTGGGCTTGGATCGCTGGATAACCTTGGCTAGGGATTCCGGGCGGAATCTGGCGACGAGATTCAGGATTCGATCTCCTTCGCTTTCGCCAAGTTCTCTCAGGAAGACTGCGGCACAGGCTTCTCCGCAGTTGCTGCAGATGTTGATGGATTCAGTGGCTCGAATGATTTTTGGGACTTCCGCTTCCGTCTTCATGCAGAAGGAACAACGGATGGTGGCCCCTTGATTGCCAGTATTGCTCATAGAGTGTGATTGTAAAGGTGCCGTGAGGCGGAAGGGAGGATTAGTCCTTGTCTCCAGTGGGAACTTTGTTGTGTTCCAGTACTTTGTCAACCAAGCCGTAGGCGGCGGCTTCTTCGGCCGTCATGTAGTTATCGCGGTCTGCGTCGTGTTCGACTTGTTCAACGGTTTTACCAGTGTGCTTGGCCAGGATGCCGTTGAGTCGCTTTTTCAGGTTGAACATGAAGCTGACGGTGCGTTCGACATCTGAGGCTGTACCCTGTGCTCCGCCTGACACCTGGTGGATCATGACGTGGGAGTTTGGCAGGCAGAAGCGCTTGCCCTTGGTGCCGGCGGCAAGGAGGACTGACCCCATGGATGCGGCGATGCCGAGACAGTATGTGTTGATGTCGCAAGAGACGAACTGCATCGTATCATAGATGGCAAGGCCAGCTGTGACGGAACCGCCGGGGGAGTTGATGTAGATGTGGATGTCCTTCTTGGGATCGGCCATCTGAAGGAACAGGAGCTGGGCGATGACTGCGTTTGCGACGCCATCGTCGATGCCTGTGCCAATGAAGATGACGCGGTCCTTCAGCAGGCGGGAGTAGATGTCAAAGGAGCGTTCCCCGCGTCCGTCCTGTTCGACGACAATGGGAACATAGTAGTTGCGCATGGCAGATGAGTTCTCGGATTTCTGGTTGGAAAACATATTCGTAGGTTAGGTTGGTTGGGGGAGAAAAAAAGGGGGAGAAAGGAGCCTGAGCTCCCATCTCCCCTGGGTTGGAAAAGTAGGTGTAATCCTTACTTGTCTTCGCTCACCTTGATGGTAGCATTCTTGACGAGGGAGTCGAGTACCTTTGCCGTCAGCAAGCTCATGCGGATGCCGTGGATACGGCCTTCGCGCTGGAGTTGGCGAATGAAGGTCTTCGGGTTTTGCTTGGCGTGTTGTGCCTGCTGGAAGACTTCGGCGGTCAATTCCTGATCCGAGACGGAGATTTTTTCTTCGCGGGCGATTTCCTGGAGCATGAAGTAAACCTTCAGGTTGCGCTTGGCTTCCTTGCTGGCTTCTTCGCGAACGGATTCCATGCGGCTTTCCATGTCTTCCGGTGAGGTTACCTGGCCGGAGTACATGAGTTCCTGCATCTTCTGCTGGGTGATGCCATAAGCTTCGCGGTCGATCAGGGCTGCGGGAAGTTCAAAATCGAGGGCATCGGCAAGCTTTTCCGTGATCTGGTCGGCCTTGATGTTGTCGATCTCGTTCTTCTTGCGCTTGGCAAGGTCTTCCTTGAGCATGACCTTGATTTCTTCAAGGCTCTTGTCGGGCATCAGACGGGCAGCAAAGGCTTCGTCGATGGCAGGGATGACTTGTTCCTTGATTTCCTTGACGGTGACGTGGAAGACGACTTCCTTGTTGCGCAACTCGGCGAAGGGGAAGGAATCGGACAGGGTGACGGGGATGTCTTTGGTTTCTCCTGCTTTGGTGCCTTCGAGACCCTTGGCGAAGCCGGGGATGAATCCGTCTTCTTCCACCTTCATCCACTGGTCTTCACGGCCTTCGAGGAATCCGGCAGGTTTGCCGAGAGCTTCGGCGACGGGCTTGCCGTCGAGCGTAGTGGTGAAGTCGATGATGGTGACGTCGCCTTCGGCGGCGGCCTTGTCAACGGTGTTGTATTCGGCGAGGCGTGCTGCCAGGTCGGAGAGAGACTTGTCGAGGTCGGCTTCAGTCACTTCTTCTGAGGGAACGGTTACTTCGATGCCTTTGTATTCGGGCAGGGTGAAGTTCGGGACGATGGTCAGGGTGGACGTCACGTTGAAAGCGCCGTCAGCGTCAAAGGATTCTTCGGGTTTGCCGAAGTCAAGGACCTTGAGGTCGGGGTTCTTTTCGAGGGCTTCGGAGCAGACTTCTTCGAAGAGGGTACCTGAAAGTTCGGAAGTGATTTCCTTGGAGAAACGCTTTTCAATGGTGGAAGCGGGAGCCTTACCGGGGCGGAAGCCCGGAAGCTTGACGCGGCTGGCGTAGGTGGCAACGATGGCCTTGCGGCGTGAGGCGGTATCGGCGGCGGATACGGTTGCTTTCAGCGTAGCTGTGCAATCGGGTTGTGTCTCGACAGTGATGTCCATGAATGTAGAGTGTTGAGTAAAATGTTGCAGCGGGGACAGGAGTGTTCAATCCCAGGGGAACAGGAATCCCGGCTGGGAGAAGGTAGGCATCATTATACTGATTGGCAAGAACCTTGAATGGAAATGACACGATTGATTCCTTAAAATTCGTGACACCCTATTTAGTGCCTTGACTAGATAGACGGAAAAGTTCTCAATACATCGACACTGATTCCGTCTAATTATTTTCTATGTCCCTGAATAACTACTACAAAAAGGCATGTACGGTTCTGGCTGTCGCTCCTATTATGGTGAGCGGTGTAACGGCTCAGGATTCGTCCCCCGCACAGGATTCCCAGTTTTCAGGGAAGATTATGACTGCCGAACAGGTGATGAAAGAGCTGGGGCCGGGAACGGGGCTTTTCGCTGGTGATCAGGCATATGATGGATTCACTGTTTCTAATGTGGGCGTTCGTTATAAGGGCTCCGGTGAAATGGTGGACAGATCCCGTCTGCTGGATCGCATTTCTACCAAGAAGGGCTCCAAGTATTCTTCCGATGTCGTCAATCGCGACCTAGAACGCCTCGTCAATGACGGGCTTGTAACGGGTGATACGACGATTGCCGTAGAACCGACTGGTCCCAATTCCGTTCAGGTACTATTTGAAGTGGCATCCCAGAAGCTTCTGGGTGGCGTTGGTTTTACGGGCAATGTCGAATTTGACAACCAGGAACTGGCTGAGGAAACGAAGCTCGTTGGCGGACAGGTCTTGAGTGATCGTGCTCTCAATGATGCTCTGACGAAACTGCGCACCTACTATCAAGATTCCCGCTACCCCGATGTGGTCATCCGCTACCGCTATGTGCCGACGGAACGCCCGGGATTCGTCGATCTGATCTTTGATATTCAGGAAGGCAATTACATCAATGTTGTCAATATCGACTTCGTCGGCAACAATCATTTTGACTCCCGTCAGCTCCGCGAAGCCCTCAAGACGAAGGAACGCGGCTGGTTGACCTGGATTACCAAGTCTGGCCGTCTCGACCGTGAAATCTGGGAAGATGACCTCGCTGCTCTGATCACCTTCTATCGCAATCATGGTTATCTTCGTGCCCGTCTCGCCAAGGTGGAACAGTCTGCCACTGGCAAGGGCAACAATCTTCGACTGAACTTCAAGATCACGATTGATGAAGGCAAGCGCTACAAGGTGCGCAATGTAGCTTTTGGCCCGACGAAGGTCTTTTCTGCACAGGAACTTGTGCCCGGTTTGAGCATGTATAATGGCGATGCCTACTCCGGCCAGAAGGTGGCCGACGACGTGACGATGATCCGCCGTTACTATGGTTCCCGCGGTTATGCAGATGCCCAAGTTGCTCCGGATATTCAGGAAGTAGGAACGGATGCCAATGGGTTCGGCCTGATTGATGTTGTTTACCGCGTCACGGAAGGAAGCCCCTACCGCGTCGGCAACATCAGCATCACCGGCAACAGCAAGTCCAAGGACTACGTGATTCGCCGTGAACTTCCCCTTCAGTCCAATGATCCGCTCAACTCTGTGGACCTTGAAACTGCTCAAAAGCGACTGATGAACTTGGGCTACTACGACATGGTTGACATCAGCCAGCTGTCTTCTTCACGTCCCGGCTACCGCGATGTAAACATCGAAGTGATGGAACGCCGCACGGGGATGTTGAACGTCGGTGTCGCCTTCTCGTCCATCGAAAGCGTTTACCTCTTCGCTGGTGTTACTCAGTCCAACTTCGACCTCTACGATTGGGGTTCCTTCGTCGGCGGCGGTCAGCGTTTTGCGATCAATGGCAAGTTGGGTACGGAAACGCAAGATGCTTCTATCTCCTGGGTTGATCCATGGTTCATGGATCGCAAGTTGTCTCTGGGGACGGAAATCTTCTATAGCAATTCGACGTACTTCTCCGACTTCTACGACCAGCAGAACTACGGTGTCTCAGTCTTCGTTCGCAAGCCTTTGGGAGACCTTGAATCCGTTAAACTGGAATACCGTATCGAAAACTACGATATCGATACCAAGGGAGGGGCTCCTGCCTACTTCCGCTCTCAGGATGGAAGCTACCTCCGTAGCCACATCGAACTTTCGTATCTCTACGACAGCCGCGATGCCCAGATATTCCCGCGCAAGGGCGGCAAGTTCGAAGTCCTCGGCGGTTATTCTGGTATTGGTGGCGATGTCAAGACCTACAATATGGGGGTGAACGCTGCCTACTACTGGAACCTCAAGTGGGATACCATCTTCAGTATCAACGGCGGCATTGCTACTGTTCAGGGTACGGATAGCGATAAATCCGTTCCGATCTTTGAACGCCTGTACCTTGGCGGCCCGTACAACATGCGTGGTTTCCGCTTCCGCGACGTTGGTATGCACTCTGAAGAACTGACTGGTGATGAGACCATGGGGGGCAAAACCTCGGCCTTTGCCCAGTTTGAATTGTCCGTGCCCGTCATTGAAGAAGTTCGTGTGGCATTCTTCTACGACATTGGTTTCGTCCATGAAGACGCTTTCGACTTCAAGGGTAAGAGTGTCGTGTCCGACTACGGTATTGGCCTCCGTCTGAATCTTCCGATTGGCCCGCTTGCCGTGGACTACGCCATTCCGGTACAGACAGGCAATGCCATTGACCGTGGCGGTCAGTTCCAGTTCTATTTGAACTATTCCTACTAAAATCATTCTGAAGGAGGGAGGTGGTTAAGGCAGATATGTCTTCCGTCTCTCTTCTTCATTACACTCATCCGAAAACATGAACAAAACACAAATTACCATTATCGTTGTCCTGCTTCTGTGTCTTATCGGGCTTGGAGGTATGTTTTTGATCAATAGTCAGAAGCTGGACGATCTGAAGAGCATGCAGGAACAGCAAAGTCTGAAGGAACAATTTGCCAAACAGGAGAAGGAACTCGCCGAGCTCCGCAAGAAAAACACTTCCCTCTTCGAGGAAACTGCTGCCGCCAAGGCCGTTACTCCTACTCCTGCGCCAAGTAGCAATACTCCCTCCGTGGACCCAGCCAAGTTGCGTGAAACTGAAGCAGATCGTCTTAAGGATCTCAAGGCTTTGGAGGCAGAAGAGAAAGACCTTTTCGCCACCAAGGATGCCGAGAATAATAATAAGGCACTCAAGGATGTGAATCAGGTGTCGGATGCTCGCCTTGTAGGCAAGGTTGTATTTTACGATCGTGGCAACAATCTGCTGATCTTCCAGCCAGTTGGTCAGCCGAGTCTGAAGAACGGCGATGAAGTGGCTATCCGCCGCCGCGGAGCCATTTACGTCACTGTTACCATTGAGGAGCTGGATCCACAGACGGGCAACTATTCCGCCGAAGTGAAGCGAAATGAACTTTACGATGCTGACAAGGATGATTCGGTCATCGTTGGCGATGAAATTATCATCACTCCCAAGACTCTCGAAATCGACTTGCCTGATCTGAACACCAACCCGCTCAACACCAAGCTTCCCCCCATTCCGATGGAGCCGGACTTTGCGCCTGCTTCATAATGATACCTGCCGTGCACCTGCTAGATTTGATCTCCCTGTCGGGGCCAACCTTTTCCTTTGAGTTTTTCCCACCCAAGAACGAAGAGGCGGCCAAGCAACTTTATCAGACCATCAAAGAGCTTGAGGAATACAAGCCGACATTCGTTAGCGTTACCTACGGCGCTGGCGGTTCAACTCGCGAATTGACGCGCGATGTCGTCATGAGGATTCAGGAGCAGTCCATGCTCCCCACTGTGCCTCACCTGACCTGTGTCGGGCATTCTCGTGACGAAATCACATTGATTCTGGATCGCTACGCCAAGGCAGGAGTCAGTGCCGTGTTGGCTTTGCGCGGTGATCCCCCGCGCGGAATGGATCATTACGACCGTTTGGCGGATGCCTTCCAGCACGCAGCGGAATTGGTCTCCATGATCCAGGAATACAACACCTCCGGCAAGCACCCAGACAAACGTGGTTTTGCTGTTGGTGTCGCAGGTTTCCCGGAAGGTCACCCGGAGACGCCCAATCGGTTGCTGGAAATGGATCACCTGAAGGCCAAGATCGATGCTGGTGCTGACTACATCTGCACGCAGTTGTTCTTTGACAACCACGCCTTCTTTGACTACCGCGAGCGCTGTGCCCTAGCTGGCATCAAAGTGCCCATCATTGCTGGCATCATGCCCATTACCAGTCTCTCCGGTATGAAGAGAATGGCTGAACTCTCGGGCGGCACCTGTTTTCCGGCCCGCCTGATCAAAGCGCTCAACCGTGCCGGTGGAGACCCCGATGCCGTCCGCGAAGTCGGCATCCAGTATGCCTCCTCCCAATGTGCCGAACTGCTGGATAACGGTGTGGACGGCATTCACTTCTACACCCTCAACCAATCCGGCGCCACCCGCCGCATCTATCGCAACCTCGGGCTCAAGGATTCCCGTCAGTTGTTGCAAGAAGGTGACAAGTCCTGAAAATCATCATTGATTTATAGGCGCGTTCCAGCTAGTTATTTTCCCCAAGCACCTCTATGAACAAGAATCCCCAGAACGTTGATGAACTGTTCGCCGCAGATGGCGTTCGCCCCGTGGCTGAAATTGAAGTTGGCCCCGCCAGACACGAACAGTTCCTCGACCAGAATTACAAAAAGATCGTCTTGATCGTTCTCGCAGCCGGTCTCATCTTTGGTGGCCTGATCGTGTACAATGGCATTTCCGAAGACAGGGAACATAGTGCAGGCACTGCCCTCGTGGCTTCCTTTGATAAGGAAGGCCAGGTGGATCTTGCAAAATTGCAGGCTATTTCCGCTGATTACTCCGGCACGGCTTCTTCTGTAACAGCTGGTTATCTTGAAGCAATCGCCTTGTGGGAACAAGGCAAGGACAAGGAAGGCTGCTCACGTATGGAAGAGTTCATCAAGACGGCTCCGTCTGTCGAGTTTGCCAACCAGGCGTCAGCTGTCCTCGGATGCCAGTACATGAAGATGGGCAAGATGGAGGAAGCTACCCGCCAGTTCGAAACCGTGATCAATTCTCAGGAAGGCGTGTACACCGCATTGGCTTATCTTTGCTTGGGTGATATGGCGCGGGCCAAGGGCGACTTCAAAGCCGCCCAACAGAACTACGATGCCATTGCGCAGAAGTTCCCGGATGGCGCATTCGCCACAAGTGAATTCGGCGTAGGATCCCGCGAAGATATTCTCGATATTACGGCTCCGGAGAAAGTGGCTCCCACTGTCGTCGCTCCTGCTGCTGATGCCAAGGATGCCCCTTTGATGGCTCCCGCATCCAGCGAGTTGAGCTTGCCCGGTGCTGCCAGATAAATCGTTATTGCTCTTGCCTCTTTAAGAAACCGATAGTCTGTTGACTGTCGGTTTCTTATGTTTTTCGTATAATAGTTAGGATTTCTTAAATAAGGCTTGCATTGGGCAAGAGGGGAGGGTAGGAACTATACCATGATGAAATCAGCCATAGCTACATTGCTCATGGCGGCGTCAGCTGCCAGTGCCTACAATTACATGGAAACGCTGGACGGCCCACGCCCCGCAAGTTATTACCAGAAGAATCTGACTGGCGATGCCTCCATTGGCTACAACTCCCGTTACACCTATCAGGACATGGCCGTGTCCTCGATGATGAACAAGTCGGGAGTGTTCAATTTTTCCGGTCAGGTGGCATTACCCTTGATGCGCATGCAACAACACATTGGCGCAACGTATGGTGTTGTTTGCGATGGAGCCTTGTCTGATCGCGACGTGTTCCAAGCAAACTGGGCTGCTGATGCCGAAATCTTTCCGAACTTGAAAGCAGGCGCTGGTTACGACCTCAATTACGGTGGTCTCCCCGGCTATGTCGCAAAAGTGCGTGGCAAGGCTCCCCATTCTCTGGCGCAGGATGTCAAAGGCTACCTCAGCTACGATGACCCTGGCCGCGGCCTCTTTGGTTCGGCAAAGCTTTATGGTGGTTTTTACGGTTTGACTGGCTGGCGTTTCGAACTGGAAGCCGGCAAGCGCTGGCAAGGAGTCCTTCTTCACCAGGCTGATCTCGAAGTGAGTGCCGGGACGGGGCTTTCCTACGGCTACTGGGCTGGTGGAGTTCATGGTTGCGACCAGCTCAACATCAAGGCTGCTTTGCCCATTAAAATCAATGCTTCATTGGGTGTTGACAGAGGTCTGAAAGTCATTCCTTTCATCCAGACTCTTTGGGCTGGCGATACCCGTGCCGAAATTAATCGTGCCTGTGGCAGTCGCGTGATTGACTCCTTCCATGTGGTTGTGGGTGTACAGGCTGTTTATACATTCTGATTTCTAAGACATCCTGACAAATGCCTCCCCTCATGTTCTGCTTTGAACTTGAGGCGGGGGCATTTCTCATTTAAGGTCTGCACATGGCGAGCCGGAAAAGTCAAAGCCAATATGATGATTACGAACCAGATGGGGAGGTCGAGTGTTCCCCAGGCTGGGCCGATCGTCTGTGGGGTTGTCTGCCGATGTCCTGCGGTTTGACGCTGATCGTCTGCCTGTATTCCTTCCGGCTTGATGAAGTCGGCTGGGAGTTTTTGAATGATACGGGAATTGTTGTCCCCTTATGCACCAATGTGTTGGGAGTTTTTGGTCTCTATCTTGCCGGCTTGGTGTACTGGTTCCTTGGTGCTGGTGCCTGGTTTCTGGCAATCTTGCTGGAGTGGATTGGATTCTACCGGATTCTGCGCGGTAGCGAACGCCTGAAGTTTATGTGGTACGCGGGCACGATTGCCGTGACCTGTGCCTGTATTTTCATCTCCGTCCAGCCGTGGGCGGGCAGGGCGTGGAGCGAATTGCACTCTGCCTATGGTGCCGGTGGTGCCTGGGGATACCTTCTGGGTGTCAAATTGTTGCGGAATTTGCTCGGTACTGCCGGGACGCTTTCTCTGGCATTCGTGTTGTACGTTCTGGCCTTTATTTACGCCGTCTCACTGACGCCCAAGGCGATTTGGAAGGGCCTTGCCGCCGAATATGCTGCCTACCGTACCCGCCGTCGCTCCAAACGCGAAGCTGCCTGGAGTCTGGCTGAGAAGCGGAAGGCCGAGCTGGAGGAGGAAAAGCGAGAAAGCAAACGTAAAAAGTTTTCCGAAATCAAGGACTCGTTTGTCGAGGATCCCATAGTTCGTGACAAAAAGCCCCTTACGGTCGATACAGATGCTCCCGTCTTACCGCGTCCGCGCAAGAGAACGGGTGATCCACTGGAAATTCTGAAAGAAGAGATAGAGAAGGAAGCTCAGCCGCAACTCCCCCTGACCTTCACTCCCAAGATCATCAATTCCAACCAGCTGGCGCGTCCCACATCCCCTCCGCCATCGCGCACATCGCCTTCGCTTTTCCCGGCGCATGGCAATCTGGAAAAGTACACCTTCCCTCCTTATGAATTGATGAAGCGGGTGGACATCCCGCAGGAAGAGACGGCTGTAGAACGGCAGGAACTCGTCGATGCCCAAAACCTCATCATCGATTCTCTCAAATCTTTCGGTGTCTCCGTAACTGCCGGCAACATTACCAAAGGGCCGACGATTACCCGCTACGAAGTGTACCCGGCCCCTGGTCTGCGCGTAAACAAGATCACCAATCTTAAGGACGACATCGCCCGTGCCATCAAGGCTGTCCGCATCAATATCCTTGCACCTATCCCCGGCAGAGATACCGTCGGTATTGAAGTGGCCAATGTCAAGAAAGTGCCCGTTTCTCTCCGTACCCTGCTGGAGGACCCCGGCTTTACTTCGTCGTCGAAGAAGATTCCCATCGCGCTTGGCAAGGATGTGTATGGCAACACCGTAATTGGCGATCTGGCCGCCATGCCTCACCTTCTTGTCGCGGGCACGACTGGTTCCGGCAAGTCCGTCTGCATCAACAGCATCATCACGTCTATCCTGTACCGCTTCCGCCCGGATGAACTCAAGTTCATCCTCGTGGACCCCAAGGTCGTGGAAATGGAACCCTATTCCCGTCTGCCGCACCTGATTGTTCCCGTCGTGACCGACCCCAAAAAGGTTGTCGGCGCCCTTCGCTGGTGCGTCAATGAAATGGAGCACCGTTACTCCCTCTTCAAGCGCGTCCGCGTCCGCAACTTCGAATCCTTCAACAGCCGCCCCAAGGATGCTCCGTTGCCTGAGGAAGAGTATGTAGAAGAACCAGAAGCCGATCCCTTCCTGGCCGACTCCATCGCTCGCGAATTCGAATCCCAGGGAGAATCCCCCAAATCCGTCTGGGCCGAAGAAGAGTCCGAAGCTGATGATTACGATGAAGAAATCCCGGAACGCCTTCCGTACATTGTCGTTATCATCGACGAATTGGCCGACCTGATGCAGACTGCGCCTGCCGATACGGAAGGCTACATCGGTCGCTTGACGCAGAAGGCTCGTGCCGCAGGCATCCACCTGATCGTCGCTACGCAGACGCCGCGCTCCAATGTCGTCACCGGCCTGATCAAAGCCAATATCCCGAGCCGCATCGCCTTCCAGGTGTCCAGCGCTCTCGATAGCCGTATCATTCTTGACCAGGGCGGCGCGGAAAACCTCGTTGGTAAGGGCGACCTCCTCTTCCTGCCTCCCGGTTCCGCCAAACTGGAACGCGCTCAGGGTGCCTTTGTCTCCGATGACGAAGTCGAAGCCATCGTCGTTCATTGTGCCAAACAGGCCAAACAGCAGTTCCTGCTTGAAGCTCAGCAAACTGTCGAACTTGGTGGAGAGCCCGAGGGTGAGCAGGGCGGTACCGATCCCGCTGATGAAGAGAACTACGAGCGTTGTGTCGAAGTCGTCCGTGCCGAACGCAAGGCCAGCACCTCGCTTCTCCAGCGTCGTCTTCGCATCGGTTACGGCAAGGCTGCCCGCATGATGGAGCTTCTTGAAGCTCGTCGCATCATCGCCCCCTCCGACGGCACCAATCGTCCCCGCGAAGTGCTGATCAAGCCCCACGGCGAATGAAAATTTTCTCATCTGCTTGGTGAGAAGTTATCGAGATGGATGAATTTACAAGACTACTCCTGTAAATCAAATTTTTGAAAGGCGGGGATTTAAGGGGAATGTCTTGATAATTGAGGCTTCTGTGTAATTGTGAGAACGGTGTCTGATCATGATGCTTCGAATTGAGTAAATCCATTGTGATTGACGAACTCCAAAATGATAAAAAGATGAAAGCATTAAAAATCATGGTATTATCGGCAGCATCGGCAATGATGTTGAGTGTACCTCAGACATTGGCAGATACTGTGTCGGTGCCGAGAGATGAATCTGCTCTTCAGGTGGAATCGTGGTTGAGAAAGAGCATACCATTGATCAAAACGATCAAGGCAGGATCAAGCATAGCTGATCTCAATAATTTGTTTATGCCTGCTGGGGGAATAGCCTCTATCAGCAAAGTCGTGACTTATGAGTTCAAGGCATGCCGCATGATCAAAATCGATGTAGAATTTGATACTGTTCAAAATGCCAGATACAGACAAGGAACAATCGTCAGCGTTTCCCGCCCGTATTTGAACGATATGGTCGCCATGGACTGATTTCAATCCCTTCGTCACCACCACTACCGCTTCCGTATCCCCAACCAACCATGTTGGGCATTCGGGAGTTGCTTGTTCAGGTGTCTGATTTCCCAGACAAAAATTGCGCTGGAGTACCATGTTAACCCATCGGTTGTGGAGTCTCAGATTTTGAATAATCAGAAATAGGCGAGGCGTGGGCCAGGAGGATTGGAGCTCGTTATTCGGAAGCTCGGAAGCGAGTTTAGATTTTGTGATAAACTTCTTCAAACGGAATCCTGTAACGCTCTCCCCATATCCCTTTATTTCCGTCCCGTATTCCGCAGGTGATGACCATATTAATTTCGGCACCACGAGGTAATTTCAATGCTCTTTTGAGCCGGCGGCTGTCCAGACCTTCCAGGGGGCAGGTGTCATAGCCTTCGTTAGCCATCGCGATCATAAATGTTTGGGCGGCAAGCGCACAGGATTTATGGGCAACGACGCGCATGTCGTTTTCGGACACCTCGAGCATCATCGGGCGGAACAGGCTGATGGAGTTGGCGATCAGTTTGCGGAACAAGCCCAGAAGACCGAAGAAGCGGGCATAAACAAACGGCATGATGAAACCATAGTATAAGACGCTGTCTTTGATGCGTTTGGCCTGACGTTCCTTCGGACTGTTGCGCCGGATGTTTTCCTGCTCGAATTCGAGTATGGAGCGAGCATGTTTTCTGTATGCATCCTGTCGTGTGACGAAAACAACCGCTTGTGGCGCTGTGGATGTCGCCTTCTGGCCGAGGCATGCATGTGACACTTGGGCAAGTAGTTCGGGATCGGTAATGTGGTAAAATTCCCACAGTTGCATGTTTGAACTGTTGGGAGCCAGCGTAGCCAGTTCCAGACAATGCCTGATTTTTTCCGAATCAATTGGATTGGTTTGATCATACACCCGCACGGAGCGACGATAATTGAGAACTTCTTCTAAATTCATAGTTTGAATGATAACTTGGCTTTCCGTGGATTGGAATCAATGATCCGACTTTCGAATCAAATCGAAGAGATAAGTAGCAATTTTTCCAATTTTTGCAAGGGGTTAGAAAGGCTTCCAACGATAGAGGGAGGATACGACTTGCTCAAGGCGATTGGGCTTGCGATGGGAAATTTCCGGTCTTACTCCTTGGCGAATGTTTTTGACGAGGCGGGGGTATGAGGGGAGAATGGGGGCATGGAACAGAATCGCGTGTTGATTGTGACGGGGGATGGCAAGGGGAAGACGACGTCGGCTTTCGGGATGGCTTTGCGTGCCCTGGGGCACGGGCAGAGGGTGGCGGTGGTGCAATTCATCAAGCATGATGGAGGGTATGGCGAGGTTGAAGCTTTGAGGCTGTTGCCGGGGGCAGAGGTGATTTGTTCCGGGCTGGGTTTTACTCCGCGCCATGAGGATTCTCCGCAATGGGGACGCCATGCCGATGCCGCCCGCGATGGCTGGCGTTGTGCCTTGGAGAGGATGCGTGACGAGGCAATTCGAACGCTGGTTCTCGATGAGGTGTTCTATCCGATCAAGTACGGTCACATCGCCCTTGAAGACGCACTGGATGCTGTGCGCGAGTTTCAACAGTCCGGCGGCGGCCGCGTGCTGGTGATGACGGGGCGCGGTGCCCCAGAGGAATTGGTTGCTTTGGCTGATACGGTCAGCCGGGTGGAATGCGTCAAACACGCCTTGCAATCGGGCGTGAAGGCACAGGAGAATGTGGAGTTCTGACGCGTTGTTCTTCTAATTTCTCCAACTTCTCCACCTTATGACCTCGGCGATGTTCCGAGGCTGTCTTGTCTGGGTGTATCCACGGCGGGAGGAGGGAGGAGACCGGGGATGGTTTCTAAAGCCTTGAGAAGTTGGAGGGCGCAAGCATCGGCGGATTGGTGTGTGGTGTCGATGCCGAGCTTGTAGTCCATGCACTGGTGGATGGTGCTGGCTTGCCGGAGGGCGTGGGGGATGTCCGGTTGACGGTCGGTGCGGGAGTTTTCGCGGGCAACGAGCATGTCCTGGTCGCAATGAACCCGGATTGTCTGGAGGGGGAGAGAACCGAGGCGCATGTTGAGATCGCGCACCCAGGATGCGCTTTCTCCGATGACGTGATCGACGACGACGAAGGCTCCGGCGCGGGCGGAAGCGGCGATTCCGGCGTGGAAGGCTTCGATGAGGGGAAGCCGGGTATTATCGACGGCTTCGGCAACGGATTGTCCGGCACTGCCGCAGATGGGCAGAAAGCTGTCGATGGAGAAGATCATGACGGGGAAGGGGCAATGCTGGCGAAAGGCATTCGCCAGGCTGGTTTTGCCGGAGCTGGAGGCTCCGTTCAGAAGCAGGACCCTGCCTGTGTGGCGCGGAACGGAGCTTTGGGGAAGGGCGGTTTCCGGTGTGTGTGCCCAGTAGAGGTGAATGTACCCGGCGCGGATGTTGTTGTGGGCGACGCCGTCGCGGCATTTGTTGCCGCGGAGGTCGCGGTAGCTGTACAGGGGGGGATAGGACTCGTGCAGTTCCATGTCCGACCAGTGGAATTCGTGCCCGCGCAGAGTCGTGCCCCCGGGGTGCCATGGGAGGGAATCTGGGACCAGCTCCACTTCCCGGTAGCCCAGGGAACGAAGCTTTGTTCCCATGTGACAGGTGCCGTTGATCAGGCCGCACATGGGGTGGGCGTCTCCCTGTGCGGTGATGAGAGTCGTGCCGAGGTACATGTAGCCGCCGCATTCGGCAAAGATGTTTTTTCCGGTCGCGGCAAAGGCGCAGATGGATTCCCTCATGGAGACGTTTCCGGATAGTTCTTTGGCGAAGACTTCCGGGTAGCCGCCGCCGAGGTAGAGCATGTCCAGATCATCGGGCAGGGCGGCATCGTTGAGGGGAGAGAAGGGGACGAGTTCCCAGCCCTGGCGGGTCATCTGGTTGAGGTTTTCGTCGTAGTAGAAGCAGAAGGCTTCATCGTGGGCGATGCCGATGCGTCCTTTGCTGCCAAGTGAGGGGTGGGCGTCGTCCTTGGCGAGTGACTCCGGGGCGTTTGTCCGGGTGAGTTCCAGAAGGGTGTCGAATTCGAACCATTTTGCGTTCTCCTCGCCGTCCAAAGCGTCGAACCATGATTCGAGCTGGTCGTATTCTTCCGCCGGGACGAGACCCAGTTGACGCTCGGGCAATTTCCATTGCTCCTGATTGGTCAGTGCTCCGATGAGTGGCGGAAGGCCTTCCAGCTCCAGGGCATTGGCCAGAAGGCGAGCGTGTTTGATGCTGCCGACACCGTTGGCGATGATTCCCGCGATGTGAACCCGGGGATGGAAGTCGCGGAACCCGGCGACGAGTGGGGCGATTGAGCCTGCCATGCCTTTGGCCGGGACGACGAGGATGACCGGGATGTCGAGAGCCAGCGCACAGTCTGCGGTACTGCCAGCCATGTCACCCGGCTGGCGAGAATCGAACAGTCCCATGACGCCCTCGCAGATGGCGATGTCCGCTTGTTCCGCGTGCTTCCGCCAGACAGCGCGGACACCTTCATGCCCCATCATCCAGGTGTCGAGGTTGAGCGAGGGATTGCCCGTTGCCTGGCGGTGGAATGAGGGATCGATGTAGTCCGGCCCGCATTTGAACCCCTGCACGCGCATTCCCCGGTTGCGGAAGGCTCGCATCAGCATCAGGGCAATCGTCGTTTTGCCTCCCCCGGAATGCGGAGCTGCGAGGCAGAAGGCATGGAAGGGGCGCGAGGATGATTGGGAACCCTGAGTGGCTTCGGGGGCTTGTGACATGGGGGGGGGGGCTGGGGGTCGTGTGGGAAATTGTTATTCTCCGGGTGAAACGTCGTACTTGTCGTCGTACCCGCGAGCTTCGTAGAGGGTTTCCCCATGGCGGCGGGTGCGATGACCGCCAATGAGCACCAGCGAGGACATGTCCACGCGATCGCGCGGGAACTCGGCGAGTGTGCCCACCCACTTTTCCTCAGCAGGGCGTCCCGCATGGCGAACGATGGCCGAGAGCGTTTCGCTTCCGCGGACCGAGGCAAACAAGTCCAGGGCTTCTTCCAAGAGGTGGCGGCGTTTGCGTCCGGCGGGGTTGTAGAGCACGACGGGCAGTTCGGTTTGCGCGGCATTGCGGAGGTTGGTGCGAACTTCGTCGGCTGGGACGAGGAGATCGGACAGGCTGATGAGGCAAAAACCATTCTGTAGCGGGGCTCCGAGACTTGCCGCCGCGATGTTGGCGGAGGTGATGCCGGGTAGCACGCGGATGGCGACTTCCGAAAATTCGGGACTCTTTTCCTGCATTTCGTAGAGCAAGCCCGCCATGGCGAGAATGCCGGGATCTCCGGAGCAGACCATGCAGACTTCGCGTCCTTCGGCAGCCGATTGCAGGGCGGCGCGACAGCGGGAGACTTCGCCGAGCATGCCCGTCTGGATCAAGGGCTTGTCGCCGATGCGGTCGCGGATGAAGTCGATGTATTTGGTGTACCCGGCAATCTGGTCACAGCGTTCGATAGCTTCTGATACTTCCGGCGTCATGTGCGATGGCGAGCCGGAACCGAGTCCGACGACGACGATGCTTCCGCGCTTCGTGCCTTGGGGGAATCTACTCGTGCCGTACGATACCTGAGCGAGTGCTAGGGTGATGTCCTCGTACTTCGTCTTGCAAACCTTGATGCGTCCGCCTGAGGCAAGGATGGCGGATGCCTCGGAAACGGACGGAGTGCCCGTCTTCTCACGGACGATGTCGGATGGCGTGGGTGTCTCAACCTCGGCGAGTTGTTCCGCAGAAAAATAACTCACGGGCAGCTCCAGATGACGGGACAATTCCAGCAGGGCGGGTTCATCCTCCTTGATCTCGCAACTTGCCAGCCCCACCACCTGACGGGGGGCGATGGAGTTGCGGTGCAGGAAGTCCTCAACAGATTGTTGAAGAATCTCACTGGCTGTACCGCGTTTACAGCCAATCCCCAGTATGTAGGAAGCCGCCGGAAGGATGACGAGGGGGCCGGGAACTTCTACCTCGGCATGGCCCCAGACGACGAGAATGTCTTCCGGCATTTTGTCCGCCGCCAGTCCCTGGCGAACATGGGGAAGGCTCTTCCAGTAGCGATCGTACAAGTCCAGGGGGCCGTCAAAGAGTATGGGGCTGCCATCCAGCAGGGCGGCGTTGGCGGCCTTGATGGCTTCCGGATTGGCGACACATGCACCTTCGAGGGCGGCGGCTTCGTCGAATGCCGTTATGCCTCGGGCGTCGGTCGCCGTGCTGATGACAGCCTGACCTCCGGTGATGCGGGCGATCTTGCGGCTGAGGCGGTTGGCTCCCCCCAGATGTCCGGAGACGAGACTGATGACCCATCCTCCGTCTTCCGTGCAGGAAACGACGGCCGGGTCTCCTGCCTTCGAGACGAGCAGAGGGGCTGTTTTACGGACGGCTATACCGGTGGCTCCGATGAAAATATGGGCGTCGTAGTGCTTCCATTGCCGAGCCAGCAGAGCATCAAAATCCGCCGATGCCACCAGCTGGATGCCATCCCTGATTTCTCCGGGATGGCCCGGGCGCGTCGTGAAGATGCGGCTTCCCTCCAGGGCTGAGGAGAGTTCGCGTGCTTTCGATACCCCCTTGTCCGTGAAGGCGTAGATGGCACAGGTGCCGTCGAATTGTTCTTTGGGAAGATGGTTGCGGTAACCGTGGCTGAACTTGTGGTCGTAGAGCTTCGACTGGGCTCCGCTGCCTTCCAGTGCCTTCCCAACGAGAATGAGGGCCTGCCTCCCGATTCCGGATTCCTCAGCCAGCCCTGCAATTGTGCCGAGGGTTCCGCGAATGACCCTTTCATCGGGCCAAGACGCGCGATAGACGATGGCGGCGGGCGTGGAGTCCTCCAGTCCTGCCTCCATGAGTTCGTCCGCGAGGGGGCGGATATTGCCCATGCTCAGGAAGAAGGCGAGCGTGGCCCCCGTTTTTGCGAAAGCGGTCGGGCATTCTCCTGCGGGCATCGGGGTACGCCCGGCAGTGCGCGTCAGCACGAGACTTTGGCTGAGTCCGGGGTAGGTGAGTTCGGTTTTGAGTGCGGCGGCGGCGGCAAATACGCTGCTGACTCCCGGGACGACTTCCGGCTCGACTCCGCGTTGTCGCAGTCCTTCAATTTGCTCGGCGATTGCGCCATACATCGAGGGATCGCCCGTGTGGAGACGGACAACTTTCTTCCCGGCAAGGGCGTGTTCTGACAGGATGCTCACCTGTTCCTCTAGGCTGAGCTTGGCACTGTCGTGGCAGATACAAGCTTCCTGGCAACGGGCGAGGTGAGCCGGGTTGACGAGGGAACCCGCATAAACGACGACATCAGCCGTTTCCAGAAGGCGTGCGCCCCGTTGCGTGATGAGGTCTTCCGCGCCGGGACCGGCACCAACGAAATAAACGAGAGGGGAGGGGGAATCTTGGATCATGGCTTGCTGAAGGTGACGAGGGTGATGCGGTGTTGCTGCTGGAAGTGGTGGTATTTGCCGGCAATGCGGCATTCTTCGGCGATGGAAATTTCCTGGCATCCCGTGCGGTATTCCGGGTGCCAGTTGCGGAGTTTGTGCGTGCTCTCCAGCGTCACTGAGGTGGCGACGATGATTCCCTTGGGGGCTAGTGCCTCAAAACAGGCGTCCAGAATATCCTCCAGCTCATCGCCGCCGCCACCGATGAAAATGCGGTCGGGCCGGGGTAGGTCTGCCAGAGTTTGGGGGGCGGCTCCTGCGTGCAGAATGTAGTTGGGGAGAGCCATTTGCTGCTGGTTGGTAAGGATGAGTTCCAATCGGGATTCGTTCTTCTCCACCCCATGGACGCGAAGCCCGGGGCGGAGAGCGGCGGCTTCCAGCCCAACCGAGCCGCTGCCCGCGCCGACATCCCAGAGAACGCCCCAGGCGGGCAAACGCAGTTTGGATAGCGCGATGGCGCGGACTTCCTCGCTGGTGATGAGATTGTTTTCCTTGGCGAAGCAGGCGTTGTCGGAGCCCAGAGGCAGGGTTGGCGCCATCCGTGCGTCACTCGTGGGAAGCAGCAACAGCATCGAAGTCGGCGAGCATTCCTGCCCCGAAAGTTCATACAGGCTGGCGGCACAAATGCCTTCATCAGGCGTGCCGAGAGCCTCCGCGAGGATGGCGTGGCGACCGGCACATGACGGCAGGAACTCAACGCATCGTTGCGCCAGGTTCGCCGCCGTGAGGCGCGTTCCTCCATACACGACGGCCAGCGGACAGGAGAGGATTGCCCCCAGCGGGATGTTTTCCGTCGCATGGGCACTGAAGACTCGTGCCTTGTCCCAGGGAAGCCCCAGACGGTGGAAGAGCGTCTGGAAGGCGGTTTCTGCCGGGATGAAGCACAATTCGTCTTCATCCCCGGCCAGATCGTAAAGCGTGCTCCCGATACCGTGGAACAGGGCGTCGCCTGAGCCCAGAATCAACACCCGCTTTCCGCTGCGCGAGGCTTCCAGTGCCTCCTGTGCTTTGGCTCGGGCATCGGAGCCGAGGACAATTCCTTTGGCTTGAAATCCGGGGGATAGAGCCAGCAATTTGGCGGAACCGTACACACAATCCGCCCACTCGGCCCAGACCTCCCATTGGGTGGAACGGGGCACGCGGGATTCGGGTTCAACGCCGCAGGAGAGGATAGTCAGGGGAGGCATGGTGGGGAATCTTGTGAAGTGGTGTCCAGCAGGAGGCTACCGTCAAAATTGCAGATCAAAAGCCGGAATTCAAGCAAGGGGGCTCTCTTGGCAAATTGGTGGAAGGCCAGAGTGCAGAGCCGTCTGTAAAGGGGAAGCCGACACTCGTCGGGGATGTGTTCGAGAGCCTGCCGGACGGAGGCACATGTGGCGATTGCCTGTCTGTCCTCGGTGGTGGGAGTGTGGAATTGTTCCAGCGTGTCGAGGAAGAGGGCGATGTCCTGACGGACGCGGTGGGCGTGTGTGTTGTCGAACCCGGCGGCATATTTGCACAGTTTGCCGGGCATGCAGGCGATGGTGAGGCGGCGCAATCCCTGCTCACGGGCGGCATGGAGGCTGTCGGCAATGAAATCCCCCATGCAGACGAAACTGGCATCAGGGATGCCGGGGAGGTGACGTTTAGCCCTGCTTTGGGTACGGCCTCCGGTGCAGAGGACGGCTTCGTCGAATCCGGACAGGCGAGCCGACCTCATGCAGATACGGATGGTTTCGATGTATGCTTCGTGACTAAAGGGGCGGACGATGCCCGTCGTCCCGAGAATAGAGATCCCGCCGAGGATGCCGAGCTGGGCATTGAGGGTTTTTGTCGCCAGTTGTTCGCCGTTTTTGACGCCGATTTCAGCGATGAAGCAACTGGAGAACGCGGGGATTTGCGCCAGATTGGCGGCGATCATGCGACGAGGGCCGATGTTGATAGCCCAGCGATTTTGTTCGCAATCCAGCCCCGGGCGCGTGCAGAGTCCGATTCCTTCCACGGCGCGGAGAATGAGCATGCCTTCTCCTGCCTGAAGCACGTAGTCGTGTTCTCCTGCTTCGTCGGGTGTACACCGCCGGACGCGGGCGTAAATTTCAGCGAGGTGCGTGCAGTCAGGGTCGTCACCACCATCCTTGATGGTCGAGGCAAAGCCGGGATCCTGATCCTTCATAATCAGGACGCGGTGTTTACCATCCGGAAAGAGGATCACCTTCTCGGCGGTACCCCGGCACGAACCGGAGCACAGGGATTCCCATGCCGCCATGATGACAGCCGTGACGCAGGCTCCCGTAGAGTAGCCCTGTCTCAGGTGTCGGCGTGTCGGCGAAGAAGGCATAACTGGCAGTAATAGGCAAGCGAACGCTTTTCAGGCACTTTCAATAATGGCATGCAGTGTGGCAACGGCTAGGGCGCTGCCTCCACGGCGACCTTCGAGGACGATTTGCGGGATCTCGCACATGGCGAGCAACTGCTTGGATTCCACGACATTGACGAAGCCTACAGGCATGCCGATGACGAGGGCAGGGCGCACCTTTTCTTCCAGAATATACCGTGCGATGCGGGCGAGGCACAGCGGTGCATTGCCGACGAGGACGATGCCGCCATCCAGCAGAGGCAGAGCTTTTTGGGCGGCACTGATGGCGCGTGGCTGGTTGGCAGCTCGCGCCTGGCTAACGACATCGGGGTCGCTGATGTAGCAATGGATGTCTTCCCGTTCATAACCGGGATTGAGGCGGCGGAGGCGGTCCACCGAGATGCCGGCGCGGATCATGTTGGTGTCGCAAAATATGGGAGCCCGGCGTTTGAGCGCCTCCAGTGCACTTTGAATGGGAGCATGGCGGAATGCCAGCGTGCGGATGATCTCCATATCCGCCGTCGTGTGGATCAACCGACGTGCAACGCGCCATTGGGGCTGGGGCATGGAGGACGCTTCCGGGCACTCGCGTTCAATCGTGCGGAAGCTTTCCTCTTCGATTTCCGTGGCACTGAGGTTCCAGCGCAGGGGCGGGTAGTCTTGGGGAGAATCAGGCATGGTTTTCTAAATGGGCTAATGAGTGTAATGGATGAACAGGGCAGTTACCACAATGAGAATGATGACGCCGATGATACGGGAAAGTTGCATGCCTACGACGATCGTCACGGCTTCCCTGGCCGGGAAGATGCCCAGCGCGGAGGGGAGATTGCGGCGCAAAGCGCGGAAGGGGTTGCCGATGGCACTGCCCACGAACATGGCCAGCAGGATCTGGGAGTTGGTGACCGCTCCGTGGTCGCGCAGGTTGGCGGCGACGGCTGCTGCCTGGACGAGGCCGCCCATTTGCGTGGCGACAATGCTCATCAATTCTGGCGGGAAAATGCGGTTGATCCAGTCGGGCACGAGTTGTTCCCAGAAGTCGAACATGCCTTTTTTCATCATCCATTCCACCAGGAGCATCAAGGGCACCGTCAGTATCATCATGCGGAACAGGAGGGTACAAACGCGCTGAACGGCCTTGATGCCGGTTTGTCCCCAGGAAAGGGGGGCTTCGTAGGCGGGCTTTCTGGTACCTGTTTCATCGGAATCCGGGCTTGATTTCCCTGCCATCCTGCGCCTGTGCCAGAGCAGAACACCCAGAATGAAGAGAAAGCCGAAACTGAATTGTCCTCCAAAGTAAAGTGCGCCAGGGATGCCCACGGCACCCAGCACCGGGTACATGACGCGCAGGGAGTGCGACAGGTAGGAGAGGTAGCTGTTGGCCATGCCGCCGGCAATCAGCGTCGAGTGTTCGATTTTGCCTTCGGCGTGGCTGCTGACGAGCATGCTATTGGCCGCTGTGTTGGAATACAGGGCGGTGGGCATGGCTATGCTGACGATGGCAGGCAGACGCATTATGCGGGAGAATTTTCCGAGGATATAGCCGAAAATCAGGTGCCACTTGCGCGCTTCGGCAATGCTGCCGACCATGGCGGCGATGGACACCATCAGCAGAAGATTGCCGATGACGGAGGCTTTGCGCTCGACCTTGCCCCACCATCCTTTGTCGGCAGAGGAGGAGCTGTGACGCTTCTTCATCATACCTCCTTCCGCTTTTGGAACGGGGACGGTGGCCTCGGAAGAGGCTTTTCCATGGCTTTTGGGTGAGGCTACTCCGGATGAATCCGGGGTGGGTGTAGCGGCAGGGAGAGGCATTTCCATGTCATCCCCCCTCATGTCGCTGCCGGGCGGCATCGTCTGGATCAGAACCAGGGAAGACACCAGCGCCAGCACGAGCCAGAACCACTGCCACGGGCGTTTCCAGGGAGGGAGAGGAGAGGCTTTCTTCATGCCTTTTTCACCATCATCAAAGAGAGGTATTCTTCGGGGCGTGCCAGAATTTCTTCTCCATTGTGCGAGATGAATTGCCCGGGCATGCCGAGTCGTTCTCCATAGACGATCCGGGTGCCGGGTTCATGGAGAATCCTGCGGATGAGGGCATTGCGGCTCCGGTAGGTTTTCATCAACACTGTGGTTGAATTGGGAGGAAAGTCGAGTTGATCGACCATTTCCGCGCGGAATGCCGGGATGACGCGCAGGCTTTCACCATTCTCCACAAGCACCGTTTGGGAGAGTGATGAGAGCGTGCAGTACGAGGTGATGCCCGGCACGACTTCCGTTTCCAATCCGGGCATTTGTTCCTTCAGCAGCTTGAGAATATAGCCGAATGTGCTGTAGGTCATGGCATCGCCCAGTGTGGCAAAGGCACAATTTTTGCCTTCTTCCAGTTTCTGGGCGATGAGCATGGCGTTGAGCGCGATGTGAAGCTCTCTCTCCGTCTTGTCGCGCGACATCGAGAAGAGCAGGGGAACGATTGTACCTTTGATGGCTCCAAGTGATTCGACGACGGAGGATGAAATGCTGGTTTCCGTATTAGGACCCGTCACCGTGAAGATGACGTCCACTTCCGCGAGAACCCTTGCCGCGCGAAGCGTCAGGTATTCCGGGTTTCCCGGGCCGATGCCCACACCGTAAAATGTGCCGAGTTGCATAGATGTTTATTCTCCCATTCCTTTTTTGACGACCATGATGTTGTCCGTCGTCTCGCGAGCGTGGCGCAGAAAGACATTGCGGATGCCTTGCAACTCGCCCAACCCCTTGAGGTTGAATTTGACCTCGAAACCTTCCTTCTTCAGGATGCTTGCCCAGGAATCGTCTTCGTCTCCTGCCAAGTCATTTGTGGCGTGGTCTCCGGCAACGATCATGAAGGGAGCCAGCCAGACGGTTTTGAGCCCCTGCTTCTGGAGCTTCTTCAGTTCGGCAAGGATACAGTCGAACCCCGTTGTTCCTTCAACCGTGGCAAGGAATGCCTTGGGATCCTTCCGGTGAAGCTCTGTTTGCACGGCTGAGAACACGAGGTCGGCCCGACCTTCCTTCTGTCCATGCCCCATCAGGACAATGGCTTCATCAGCCTTGCGTTCCTGGGGGAACTCCGAGAGGATGGCGGTGACGACATCCTGCATATCGCGATTGCTTTCCAGCAGAGGGCGGCCGATTAAAACTTTTTCAAACGCGCCGGGGTTATGCTCCAGATAGCGCTGGACGGTGCGTTCCATTTGCGAGAATTCTTCGCCAGCTGCCATGTGGAGCGACTGGATGCAAAGGGTTTTGACGCCTTTGTCCGAGAGCATTTTGAGACTTTCCTGGATGGACGGGACAGGTCGGCCTTCTTTGGCGACCTTGCGGCGGATGATATCGGAGGTGTAAGCCCAGGATGTTTTGTCAGCCGGGAAGCAGGTGGCGAGGGTTTTCTCCGTACTGGTGTAGGAGGTCAACGCCTTCTGATGGCTTGTTCCGAAGGCGACGATGAGGAGGCCATCCCGGTCAGTTGCGGTTTGTGCGGTGAGCATGGAAGTACCAAGGGTGGCGATAGCGAGGATGCAGAGGGCTTTGAAGAAGCGGGGTGTCATGATGAAATGGGATTCAAATAGTGATTGTTCCACAAATAAGGGTATCAGATAGGACAAAACCTGCCGCCAGAATGGTATGAAAGGCGGCTCGGTAGGGACTCAATAGGGAAATGCCGGGGGAATCGAAATTGCCTTAACCGACAATGGCAAGCTTTGTCAGTGACGACAGGGGGGCTGAGTCCAAGGTGACGATGACAATGTGAAACAAGGGAATAACCCCTTCTTCAGAAGAGTGTTTGGATCAATCATGCGTTGAATAGTCTATGTGGTAATAACGGATATTCGGACTCCGGGCTTCATTTCTTCTCTTCGCCTTCACCCCTTGCGGGACTGGCTTAAGCGTATGACCGCCTTGAAGAGTCGTAACCCGATACCGCAGCGCGACTGTTTCCGGTTCTCACGGAATTCCCCGTTGCTTGGTAAAAGTGATAGAGAAATCCCGTCTCCAAGTCAACAGTGCTGGGTGTTTTTTTCTTCTTTTACGGGAAAAACAAAACCGTTTCAAATGATGAAAAACCATTTGAAACGGCTGGTAATGATTCGAAGGAAAGAGGTTTTTTACCTCCCGGTTCGTTGGAGGACGATGGCCGTGCGGGGGAGGAGGTAGAGGGAGAGCTTGCCTGCTGTGGTGAAGTGGTGGATGGCGTTATCCTGACGCCCGAATCCTCCGAAACGGAGGTCGTCCGTATCGAGGATGATTCGCCATTCTCCTTCTTCATCAACGGGCAGGAGATAATCCGGCAGGGCTTTGTCTCCAGACCAATTGAACACAAAGATTAGTTGCCCACGCCGGAAGGCGAGCACCTGATTGGTTTCGTCAATATTGAGCGGGATGGCACCGGGAATGTTCAACATGCGGGTCTTTTCCGCCATGTGAACCATGGCCTTGTCGAATTCTCGGAGGTAGCCGAATTTCAAGGATGGGTTGTCAACCAGCGACCATTGGCGGCGGCAGTACTGGTAGGACCAGTCGTTGCCTTCGCGGGGGAAGTCGATCCATTCCGGATGGCCGAATTCATTGCCCATGAAGGTGAGCCAGCCTTCTCCGCCGGCAGCCATGGAGGCGAGGCGGATCATTTTGTGGAGGGCGATGCCGCGATCGACAACGAGACTTTGAGCATCTTTGCTCATGTTCCAGTACATTTCAGAGTCGATGAGGCGGAAGGCGAGTGTTTTGTCGCCAACGAGGGCTTGGTCGTGGCTTTCGCAATAGGCGATATGGGGTTCTCCGTGGCGGCGGTTGGTGAGGGTGTACCACATGTCGCCCATGCTCCATTCTTCGTCCTTCTGTTCCTTGATGATTTTGATCCAGTAATCCGGGATGCCCATGGCGAGGCGGTGGGTGAAGCCGATGCCGCCTTCGTCGATGGGGCGGCAGAGGCCGGGCATGCCGGACATGTCTTCCGCGATGACGATGGCTCCGGGTTTGACGGACTGGATGAGGGTGTTGGCGAGCTGGAGGTAGGCGACAGCTTCGTGGTCCACCGAAGGGCCAAAGTAGGCTCCGAGGTTGTCGAAGGATTCATGTCCGCGATGGAAATAGAGCATGGAGGTGATGCCATCGAAGCGGAAGCCGTCGAAGCGGAATTCATCCAGCCACCACCGCGTGTTGGACAGGAGGAACTGGATGACTTCGTTGCGCCCGTAGTCGAAACAGCACGAATCCCAGTCTGGGTGGTGGCCGCGCTGGCCGGGGAGGAAGTATTGCCCGCCGGAACCGTCGAAGTTGTTGAGACCCTCTGCCTCGTTTTTGACGGCGTGGGAGTGGACGATGTCTAGGAGGACGGCGATGCCGAGGCTATGAGCCTTGTCCACGAGGTACTTGAGTTCATCCGGCGTGCCGAATCGCGACGATGGGGCGAAGAATGAGGAGACGTGGTAGCCGAAGGAACCGTAGTAGGGGTGCTCCTGGATGGCCATGAGCTGGATGGTGTTGTAACCGCCATCGGCGATGCGGGGCAGCACCTGGTCGGCAAATTCACGGTACCAGTGGACGCGCTGTTCTTCTCCGGACATGCCGATGTGGGCTTCGTAGATGATCGGGACGTCGATGCGAGAGGTGTCGAAGACGGGCGTTTGCCACTGGTACGGCGTCGCTGGCTCCCATATTTGACCGGAAAAGTCGTAGGTATGTGGATCCTGAACAGCCCGGCGAATCCATGCCGGGACGCGGTCCTTGCGTTCGCCGTCGGCTCCGACGACATGGACTTTGACTTTCTGCTCGTGGTGCAGGGCGTCGGCGGGGAGTCGGATTTCCCAGATGCCGCGGTTGTTGCGGGTCATGGGGTGCGTGGCGCGGTTCCATCCGTTGAAGTCGCCGATGAAGTAGAGTTCCCTGGCTCCGGGGGCCCATTCGCGATAGATCCATTCTCCGGTTTCCGTATCGCGGTTGATACCGTAGTAATGGTAGGCATTTCCGCATTCCTCCAGCGTGTCGAAGTGGTCTCTGATGCCTTTGAGACGGAAGTCGAACATGCGTTGCCTGTCCTTGATCTGGCGCGTGTAGGGAGCCAGCCAGCCATCGGCCATGACGAGTCCGGGAATAGGAGGTCTTCTCATTGTGTCAGTGTACGCCGTGCGCGCGGTTTTGTCGATGAAGTTATCCCTCAGTATGGGCATTTCATTGAGTTTTCTCCATTTGTTTCATCCGTTGGTATGTTTCCAGAACGAGGTGGATGGGGAGGGCGAAAGTTTCCGCGCGGTTGGCTCGCGCGATGTTGAGGCCGATGATGTTGCCATCAAGATCCATCAGGGGGCCACCGGTCATGGCGGGTTGCAAGGGGGTGTCGTGCTGGATGGCTTCCGGGAAGTTGTCTCGGCGAAGACTGACCCGACCATTGATGTCTTCGTTGGGATCGTTGGCATCCTCATCCTTGACGAAGACTGATCTGGCAACGAGTTGCATGGTGGTGGCGATGCGGGTGCCGTTGCGGCTGATGGTGATGGGGAGTGGATCGCCGGGTTTTTTGTCCTGCATGGCGGGGCCGAGGTCTTCCAGGGAGGCGATGGTGCGACCTGCCAGCTGGACGATGCTGTCTCCGACTTTCAGTCCGGCTACATCGGCTGGTGTTCCTGCGACGACTTCAGCGATGTTACAGGGCGGTTCAAAGGCGATTCCCATGTAGGGAACGTGGTCGGACTTGCGGGGGATTGCTCGCGTGGCTGCGCTGACGATACCCAGCCGGATGCGGCGCTCCTTTCTTGTGGTGGAGCCGTTGCTGACGACGATGGTGCCGAGGGGAGGAGGCTCTTCGAGGAAGCGCGGCGGTGGCATGTTTAGCCCGGCAACATGGAACAATGCCAGGTCAGTGGCTTCGTCGCGGGCGATGCAGACTACTTCCGGGAAGGAATGCCCTCCGGCGCGCACGAGGTAGTTTTTGCCTTCCGGCAGGGTGGAGGCTTTAGTGATGACGTCGCCATCATTGCTGACGGGGATGCCATAGGCCATGGTGTCGTGCCCATCGTAGAAGACGACGCAGGCATTCTGCATGGACTGGCGCACGGGGGCTGCTGCTGCGAGCACTTCGCGGCCGTTGAGGCGTTTGTCGAACTCAAGCCCGGTGTTGTCCTGAGCGTATGAGAGGGGGAGCACCGCCAGCACGAGAAACCCGAGGAGGGAGCCTGGCCTGGTGCGGATGGCAATGCTGGTCATGGTTGTGCCGGGGTTGGAGCTGGAGGTTGAGGCAGGGATTGTGGGGAGGCTGGCCTCTTGGGTGCCTTCTCTGCCTGTTCCAGCAGGGCGGCAAAGACGGCTACTGGGATGTGGACATTATCTTCGAGGCCTGTGCCGACTTTGCTATGGATGCCGATGAGTTCCCCCTTCATGTTGAAGAGCGGGCCTCCAGAATCGCCGCCGATGACCTTGCAATCGGTTTGTAGCATGCCGTCTTTGACGGAAACGACCCGCCCCAAACGAACGACAGGGCCGCGAGCGGCATCATAGCCACCGGAATGCCCGAGTGCGAAGACCCATTCTCCCACTCCAGGGGCGGCTTGTGCAATGGGAACAGGAGGAAAGACGACTCCATCAGGGGGGGGAAGGAGGGCGATGCCGGCATCGGTTTCAGAATCCTGAATGATGGATTCTCCTTCAGCGCGTGAGGAATCGGGCAGGGTGATCTGGAGTTTGGCTCCGGGTTGGCGCGATACGTGAGCCGCCGAGTAAATGCGCCCGTCCTGTGTGACGAAGACGCCGCTACCATGGTTGCTGGCAGCGTAGATTTCTACAACGGAGGGGAGGACTTTTGGAAGAGCCTCCCGAAGAGCCGCTTGGATGGTTTTCAACTCCGCAATGTCAACGGGAGTTCCTGCGGGGAGAACATTCCGTGGCTCCGGTTCTTGATCGGCAGCCGGAGCGAGCACCCCCAGGAGGCACCAGCAACAGACGCAAAGGAATGACTGGTTGATACTCATGCCGGAATCAGGGGGGAGCCGGGAAGGCGTTATTCTGCTTCAGGGGCTTTGGCGGGTACAGCGGAGTCCCCAGCCGTTTCCGGGGATGCTTCCGTCCCCTCGTCTGCCGAGGCAGCTTGAGTGGCGATGGATTGATCCTGAACGCCGATGGCGGCGATCAAGTCGTCATAGCACTGGTATCCCACGAAAATCCCGACGAGGGTAATGGCGACGATGATGATGTCTCTCATGATTGGTGCTAGTGTATGAATTTCACGAAAACAAGCCAGTGGAATTTCCTGGCATGGCCTTACTCCTGTTTTTCAGAAGCCCATGAGAGGCTGAGTTCTGTAAATTCTTCCGGTAAGGAGACTTCCACAAGGCCGCTTTGGAGCAGGGTGGAGGGGACGGAAACTCCGTCGATTCTGCAGCAGAGTTTGGCCTCCGGTGCTGGCAAGGCATGGAGGAGAAGTATCTGCCTGTCGTGGAAGTTGCTGCCCATTCCTTCCTTTTTCCGTCTCAGGACGAAGCCATCTTTCGCAGAACGGTAAACAAAGGTGCAGAAGGAAAAATTACCCGCCTCGTGTTCAAAGCCATCTCCGGCATCCTCATAGAGGTGGCTTTCGCATTCCGTATGTGCTGCCCACCAGAGATGCAGGGTGGACGTTGGGTGGGGAATTTCGCCTACGAATTGCTGGACGGGCCAGTGCGGGATGATAGCTCCGCCTCGGACGAAAACCGGGATGTTGGACAGATCGCAGGAGAGCCAGGAGTCGGACTTGACTCCGTCCAGGCAGGTATCATTCCAATAGGAATACCAGTGTCCCTCCGGGACGTAGAGTGAGCAGCCTCCGCTTTGTTCGTTGAGGACGGGGACGATGTAGATGTGTTCTCCAACGAAAAATTCCACGCCGCGCCAGTAGGTATCTACATCGTGAGAACACTGGAGAGCCAGGGAACGGATCATGGGCAAGCCACGTGTGGAATACAGGTAGAATTGGGTGTAGAAGTAGGGCAGAAGCCGATAGCGGCGTTCGATGGCCTCCCGCACGTGCTGCTGGATTTTCGTCCCGAAGAGCCAGGGTTCCTGACCTCCGTATTCCCCCGAAGAATGGTTGCGGAAGAATGCGTGGAAGGAGGCAAGCTGAACCCATCGGCAGAAGAGTTCTCCCGTTGGGTGCTCCAAAAACCCTCCTGTGTCGGATCCGGCAAATGAGACGCCGGATGTAGCCAGACGCTGGCATTGGAAATTGGCCATTTTCAGGTGCTCCCAAGTGGAGCAGTTGTCGCCCGTCCATGTCGCGGCGAAGCGTTGCATTCCGGCATAGCCCGAGCGGGAGAGCACAAAGGGGCGTCTGCCCGCTCCGTGCCTTAACATACCTTCACGGGTGGCCATCGCCATGCAGTGGCCGTACACATTGTGCGCCTTGACGTGTGAACAGGGGCGGCCATCGAAGAAATGGCGGGTGTCGTCGGGGAAAGTCTTGTCCGGAAAAATGACGGGTTCGTTCATGTCCACCCACATTCCACGGATGCCGACCTGGGCGACATTGGACTCAAAAAGATCTGCCCACCAGTCGCGGACGTAAGGATCGGTGTAGTCGGGGAAGTTGCAGGAACCCGGCCAGGCTGCCCCTTCCAGTAAAGAACCGTCGTGGCGGCGGCAGAAACAGTTGTACTGGTAACCGGAGCGCCAGATGGCGGAATGGCGATCGTTCTTGATGCCGGGGTTGACGATGGTAACAGCCTTAATCCCTCGTTGATCCAAATAGCTGACGAGCTTGTGTGGTGCCGGGAACATGGACGGGTCCCAGGTAAAGCTCTCGTATTGTTTCATGTGGTGGATGTCCAGATGGACAGCATCACAGGGGATGTGCTCTTTCCTGAATTTTTCTGTCAGTGTATGGACGGCATCGGCTGAGCCGTAGCTCCACTTGGACTGGTGGTAACCCAGTGACCAGAGAGGGGGAAGGGGGGGCAATCCCGTCAGGCGGGTGTAAGCGGCGATAATGTCAACAGGGGAAGGGGCATGGATGAAATAGTAGTCCATCATGCCGCGGTCGGCTCCAAAGAGAAGGATATTTTCGTCCGTAGCTCCGAAGTCAAAATACGACCGTGCCGTGTTGTCGTAAAAAATCCCGTAACTCGATCCCTCGTTCAGTCCGAGGAAGAAGGGGATATTCTTATAGAGAGGATCAGAATGTTCGTGGAAGGCGTAGTGGTCGGCCCCCCACATTTCCAGCCTTCTCCCCCTGATATTGAGATCACAGGGCTTGTCGCCGAGCCCAAAAAAGTGTTCTTTGGGGCTGATTTCCTTCCTGACCCAGTTTTTTTTGCCTCCGGTCCAACCATTGATTTCGTAGCCGAATCCGCTTTCATCTCGCTGGAGAAGTTTTTCGTCGGGGAGAGAGTGGAAAGTGAGTTTCAGCGTGCTCTTGTCGATTGTGATTCTGAGACTTCTTGTGGAAATCTCGAATGAATCTTCGTAAGCTCTCTCCTCCAGCACAAACAGGGGGAGAGATATATAGCTGGGATCGACGGCATAGCTCGGCCAGAACTCAAGGAGGTTTCCGACGACGTAACGGATACGGACAATACCTTCTTCCAATATATTGATCCTCAACGAATATTCGCCAGTGGCGGATTCAAAGTCACGGATCTCTCCACCATTGGCTGGGCTATCAAGGAGCGATGTATCAGCCGAAGGCGTCGGTTTCTTTCTGGGAATTTGGGAGAAAGAAAACATAACAGCTACACTCACCATCTTACTGGTTTCGGCTGCCAAAGACAAGAAGCTTTTCGTGAATAATGAGACATTGACGAAAATCGAAGTTTTTTTTAATAACGGCTAGACTGAGAGTTGCCTTTACTCTATTCTAGGTACAATCTCGAACTGGGTGAGGGATTGCATGAGTCCCTTCCCGCATTAACCAAAAGAAAGAAAGAAAAAATAGATCCCATGAGTAAAATTAGAGTATTGGAACTCGGCTGGGAATTCCCCCCGATGGTCAACGGGGGACTGGGGATTGCTTGCCTGGGGTTGTCCAAGGCATTGTCTCCGAAAGTGGACCTGAGCGTGATCGTCCCCAAGGCTGATCCCATGACGCACTATCAGGGCTTCCAGCTAACCGGTGTCAACAATTTGAGTCTGGAGGAAGTGGAGAACGTAGAGCGCAAATATGCCTACGACAGTTTCGCGCTTGTGGAACGGGCTCCCATTGTGCTTGACCCCTATACCACGATCGAAGGTTCCACAGACCGCATCACTTTTACTCAAGAGGGAAAAATCAGTTTTTCCAGGACGAGTTATGAGGACTTGAGTCTGTTCCAGTCTTCCGAAGACCTGTACGCTGGCGACCTTGCTCGCAAGGTGATCGAATTCTCCAAGATTGCCGCCAAGCTGGCCTTGAAACACGACTTTGATGTCGTCCACGCTCACGACTGGCTGACCTTCCTGGCTGGCGTTGAAATCAAGAAGGCCACGGGTAAGCCCCTGGTTATCCACGTTCACGCCTCACAGTTTGACCGTGCTGGTGCCGATGCTCGCGGCTGGATCTATGATATTGAAAAATACGGTATGGAACAGGCGGACGCCGTAATCCCCGTCAGTAAATACACGGGCACGATCGTCAGCGGACACTACGCCATCAATCCCCGCAAGATTTTCCCGGTACACAACGGAGCTGATGCCGTGTGCGCTTTCCGTGGCAAGAAGAAGTTCCCGGAAAAGCTCGTGCTCTTCCTTGGTCGCCTGACGGCTCAGAAAGGGCCGGAATTCTTCCTGCAAATTGCTGCCAAGGTGCTGGAACAGACGGATAACGTTCGTTTCGTCATGGCTGGTACTGGTGAAAAACTGCGTCAGTTGATCGAAACGGGAGCATTCAAGGGTGTGGGGGACCGATTCCACTTTACTGGCTTCCTCAACAAGAAGCGCGTCAACGACCTGCTTTCCATTACGGACGTCTATTGCATGCCGTCGGTTTCGGAACCCTTCGGTTTATCCGCTCTGGAAGCGGCCCAGTTCAGCATTCCCGCTGTCATCTCCAAGCAATCCGGTGTGGCTGAAGTCATGAAGGGCGCCTTGAAGGCCGACTTCTGGGATGTGAACATGATGGCTCAGCATATTGTCTCACTGATTACGGATGACGAGTTGTACGAACAGGTTGTTCGCCAGAGTGCCGCCGACATCCAGGCTTCCACATGGGATGCCGCTGCCGACAAGGTCATCAAGGTGTACAACAAGGTGTTGCACAGGGATTGATACCATCTTTTTAATCTATCATTTCATTACTACCGATCATGAGCAACATCTGCCTGACATTCACAGCCCATCAACCCAACAGGCTTATCCCCTACGACTTCTTCAAGATTGGCGAGCACGCCTTCTATGAAGACGACGCCCTGAACGGGCGCGTACTGAGCGCTGTTGCCGAACGCTGTTACCTGCCCGCCAACCGTTTGATGAAGCAACTCATCGAATTCACGGAAGGCAAATTCCGCTTCGGCTTGGCCTTGAGCGGCGTCGTTCTGGAACAAGCCACCTACCATCGTCCCGACTTGATCGAGTCCCTGCGGGAACTTGCCGATACGGGGTGTGTGGATTTCCTGATCATGCCTTATTACAACTCCCTGGCCTCCGTCTATTCTCCTCAGGAATTCGGCGACCAGGTGCAGGAACACAAGGCTCTCCTGAAGAAACTCTTCGGGACGGAATCCTCCGTGCTGGTTAATACGGGCATGCTCTATTCCAACGCCATTGCTTCCCAGGCGGAAACGCTGGGCTTCAAGGGTATTATTGCGGATGGCAATCCGACGGTGCTCCAGGACTTCTGGGACAACGAAGTGTTCCTTGCTCCCCAGGTGTTCCGCACGACGACGATCTTCCGCAACAGGACGCTCTCCAATGACTTGGCCAACCGCAGAACTGATTCCTCCTGGTCGGAATACCCTCTTTCTCCGATTACATTCAGCGACTGGTTGTCCCATCAACCCGGTTCTGTAACGACGCTTTGCATGGACTACGAAACGTTGGGTGAGCGACAGAATGCCGCTTCGGGCGTGTTCGAATTCTGGCGAACGATGATCCTCAACTGTGTGGAACGCGGCAACACGTTCATGACGCCTACCGAAGTCGCGGAAAAAATCAAACCCGCAGGCGTGTGCAATTGTACGCGTGAGATGACCTGCTCGACTTTTGGCTCCATGTCCCACTGGAACGGCAACGTCATGCAGGATGAATCCATCAAGAAGATCTATCGCCTCGAAAGTGCCGTCAAGGCTGCCAACGATGCCGACCTGACTCACGTCTGGCGGAAGCTCCAGAGTGCCGACCACTTCCACTACATGGAAAAAGGCAACTCATTCACCCCGTATGCATCCCCCTTCGATGCCTACATCTACTACATGAATACGCTGGCAGATCTTCAGATTCGCGTGAAGAGGACGGCGGCTCTCATGGCAGCGAAAAAGAATGAAGCGTTAGCCTGAGTATTTATTCTTTCCGGTTAATTATATCGATCATGCAGAAAAAGGGAGGAGGGCTCTGGTCTTCCTTCCTTTTTCGTTATGTGGAATCGTGAAGGAAGCTATTTGATGAACTGTCTTGTTCCATGCTTGGCAAGAGGGGGATCCTTCGGATAATTTCCCGGCATGATTGAATTCACTCTCTTTGGCTTCCCCATTCGCATCCGGCCTATATTCTGGCTGGGGATGGCTTTTTTGGGAGGGGCACTGCGAATTTCTAATACGTCCGACCTGCTCATGGTAGCTTTGTTCATGATTGCCGGGACGCTGACGATCCTGATTCATGAATTGGGGCACGCTTTCGCCGGACGCTGGCTGGGGCAGGCGTCGGCGTCGATCGACATGGTTTTCCTGGGAGCCTTCACGCAATACTACCATCCCCGGTTCGGTAGGCATGGCAGGGCTTTGTCCACCTTGGCGGGACCGCTCGCGACACTCATCCCTGGGATTGTGGCATTGATTGCCATTGCCTTTTATGTGGGGGGGAACCTCGAATTGACAGGAGTGTGTTCATGGTTTTTGTCTCTCAATCCATGGATGAGTTTTCAACTGGCGGAGTCGCTGAGACTTCCCGATCAGGCGGGAACTCAGTTGTACTTTATCGGCTGCCTGCTTTTTACGTCTTTCTGGTGGACTGTGCTGAATCTGCTGCCTATTTTCCCACTCGACGGTGGGCAGATCATGGGTGAGTACATGAAGTCTCCCAGGAGGATGCACTTGATCAGCATGATTTTTGCCACGATCATCGGAATTGTTGCCTTCAACATGGGGGCATGGCTTCTGGCAGTCTTCATGGTGATGTTTGTCTTCGACAATTTCAAAAACATGAAGAACTCGCCCTTCTAAATTTTTCCCATACATTTTTTATCCAACACCACCTATGTCTCAACAAACCGCCATTACGCCTACCCGGGCTCAGGATTTCCCGGAATGGTACCAGCAAGTCATCAAGGCCGCCGACATGGCGGAAAATTCCGAAGTTCGCGGCTGCATGGTCATCAAGCCGTGGGGTTATGCGATCTGGGAATTGATCCAGAAGGATCTCGACCGCCGATTCAAGGAAACCGGCCATAGCAATGCCTACTTCCCTCTCCTGATTCCCATCTCCTACCTGGAAAGGGAAGCCGAACATGCTGAAGGCTTTGCCACAGAATGCGCCGTGGTCACCCACCACCGCCTCCAGGCACAGAAGGACCCTGTGACGGGCAAGACCCGCATGGTGCCGGAAGGCGAATTGACCGAAAAATTCGTGATTCGTCCGACCTCTGAAACCGTGATCGGCGCGGCCTTTGCCCGCTGGACGTCCAGCTATCGCGATTTGCCGCTGAAAATCAATCAGTGGTGCAACGTCATGCGCTGGGAAATGCGCCCCCGTATTTTCCTGAGAACGGCTGAATTCCTCTGGCAGGAAGGCCACACCGCTCACGAGACGCGCGACGAAGCGATCGATGAAGCCAAAACAATGCACAAGGTGTACGAGGACTTCCAGCGCGACGTACTGGCCATCCCGACGATTCCCGGCGAGAAGACCGAAGCGGAACGCTTCCCCGGCGCGGAAATGACGCTGACGGTTGAAGCGATGGTGCAGGATCGCAAGGCCATTCAGGCGGGAACATCCCACTTCCTCGGTCAGAATTTCTCCAAGGCTCAGAACATCAGCTTCACCGGACGCGACAACACGATTCAGCATGCCTGGACGAGTTCCTGGGGAGTTTCTACCCGCATGATCGGTGCCCTGATTATGACCCACGCTGACGATGATGGCCTCGTTTGCCCTCCGCGCGTGGCGCCCCAGCAGGTAGTGATTATCCCTGTCACGCCCAAGGCCGATACCGCCGATGCCGTGATAGCCCATTGCGAAGAATTGGCCGCCAAACTGCGCGTCCAAAGCTTCCATGGCGAACCCCTCCGCGTCATCGTTGACAAGCGCGACCTGAACGGCGGCACGAAGAAGTGGGAATGGGTGAAGAAGGGCGTTCCGGTTCGTCTGGAAATCGGCCCCCGCGACCTGGAAAAGGCTTCGGTGTGCCTCCAGCGCCGCGACCAGGCTTCCTCGGGAAAAACCTTCAAGCCGGAAGTAGAAGTCATCGACGGCATCGTTGCCCTTCTGGATGAAATCCAGCAGAACCTCTTGGCCAAAGCCACCGAATTCCGCGATTCCCATATCCGCCATGCCTCAAGCATGGCAGAGCTGGAAGCCAACTTCTCCGGCGAGCAGGATGCCGACTGGCTCGTCGTGCCGTGGGATGGCTCTCCGGAACAGGAAGAAGAGCTGGCCAAGCGACTCCGCATCTCAATCCGCTGCATCCCTAACGGAGCCATGGGCACAGGCGAGGAAGCCCCGTGCATCCTCACCGGGAAGCCCACGACGCGCCGCGTGATCTGGGCGCGCAGCTATTGATCCTTGCATTTCCTCATTTTTATTTTCGAAAACCCTCATCTGTTCTCTTATGACGGATGAGGTTTTTTCTATCTTGTCATAGAACCGTTGTTGTGGGAGAACTCATCATCGGAAGATGATTGTGCGTGAAGAACTGATTCGGTGAGTATGATGCAAAATATATTAATCCTTGTGATTGCTTTATTGTCAGGAATTACCTCTTATGCTTCACAAGCCGAAGTATGCATGGAATCTCCGGAGTGCATCCCTGAATTGCAGGACAAGGATCCTGGTGTTGAATATTTTTTAAATCTTTTAGAAGAAAAAAAGTATAAAACTTTTTATAGAGATCTTAGGGAAAAGAATTATTTTTCTAAAAGAGCGATTTCTGATGATATTGACGATCATTTTCGTGATTTTGTATGGTATTATTATTTAGTGGTTCGTGCTCCTATATATAATTTAAAATTGTATCAAGAGACTGAACCTGGATCTTTCAGAAATGCTGATAGAAATGCTGATTTAAAGGCAAAACTGGTTGCTAGCACTGTATTGGTGGGAAGTATTGTAACTCTTCATGAGTCTAATAAAGTAAAGGAATCACTGAAGAGGCAAATATTGACACGTACTATTCTTTCCTACTATGTCTGCATTATCAACCAGTTTAAGAATGCACATGAAATGAACCCGTGGGATGAGGCTGAGACGAAAAAAAAGAGGAAAATCCTCCGTATCGGGATTGATATCAGAGTAGAGCAGGTGCAAGAAATGGTGAGACAGGGCTGTTTTGAAAAAGGATTTATTACATCAAGGAATGATTATGTGAAGACCATGATTCACTGCATGGAACCGCAATTTATGGAAACGCTTGTGTATCTTTTTCCGGGCAGGTATAACGATGTGAAGGAATACATATTGAAGGCGGGATACACGGAAGATGAAATTCCTGGATTGATTGACCGGACGGTAGGGAGGGACGCGTCAACGGACTTCCTGTATCGTGGGGAGCATCGTCAGGAGAGCGATGAGCGGATCAAGAAAAGAGCCGCCCAAGCTGCTAAGGCTTCGACGGCTCAATAATATTCCTACTGATTGGTGCGTGCTCACCTTTTGATCGCCTTGATGGTGAGGGTCGGGGGATTTTGCCTGCTGAGGTAGGCTTCGCCGAAGTTGCGGACGACTTCGTAGTAGGGGCGCGCCATCGTGAAGTTTTCGGCTTTCAGCAGTTGGTAGAATGCGCCGTCCGCCTGGTCGCGGCCGAGTGGTGCGCCGTTCATGATGGCATGCAACATGGCGTCGTGGAAGAGGGTGGGGGTGAGCAATTTGGCTGTGGTGGGGCCTTCGGTTGCTCCGTCCCAAACGTAGCCTGGTTCGATGGTGAAGGTTTTGCCGCGAGCCGTCATGCAGAGCTTCTTGTTCCGGGTGTCGGAGGCTTCCCAGTAGCCCAGTTCGTGCTGGAATGTCCAACTGACGCGGGTGCCGGTCATGTACATGGTTTTCTGGTCAATAGTGACGCAGCGGTACCAGGGCTGGTCGTCGTGCTTCAGGGAAACTTTGGCGATGGTGCCGACGCCTTTGCCGGAGCAGAGGCAATCCGAGCATGAGGTGAATGCCCATGGCAGCAGGAGTGCCATGCCACAGGGGATGACTAAACGGTTGTTGATGGGGCTTGTGCTCATGATTTTCTAATTCTGCCAGTAATTTGGAACAAGTTCCGCTGATTTGCAAGACTTGGACGCGGAACATGACGGAAGGACGATAAAAAAGAGTGAATCCATTCTGTAGCGTGCTACGATGCGTCTCGCCCATGGGAAAGATAGCGGAGGAAAGTATCAAGCGTGTTCTGGCGGTCACGGACATCGTGGACCTGATCAATTCCTATATCCCGTTGAAAAAGGCTGGGGCTAGCTGGAAAGGCGTTTGCCCTTTCCACAACGATACGCACCCTTCGATGACGGTAAGCCCTGTGCGGCAAAGTTTTATGTGCTTTGCCTGCCAGACGGGGGGCGATGCCTTGGGCTTCGTGATGAAGTACGAGAATCTGCCCTTTGTCGATGCTGTCCGCAAGCTTGCCGAGCGCGCCGGGATCCCGCTGATTGAGGAGCAGAGCAACCCCGAGGAGGAACGTCGCCGCAAGCAAAGGATGGGGCTCGTCGAGGTCAATCGCATGGCGATGGACTACTTCCATGAGCTTTTGATGAAGTCCCGCAAGGCGGATCACGCCCGGGAGTACATGAGGTCGCGCGGCTTTGGCGCGGAAATGGCGGCTCGCTGGAAGGTGGGCTGGGCTTCTGCGCAATCGACGGATTTTTTGCGCTGGGCGCAGTCGAAGAATATCCCGGCGCAGTACTTGATTGATTCCGGGTTGGCGAGTGTTGGCGAACGCAACGACATGTATTGCCGTTTTCGGGATCGCCTGATGTTCCCCATCTGCAATGATCGCGGTGAATGCGTGGCGTTCTCCGGTCGCGTCCTGGGGCCAGCGGTAAACACGGGCAAGTACGTCAACAGCCCGGAGACATCCCTGTTCCGTAAGCGCGACATCCTGTTTGGTCTGGATCGCGCCAAGAAGTCCTTCGAAAAAATGGGCCGCGTCGTCCTCTGCGAAGGGCAGCTGGATGTGATTGCCTGCCACGAGGCGGGGCAAACCTGCGTTGTGGCTCCTCTGGGAACGGCTTTTACCAGTGAACATGTGCCGCTGTTGATGCGCTACAGGCCGAAGAAGGTGCTGTTGTGTTTTGACGCGGATCGCGCGGGAATGTCGGCGGCGGACAAGTCGTTCCGGATTCTGGCTCCGGCCGGGCTGGATATCTCACTGGTCGATCTTCCGGCGGGTGATGACCCGGACTCCTTCATCAAACGCGAGGGGGCGGAGGCTTTTGCCTCTCTGTTGGATGGTGCCCGGCCCTTTTTTGAAGCCCGTGTCACGCGAGCCAGAAACCAGGGCTTGATGAACGATGCTTCTTCCCGGACGGCATTTTCGCGCGAAATGATCAGCCTGCTCGGCTGTATCAAGGATCCGGTTGCTCGCGATTTGGCATCATCTGATCTTGCTACGCGCATGCGCATGGGAATGGAAGAAACGAAATTGGAGGTCAATAAGGCCGTCCGTTCCTTCCGGGCGGAGCAGGCTTCATCAGCAGCGGCGAACATGAAGCAACAGGCCGAGCAGGGGAATCAGGAAGAGAACAGAATCGAACCCATTCGCGTCGATCGTTCCGTCGTCATTCTCTGTGAGCTGGCGTTGAACCATGTTCACGCCATGGAGCATCTTGTGACCAATATCGAGGACATCTGGGAAGCGATGGATTGGGTGCCCGGAGGCAAGCTTCTGAAACAACTCTTGAAAAAGGCGCCATCCCCGGATAATCCGACTGAAATTCAGACCTTTATTCACTCTCTGCCTGATGAGGAGAGTGCAGCCATGTTGCGGATGGATTTGAATCATCCGTCCATTTCGAGCCCGGACGAGGAAAGGCAGGCTGCGGCGGATGCCTGTGCCGGGTTGATCAGTATTTCGTACAAACGCCAGAAAGACGCTGTCCTTGCGGAATTGAGGGATGAAACCCTGACGGATGAGAAAAGACTGGAGCTGATGAAAAAAAGTATCGAGTTGGGTAATCTCATTAGTGGGGTTTCTGAAAAACGCAATAGATGTTGATTATCAATAGGCAGGGTTGAATTTTGTGTCTTCCGGGTGCTCCGGGGGGTGCTGAAAAAAAGTGTTGACTCGGGGTATTTCCGCTTTAGTATCTTCACGCACATGCCTTAAGGGCTTGTATAATGGTTGCATAGTGCCCAAAATTTTTTCTTATGTCTAAACCCGGTGATTCATCCTCTTCGTCTTCCGCCAAGGATTCTTCCGGCAAGAAGTCCAAGCCTTCTTCCGCACCCAAGGCAGATGCCAAAAAAACTGCTCCCAAGGCAGGCTCCGTCGCTGGGAGTGAAACCCCGGCTGTCAAAAAGGCTCCGGTAAAATCCGGAACTCCGAAGGTGGCTTCCGCGGCTAAACCCGCCACTTCCTCTACTCCTGCCAAAGCTACTTCGGCTAAAACCCCGGCGAAAGCTCCCGCTAAAGCATCATCAAAGACTCCAGCCAAGGACTCGAAACCTGCCCCTGCCGCCAAAGCTCCTGCACAAGCTGCGAAACCTGCCGCCGCTACTAAAGCTCCGGCCAAGGCAAAAGCTCCGGCCAAGGCAAAAGCTCCGGCCAAGGCAAAAGCTCCGGCTAAAGCCTCGGCAACTCCGGCTGCCCCGGTTGCTTCTGCTAAGACTTCTGAGGAAAAGGCACCTGTTGCCAAGAAATCTCCAGCCAAGGCTCCCGCGAAACCCGCAACCAAGGCTCCTGCCAAGTCCCCAGCCAAGGCTCCTGCCAAAACTTCGGCAAAACCCGCTGCCAAGGCTGATAACTCTGATGAAGTCAAGCCAGCCCCAGCCAAGTCCGCATCCAGGAAGTCTTCTGCCAAGACTGCTAGCGAGAAAGCTGCCCAGCTGGAAGGTGAACGAGTCAAGAAGATCAGCGAACTCCTCGAAGAAGATCGCGCCCGCGCCGCCCGCCGCAAAGTCAACAGCCCGATTGATGCCCCTGAAATTCAGGAAAAGATTCGCGATTTGATTAAGCTGGCCAAGGAACAGGGGTACCTGACTTTCGACGACATCAACGATTCTCTGCCGAACGACATTGTCGATCCTCAGGATTACGAAAGCATCATGGAGCGCTTGCGCAGCATGGCTTTCGACATCATCGATGCTTCCGAAGTCGATAGCTATACCGACCGTATCCGCATCCGTGATACCGAGGAAGATGATGAGGAAGAAAAGCTGGAAGCCAAGATGGACATTCTGGACGACCCCGTCCGCATGTACCTCAAGCAGATGGGGCAGGTGCCTCTTCTGACCCGCGAACAGGAAGTCGAAATCTCCAAGCGCATCGAAACCGCCGAGCAGAATGTCCAGCGTTGTGCCCATCGTTTCGGTTTTATCGCCCGCGCCTACCTCAAGGTGGCTCGCCATCTCGATGAAGGAGAGGAGCGTTTTGACCGCGTGATTCTTGATAAGAAGATTGATTCTCGCGACCGCTACATGAAGGGGCTTCCCCATCTCTGCAATCAGATCGTCCAGGCACATGCCGACGCTGAAACGGCCTATAAGAAACTCCATCAGACTCGCAAGAGTGGTAAACCTACCAAGACTCGCGAAGCCGATTTCACGAAGATTCACGTCTCCCTGGTGAAGATGTACGGGCGTCTGTACTTCAAGCACAAGATCATTGAAGACTTTTGCACGATGATCGACGAAGCCAAGGAAAGTGTCATGCGTGCCGTCAAGAAGCTCGAGTCCCCAACGGAAACGCCGGATGAAAAGTCTGCCGTTCAGGAAAAGCTCCTCGAATACGAAATGCGCATGTGGATGACGCATGATGAAATGGGTGGCGCCTACAAGGAACTGCGCAAGTGGATCCGCGAAGCCCGCCGCGCCAAGGACGAAATGGTGGAAGCCAACCTTCGCCTCGTCATCTCCATCGCCAAGAAGTACACGAACCGTGGCCTTTCCTTCCTTGACTTGATTCAGGAAGGCAACATGGGGCTCATGAAGGCCGTGGAAAAGTTTGAATATCGCCGTGGTTACAAGTTCTCCACCTACGCGACGTGGTGGATTCGCCAGGCGATTACGCGTTCGATTGCCGACCAGGCTCGTACGATTCGTATCCCCGTCCACATGATCGAAACGATCAACAAGCTGATGCGCGTGCAAAAGCAATTGGTGCAGGAATTCGGACGCGAACCTTCCCCGGAAGAAATTGCGGAAGAAATCAATCTGCCCGTCGAACGTGTTCGTTCCGTCCTGAAGATGGCTCAGCAGCCTATTTCTTTGCAGGCACCCGTTGGTGACTCGGATGATACGTCCTTCGGTGACTTCATCGAAGACAAGGCCGCTGAAAACCCGATGGAAGAAGCTTCCTTCTCCTTCCTGAAGGAAAAGATCAAGGACGTTCTCGACACCCTGACCGAGCGTGAACGCGAAGTCATCGAACAACGCTTCGGTCTCCGCGATGGCAGCCCCCGCACGCTGGAAGAAGTCGGACGCCAGTTCAACGTAACGCGCGAACGTATCCGCCAGATTGAAGCCAAGGCTCTCCGCAAGCTCCGCCACCCCATCCGTCTGAACAAGATCAAGGGGTTCCTGGAAATGACCGAGTCCTGATCGGTTTGCAATCCTGATTTTCAACCGGGAATGGGTGCTTGTCGCCTATTCCCGGTTTTTACAATATGCTCTGTCCTGCTATGATTCTGAATCATTTGAAGTTTTCTCTGCCTTGCCTGCTGACGGTCTGTTTGCCCATGGTTCTTTCCATGTCTGGCTGTCGGTCGGCGCCCCCCATCCAGCTTTCTCTGGACCAACCGAATGTGGCAGTCATGCCTCATGGGTTTACCTATGTCGATGAGGTGGTGCCCCGCGTGCTGTCGGATTTGAAGTACGCTGGCAATGACAATTTCATCGGCAGGCCGATGGCCGGTTACCGGGGCAAACGCCCGATATTGAGGACGCAAGCCGCAGATGCCCTGAAGCAGGTATCCGACGATCTGTGGGAGCAGGGCTACCAGTTGCTGATCTATGATGCCTACCGCCCCCACATTGCCATGATCGACATCAACGAGTGGGGCAGGGACATGACTGACCAGAAGATGAAGGCGAAGTTCTATCCCCGCATCGACAAAAAGAAGATTTTCGAGGACAAATACATCCGCGATTGCTCGGAGCATTCCCGAGGCGTTGCCGTGGACATTACGCTCGTGAAGCGCGACTCCCGCGAATCAGTCGATATGGGCGGCCATCACGACTTGTTGGATCCCTCCTCGGCGACGGATACAAAGCTCGTCACTCCTGTACAGCAGAGAAATCGCCAGATTCTCAAACAGGCGATGGCTCGCCGTGGTTTCGAGAACTATGCGCCCGAGTGGTGGCATTATCGCCTCTCCCCGGAACCCGACATTACTGCCTACTACTGCTTCCCCACCTGGGACGGAATGCTCAACAATCCGCCGGAAGCTTCTCCGCAGTAATGAAGACTGTTTTGCCCGCCTTTTCCTGAGACAGGAGCTGGGTAAACTGCTTCTTTCCCGGGGGCGATTCCCTTTGGCAGACGTCGAATTTTCTGGGCAAGCCTTTCCAGGGGTTGTATGTTCCCGCCAGAACCATGATTAAAGATTGCCTCAGAAAGAGATTCCTGCGCTTGCTATGCCTGTTGATTATGGTGTTTTCCGGTATGGCTGTGTTGGCTCCGCTTGGTGCGGATGCCGCTGGTTCCTATGCTGTGACTCCTGCATACAATGCGGAAGGCGAAGGAGAGAAACCTCAGTTCAGCCAGTTCCCCATCCCCTTGAGTGTGTATGAGCAGGAGGAAAAGGCAGCAGGAATCACCGGTGTGTGGAACCAGCTTGTGTTCCGCGTAGAGAAGGATCCCTTCAACCTGTTTGTCACCCTCGTTTTCCTCGGGGCTATCATCCATACGTTTCTGGCGGCCAAGTTCGAGCGTCTTTCTCATCGCTTCGCCCAAAGGCACAAGGCCAAGCTTCAGAAGTCGGGCTACCGCGTGATGCACCCTGAGGAGCGTCCTCCTGTCTCCTTCCTGTCTGTCGTGTTTCACTTTTTGGGTGAAGTTGAGGCGGTATTTGGCCTGTGGATTATCCCCTTCCTCTTTGTCTGCCACAAGTTTTATAGCTTCGAGGACTTCAAGATGTACCTGAACTATGACTGTTCGTTCACGGAGCCTCTTTTCGTCATGATCGTGATGATTATCGCCTCCTCTCGCCCGGTCTTCCGTCTGGCGGAATCTGTTTTGCACATGGGGGCGAGGCTCGGTGGGGCGACACCGGGTGCCTGGTGGCTTTCCGTCATGTGCCTGGCTCCTTTGCTTGGTTCCCTGATTACGGAGCCTGCGGCAATGACGATTGGTGCCCTGTTGCTGGCCAAGCGTTTCTATGATCTGAAGCCGAAGCGTTCCCTGATGTATGCGACGCTTGCTCTCCTCTTCGTGAACATTTCCATTGGTGGTACGCTTTCCTCCTTTGCCGCGCCTCCCGTGGTGATGGTGGCGGAGAAGTGGGGCTGGGGGATGTCGCACATGGTCATCCACTTTGGCTGGAAGGCTGTTGCCGCCATTATCATTTCCAACATCGTTTATTACATGGCCTTCAAAAAGGAGTTCAAGCGTCTGTCGGCGGAGAGCGATGCCGCATCCGAGTTTGGCGACGCTATTCCTCTGGCTTGGGAAGACCGCAAGGATAGCATCCCTGCCTGGGTAACGATTGCCCATGTTCTCTTCCTGGCGTGGACGGTGTATTTCTCCCACGTGCCGGTGCTCTTCATTGGCGGTTTCTTGTTCTACATGGGCTTTACTCTGGCGACACCTCAGTTCCAGAACAATATGACGATCAAGGTGCCGATGATGGTGGCCTTCTTCCTTGCCGGTCTCGTTATCCTGGGTGGCGTGCAGGCCTGGTGGCTGCAACCCGTGCTGATGGGACTGAACCCGGATGACGTCATGCTTGGGGCGACCCTGCTGACAGCTTTCAATGACAATGCCGCTGTGACTTTCCTGGCCTCGACTGTGCCAAACCTGAGCGATGGCATCAAGTATGCCGTGGTTGCTGGTGCCGTGACGGGGGGCGGTCTGACGGTGATTGCGAATGCGCCTAACCCGGCTGGTCAGGCTATTCTCGGGAAGTACTTTAAGGGTATTAACCCATTTTGGCTGTTTGTGTTTGCCATTTTTCCGACGGCGGTTGTGTACGTGTTTTACACCTGCTTCGGTCACTGAATAAAATAAGAAACCATGTTTACAGGACTTGTTGAGACGACTGGCAGCGTCAACCGCATCCTTCCCATTGCCGGGGGGGCTCGCCTGACGCTGGATGTTCCTTTTTCCGGGGAATTGAGCCTGGGGGATTCCGTGGCTGTCAATGGCTGTTGCCTGACGGTGGATGCCTTGGATGGACACTGGGTGAGCTTCGATCTTTTGTCACAGACGCTGAAGGTGACAAGCCTCGGCTTTCTGAAAGAAGGAAGCATCGTTAATTTGGAACGTGCCATGCGAGCTTCCGACCGCCTGGGAGGCCATTTCGTCATGGGCCATGTCGATACCTGTGGCAAGGTGATTGCTCTGGAACCCATTGGGCAAGACCACCGCTTCGAAGTCGAAATCCCGGAAGAATACATGCGTTACTGCATCGACAAGGGATCAATCACGATTGATGGCATTTCCCTGACAATTGCGAATATCCATGAAGGTAATCGCCTCGAATTCTGGATTACTCCCCACACCTTCAACCGCACCAACCTGCAAGGGATGACCGTGGGGGATCCCGTCGATATCGAAGTCGATATGTTGGCGAAGTACGTGGAACGCCTTTTTGGCGTGGCCTTGTCGGCGGTCGGCCTGCCCGGAGCATCTGCCCAGTTGCAGGATCAGGCTCGTCTGGCTGATTCCATGCCTGCGGAGACGATTCCGTTGAAGATTCGGGATATCGTCCGGGAAGATTCCTGAGGGCTTTTTCTGAAGCGGATGCGGGTGACGAATTTGCCACTCGCTTTCCGTTGCCCTTGAGGGCATTCCGCCTAGACTGGCGGCACATGAGAATTGATTTCCTGACGGACCTTGGTTCGTCTTCGACTTGTGGTTCTGCCGTGGTATTCCGGCAGTTGGTTGATGCATTCAAAATGCGTGGACACCGGGTGTTCGTCCGGGATGTGGAGAGCGGTTGCAAGCTGGTGAGTGACGGTGAGACATTTGGAGCCGATCATGATGAGGATGGTGCCGGGGTGGAATTCAAATCCCGCTGGAGCCGGAAACGCCCCGATTTGATCTATCTGGCTCTGGCTCACGCGGATGCAGCCCCTGTGGTGCGTGTGGCCCGGGGATTGGAGATTCCCGTGATGCTTGATTTGAGAGGCTGGACGGCGCATGAGGAAGAGCTGGACAGGATGGCTAATGATGTTGCGGATGCTCTTCACCTCGGGCTCCATGTCCTCGTCCAGGATGAATCTACCGCCGGTTTGTTGAAAGCCATGGGCTTGCGGCATGTAAGCGTGGTCGATCTCGGTGTGGATAGGCGCCTGTTCCATCCGGGAAGGCGGGATTCTGCCCTTCGCGCCTCGTGGGGAGCCAGTGAAAATACAGTGGTATTTGGTATGGCTGGGCGTTTCGAGCCTGATGCCCGTTGCCATGCCATGCTGGATCGCGTTCGGAGGCTGAAGCTGCATTGGGGGGCTCGCATTGCTCTGGTCGTGGCAGGGGAGGGAAAGTTGCTGCCAGCTATTCGCGATGAATTTCCGGATGCCGTCATCCAGCCGATGCATTCGCGAGAGAATTATCCGCAGGTGCTTGCCTCCATGGATGTGCTCCTGTGTTCGGATGCATCCTGTTCCGGAAGTCTGGTGTTTCGCGAGGCTCTGAGCAGCGGCTTGGCTATCGTGTGCCCGGGAGCTGTGAATCATGAAGGGCAGGGGACTGATGCCCCTGTGTGTTACTTTACTCCCGGCGATGATTATGCTTGCATGCAGATTCTGGATGCTCTGGCCGAGTTTGCCGATACGGAATCCCCGATGCGGAGGATGGCTCGTGAGATGACGGTTGGCATGGATTTGCGAAAAGTGCATGGTGAAGTGGAGCAATTGCTTCGCCAATGCCTCCTTCAGCCGGAAATCCGAGGCTCCGGGCGTGCGCCGCGCGATGCGGTGCACACTTGCCGGACGGTGTTCCTCTCGGACATCCACTTGGGTACCAAGGACTGCAAGGCGGACGAATGCCGGAGGTTTCTGAAGCATATCCGTGCTGAAAAAATCGTACTCGTTGGCGACATCGTTGATGCCTGGGCACTGGCTCGCGGCTCCGTCTGGCGCAATAAGCATGGCCGTCTTATCCGCGCCCTGTTGCGGAAGATGGATCGCGAGCAGACCGAGATCATTTACCTCCGGGGGAACCACGATGAAGTGATGGACAAGTTCATGCCCATGGCACTGGGGCGGTTGAAGCTCGCCCGCGAATACGTCCATACGATGCGGAGTGGCAGAAGTTATCTCTGCGTTCATGGTGATGGCTTCGACAATGTGTGTTCCCATTTCCGGTGGTTGGCCGTGCTCGGCTCGCTGGGCTATGATGTTCTCCTGTGGATGAATCGCTTCTACAACAGGTTTCGCTCCTGGAGGGGAAAGGAGTATTACTCTGTCTCCAAGGCCATCAAGCAAAAGGTCAAAAGTGCTGTCAGTTTCATTGGCAACTACGAGAAACAACTTGAAAACATGGCTCGCCGCCGCCGTTGCGATGGCATGATCGCAGGCCACATCCACCACGGTGCCGACAAATGGATTGGCAATATTCATTACATGAACTGTGGGGACTGGGTAGAATCCATGACGGCTATCATCGAAGAGTCTGACGGACGCCTCAACCTGGTTCAGTACGACGAGTGGATGCGAAAGCTCACGGTGGAACATTCTGTCGCACAGGAGTGTGACTAAATGTCTCATGTGTGCTAAAATGTCGCACACGAGTGACTCACTCTGGCACAGAAGAACATGCCGTATTTATGTACTAATATAATTATAATATTGGTTATGAACGTATTAGGTTCTTAATTGGGTCGATGACAAAAATTGGCACGACATTTGCACTAATAAAAGCATCGAAACAAAATGGGATAGCTTCCGGAGGGGGAGCATCCACGATCAACTAACAAACACAACAGATAGGAAAAAATTATTATGAGTAAGATTCTCGGTATTGACCTTGGGACGACCAACTCCTGTATGGCCGTCATGGAAGGCGGTCAGGGGACCGTCCTTGAAAACAACGAAGGGGCTCGCACGACTCCTTCCATCGTAGCTTTCACCAAGAGCGGCGAACGCATCGTCGGCCAGGCAGCCAAGCGCCAGGCTGTGACTAATCCTCGCAACACGATTTTCTCGGCCAAGCGCCTGATCGGTCGCAAGTACAGCGAATTGAGCGCAGAGGACAAGAACGTCCCCTACGCCATCGTCGAAGCACCCAATGGCGACGCCCACATTGAAGTGGAAATCGCTGGTGAGAAGAAGGTTTTTTCTCCTCAGGAAATCGGAGCCATGGTGCTCGGCAAGCTGAAGTCTGACGCTGAAGCCAAGCTCGGCGAAACGATCACGGAAGCCGTGATCACCGTACCCGCCTACTTCAATGACGCCCAGCGTAATGCCACCAAGGCCGCTGGTGAAATCGCCGGCTTGAAGGTGCGCCGCATCATCAACGAACCGACAGCAGCTGCTTTGGCTTACGGCCTCGACAAGAAGAGCAATGAAAAGATCGCTGTCTATGACCTTGGCGGTGGTACCTTCGACGTCTCCGTCCTCGACATCGGCGATGGCGTGTTCGAAGTCATGGCTTCCGATGGTGATACCCACCTCGGTGGTGACGACTGGGACAACGCGATCGTCAAGTGGATACTCGACGAGTTCCGTTCCGCCAACGACATGGATATTTCCAAGCAGGCCGACGCCATCCAGCGCATTAAGGAAGAAGCCGAAAAGGCCAAGATTGCCCTTTCCTCCACCCAGTCCTACGACATTAGTCTGCCCTTCATCACCGCCGACGCCACGGGCCCGAAGCACATCCAGCTGACGCTCACCCGCAGCAAGCTCGAACAACTCACGGAAAACCTTCTGGATCGCACCAAGCGTCCGACTGAAGGCGCCATTCAGGAAGCCGGAATCTCCAAGTCCGACATCAATGAACTCGTCCTCGTCGGTGGCATGACCCGCATGCCCGCCGTTCAGGAAATGGCCCACCGCCTCGCTGGCAAGGAACCCCACAAGGGTGTTAACCCGGATGAAGTTGTGGCCGTGGGGGCCGCTATTCAGGGTGGTGTTCTCCAGGGCGACGTGAACGACGTGCTCCTGCTCGACGTCACTCCGCTGACGCTTTCCATCGAAACGATGGGCGGCATTGCCACCCCGATGATCGATCGCAACACGACCATCCCGGTTCGCAAGAGCCAGGTGTTCTCGACGGCCTCTGACAACCAGCCCGCTGTGGACATCCGCATTTGCCAGGGTGAACGCAAGATGTTCGAAGACAACAAGCTCCTCGGCAACTTCAAGCTCGACGGCATCTCCTCCGCTCCGCGTGGAGTACCGCAAATCGAAGTGACCTTCGACATTGACGCCAACGGTATTCTCCACGTGTCCGCCAAGGACAAGGGCACCGGCAAGGAACAACAGATCTCCATCCAGGGATCCAGCGGCCTCTCCAAGGACGAAATCGAACGCGCCAAGCGCGATGCCGAAGCCCACGCTGAAGAAGACAAGAAGCGTGCTGAAAACATCGAAGTTATCAACCAGGCTGACTCCCTCGCCTTCTCCGTCGAGCGCCAGCTCAAAGACTTGGGCGACAAGGTTCCTGCTGAACTCAAGAGCGATCTGGAAGCTCGTATCAAGACCCTCCGCGAAGCCGTTGAGAAGAAGGATATCGATGCTGCCCGCAGTGCCAAGGAAGCCCTTGAACGCAAGCTCGAAGAGCTCAATAGCGCCGCCCAGGCTGCCCAAGGCGCAGGTGCCGGTCCCATGCCGGGTGCTGCTCCGTCCGATGCACCTGAAGACTCCGGCGAACCCCGCAAGGCCAAGGGGCGCGTTGTTGACGCCGAAATCGTTGACGAAGACAAGTAAGCCTCATTCATCCCTCGGGGTGCCCGCCAGTCGGGCGCCTCAAGGGATACTTCCCCCCTTTTTTTAACAAAAAAAATTTCTACGACGTAGAACAAACCAAAACACATAAACCAACCCAATCATATGGCTACAATCAAACCCATCGGACAGCGCGTTCTTATCAAGCGCATCGAAGCTGAACAGAAGACGGCCGGAGGCCTTTTCCTTCCGGATACCGCTAAGGAAAAGCCCCAGGAAGCTGAAGTGATCGCCGTTGGTACGGGCGGTCGTGACGACCAGGGCAAGTTGATCGAATTTACCGTTAAGGTGGGCGATCGCGTTCTTACCTCCCGTTACGGTGGCACGGACGTCAAGATTGACGGCGTTGACTACGTGATCATCTCCGAAACCGATATCCTTGGCATCATTGCCTAAATCTACCTTCTCCTGAACTTTTCAGGATCCCAATTTTAACAATTACAAAAGACACACTAATATGGCTAAGAAAATTGAATTTGAAGAACCCGCACGTCAGGCCCTGCTTCGCGGCGTGGAAAAAATCGCCAAGGCAGTCAAGTGCACGCTCGGCCCCGCTGGTCGCAACGTTGTGATCGACAAGAAGTTCGGTTCCCCCTTGATCACCAAGGACGGCGTCACTGTCGCCAAGGAAATCGAACTGGAAGATCCCTATGAAAACATGGGTGCCCAGCTCGTCCGCGAAGTGTCCTCCAAGACCAACGACATTGCTGGCGATGGTACGACGACTGCCACGGTGCTTGCCGAAAGCATCTACCGCGAAGGACTTCGCAACGTCACCGCCGGTGCCAACCCGATTTCCCTCCAGCGCGGCATCATGAAGGCTGCCGACGCCGTTGTCGCAGAACTCAAGGTGATCAGCAAGCCCGTTGACTCCGCCAAGGAAGTTGCCCAGGTTGCCACCGTCTCCGCCAACTGGGACTCCGAAATCGGCCAGATCATCGCTGAAGCGATGGACAAGGTCGGCAAGGATGGCACGATTACCGTTGAAGAAGCCAAGGGTATTGAAACCACGCTCGACGTGGTGGAAGGCATGCAGTTCGACAAGGGCTATCTGTCCCCCTACTTCGTGACGAACGCTGAAACGATGGAAGCCGTTCTGGAAAACCCCTACATCCTCATCCACGAGAAGAAGATCGCCAACCTCAAGGACTTCCTTCCCCTGTTGGAAAAGGTTGCCAAGACTGGCCGCCCCTTCCTCGTCATCGCTGAAGACATCGAAGGTGAAGCTCTCGCCACTCTCGTGGTGAACCGCCTCCGCGGCGTGCTTAACATCTGCGCTGTCAAGGCTCCCGGCTTCGGCGATCGCCGCAAGGCCATGCTCGAAGACATCGCCATCCTCACCGGTGGCAAGTGCATCACCGAAGACCTCGGCCTCAAGCTTGAAAACGTCGGCATCGAAGACCTTGGTCAGGCCAAGCGCATCGTTGTCGCCAAGGACGAAACCGTGATCGTGGAAGGCAGCGGCGCCTCTGACGCCATCTCCGCCCGCGTTTCCCAGATCCGTCACCAGATCGAAGACACCACCTCCGATTACGACCGCGAAAAACTTCAGGAACGCCTTGCCAAGCTGGCTGGTGGCGTAGCCGTCATCCACGTGGGTGCCGCTACTGAAACCGAAATGAAGGAAAAGAAGGCTCGTGTGGACGATGCTCTGCATGCCACCCGCGCTGCTGTGGAAGAAGGTATTGTTCCCGGCGGTGGCGTAGCCCTCATTCGTGCCCAGGGTGCCATTGACAAGCTGACTCTTACGGGCGACGAAGCCACGGGTGCGCAGATCGTGTACCGTGCCATCGAAGCTCCTCTTCGTCAGTTGGCCTCCAATGCTGGTCGCGAAGGCGCCCTCATCGTTGCCAATGTCAAGAAGATGGACCAGGCCAACATGGGCTACAACGTCGTCACTGACGAATACGAAGACTTGCTTGCTGCTGGCGTCGTTGACCCGACCAAGGTGACTCGCTCCGCTCTTCAGCATGCAGCCTCCATCTCCGGCCTCCTGCTCACCACGGAATGCCTCGTTACCGACCTGCCCGAGAAGAAGTGCGGTTGCGGTGGCGGAGCCCCCGACATGGGTGGTATGGGCGGCATGGGCGGCATGATGTAACCATCCCCTCCAAGTCAAAACCAATACCGGAACTTGACTCTCGAGCCGCTCCCTTCACGGGGGGCGGCTCTTTGCTGTATGCAGGGTTTAAAATTCTGACAGGATGTCCCGGAGATGAACTTTTCCCCCTCATGATGACTGTCGAAATTCGGGCAGGAGTGTAACTAGAATGTCAATTATCTCACAATGAATTGACGTGCAATACTTAAAAACTACATCTGCCATGGTGTAAAATCCCGCTTGTCTCCCTACCTTCAATCCCCTATACTCTGTCCCCATTAGCGGCCCCGTAGTTCAATGGATAGAACGACCCTCTCCTAAAGGGTAGATATGAGTTCGATTCTCGTCGGGGCCGCCACTTGTTTATTATTGGAGCTTCGCTTATAGAAGAGGTTTTTTGAAGATGCTGCGAGTGTGGCGCTGATGTACTCCGAGGGGATTGGCGCGTCCAGGATGGGCAGAGTTGCTTTCTTGGCGTCTATCGCCTACTCATGAAGACATGAGCAGATTCCATAACTCCGAAGACAATTTCCGGGACAGTCAAATTGGACGTATTAATAGAGAGATGGGAGCTTTCGTTGTACCATGGGGTACGTTCTGCCATGAGGTCGGCAAGTGTTTGGCGGGGATCAGGAGTGCGCAGGAGAGGTCGGTTTGAACAGCGGGAAACGCGCTGGAGCAGGGTATCTACATCGGCATTGAGCCAGACGACATAACCTAGACTGAGAAGGAGCTTCCGGTTTTCCGGGCGGATGACGATGCCTCCTCCTGTAGAAATGATCATGGCCCCATTTTCCGGGGTACTCTGTATATTGCGCAGGAGGCTGGTCTCCAGACTGCGGAAGTAATCTTCCCCTTGGTTGGCAAAAATCTCCGGGATGCTTGTCTTCTGCTCCTTTTCGATAGCGGCATCTGTATCGAGAAAGGGCAGGTTCATTGTGCGATGGAGCTCACGACCAACCGTTGTCTTGCCGCACCCCATCAGCCCAATCAGGACGATGTGGATGGGAGTCGGGGAATTGGACGTGAGGTTTTGCATCTGACCATACTCTAAAGCTCCCTTGCCACTGCGGCAATGAAATTGTTCCGGTATGAGGCATTTCCTTTTCATTTTTTTTAGAATGATTTCAAAAAAAGGTGAAACGTGGAGGATTTGGGCAGGAATAGAAAGAGAATCGTATTCGTACTTTTTTTGTATAGAACCTAAAATTAAAGAGTTGTGAGTAAGTTGGAAAAAAATGTATTTTGAGCATAAACAATCTTGCTATCTCCGTGTAAAATTGTAGTCTGCCACAAGTGGTTTCTCTGTATCGTTTGGAGGACTGGAGTTTTTGTCTGATAATAGCTCCGCCTTCTCCCTTTCGGTCTAGCCCGAAACTATTTTTATACTGATGTATTAAATTTGCTCTTTTATTATATGAAACTTAGACTACCAACAAAGTTGCTGTCGGCGGTTCTTGCAGCCTGTTCCGTATCCTCTTCTTTTGCTTTTACCCTTGTCGGTTCCGGAGAAACGACGACGATTGCTGCTGAAACTGGGGGGATGTATCCTATAACGGTTTATGATGGCGGCATTTTGATTCTGAACAATGTCAATCTTCGTCTAAACGGGAATGATAATAATAGTATCAACTTGACCAGCGGTGGGTCCAAACTTGCGACGACCGGAAGTACAACGATTGGCGTCAATCTTAATACGAACGGTATGAATACGATTCAGAATGGCAATACCGACGCAAGCGATCTGGTTATTGATCATCTGATGGCAGGAGCAGTTGATTTCGACAATCCTGATGCTTCTGTGCTGACGTTCCAAAATGTGACGGGTAGCCGGACGGTTGTGAACAGATTTGATGGTTATTTCTCTTCGGTTAATATTGCTGCGCCAACAAGAATTGGCAATTGGAGTGAAACTCAGCTCGGAACGACTGGCAACAGGCAACAATGCGCTGTAGGACTTATTGTGACCTCTATCGGAGGAGCGACTGGCTCCAATGCCAGTTCTGCCCGGATGAGCCGTCTGATCCTTGGCGGCGTGGGAGATATTATGGTGAATAATGACGGAACTTTTACCGATAATTTTGCCGTCAGGTTCATTTCCATGGTTGGCGATGGATCAGAACTTATCCTGGCCAGGGATCCTGCATTCCCGGATAATGATGCTCCGATGGGTATTACGACTGTGACTGGATATATGAAGGGCGGTGGCGTGATTGCTGCTCAAGGACACCAGCGTTTGTCTCTGTCCCAATTGGATGCTCCTACGACTTACGATGGTGTTTTGTCCGACAATAAGAGAACTATCGTTAATAGCAGGATTGGCTTTGAGAACAATGCTGATAACGTCTTGTCCTTTTCCGTATATGCGTCTGACGTGACCTTATCCCAGGCACCAAACTATACAGGCTTCACGATGGTGACCAATAGATCCAAGCTGACTTTCAAAGCCAACGACGTGACCTTGAGGGATATTCAGGTGAGCAGCGGTACTAATGATGCTTCATCGCTTGTTTTTAATGGCAAGGCGAACTTTGCTGGACGGGTGAATGTCCTGACTGGAGGCTCGGTGACGGTTGCTGGTGATCTTGTACTGAAAGGTGACGCCAGAGAAAGTGCCGCCAATAACGACTTCGTTGGCAATTTAATCCGTGTGCCTTTGGGGGCTACGGCTGATGCCTCTGCCATCAAGGTGGGCGGTTCGTTGGTTGGTACCGCTGGAAAAACCTATTATATTGACGGCAGGCCTGCCGTCAATGGTGCCGGATATGTGCTCAGGGCAGAGAAGGGATTCTCTGGTTTGACGGAAGCTTCCTTTGTTGTGCTTGCTGATGAGGTAGCATTGCAGACGAATGATTTTTGGATCAACCTGACGGATAAGGCAATCGTTCTCAATAAACTGTCTATCGGGGCCACCGAAGATGTCTGGAAGAATATGCCTGGTGCAACATGGGTGGATGGCGGGGCCGGCTGGACGATCGGCGGCACAGTCACGGATGGTAATTTTGCCAATGGTGCTTCGGTACGTTTCCACGAAGATGTTGCTGACCTCGTTCAGACAACGCATACGGTAACTGTTGATGCTGCGGGTGTAACAGCTGGTGATATTACAGTCATTGGGAAGAACTCTAATTACACCCTTGCTGGAGGGGCTGTGACGGCATCGAAATTGACCAAGTATGGAGCTTCGGTACTGACTCTCTCCAATGCCAATACCATCAATGGAGACATCAAGATCAATGGAGGTACTCTGGTATTGAATAATCTCGGAGCCTTGGGTGGCACCGGTAATTTGAGCTTCGATGCTACGAGCGGCCTTTTGAAATATGGCGATGGCATTGCTCCTACTTTTGATGCGGCTGTCAATGACTTGTCCACCCGGATCAGTGGCGTTATGCGGCTTGACTTGAATGGGAACCAGATCAAATGGACTGCCAAGGCTAAAAATGATGCCAATTGGCTGACGGACGTAACTCTGTCCAATTCCAAAGCTAATTCGACGGGCTCGTTGAAGACCTCGACGCTTCCGACGGGAACCTTAACGCTTGGTGCCGGGACTGAATGGGTGCTGGACATGAAGAATGAAGCCACGGTCTTCACTGCCCCTACTACTTTGAAGGGCTCTGGCGCCATTCGTCTGTCGGGAGGATCAGCTGGTATTACCATTGCTAATACTGGCGTAAGCATCCAAAATCAGGATGATTTTACCGGGAAATGGATTTACGATAACTATTTTGAAAGGAATACCAATTTATCCAATATCGGGAAGAAGGCGACGATCGTTTTTGACAACTGCGGGTCAGCAATGGATCGTTATTTTGCTTCGGGAAACTTAACCATCGCTCAAAATATCGAACTTTCGGGTACCGGCCTGACTCTTCAGAATGGTTTTTCCAAATCAATTTACGAGTTTGCCGGATCTTTGTCGGGTGCTGGCACGTTTACAAGAAAGGGAGCGATCGGCGATACATACATTTTCTCGGGAGATGTGTCCAGGTTCGAAGGCAATATCAGTTTTGAACCAACTTTTGCCAGTGGTAATAATAACAGACTTGTTTTTGGTGGCAACAGTGTCGAGATTGTTGCAACGGGTAATCTGAATCATGTGACAGGCACTGGTACCTTTACGGTGAATACGAATCTCGTGTACAACTATGCCAACGATGTGACGTCCGCCAATGCTTACGCTGGCTCAGGAACCTTGATTAAAAAGGCTTCCAATACCATGTCTCTTACGAAGGATGTCACGATTGCAAAAATTGAAATCGAGAATGGTACATTGGTGCTCAAGTCCGGGGTGACGCAACTGACTTCCGGCACGATTGCCAACAACGGCACGTTGAAATTCGACTTTGGTGCCACAGACATGGCGGTGGCTGGTATCATTTCCGGTACGGGTGGCGTCACGCATAACGGTACAGGTAATATTACTTTATCCGGAGTCAATACTTACGCTGGGACGACTCTTATTTCCGGTGGCGGTAAGCTGACGGCGACCTCGGCTAATTCCTTTGGTACAGGTGCAATTACCCTTGCTAAGGGCAGCGTAGATCTCGCCAGTATGGCTATGGGTAACGAAATGTTGTTGCAGAATGGCAATGTTCTCAATGCCGGTAACTTCACCGGAAGCAAAAATGTGACGGTACAGATGACTCCTGGGGCTGGCAATATGAATCTGGGAGGCATGAATGGCTCAGCATTGAAGTCTATTGACACCTCATCTGCCAATCCTGCTACGGATGCTCCCTCCGGTCCTGTTTTGTCGGGTATTGCAGGTGGTATGGCTCTGGATAAACTGGCTCTGACAGTTCGTGCCGGCAATATGTACATCGCTTCCAATCCGCAAGTGCTGGATCTGGCGCCAGGGCGTGCGCAGGCCGTTGACCTTGTTCTGTTGAACGAAAGCAATGGTTCAATCACAGTGGATGCCTCCCAGCTCTCCGTGAACATGAACAACGATACCACGATTGCTCTGCTCAAGGAACTTCGCAAGCAAAATGACAATGGAGTGGTTGGCATTGCCATCACGAACGGCAAGCTGGTCATTACGGGCAATATCAATAATGTCAGTGCCTCACCGTTGTTGGGCTATCTTGGCTTTGCTGCAATCGGCAAGGATGATGCCGCCCTGGGTTGGAAGGATGACGGTTGCCTCTACATCACTGGTTATACCGATAAGGTTTATATGGTGACCAATGACGTTGCCAATACCAATTCTCACACGATATCAGCTTACGGTTCGATGGATCCCTACAAGGCAATTGTTGTCGAAGCAGGGCAGACACTGAAGATTAATCTTTCGGGTGCTCCGGAGGCTGATCGTGGAGATCTCGGTCTCGAACTGAAGAATCTGACTGCTGGAACTGGTTCCCACATTCTGGCAACTAATACTTCTGCTGCCGGACATGCTTTGGTGGATATTAACAGCGAAATCTCGGACGGTAATGGCCTCGTTGTCAGTGCTGATGTAACCGGGGTGGGTAGGGTTGATTTCCGCAAAACTGGTGAAGGAACGACGACAATTGAAGGAGATCTCGACACGGATGGCAATCTGATTGCCGACGAAGGTACGCTTATTCTGAAGAGTCAGACTGTCAATACAAACGGTATCCTTCTGGAAGGCGGCAACTTGGAAATGATCAACTCCGTTACGACGGGGGCTCTGGGTGGAACGGGCGGAAGCCTGAAGATGAATGATGGCAAGATACTGACCATTAAAGGGACGGATGGCTCTGAATCCGTGTTGTCTGGCGTGGATATTTCCGGCAAGACGATATGGCAGTTGAAGGGTAACGCCAATATCAAGATGGGTGAAGGCAGCCGCCTCTCTGGGCAGGAACTCGAAGTACGCGAAAATGCTACCTTCAACATGGGAGCGGAATCGCACTCGGTTTCTTCCTTCAACGGCGATGGTACCTTGAAGGGTGAAGGAGGCCGGATGACGGTTGCTTCCGAAGGCAATAACGTGTTTTCTGGTCAGTTGACTGGCAATGGAACATTCGTCAAGGATGGCAGCGGATCGCTCGATTTGCGTAGTGCTGGTTCTTCGGGTATGGTTCTTTCCCTCAACAAAGGAACGCTTTCTCTGGCAGGATCTCCCACAGGGCAGGTTGCCTATGCTGGTTTGAGCACCGCCACAGGTACGACGCTGAAGATGGCCTCTGGCACGGATGGCGTCTCCAACATGTCCATGAACCTTGGTTCCGGCAATCTGAGTATTGCGAACGGAACGAATGTTGAATTGTCCGTAATTCCTCTCGTCAAGGCAGGTATGAGCGGCCCGGTTATTTCTTCGCAGGGTTCCGTCTCTGTTGGTTCCGGCTCCTCCTTCGTATTGTCCTGTGGTGAAGAATATAAGAATCCGGAGAACTTCCAGGATCTCTCCATGGTGCTCTTCAAGGGATCCCAGGCGAGCTTGGGTGACAACATTTCCGTGTCGGGCAAGGGGCTCTTCCTCGTGTACTACACGGATTTGGCCCTCGTCAACAATGGGGCTGGTTCGATTGTTCTGACGGGGCGCCAGCAGGATGACAACATCTTCATGCGCGTCGCACAGTCCGACAACGCTCGCGCCGGGGCTGCCCTTGCGTGGGATGCCCGCCAGTCCGTTACCGAATCTACCGTGCTGGGTAGTGCCCTGGCCGATATGGCCACGGCGGTGTATTCTGAAAATACCGCCAGTGTCTCCAAGTCTCTGGCTGGCATGGCTGGCAGTTCGTTGCCGAGTCTCTTGACTGCGCAGAAGGATATGCTGCGCACGCAGATGTCTCAGTTGCGTAACCGAACGGTCTTCATGGGCACTGCCCAGGACTTTGAAACCAAGGATATGCCCTACTACAACATGTGGGTACAGGCTACGGGCAGTTACACCCAGCTTGATGGCGATGGTGATAACAGTGGCTACAAGATGAACTCCTGGGGCGGGATGCTCGGCATGGACTGCGATATTTCAAAGAACATGACGATCGGTGCAGCTCTGACTGTCTCCTACGGTGACTTCACATCCAACGATGTAGATCATCTGTCGGCTGATACGGAATACTACTACCTGAGCATGTTTGGCCGTTACCAGCGCAAGTCCTGGGGGCATACAATGATCTTCACTGGTGGCTGGAACAACGCCGACACGGAACGCACGGTTTCCTATGATGGAGGCAGTTATACGGCCAAGGCCAAGCCGACAGGCTTCGGTTTCGGTGCCATGTATGAATTGACCTACGACATCCCCGGCGATGAAAACGGCAATACGGTATGGCAGCCTCTGTTCAATGCATCGGTGACCCGTGCCAATTTGGATGACTTCAGTGAAACGAATGCCGGTGATGCCGGACTGGATGTCCGCGACATGAACGACACGCTTGCAACACTGGCCCTCGGTGGTCGTGTGGTGACTGTTGCCGGAGAAAACATGTTCGGGCGTGGATCTCTCTTCCATCTGCGCATGAACGTTGCTCAGGACTTTGGCGATACCCGTAGCGATGCGAAGGTAAGCTTCCTTGGCAACGCCGGGTTCTCCCAGAAGGTACGTGCCTCTGAAGCCGGGAAGACCGCCATCCAGGCGGGTGCCGGCATGGCTGTGCCGGTTGGTGTGGATGCTTCCATCTACATTGACTTTAACCTTGATGCCCGTAGCCGCCAGATTGCCTGCGATGCCAGCATTGGCTACCGCGTAAATCTGTAAACGACATCACGGATTTGACACTTATTCTCCCCCGTTCGGTTGCGTGCCGGACGGGGGATTTTTGTTGAGTCTCAAGCTTCCCTTCATTGAGTGCGACAGCACCAAAGCAGAGATAGATGAACTGGGGAATTTGGTTTGCTTTTCCGATGGGGATTGCTGTATATTGTAGATAAGTTATATTTTTTTTTGATGTATTTTGCGCATACCAGCCTGCAAGATGGGGGCAAGTCTTCATGGGAGCCTTTGTACACAGAGGGTTGGGATGTGCCTGTAGTCGGGCATTTGAACAGGATTGCTCGTTTGGCTTCCCTATTTGCTTCCGAGTTGTCACCTTATTTCCCTCATGTGTGGGAGGAATGCGGCAGGATGGCGGGCTTGTGGCATGATTTAGGGAAGTTCCTCGATGAGTTCCAGGTCTATCTGGAGAAATCCGCTGCCGGAGATTATGTGGTGAGAGGCAGTGTGGATCATGCGATCGTTGGAGCTCGGTATGCTGCAGATACCTTATTTCCGGCTGATCTGAGCCCCATTTCCGATTTGTTTGCCTATGTGATTGCAGGGCATCATTCCGGTTTGCCTGATGGCGATAGCCTTTTCAACATCAGATTGCTTAAAGATATCGGGGAATGGAAAAGCCATGCTCCTGTCGGATTACTGGAACCGGGGAGCCTTGCGAAGAGTTGGCAGGAGGCAGCCCATCGTATTTGCGCCGAAAGAAAAGGGTGTGTTTTGGGATTTCACCCGTGTATGACGGCGGGCAAAGAGGACAGTCGGTGGTCTGTCGGATTTGCCGTCGCGATGCAGGTGAGAATGTTGTTCTCTTGCCTCGTTGACGCGGATTGTCTGGCATCTGAAGAGTTCAGGTCTCCTGACGCGTACAGGAACCGTCCCGTTTGGCCGGAAGATATCCTGCAACAAATGAGCCGGGAGTTAGAGGAAAACCTCAGGGAAAAGGAGGAGCAGAATGATGGTTCCCTCATTTCATCCTTGAGACGGGAAATTCACCATTCCTGCTTGGAGCAGGCATCCGGCGCCCCGGGAATTTATCGCTTGAATGTGCCCACCGGCGGAGGAAAGACGCTCTCATCCCTCAGTTTTGCCTTGAAGCATGCTCTGGAGTATGGATTGAAGCGTGTGATTTATGTGATTCCGTACACGAGTATTATCGACCAGACGGCATCCGAGTTTCGTCAGGTATTTGAGCGCTTGTCAAAGGAATTGAATATTCCCTGCGTGTTGGAGCACCATTCCAATATCAATGTGCCCGAAAAGAAGGATGAGGATGGAGATTCAATGAACCCAACTGTGCTTGCTGAAAACTGGGACGCACCCCTGATCCTGACAACGGGCGTACAGTTTTTCGAGTCCCTGTTTTCCAACCGTCCCTCTGCTTGTCGCAAATTGCACCGGATGGCTCAGGCGGTCGTGATTTTCGATGAAGCGCAGACCTTGCCCGTATCCTTGTTGTCTCCATGTCTCAAGGCGATGCAGGGGCTTCACCGCGACTATGGCTCGACTGTCGTGCTTTGCACGGCGACACAACCGCCGCTTGAAAAATCGGATGATTTCCCGATAGGCTGGGATCATGGTGAACAAAAAAGCCTGCTGGGGCAGGAGATGGAAGAACGGTTGTTTTCCAACATGAAGCGTGTGAAATTGTCCAGCCTGGGCGAACTCGATGTTGAGGCTCTGGTGGAACACGTGGTTGGCGAGTCTCTGCCTTCATGCCTGTTGATTGTCAATTTGACGGCGCAGGCTCAGGCCGTGTATCGAGCTCTGGAACAGAAAGAGCAGGTGGACAGGGACGGTTTGTTCCATTTGTCCGCCAGGATGCGACCCGTGGACCGCAAGCACATTTTGGATATGGTGAAAGAACGCTTGCACCGTGGTGAGCCTGTTGTGTTGGTGGCGACCCCGGTGGTGGAGGCCGGGGTTGACCTCTCCTTCCACGTCGTTTACCGGGATATGGCCGGGGTTGATTCGATTGCCCAGGCGGCGGGACGCTGTAACCGGCACGGCGAGTATGCAGATGGGGGACGCATGTATCTGTTTACGTCGAGAGATCATGAAGTTTCCAATAAATTGCCTTCATTGCGGAAGGCTCAGGCTGCAACGCGCGATGTGTTAGCCAGTGTTGATGTAGCGGATCTTCTGGAACCTCATGCCGTCGATTTGTTCTTCGAACATTATTATCAAGACCATGAAAACTCGACGGGGGGCTGGGGTACTCAGGGCATCGTAGAAAAGACAGCTACGGGTGCTTCCGATCCCCTGAAAATGTATCGGAATATGAAGTTCAAGGCAGTAGCAGAGAGCTTCCAGATGATTCCAGAGCAACAACATCGCATCATGATCGTGAGGACAGGGGAGGAAGAGGCCGAAGCTATTTATGAGGAGTTCAAGAGCCGTGAACACGCCGGGCTGATGCCGCCTCGGGAGTTGTATCAGAAGGCGGGGCTATGGTCTGTGAACGTGTATGAGAAGGACTGGCTCGCTCTTCAACAAGGGAGAGTGGAAAAATTTGCAAAAGAGACGATTTTCATTGTGCTGGCGGGGGACGATATTTATGATGTTAATATTGGTTTCCTTTCAAGCAAGCAGTGGGATCCAAATCGGGAAAATTACTCTATTTGACTTATGATATCTGGAATAAAATTACATGTATGGGGTGCATTTGCCTGTTTTACGCGACCGGAGTTGAAGGCGGAACGTTTTTCCTATGAAGTGATGACTCCTTCGGCGGCGATTGGTATTTTGTCTGCGATTTATTGGAAACCCGAAATTCGTTGGGTGATCGACAGGATTCACGTGTTGAAGCCTATCCGTTTTTTCCAGGTCAGGAGGAATGAATTGGACGGAAAATTCCCGAAGCCGAAGAAGGAATGGATGCAGGGGGGGAGCGGCAACGCCGGGATGTTCATCGAAGACAGGAGACAACAGCGCGCTTCGACTATTTTGAGGGATGTCGAGTACTTGATTGAGGCCCATATCGAGGTCGTGAAGGCCGATGAAAACCCTGCGGTTTCTTCGGAAGTGAAGCATTTGGAGATGTTCAAGAGGCGGGCGTCCAAGGGGCAGTGCTTCCACCAACCGTATTTCGGGACGCGGGAGTTCCCCGTTGACTTCGAGCTTTGGGAGGAGGAATCCGCCCCGCCATCAGAGCTCCCCGATCGGGACAGGAACAGGAATCTGGGGCTGATGCTACACGAGATCGACTATATCCCGGATCAAAAAGGCAAGATTGTCAGGTCGAATGACGGCGTCAGAGTGACCGCACAACCGATGTTTTTCATGGCGTCACTGGAGGATGGAATCATGTCCGTGCCGCCCTTGTCTGAAACAATGAATTGAAGATGCCATGATTTTACAGGAACTTAATGCCCTTTACTCTCGTCTGCTTCAGGAAGATGGGAACCAATTGCCGGATTTGGGATTCAGCACCCAGCTCGTCGGCTTTCGCATCGTCTTGAAAGAAGATGGAACACTCGTGGAAATACGGGATATACGAGAGCCTTCTCCAACGGACAAGAAGCCCAAGCCCAGAGCTCAAAAGATGATCGTTCCCGGTGGTACCAAACCTTCGGGGTCGAACCTGAATCCATGTTTCCTCTGGGACAATAGCGGGTATTTGCTGGGTTACAAAGGGGCTGATGACGTAAAGCCGGCGCGTACTCGCGAGGCATTTGCCGCCTTGAGGGACAAGTACCTCGCCTTCGAATCCAAGGTTGGGCATCCGGCGTTCAGTGCTGTGTGTCGGTTTTTGGAATCCTGGAACCCGGAGTTGACTCCTGAGAAAATCAGCGATGCCGCACTATACATCTGTAACGGTGTTTTTCGCATCCAGAGCAGTAAGAAGGACGTACACACGACTCCCGAGATTCAGGACTGGTGGAGGCGCGAGGGGAACGATGCCTGGTCGGGCAAGGACTCCGGCACCGATGGCGCCAACAGGGGGATTTGCCTGGTTTCCGGGAAGGAAAGTAACCTGGCGGTGCTCCATGAACCTGCCATCAAAGGGGTGAGGAATGCGCAAGCATCCGGCGCCAAGCTCGTGTCCTTCAATTGTTCTGCCTTTACCTCCTATGGCAAGGAGCAGAGTCTCAATGCCCCTGTCGGGGAATATGCGGCCTTTTCCTACTGCAATGCCCTGAATTATCTGCTGGGGAACGAGAACCACAGTCTTCAGTTAGGGGCGGCATCGACGGTGTTTTGGAGCGATGCTCCGGTTTCAAAAAATAAGGATCTCAATATCATTTTCCTCTCTATGATCAACAAGCCGCCTGCCATGGATGAGAGCGTGAGCGAGAGGGTGGAATCCATCTTGACTGCCTTGAAACAGGGGCGTCTGGACAAGGGTGTGGATCCGGATGATGATGTGCGTTTTTTCATTCTGGGGCTGGAAGCCAATGCGTCGCGACTGTCGGTTCCCTTCTGGCTCGTCTCGAGCTTTGGGGAACTGCGCCGTCTCGTCCAAAACCATTATGAAAACCTCAGTATTGTTCCTCGGTGGACTCAGGAAAACAGCAAGTTTCCCGACCCGGAATTACCCCTTCCTTTTGACTTGCTGAGGCAGACCTGTCGCGAGTCTAAAGATATCCCCAAACCCTATGCGGGGGCCTTGATGCGATCTATTTTACAAGGACTTCCGTATCCGGATGCCATAGCGGGCGCTATGTTGAGGAGGATACGGATCGATTGTGACGTCAACTATTTACGCGCTTCATTTCTTAAAGCGTGGCTTATCAGAAACAAACAACATTCCATCACGAAAATGCTGAATACAGACAACGAAGAACCCGGTTATGTGATAGGGCGTCTTTTTGCCGTCTATGTCAAGACGCAGGAAGATGCCGGACTTACATCGACCGTTAAAAGCTATTTTTCAAGTGCCTCCATGACGCCCCTGCTCGTCATGTCTCGCCTCGCCAGGTTGAACCAGCACCATTTGAAAAAGCTGCCATCGGAAGGGCACAGGGTGAACAGAGAGAAATTGCTCGGGGAGATTGAGAACAAGATCAAAACCAATATGCCCCGGCGTTTCAGCCTGGAGCAACAAGCTCTCTTCACCTTGGGGTACTACCACCAGATGAATAGTTTCTACCAAAAGAAAGACACTCCATCCAATTCTGAACAACAACCAACCGCTTAATCAACAATCATGAACAAAATTGACTTTATTCTCCTCTTCGATGTGCTGGATGCCAACCCCAACGGCGACCCGGATGCCGGCAATATGCCCCGCCAGGATGTAGAAACGGGGCAGGGATTGGTAACCGACGTGTGCCTGAAACGCAAGGTGCGCAATTTCATCCAGTTAACGAAAAAGGATGTCCCCGGCTTCGATATTTATGTGAAGGAAAAAGCCATTCTCAACGACCAGAATGCGCGCGCCTACACAGCACTTGCACTCGATCCTGGCAAAAAAGCAGGAGCACAGGAAAAGGACGATGCCCGCGCCTGGATGTGCCAGAACTTTTTCGACATCCGTGCATTCGGAGCCGTGATGACGACTGAGGTGAATTGCGGACAGGTAAGGGGGCCCTTGCAGCTTTCTTTCGCACGATCAATCGATCCTGTTTTCAGTGCTGAATTCGCCGTGACGCGTTGCGCTGTGACCACTCAAAAAGAAGCCAAGGATCAAGGTGGAGACAACAGGACCATGGGGCGCAAATATGCCATTCCCTATGGCCTCTACAAGGCACAGGGGTGTCTGAATCCGTTTCTTGCCGAGCAAACCGGGTTTTCCGAGGGCGATTGGGAAACATTCATTGATGCCCTGACTCACCTGTTTGAGTTCGATACCTCTGCTGCGCGTCCGGCGGGCTCGATGGCCATGAGGAAACTGATCCTCTTCAAACATAACAACCAGCTTGGAGCAGCTCCGGCACACAAATTGATCGATCTTGTCAAAGTCACCAAAAAAGACGGTGTGGATGCCCCGCGTTCCATTGGCGACTATGTGATTGATATCAACCGTGAAAAACTTCCTGCTGGGGTAACGATCGAAGAAATTGACTGTTAAGTGATTCATCCTCCCGTCTCCGTCACCTTGCCGGAGGAGGCGGGAGGAATGACTCTGCCACGCGTGTCGATCATCATCCTTCATGCCAGCCTTTTCCATCCCCATTTCTGCATTGCAACACTACCTTTTTTGTCCGAGGCAGTGCGCGTTGATTCATGTTGAGCAGGAATGGAGTGAAAATTATTTGACGGCAGCCGGAAAGGTCGATCATCAGCGCGTTGACTCCGGAGAATCAGGGAACCAGGGTGGCATCAGAGTCGAACGGAGCGTTCATTTGCAATCCGCTCGGTATGGAATACACGGTGTTGCTGATCTGGTAGAGTACCATGGAGCGTCCAAACGCTGGTCTGCCATAGTACCAGTCGAATATAAACACGGCAAACCCAAGGAACATCGGGCAGATGAAGTCCAGTTATGCGCCCAGGCTCTGTGCTTGGAAGAAATTCATGGGATAGACATTCCGCTGGGAGCATTTTTCTATTGGCGCACCAGGCGGAGGCATGAAATAGCCATGGATGATTCCTTAAGAGAACTGACATGTGCAACCATACTGGCTGTGCAACAATTGATCGAATCCTTCCAAATACCGGAACCTTCTCACGGAGAGCACTGTTCGGCCTGCTCCATGAACGAATTTTGCCTGCCTGGTATTGCCGGAAACCGAAAAGCATCGGCTATCAGGTACATCGAGGATCAATTAAAGACAATGCTTGATGAAGAGACTGGGGAGACATCATGAAACAACATCTAAATACTCTTTTTGTCACGCGGGAAGGCGTGTGGCTTGCCAAGGATGGTGAAACCGTATCCATTCAGGAAAAAGGAAGCACCTTGATGAGGGTGCCCCTGCACAATCTTGAATCAATCATGACGATGGGGTGGGACATCTCCGTATCTCCGCAGTTGATGGCCGCCTGTGTGGAACAAGGCATATCCCTGAGCTTTTGCTCTCCTCACGGACGTTTTTTTGCCTCTGCCACAGGAGCGACCCGCGGCAACGTTCTTTTAAGGAGAACCCAATATAGATGGGCGGATGATCCTGATCGTAGCCTTAAGATTGCCCGTGAAATGATAACCGCCAAGGTGCTCAATTGCCGCAACATCTTAATGCGGGCATCCCGGGATCACCCCGACTCACAGCCAGCCTTGCAACCGGCAATCGACGCATTGGTCACCAGCATCCGTCAGATACGGAAAGTAGATACAGCTGCCAGCTTGCTAGGATTTGAAGGGCAGGCGGCAGATATCTATTTTTCGGCATTTCCCCACATGATTTCAAATTCCCACCGGGCATTCGCCTTTTCGGGAAGAAACAGGCGTCCTCCGAGAGATGCAGTTAATGCCGTATTGTCCTTTCTCTATAGCCTTTTGGCACATGATTGCCGATCCGCTCTGGAAGCCTGTGGGCTCGACTCCTTTGTTGGCTTTTTCCATCGAGACAGACCGGGGCGTGCGGGACTGGCTCTTGACTTGATGGAAGAATTTCGCGCTCCCCTGGCCGACAGAATGGCCTTGAGCCTGATCAACCGACAGCAACTGGACATAAAAGATTTTGAATACGAAGCAAGTGGAGCCGTCCTGTTTCGGGATGAAAGCCGTAAAAAAGTCATAGCCGCGTGGCAGGAAAGGAAAAAAGAACAGATTATCCATCCCTTCTTGCAGGAGAAAATGACGATTGGATTTCTTCCTCATATCCAGGCCCGTTTGTTGTCACGCCACCTGAGAGGAGACATAGACGCCTATCCACCCATGATTTGGAAATAACCGAATATGTTTATACTGATTTGTTACGATGTAGCTACATCCACCAAAGCGGGCGAGCGACGGTTACGTCGGATTGCCCGCATATGTGAAAACTACGGACAAAGGGTACAAAACTCCGTATTCGAATGCCAGATCCCGTCTGCACTTTTTGTTGGCGTCAAAGATCAACTGCTTCATGAGATGGACAAAGAACAGGACAGCATGCGATTTTACTTCCTGGGGAAGGAAGCTGGTAGCAAAGTTCTTCACATTGGAGCCAAACCATCCTACGATATTGATGGTCCCCTCATGATTTAATCGCTTCCGCGAACCTCAAGCTATGGGAAAAACTCCGGGAGGTTCGCGGAATTTCCAATAGATTGATAATCTGTAGTTTGAAATAACGCAATCAAAAGAACAGGAACATTTCTCCTCCAACCTGAACAGGTTCGCGGAATTCGTTCCCTTGATAGAACTGTATAAACGTGTTACCGTTCCCTCCATCGCACCCCACGCGGGTGCGTGAATTGAAACTCTTGATGGAGGCTCAGGAGGATTTGCTCAATGAAATCGCACCCCACGCGGGTGCGTGAATTGAAACCACTAAAGAAGAGGATAAACCATCAACCAGTACAAATCGCACCCCACGCGGGTGCGTGAATTGAAACTGCACGCGTTAATGAAGCACTATGCACGCCTATCAAATCGCACCCCACGCGGGTGCGTGAATTGAAACTATCTAGGAGATGGGACTAATGTATCTATCACTGCATCGCACCCCACGCGGGTGCGTGAATTGAAACAGTGGTGAACACAGCTAGGGATATGGCAATAGGCATCGCACCCCACGCGGGTGCGTGAATTGAAACATCCAAGGGGTTTACCGCCTCTATGGCATCTTATCGCACCCCACGCGGGTGCGTGAATTGAAACGCCTGTTATCAAATTAGCTAACGCCTCGATAAAGGATCGCACCCCACGCGGGTGCGTGAATTGAAACCCATGGAGTCGATATGTGCCTGCACAACGGCTGATCGCACCCCACGCGGGTGCGTGAATTGAAACCGTCATAGCGCATGACAATATCTCCGGCCATGTGGATCGCACCCCACGCGGGTGCGTGAATTGAAACGACAAAAAAAATTGCACTCCGTATCAGTAGGAGTGATCGCACCCCACGCGGGTGCGTGAATTGAAACACTGACTCACAATGCGTTACGCTTGTTTCCATGGAATCGCACCCCACGCGGGTGCGTGAATTGAAACCTTTCGTTGTGTGAATTGGCGTAACCGCCCCTCAGATCGCACCCCACGCGGGTGCGTGAATTGAAACACTGTACCTCCTGTCCGAATCGTCCAAGCAGAAATCGCACCCCACGCGGGTGCGTGAATTGAAACAAAATAATTATGGAATCGCACAAAGAAGGAAATGATCGCACCCCACGCGGGTGCGTGAATTGAAACATTGCGGAGGAAGTGAAGGGCTGACCGCTTAGCTATCGCACCCCACGCGGGTGCGTGAATTGAAACATCCAAGTCTTTATGCGGTCTGGACGTGTCAGCGATCGCACCCCACGCGGGTGCGTGAATTGAAACAATATAGACTTAGACTTTTTGCAAGTATTTTTTTCAAATCGCACCCCACGCGGGTGCGTGAATTGAAACCTCCTGAATACGGTCGATAATGTCTGCATACGACGATCGCACCCCACGCGGGTGCGTGAATTGAAACTACGTGGTTATCGCGGAAGAAGGTACTGTAGTGATCGCACCCCACGCGGGTGCGTGAATTGAAACACTTGGTAAGATGCACCTGCATATAGCCAAGCTATCGCACCCCACGCGGGTGCGTGAATTGAAACACAGAGGATATTAAGGCATGCGCGGACTCAGTAGATCGCACCCCACGCGGGTGCGTGAATTGAAACCCGGAAGGGTGCGCACATTGCCCAGAATGAAGTAATCGCACCCCACGCGGGTGCGTGAATTGAAACGTTGTGGTTACATGCCGCTATGTGGGGCACGAAAATCGCACCCCACGCGGGTGCGTGAATTGAAACCGAATGTTGCCTGAAACTGAGGCAGGAAGTTAAAGATCGCACCCCACGCGGGTGCGTGAATTGAAACTATCTACACGCACAATTACAGTAAAGCAACGTGACATCGCACCCCACGCGGGTGCGTGAATTGAAACATCGAATTCGCGGGCGTGCTTTACCATACCCCTTATCGCACCCCACGCGGGTGCGTGAATTGAAACTGTTGCGTAGCGGTCAATATCTGTTGAAGTAGTAATCGCACCCCACGCGGGTGCGTGAATTGAAACCTTTTTGAGGGTGGATGATCTTACCTTACGTGTATCGCACCCCACGCGGGTGCGTGAATTGAAACCCTGACTACGACTACGAGCCGGAAGAAGATAGCCATCGCACCCCACGCGGGTGCGTGAATTGAAACGTGGGCGCGATATGGATTTGTACCCAAAGAATCTATCGCACCCCACGCGGGTGCGTGAATTGAAACTTCTTCCGTATATTGTATCGATACTAGCTACGAAGATCGCACCCCACGCGGGTGCGTGAATTGAAACCCGCCACAGCAAGACCGTCCCGCAGTAGGAACCGATCGCACCCCACGCGGGTGCGTGAATTGAAACGATGATACGGAATCATACATAGCATCGAAGAACTATCGCACCCCACGCGGGTGCGTGAATTGAAACGATTTATTGCCCGAAGAACTAAATATAATTGCAGAATCGCACCCCACGCGGGTGCGTGAATTGAAACGTGCCTCTACGGGTAGTGACGGGTAGTATTACTATCGCACCCCACGCGGGTGCGTGAATTGAAACAATAAGCTCTTTAACTCGCAGAAAAACAAAGTAATATCGCACCCCACGCGGGTGCGTGAATTGAAACTGTAGCGAAGTTAGTCGGGTAGCTAGTACCTACGAATCGCACCCCACGCGGGTGCGTGAATTGAAACCGCCAACTGCCAACATGTACATTATTGGTACACGATCGCACCCCACGCGGGTGCGTGAATTGAAACGGGTACCTCCGAAATTTGAACGTGCGTGCAAATCATCGCACCCCACGCGGGTGCGTGAATTGAAACTCCATTCGGGCAGGCTCAAATCCGGGGGAATACATCGCACCCCACGCGGGTGCGTGAATTGAAACGATCAAGACACACCAGACGATTAACGCCATGACTATCGCACCCCACGCGGGTGCGTGAATTGAAACACCGCCTCTATGGCATCTTCTTTACAGGCTACGGATCGCACCCCACGCGGGTGCGTGAATTGAAACTTGTTTGGTATATAACTTGCATTCTGTATCTCCGATCGCACCCCACGCGGGTGCGTGAATTGAAACCCTGGCTTGCAGCCCGATTTTTGCGCAAAAACATCGCACCCCACGCGGGTGCGTGAATTGAAACATCCCGCTCAACAAAGGAACTGCTGATGCCTACGCATCGCACCCCACGCGGGTGCGTGAATTGAAACAAATCTTGGCTTAATCCAAACTTGAATTTGGAAAATCGCACCCCACGCGGGTGCGTGAATTGAAACCTATGGTGACGGTAAAACAGAGTACGTACAAACTTATCGCACCCCACGCGGGTGCGTGAATTGAAACACCTAACATCCCTCCTGCCGCACCAGCTGTACCAGATCGCACCCCACGCGGGTGCGTGAATTGAAACTTCGGAATCATAGGCGAACGTCGCCGTTCCCTATCGCACCCCACGCGGGTGCGTGAATTGAAACGCGCAAAAGCGGTAGCGGAGACTGGGAACCACAAATCGCACCCCACGCGGGTGCGTGAATTGAAACTTGGTTGATAGAAAATCCTGATATGTTCGATAGATCGCACCCCACGCGGGTGCGTGAATTGAAACATCAAAGACCTTGTAGCATGGTTTGCTAAAAACTATCGCACCCCACGCGGGTGCGTGAATTGAAACTTCATAGAGTAGGAAACGCATTACACCGCCGCAAATCGCACCCCACGCGGGTGCGTGAATTGAAACAATAAGCTCTTTAACTCGCAGAAAAACAAAGTAATAATCGCACCCCACGCGGGTGCGTGAATTGAAACCAAGTTTGGTAGGATGACGTTAGAGGACGTCCCGTATCGCACCCCACGCGGGTGCGTGAATTGAAACGGCGGTATTGTTGGTGAAACAGAGTCCCGCACTCATCGCACCCCACGCGGGTGCGTGAATTGAAACGCTACTAACTCGGAAATGCTAGAAAAGTATTACAATCGCACCCCACGCGGGTGCGTGAATTGAAACTTACTGGCAGTATTAGCCTTGCGGGGGTCTGGCAATCGCACCCCACGCGGGTGCGTGAATTGAAACCGTACAAAGCACTATGGGAGATATGGCAGACAAGATCGCACCCCACGCGGGTGCGTGAATTGAAACAAGTGTATCCAACAAAGAACCAAATTTATCGCGGATCGCACCCCACGCGGGTGCGTGAATTGAAACATGGGTAGCCTGTATGCCTGACATTTCACGCATTATCGCACCCCACGCGGGTGCGTGAATTGAAACCACAACCGATGTATATCGGCATACGATCGAATCAAATCGCACCCCACGCGGGTGCGTGAATTGAAACCTTCAGGACGGCCTCGATGGGCTCGGCCGCCTTCATCGCACCCCACGCGGGTGCGTGAATTGAAACTTATAATAGTTGTACGACCTGTCAGACGGATCGCATCGCACCCCACGCGGGTGCGTGAATTGAAACGACGGTCACTGCACCTGCAATGACCCCGAGGCCAAATCGCACCCCACGCGGGTGCGTGAATTGAAACGAGTGCTACACGCAGGCTTAAAACAGATGCTGAGATCGCACCCCACGCGGGTGCGTGAATTGAAACTGGGAATCTCCC
>CAYVAI010000004.1:0-116286 GCA_964448375.1 uncultured Akkermansia sp.
CCCACGACATCAACCTTGGCAAGGTTGCGCTCTACCCCTGAGCTACATCCGCTTTCTATTGGGTAGGTGTGCGGGAAGGTTTATACGGATTTTCTGACGGGATGCAAGCGATTTTTTGATGATTTTTTTCAGGAAAGCTCTTTTGTCTTGGTTTTGAATGGACAGATGGCATTGAGAGTGGCCAGCAGGGAGATGCCGACATCGGCGAAGATGGCTTCCCACATGGTGGCTTCCCCTGCGGTAGCCATGAGGAGGATGATTCCTTTGACGCCAAGGATGAAGATGATGTTCTGGCGGATGATGCGACGGGTGCCGTCGGCGAGGCGCAGAGCCAGGGTAAAGCGTGAAGGTTCACCTGTCATCAGGACGATGTCCGAAGCTTCCATGGCTGCATCGGATCCCATGTTGCCCATGGAGATTCCGATGTCGGCTCGGGTGAGGGCAGGGGCATCGTTGATGCCATCGCCGATGAAGGCGAGGAGTTTGCCGTGGGGTGTTTCCTGTTGGAGTTGCTCGACGAGGCGAACTTTGTCTTCAGGGAGGAGTTGGGGGTAACAGTCTTTGATGTAGAGGTATTCGCTGACGGCACGTGCGTGTTCTGCGCTGTCGCCGGTGAGCATGGCTATTCTGGTGATGCCCCGGGCTTTGAGTTCTCGGATGGTGTGGAGGCTGTCGGGCTTGATGCTGTCGGCGAGGAGAAGATTGCCGACGTATTGATGATCAAGGGCGATGTGGACGATGGTGCCGGTGAGTGAGGGGAGTACGGGTACCTCGATGCCGTGTTCCTTCATCCATGCCTCGTTGCCGGCGAGGATGCGAGAGTCATTGATGGTGGCGGAGGTGCCGCGTCCCGCAATTTCACGGAAGGCAGTGGAGTCAATATGGGGGAGGGGTTTGCCGTAGGCATCGCGGATGGATTGGGCGATGGGGTGGTTGGAGGAATTTTCGGCGAGGGCTGCGAGACGAAGGAGCTGTTTGTCGGTGAAACCATCGGCAGGATATGTGCGAGTGATGGTGAATTTTCCGCCTGTGAGGGTACCTGTTTTATCAAAAACGACGGTGCCGATGTGTGTGAGGGCATCGAGGTAGTTGCTGCCCTTGAGCAGGATGCCGTTTCTGGCGAAGCGGCCAATGCCGGCAAAGTAGCTTAGGGGGATGGATATGACGAGGGCACAGGGACAGGAGATGACCAGGAGGATGAGGGCGCGACGAATGCCTTCCGTCCACCCGATGGGGAACACCAGGGGGGTGATGATGGCGATGAGGATGGAGAGGATGAGGATGGCAGGGGTGTACCAGCGGGCAAAACGGCGGATGAAGGTTTCTGTTTTGGTTTTGCGCTCGGCGGATTCCTGAACGAGCTTGAGGATGCGGGCGACGGTAGATTGATCCCAGTTTTTGGTGACTTCGATGGTGAGTGCTTCTTCCTGATTGATGCTGCCCGAGAGTACCTGGTCGCCGGGGGATACTTTGCGGGGGAGGAATTCTCCGGTGAGTGCCGAGGAGTCGAGGTAGGAGTTGCCGTCGATGACGATACCGTCGAGGGGGATTTTCTCTCCGGGACGGACGATGATTTTTTGGCCGATGACGACTTCTTCCGGAGCGATGGTGCGCATGCCCGTGCCGTCCAGCAGGTGGGCGTAATCGGGCTTGAGGTTCATGAGGCCTGAGACGGATTCCTTCGATTTTTTGACGGCTCGTTCCTGGAGGCTTTCTCCGATCTGGAAGAATATGAGGACAGAGACTGCTTCGGCATATTCCCCAAGGGCGAGCGCTCCAAGAGTAGCAGTGGCCATGAGGAAGTTTTCATCAAGGATTTTCCCTCGGATGAAGTTGATGGCGGCGTTGGAGAGGATGCCCCAGCCAATCAGTAGGTAGGATACTATATAAAGAAGGATGCCGACGGGGGAGTCTTTGCCCATGAAAATGGCGATGGCAAAGAGGATGAATCCCGCTAGAGGGTATTTCCATTTGGTGAATGCTGATTGGTGTTCCTCGGGTTGTCCGGCATGACTACAACTACAGGGACAGGAAGAGCACGAAGCACTGGGGGAGCAGGAAGCGGGTGGCTTCGGGTGACGGCGTTTATTTTCCACGGGGTGTTCATGGGGTGGTGTCATGACTGTGTGGAGGGGGGATTATTCGCTGATGTGTTCCAACCCCATGGCGAGGATGGTGCTGACGTGGTCATCGGCAAGGCTGTAGAAGACGTGCTTGCCTTGTTTGCGGGTTTTAACGAGTTTGCTGCTTCGCAGCAACCGAAGTTGGTGTGAAACAGCGGAGGTAGTCATGTCGAGTGCGGTTGAGAGGTCGCAAACACAGAGTTCGTGGTCGATGAGTGCCCACAGGAGGCGGATGCGCGTGGAATCACCGAAGAGTTTGAAGAAGTCGGAGAGGTCGCAGAGCGTGTTCATATCCGGCGTATCCAGGTCAATGGTATTCTCTGTACACTGGCTTTCCAGATGAATGATGGTGCGGGTTTTGGGCATGGTTGACTGGAGAATGAAGATGAATAACGATTGAACAATTGAGTAGTTGTTCAACTGTTTTTGTGATACTCTTCTTTCATATCGGCGTCAAGGGGAATTTGATCAGGCGTCCGCTAATTTGAAGTGTCCTCCAGCCTCCGGAAGGATGAGTCCTTGCATTTGCAAACGGACGAGGGCGGAGGTGAGTTCTCCGGTGGTAAGGCCCGTGGAGGAGCAAAGGGTGTTGAGGTCGCAGAAGCCCAGGCGGATGGATTTCAGGACCTGTTCTTCCTGTTGGGAGATGTGGGCAGTACGGAGTGATGGCTTGGCGGTATCCTGGGTTGGTCTTTCGCCGGGGAAGAGGGCGAGTTCCTGCTGGGTGGGGGCATTATTTGCCCAATGGAAGTCATTGATGATGTGCTGTGAGCAGGCGGCGAGGATGGCCCCGTCTCGGATGAGTGCATGGCATCCATCGGAGCTGGTGCGGTCGATGGGGCCGGGTACGGCGTACACAAGTTTGCCTTGGTCTGCAGCTGTTTGCGCGGTGATTAGAGATCCGCTGCGGGTGGGGGCTTCGACGACGAGCGTGGCGCGGCTCCATCCGCTGACGATTCTGTTACGCATGGGAAAGGTGGTTCGGCTGGGGCCCATGTTCATGGGAAGCTCTGAGACGACGGCGCCGTTGCCATCGGCAATGTGGGTGGCGAGCTGGGCGTTCTCTGCGGGATAGAGTCTGTTGAGGCCGGAGCCGATGACGGCGATGGTGCGCCCGCCAGAGACGAGGGCGGCGGTGTGGGCTTCGGTGTCGATGCCTTTGGCGAGCCCGGAGATGATGGTGACGCCGTGTTCCGCAAGTTCGCTGGCAAATTTGCGTGTGGCGAGTCTGCCGTAGGGTGTGGCCTGGCGCGATCCGACGATGGCGACGGAGCGTTCACCGTCGGCAGGAGTCCATTGCCCGTAGTGGTAGAGGACGATGGGTGGGTCGTTGAGGTCGCGGAGTGGAGCGGGGTAGGTGTCGTCAAAAATGGTGGTAACGGAGGCCCCGGCTTTGTCGGCAAGTTCGAGTTCTTTTTCAGCGTTGACGGTGGTTTTCCACGATCGGATTGCGGCGGCGAGTTCGGGGCCGACGCCGCGGACTTGCTGGAGGGTGGCTTCATTGGCATGAAGGATGAGTTCCGGGCTGCCGAAGAAGTCCAGCAGGCGGATGATGCGGATGGAACCGAGCGTGGGGATCAGGTTCAGCGTGATGGCGGCGAGGCGTGGCGTCATGGGAAAATGCAGCCGGCGAATTGAAAAAGGGAAGGGATCAGAGCTCTTTGTACACGTCCAGGTGGGTTTGGATCATGTCGTCCATGCGATAGGGTGAGGGTATATCGGTGGGAGGCGTGATGGGGGTCTTGTACCACCCGGCGAGGAGTTCCGCCATGGCGAGGGTATCGCCGACGGGGACGAGGCCTTGAGGGAAGAATACTTCGAGTTGTTCACGGACGCCTCCGTGGGCGTAGCCGGCGACGGGTTTGCCGATGGCGAGGGCTTCGAGGGTGGTCTTGCCGAAGGATTCCGGCATGGAGGTGAGGGATAGGGTGACGGAGCATGTGGCCTGGACGTCGCGGAGGTCGCGACGGTGTCCCGCCCATGTGGTGTGCGGGGTGAGACCGGCATTGTCGTAGGCCTTGAGGACTTCCTTCATGTACTCCGTCTTGCCGCGCTTGGCTTCACCGACGATGACGGCATGGGCGGGGATGCCTTGATCCAGCAGGGAGCGCATGATGGGGATCATGTCGAGGTGGCCTTTGACACGGGTGATGCGTCCGGGGAGGCAGAGGGTAAATTTTCCATTGAGTTCCGGGAAGGAACGGAACCATGTTTCCCTCCAGACCTGGGAGGGGGTGTAGCCGGAGTAGTGCGTCTCCGGGGTGATGGCATTGGGGATGACGCGGATATTGACAGCCTGGGATCGCGGGTATTTTTCCGTGATGTAGTCGCGGATGCACTGAGAGACGGCGATGATGCGTTCCCCTTTGGTCATGATGGCGGAGTAGGCGTTGACGGAGTAGAAGCCGTGGACGCTGGTGACGAGACCGGGGCGGGATTCCTCCGGGATACCCTTCCAGGCGAGGTAGCCGACCCAGGCTGGCATGCGGGAGTGAAGGTGAAGGATATCCGGTTTTTCCTCGATAATAAGCCTGCGGAGACGGCCTATTTTCAGGAGAGAGGAGATGCTTTTTTTACCGATGTCCATCCTGATGTGGCACGAGCCTTCCTCCTTGAGTTGGGAGACAAGCCGCCCTCCGGCGGAGATGACGACATTATCGATGCCGCGCTGGGAGAATCCCTTGCCGAGTTCCAGGACGACTTGTTCGACGCCGCCGGATTCCATGGAGGGGAGGAGGTGGATGACTTTCATGCAGAGGGGGGGGTGGGGAAGAAGTGTTGGAGGATGTAGTCCGCTGCGCGGTCTGTTTCGACGAGAGGGGGGCAGGAGGCCATGTGCCCGGTGGCTTTCCAGGTGGCCCATGGGGTGACGCGTTCTTCGTCCAGCAACATGTCGAGCCCGCGGGCGACACGCGAGGGCTTGGAGGATCTCACGGGCATGCAGAGGATGCCGACGGAGGCTCCGGAGGCCAGGGACTCGTATACCATGGAGACGCTATCCTGGGTGACCCAAACGGTGTGTGCGTGCTCCAGATGGGATGCGACCCAGCCGGGCTGGGTGTCTTCGACAGGGACGACCTGGATGTGGGGGCATTCCCGGGCAATGGTGTCGGCAAAGTCTTGTGGCGTGCGGCGCGAGGTTGTGAGGATGGCCTGTCCTTGGGTAGCTTCCACATGGGAGTCGATGCCTTGGAGTTGCCCGAGTAGGGAATCTGGTGCCCATCCGTAGGCTTTGCTGGGGCCTCCGATGAGGATGAGGGTGGTATTTTTCTCGACCTCGGGATTGGGACGGATGGCGTGCAGAGCCCCCATGGTGGGAAAGATGTGGTTAGATGGCGCGAGTTGGCCGTTGATGTCGTGCCGAGGGACGACGCAAAGGTCGAAGAGGGAGCAGGGGAGGCTGGGCTTCATGCAAAGGACGGATACGGCATGGAAATGGCGGGCTGCCCAAAGAAGGGGGATGTGGGTGCTGTGTCCGGCAGCGATGATGAGATCCGGGCGATGGTGGCCGTTTTCCTCTGTGACGGTGCGGAGCTTTTGGAAGAAGCCTTGCCCGGCCAAGTCAATGATATCAACGTTGCCAGGCCTTCGTGCGGAAAGCGCGGCAGCCAGTCCCTTGGTTTGGTTCAGGTGGCCTGGTTTGGAATCGCTGAGTATCCAAATGTTCATGGAATTGTATTGTGTGCCTATGGACGCGATTTTTCAAGTTTAAGACGCGGGGAATGAGGAAAATGTGTAGGATGACCAGGGGAGATAAATTATTTTTCCGATTTTTTCCATCGGAGGTTTTCCCAATAGGTGAGGCGTTTGTTGATTTCTCGCTCAAATCCGCGTTCGGGTGGGGAATAGAATTTTTGTCGCGGCATGGCGTCGGGGAAGTAATTTTGCCCGGAGAATGCCTCAGGGGCGTCGTGATCGTACTGGTAGCCATCGCCGTAGCCAAGTTCTTCCATCAATTTGGTTGGTGCGTTGAGGATGTGGGCTGGCGGCATGAGAGAACCAAATTTTTTGGCGGAGCGACGGGCGGCAGACCATGCCTTGTAGGTGCTGTTGGACTTGGGGGCGCAGCCGAGGTAGATGACGAGTTCTGCGATGGCGAGTTCGCCCTCCGGGGAGCCGAGGCGTTCGTAGGTGTCCCAGGCGGAGATGGCCATGGGTAGGGCGGAGGGATCGGCCAGGCTGATGTCTTCCATGGCAAAGCGCGTGAGGCGGCGGAGGAGGTAGAGAGGGTCTTCTCCACCATCCAGCATGCGGGCTGCCCAGTAGAGAGCGGCATCGGTGTCCGAACCGCGCAGGGATTTGTGCAGAGCGCTGATGAGGTTGTAGTGTCCTTCGCGGTCTTTGTCGTAGATGGGAGCGCGTTGCTGGACGATTTTCAAGAGGGCGGCGGTGTCGAGTGGTGTGTCGCCTCGTGCCAGATCGAAGACGCTTTCCATCAGGTTGATGAGGTAGCGTCCGTCTCCATCGGCCAGGGTTGTGAGGGTGTGTCGCGCTTCGACGGTGAGGGGGAGAGGGCGTTTGAGGAGCTGCTCGGCGCGCAGGATGATTCTGCCCAGGGCTTCTTCATCGAGGGCTTGCATGACGAAGACTTTGCTGCGGGAGAGGAGGGCGCTGTTGAGCTCGAAGGAGGGGTTTTCTGTTGTAGCCCCCACGAGGGTGACTGTGCCGTTCTCGACGTAGGGGAGGAAGCCGTCCTGCTGGGCGCGGTTGAAACGGTGGATTTCATCGACGAAGAGCAGGGTGCCTTCCCCGAGCTCGCGCCGTCGGGTAGCCTGGTCGAAGGCTTTGCGGAGGTCTGCCATGCCGGAGAAAACGGCAGAGAGGGCAACGAAGTGCATGGAGGTGCTCGACGCAAGGATGCGGGCGAGCGTCGTTTTGCCACATCCCGGTGGGCCCCAGAGGATGAAGCTTGTGAGCTTGCCGGAGTCAATCATGAGTTTCAGGGGGCCTTCATCGCCAAGTAGATGATCCTGACCGACGATTTCCTCAATCCGGGCTGGGCGCAGGCGATCGGCGAGAGGGCTGTCCTCTCCTGTGGAAAAGAGGCTGGGCGTAGGGTTTTCTCCCTTTTTGCTGCGTTTGGGGCTGGGTGACATGGCAAATCTTTCACTGCCATCCTAAACGAGGATCGCCCATCGGCAAGGAGGGATTCGACGATATTCTGCCATGGAGGGGGAAAATCCTTGGAGCCTTCCCGGATGTAGGACAGGATGGCGGCATGATGACCGATCCATCAGTCATGCTGGCTTCTCTGCGGCATGTGGCACTGCAACTTGGGTTCTCCGCCTGCGAGGTGGCACCCGCTGTGCGTGCGCCTCATGCGGAAGCTTACATGGATTGGCTGGAACGCGGTTGCCACGGCTGCATGGACTGGATGGCTCGAAACCCGGAGAGGCGTTGCAACCCCGTGGAGGTGGTGCCCGGCTGCCAGAGCGTGCTTTGTCTGACGTATGAGTATGGTGGGGGAGGGGATGCGAAATGTCTCGGTATTTCCCGCTATGCCCGAGGGGTGGATTACCACAGAACCATGGAGGAGAAGTTGGCTGATCTCTGCTGTCTGATGGAGGAATATGACGGGGAACAACGGTTTTATGTCGATACCGGGCCGGTGCTGGAACGCGAATTCGCGGCTTTGGCTGGCATTGGATGGCGCGGGCGTAGCGGCTTGATTGTGCGGGAAAAGGGAGGCTCGCGGTTCTTTCTGGGAACGATTTTGACGACGCTGCAATTGCCTTACTCCTCTTCGGCTCGGAACCGCTGTGGCAATTGCTCGCGCTGTGTAACGGCGTGTCCGACGGGGGCTCTGGATGATGACGGGATGCTGGATGCTCGGCTCTGTATTTCTTATTGGACGATTGAGAACAAGGAAGGCATCCCCGAAGAGATGCGCCCTCTCATCGGTGCGCGTATCTATGGTTGCGATGCCTGCCAGGATGCCTGTCCGTGGAATGGGAGGGGGGCTCCGGGGAGGGCGGATTCGCAGTTTTTACCCACGCGTCGTTTGTTGGGGATGACATGGCGGGATTTACTCGGCTTGTCTGAGGATGAATTTGCCGATATGTTCCGTCTTTCCTCCATTCGCCGCATCAAGAGGCGTGGCTTGTTTCGTAACATCTGTGTCGCCCTTGGCAATGCGGGAACGGCTGGAGATTTACCTGCGCTTTCCCTCCTTTTGGAGGGAGACCCCATGGTGGCGGAGCACGCAAGATGGGCTATCGACCGCATCCAAGGCACCACATGTCACTCAAACAATTGAAAATGTGGCGTGGAAAAGAGAGAGTAGGACGGTTTTAGACTTGTCAATGCTCTGAGATTTGGTAATTATCTCTCTCCGACAAGTTTCCACTTGGTGTGGAGACTTATTAACCGCAAGCAAAATTAGACCATTATGGCACGCCTTTTCGGTACAGAAATACCTAATGAAAAGCGCATCGAAGCCGCCCTGCCGTACATCTACGGCATTGGTAGCACGACCGCTAAGAAGATCCTGGAACAAGCAGGAATCGATCCCGACATCCGCACGGGCCAGCTCACTGACGAACAACTTACCAAGATTGTTCAGGCTATCACGTCCAACGGCATCCTCATTGAAGGTGACCTTCGTCGTGACAAGCAGGCTGACCTCAAGCGCCTTACCTCTATTAACTGCTACCGTGGCATTCGCCATCGTCGCGGCCTTCCCGTGCGTGGTCAGCGTACCAGCACCAATGCCCGTACTCGTAAGGGTAAGAAGAAGACCGTCGGTGCACAGGCCAAGAAGAAGTAAACCGCAGACATTATTATTTAATCACTAAAGTTTTCCTCCAATGGCTGAAGAAATCATCAATGAAACCGCTGAACAGCCCGTTGCACCCGTTGCCACGGAAACTGCAGCTCCCGCAGCACCTGCTACCCCCTCCGCGCCTGTTGCTTCCGCAGCACCCGCCGTCGAAGAAACCCCCAAGAAGCCCGAAGCTCGCCGCGACATTTTCGCCGAAATCGGTCTTGGTGACTCCGCCGACCAGATCAAAATCCTTAAGGCCAAGGGTAGCAAGAACATATCCAAGGGTATCGTTCACGTCTCCTCCACCTTCAACAACACCGTCGTCAGCGTCACGGACGAACGCGGTAATGTGATCGGCTGGTCCTCCGCCGGCAAGATGGGCTTCAAGGGCTCTCGCAAGAGCACGGCTTACGCCGGTCAGGTTGTATGCCAGGACGCTTGCCGCCAGGCTATGAGCCATGGCCTTCGCGAAGTCGAAGTCCGCGTCAAGGGACCCGGCTCTGGCCGTGAATCCGCTGTCCGTGCCGTCCAGACCCTCGGAATCGAAATCACCACCATCAAGGATGTGACTCCGATCCCGCACAACGGTTGCCGTCCTCCCAAGGCTCGTCGCGTCTAATCCGGATACGTTGAGTATATTAGAATTTATCATACTTTAGATCATATATCATGGCTCGTTATACAGGACCCCGCGATAAAGTCTCCCGCCGTTTCGGCGTAGCTCTTTTTGGCCCCAGCAAGTCTCTCGAACGCCGCCCGTTCCCCCCGGGACAGCACGGCATGCGCGCTGGACGCAAGAAGAAATCCGATTACGGCACGATGCTTGCTGAAAAGCAAAAGCTTCGTTTCCAGTACGGTGTGCTCGAAGGTCAGTTCCGCAAGTACTATGAAGAAGCATCCCGTCGCCGTGGTGTGACTGGTGATATCCTTCTCCAGCTTCTTGAACTCCGTTTGGACAACATCGTTTACCGTCTCGGCTTCAGCAACACCCGTTCCGGCGCTCGTCAGCTCGTCAGCCATGGCCACATTTTCGTGAATGGCCATCGCGTGAACGTTGCTTCCTACAACTGCCGCCCCGGCGACGCTATCAGCGTTTCTGCCAAGTCTTCCTCCCAGCAGCTTGTCACCCGCAACCTTGATCTCACTCAGACGATCGTGGTGCCGGATTGGCTCGAATGCGACAAGGACAAACTGACCGGCAAGGTGACCCGCGTTCCTTCCAAGGAAGAAATCGCCCCCATTGTCAACGAACAGATGATCGTGGAATTCTATTCCCGTTAATTCGTTTCAAATTGGTTTTTCAAAGGCTGTCCCGTTTGCGCGGGGCAGCCTTTTCTATTTGTCTGCCGGAACTTCCTCCTGTAGCATACTCAGCACATGGAGCACAATTACAAGGATGGTCGTAGTCTGGCCCTTTTCGACATGGATGGCACTTTGCTGGCCTGGGATACTCAGGTGCTGTTTTCCGGTTATGTGTGCCGGCGTCGTCCGTGGAGGAGGCTCCTGTTTCTGCCTTTTCTGTGCTGCCTGCCTCTTGCGATCTTGCGCATTTGGGGCGATGGGCAGATGAAGCGCATCTTCCTGGGCTATTTGTGGGGAATGCCTCGTGCGGAACTTGATGAACTGGCATCGGCATTTGCCTCTGAAGTTGTGCAGACACTCATTTATCCGGAGGTGAAAAGGCGTCTGGATGATCATCGCGAGCAAGGTGATTTATGCATCATGGCGACGGCTTCTCCAGGTTTTTATGCGGATGCTATTGCTGAACGTCTCGGATTTGACGATGTGCTTTCCTCCCCGGTTGAGATTGGAGAAAAAGTTGCATTCTTTCCGCCCATCCCGGGAGGGAACAACAAGGGGGAACGCAAGGTGGTGCGCCTCCGCGAGATGGGATTGATTGCTCTTCAATCTGAGGGTGAGACGAAGGAAATCTTTGCCTATTCTGACAGCTCGGCTGATTTGCCTATGCTTCGCATTGCAAGGTGGAAGATCCTCGTGAATCCTTCCTCGGCGCTGTGTTCAGCTTTTGGAACAGAAGGTGTAGAGGTAATCCGAACACCTCTACCATGGAGGGGGATTACTGGAAAAATGTTGCAATTTGCTCGAGTCATGTTTGGATGTGCAAAATTGAATGACTTGAAATAGAGTCTGTTGTAAAAATAATTAAGGTAAATTGATTATTTACCTTTACAAATGTGACGATTTTGACGTAAAAGACGGGCAAGGTGATTGTCTAGTATCCCTTCTTTTCCGAAGTGCACTTGGGCAACTCTCCTCGCTCAGTAATAATAATATCATTACAGAAAAAACGATTATGCAAAAGAAACATGTTTTATCAGCCGCTTTGGCGGTAGCTTCCCTGACGAGTGTTGCCTTTGCAGGAACAAAACCCATTGTGCTCCCCGAGGTGCCTCTTACTCCTGTGACGGCTCCTGCTTCTCAGAAGATATTTAGCGGTGATTTGTCCGTGGGTTATTCGTCCAATTACGATTTCCGTGGTCTGATTCTGAACAGCACTGACGGCGAAAATATGACACCGATCAAGTTGGACACACGCACCAAACTGACGGAAAAAATGGCTCTGTATGCTGGCTTGAACTACAAGGCCATTTGGGACAAGGAACTCCTCCAGGACAACGAATTTAACGTCAATCTCGGTCTTGATACCCAGTGCGCCAAGGGGCTGACGACTCGTCTTGGCTACGACCTCTATCAAGGGGGACTCCCTGGTGCTATCTCGAAGTTTTGGAGAGATAATCATTCCGTAACCCAGGAATTCATGACCGGTCTCCAGTACGACTTTGATGCCGTTGGACTCAAGGGCGTATTTGTTGGAGCCAATGCTCACTACTCCTTTGCGGGGGTAACGGGATGGTGGTTTGATGCTACAGTTGGCTACAAGAAGCAGGTCTCCGAAAAATTTGCTGCCGTTCTCTCCGGTACCTGGTGGTCCACCGCCAGCTACTTCGATGCGCAGATGCCCTGGATGGCTAACGGTTCTCAGTCCTTCGCTCTGAAACTCGAATTGCCTTACCAGCTTTGCAAGGGTGTGACTTTCACTCCCTTTGTCAGCACGGTATGGAGTGGTGACGGTGCCTTGAAAGCCAAGGGAATGGGCCCGGAAGGAACCAGCTTGTATCGCAACTTCACTCTAGTTGCTGGTGCTGGTCTTACATACTCATTTTAAGTAATTTAAATTGAAAACTTTACGGGCGTTCTTCTTGATGAAGAGCGCCCGTTTCATGTATGGGGAGGCAAGGCAATAGACGGTATGATACCGGCAAGCTCTGGATTTTTTGAACGGAATGATTTCTCATCCAATCTAACCCCATAAGCACTCCCAAGCTAACATACCGATGTGGAAGGGGTTCTTATCTGTCCTCCTGAAATCTCGGTAACAATAATAACAATACAAATTGGTAACGATTATGCAGAAGAAACATATCATCTCCGCCGCCCTGGCCGTGGCCTCCCTGACCAGCGTTGCTTTGGCTGGAACTGCAGCCCCTGTTGCGCCTCTCATGGCACCTTCGGCTCCCAAGGCTTTTAGTGGAGCCTTGAATGTTGGCTATTCATCCAACTATGATTATCGGGGTCTTGTTCTTTCCTCTTCAGATGGCGAGAATGTCACCCCAATTTCCTTGGATACTCGTTACAAAGTATCCAGAGCAACTGACATCACTGCGGACTTTGGCTACAAAGCCATTTGGGATAAGGATGTCGTTCAGGACAACGAATTCGACTTCAACCTTGGGGTTGAAAACAAACTGAACAACTACCTTACGGGTAGAGTTGGATATGGCCTTTTCCAGGGGGGACTTCCCGGAGTCTTCTCCAAGTTGGAAGGCAACCACTCGGTCAATCAGGAATTCAATGCTGGTCTTCGTTACGACGTGAACGGAATTGGCAAGGATGGGCTCTTCCTAGCAGCCAACGCCCACTACTCCTTTGAAGGGGTAACAGGTTGGTGGTTTGATGGAACTGTTGGCTACAAAAAGCAACTGACGGAACGCCTTGCGGGCGTTTTGTCCGGTACGGTGTGGGCGACATCCAGCTACTTCGACTCCAAAATGCCGATGATGTCCAATGGAGCGCAGTCCTATTCCCTGAACCTGCAATTGCCCTATGCCGTGACAAAGAACGTGACATTCAGCCCCTTTGTCAGCGCCATCTGGTCTGGTAACGGAGCTAGCAAGGACGGTAACGATATCTATGGATCACGAGCCATCAAGGAGTTTACCGTAGCAGCCGGAGCCACTCTTAGCTACGCCTTCTAAGCTCAAAGAATTAGAGATTATTCAACAGCCGGACAGGAGAAGTGAATCTCTCCCATCCGGCTGTTCTGTGCCTTGGGCGAAGCCCTGACATTCTATTCCGAATACCGACCCTTGAGCGCAAACCGTACCAGCACGAAATTGACAGGAATGGCAATGGCATAGACAAAAATGGGAGCCAGAACCTGTCCGATTCCCAGCCACAGGAAAAGATTCAACAGCACCATGTGCAACCCATAATTGACCAGATGGCTACCGATGAAACCTACCCCGCGCTTTACATCCGGTTTCGTCTTAAACGTAAAGTAGTTCGACAAATAATAATTCATCACAAAACTCAGCCCATACCCAATCGTATAGGCCACATTCACATTCATCCACAAGGCCAGCAGCAAATACAGCCCATAGTGAACGCCTGTTGCCAGAACGCCTACAATAATAAACCGCACCGCTTCGCCGCCAAAACGGCATTTGAGTTCCTCGATGGTCATTCTGTTACAAGTATAGGTTGGGCATATGATTCTTTGAGGCTTTCATTGTCTGACGAAACCGCCTGAGCTGGAATCTGCATACTCGCTTCTTGGTTGCATACTTTTCCCGTTTTTTCCCCCATGTGATCTTGGACATGAGCTTATAGCGGTAGTATTGCAAGCGGAGTGAGCGGTATGAAGTAAGAGACAAAAGAAGCATTGTGTTGGTGTGTAATTCCTGTTCCAGTTGCTCCACTCTATGTTTCAAAGATTCTTGATCATCCGATGTGCAAATGTTGTCAGAAACGGATGGTAAAGACGTATCATTATTATGCCCGAGCTTTGATTGAAATGCTTCTCTTTCCGCTGGATCGCTGACAAGACCGAAATATTGAGTGGTATATTCATCCCAATACCCGCGATCCATGCGTAACAAATCCCAGGTTTTTTCTGGGTGAAGTCGATACTCATCTACGGGGAACACATGCTTGTATTCATCCAGTTTTCCCAGCAAATCCAGCTGGAACATGGTTCTTACGCATTTATGACATTTTCCGCAGTTTTGTATATCCCAGAGGCATACATTCAAGTATTTTTTGGACACTGGGAATTTTGTAACAATTTCTGTTCTTTGGAATCGGTAGAGTGTGTACAGGGTGGAATGAAATTGAACGCTTTCAGTAGAAAAACATTCGAGAAGCAATTGTTCGTAATATGCTGGATCCAAAGGTTTAAATGCAAATTTTTCAACATGATATGTTGATGCATACATATAATGGGAAAATAGCTTCTGCATAGCCAGGACACAGGCAGAATCCCAATAAGTATGCATGGCCTGATGGTTCCATTCATCAACAAAATCATAGAGATTTGTGTCCATGGTAATGAGCTGTAAGCCCGTTTCCCTACAAAGCTGTTGTGCATTGTTGAGGCGTCCATCAAAAAGAATTTTGGCATGTTCTACATTCTTTTCATGCTCTTTACTGAATGGCATGTAGTGAGAACCTGCATTCAAAAAAAGGGCATGTGATAAATTCCACGCCGGGGGAGTATCGGCACGCGTATATTCTGCAATTGTCGCAAGGCTGTCGATTCCTGCCGAACATCCCGTTCCACAGGCATGATTGCTAGGCAGAGGCTCAGCAGATGTTACAGCATGAATGACGAGAGGATGAAATCGTGAATCAATATGTTTGAGAACAGGGGATAGAATATGTGACAGCTGAAATTGTAATTGATTAGAAATGCAACCTTCAACTGTCACTTCTCCTCCATATTTGGCAATGATTGGGATGAGGGCGACGAGAAATGCATCGGAACGTTCTAGCGAAAAATAATCTTCATATTCTTCCGAAATAGAAAAGTACAATTCACGGGAAATATCAGAATAGGCGATATCGGCACTGAAATATGCCTTGCCTTCTTTCTTGTAAATACGAGGTGGCGATATGGTGACCATTATATTATGAATTGAAATTGTTGTGTTTGGCTATCATCCAGCGGATATCGCGCAGTATTTGTTTCAAGGAGTTTCGCTTGTTTTTGTAGTGTTTCCTCTTCCTGCCCCATGTGATTTTGGACATCACTTTGTAGTAGCGGTATTTCCGAAGGAATGATTGGTATTGAGTTACCCTGACAAGGGCTTCGATTTCTTCCTTCTGCTGTTCGAAAAGCTTGCTGGTTTCGTGTTGAAATTCCTGTTGTTGTGAAATGTCCTGTCTGATTTCTTTGAGGTATTCATTCCTCTGATGAATGAACTGGTTGTAATCCTGGAAGAAGACTTCCCGCTGGTTGCGGCTCAAGAGAAGTTGATCGACAATAAGGCCGGAGAGAGTGACCGATTTATCTCTTGGCTGGAACAGTGCTTTTTTGAGCCAGTTCCTTGATTTTTCACGCCAGATATCAAGTATGGTGTTAATCTGTCCATAGTTGAAGGGCTCCCATATTGGAGACTGATCACCAAGCTCCGCCGAGGAAGAAATCATCCTGCCCATTAAGCCGGTGAGTCCAAGCAGGGATGTGAAGCGCGGGTAACCGCGTCCGGGATTGGCGATACAAATAAAGGGTTTGCTGTAGATGAGAGCAAAGCAAACTCCATGGAATGAGTCTGTCACGAGCATGTCGCAGGACTTCATGTAGTACAGCCAATCTTCCATGGTGAGGTTCTCTACTGTATTGGGCAAATTCAACATGGCCTTTTTCTCTTCAAAATCGATTTGAGCATCGACCATGTTGATCAATTTTTTCCCGATCTTTTGGGCTGTGTGGAGTAGGATATTGCGCTTGTCTTCCGTTGGATCGAGGATGTAGGAGAGGATGAATGGGGCTTCTTCTGTCTTCCGGGTTGCTTTTGCCAGGTTATCGTAAACGCTTGTATCGCAAAGGAAAACAGGATCGAGGACAAGCTCGGGGCAGATTCCATATCTCTCGACAAGGATATCAATTGCATTTGTTTCCCGGACGGCCACTGCATCAAAACGGTTCAGAAGGCAGGCGGCCATGGCACGGAAATCTTCTGGAGCTGTGTCAGTTTCGCTGCCAAAAGATGAGCCGAAGGCAATTTTACGTTTCTCTCCATGGGCAAAGTCCAGGAAGTAGTAATATCCATTGGCCGAGGTATATTCGTAACGCCAAACCTGGTCGGAGCCGACTAGAAATGTATCGATTGTTTGATTGAGTTCCGATAATTGTTCCCGAGTTTCGACTGGCTCTGTAGTTGCCATGTGGCATCGGCGAACAAAGTCTCTGAATTCAGAGTTCAGGTCGCAGAAGCGTGGAACTTTCATCATGGGGGCATTATCGATCAATACCGGATCCAGTTCCATGCTCTCCAGCAGGCGGTAGAGCCCCAATGTCGTCAGCAGGGCTCCATAATTGCAGGTCATCCACATGCCGACGATGCCGATGTCTTTCCTGGGTTGATTTGCGACGGTGTGTTTGCTGACGAGTTGAGGGAGTGTCAGGGAGCCGACATCACTTAGGAATTGGGCTCGCCGCTTGGGGATGGGGGTATCCAATGGTGAGGAAATGAGCCCCTGGTTATAACGGATTGCATCTTCAGGGAGTTCTTCACAAAGAAACAAATTGTCTCTGATTTTATCGAGCCACAGTTTTCCCTGTTGCGTGTGGATGAATACAAGGGAAACTCCTGATTGCGTATCCCAATCCGGGTGCGTGGTAGCACAGGCCCAATAGTCGGCGAGTGTGAGGTCTGCCAATCTCGGGAAAACATTCCAGGAACATCCATAACAGGGTTGATTAAGGCAGAGATCACTCAGAAAACCGCGCATGAAGAAATCTTCAGAATGAGGAGTTTTATCGACGCTTCCATTTTGGTAGTGGCGTTGCACCGAATAATGGAGCCAGTCAGGTACTTTTAATCGGAAATTGACGAAGTCGAGCGGGGAGGCATTTCTCGAGCTGTAATACTCGGCATATTGTTGAAAGAATCGGAAGGATGGTGTCCCATGGCAGGCAAGATCACAGGTAATCAAAAGGTGATGGGGCTTGCGTAAATAGCTGAGAAGGCCAGCAATTTGGCAGGGTGTGCCGGAGAATAATACGAGGCGTTCTTGCTTGAGTATTTGTCGTACTTCGCGAAAGATCAGTCCTAAATCACTCTGAAAGTACTTGGAACCGCGCAGTTGCTCCAAATCGTCGATTGCTTCCACACAAACATGAGAGAGAGAAAGATCTGGATTTTGCCTCACTCCGACGACGCAGCCTCCTTCCTCGATGATTTTCTGCGCCAACAAGCTGAATAGCCCTCCCGATGAACTTTTGAGCCTGATAGCTTCATCAAGGCTCCATCCACTGTAAATCTCCATTTCCTGGAGCTTTTTATGTGTATGGACTTCATCTCTGGGTATCAGCGGAGGACATACCTTGGTGCAGGCTCCGCATCCCGTACAAATGGATAGATCAACGACCGGGGCGTGGAATCCATCCTTGTTCCAAGGCATGGATATGGCGAGATGCGGGCAGATGTTCATGCATGCGGAACATCCCATGCAATCTTTGGATGAAGCTAGTTCTGGGATGGAGAGAGAGGCCATATAGATGAGATCTAGGTAGTTGATTTTTGGATGATAAAGAGAGGTCGGCGTTTGGTTTCGATAAATACTTTGCCGATGTATTCACCGATAATTCCGAGGAGGAGCATTTGAATGCCGGAGAAGAAGGAAATAGCCATGATGATCGACGTCCATCCGGTCACCGTGTTGCCATTCCACCAACTCCACAGACAGAAGATGAGCAGGAGTAAACTGAAAAAGCAGGTCGCAAGACCAAGGAAAATAGCGAGCTTCAGAGGAGTGTTGGAGAAGCTCGTAATACCAGTCCATGCAAAGCGAATCATTTTGGAGAGAGGATATTTTGATTCGCCCAATTCTCTGGCTTTGCGATCGTAATATACTTTGGAACTGGGGAATCCCAATTCCGTCACGAGGCCGCGAAGGAAGACGTTGCTTTCCGTATAATGTCGGAGCTCGTGTACGGCGCGTTTGCTCATCAAGCGGTAGTCCGCATGATTGTGAACGGAGTGGGTACCGAGGAGGTTCATGACTTTATAGAAAGCAAGGGCAGTTGTTCTTTTGAAGAAGGAGTCTGTTTTGCGTTCCTGCCGGACGCCGTACACGATATCATTCCCTGCTCGGAAGGACTTTACCATATCCACCATGGCATTTTCATCATCCTGCAGATCGGCATCGATGGTGATGTAGCAATCGGCCTCTAGAGTATGCAAGCCCGCCAGCAGGGCTGACTGGTGTCCAAAATTGCGGGAAAGGCAGATACCTTGAATATGCCGGGGATTTTTTTGGTGGAGCTCCTCAATGATTTTCCAGGTTCTGTCTTTGGAACCATCATTGACGAAGCAGATGAAACTTTCAGGAGAAACCAGATCTTCTGAGATCATTCTTGTGAGAAGTTCCAGAAGTACACCGGAAGAGGTGGGTAGGGCTTCCTCCTCATGATAGCAGGGTACGATGATGCATGTTGATGGAGGAGATGAGGAATTGGTATCCATATTGAAATTGATTGGGAGAATGGTGTTAATCGTTTTGAAACTGGATTTCACTTACTTCGTAGTATTTTGCGGCCTGTTTTCTGACCGAGGGGTTATGCAGGTCTTCGATCCATATATAAGGATTATCCTCATTGGATATGGGAAGTTTATGCAGTTTGGGTATCATGTTATTTTTCCTGGCATCAAAAATCGTATTTGTACGAAGTGTTTGATACGGAAGTACCTGCTGGCCAAATGAAATAGCTTCTTTAATGTTTTGAATGGCGTGTGAAAATAATAGCAATGCAATGCAGATTACGATCCATTTTCCATAAGCAAACTTTGAGTAGATAAGCCTGATGGGAATGATGCAGGAACAAATAATCAGAAGGGATGAAGGCAGATGAGCAAATTTATAGGGAACTGCTCCTGCAAGATATGTACTGGACATCAAAACTGCACCGGCAATGAATGCCAGGGCGATGATGGAGGTTCTTAGAATTTCCTTGCGAATATCTTTAACGAATATGGCCAGCAGTATGGATAGGGTGAGCAAACCAGCAAGTGTGTATAATGCAAAGGATGTTGATGAAAATAAATCTCTCATCAACATGGGCCAGTATTCCAGACGTTCAAAATACGGCATATTTGTCAAATTGACAGGTACTGTCGCTTCACCTGCTGCCCGGACTCGCAGTGCTGGCGCCGAGAAGAAGACGATCGTACCCGTCAGGAAGCCGGAAAGGCTAACCCATTGTGCAGTGTTGATCTTTTTCCTCCTGAACAAAACATATATTGTACAAAAAATGATGAGTGATCCAATGACGCATTCATTGGTCATACCCGAACAAAAACCAATGAGGAAAATCCCTGTCAGAATGATCATCCGGAGGAGGGATGTCTTTTGCTCTTTCTTTCCATAAGAGCATCCAAATATCAATATGCTCAGGAAGAATAACCAAAAGGATGCCACCCATGTATAGATGCATGTGGGGCAGGCAAGAAATAGTGTTTGTTTGGGACTGGGAACAGCACAAATGAATAATGAAAAGACGATCAGTATGAGCACAATTGTCTCCTGATTGAATCGAACGCGACCCGCAGATAGTTTGATGGCTGCCAATATGGCGATAAGAATAAATAGCGGGTTTAAGAAATTGAAATATGTTTTACCAGCTGTGATGACAAAAAACTGGATGCAGTTTCCGAGTCTCTGGTTCCACGTCATGTAGGCATGAACGTAGGCATCCCAGGGTTCCCTGAATGCAAGCTGGTGTTTATATCCACATACCGCGCTCCAGTATTCATCGCATCCTGTCCAGGAATAATAGGTTACTACATACAAAAGAGCTGCAAGGACTGTCAGAAGACCCCAGAATAAGACATGGGTGAGGAATTTATTTTTTCTGGAATCGATGCCAGGGCAGATGGTTATTCTATCTGCATTTTTGTGTTTTAGAATCCCAAATGCAACAAGCAGAGTACTCGCAAATAGGAGAATGACTTTGAACCAGTCGATTTCTCCAATGCCTTTCATGGTTGAAGCAGGACCAGTCAGGCGAAAACGTGCTTGTTCGTTTGTGAGGGGAAGAATGCTGATGATACCATTGTTCTCACTTATTTTTTCAATTGGAGGATCTGGCGTCCATGTATCTTGAACACCTAGATTTTTTGTTGAATTAGAAAACCTGATGTTACGCAATTCAATACCATCTGAGGAATGCCCCAGAAGAATATTGAGCGTATCAAGCTTTTTGACGGGAATTCTGAATTGAAATGTACGAAAATCCTGATTGGCGAGAGCAAGACCTTGCGTGGACTGCAATGTGGGCCAGGCATCCGGTGTTTTTGGTGAATGGTAAAGGATGGAGATGTTGGTTGGTTCCCCAATGCTGCGAGCCTCGAAGCTGAAATCAACATGGTGGGTATAGTAGATTTTGTAGCAACATACCGTCGCAATAAGAGCTATTAAAAATGAAATGATAAATTGATTTTTTTTCTTCATTATATCAAAATAAAGTCAATGTCCGAGGCGGATTAATTCTTGTTTGATGAATTCTTTTTTATTTTTGTAGTGCTCTCTGGTTCTTCCCCAACATATTTTTGAGAGAATGCGGTAGCGGCGACATTTGCTTTTGAGTTTTTTCCGTTCCTTGATCGAGTTACTTATTGTTTTATTGATACAGGTTTCACTTGGAGCGATATGATCGATTTTGTCGCACAGGAGCAGTTTACATTGCATTTCTGTGAGGACGGTGAGATGGAATTGTTTGTCCAGTTGTTCCTTGGGGCACTTTTTAATGTTATTGATTTTCTCAATGACATCATTGATGACTCGTTGCCTGAATTTTATATCCTGAATGCTTTTCAGATAAAGGAAGGGCCAGTATTTTTCGATGAGACGAACGTATTGATCTGCAACGGCTACAACGCATCCAGTAGAAGCTCCGCCTTCGCGGAAGAGAACGTGCTCTCCTTCGACAGCTACTCCATGCGCATTGTGGGCAGCCAGCTTTGACATGAGATCTCCATCGGCGATAGTGGGAAATGTTTCTCCATCAAAGCCTCTCAGGTTGCGAATGAGTTCTGTTTTGCAAAAGAGGGTCTGGTGGCAACAGGTGGCTCCCATGTAAGCATTGTCCAAGTCGGGGAGACGACACCCGATGATTTGTCCATTTTCTTCGACAAGGGCTGTTCCAACTGTGAAATCAGCGGTGCCGTGGATGATCGGCGAGGCGAGGGCTTCGATGGCTCCTGGCAGGAATTCGTCGTCGGAGTTCAGGAAGACGATCACTTTCCCGCGAGCCAGGCGAATTCCTTTGTTCATGGCATCGTAGATGCCTTGGTCTGGTTCGCTGATGAAGGTACTTATTTCTTGCTTGCTGAAGGCATCTTGCAAATATTCTTTTGTTCCGTCGGTTGAATTGCCGTCGATAATAAGATGTTCAGCCGTGACTGTTGCCAATTTTTGCTGGTGTACAGATGCAACGCACTTGGGCAGGTAGGGTAGGGAGTTGTAGCAAACTGTAACGACAGTGACGTCGGGTGAATGGTTTGCTTCTTGTGATTTTGTATCCATGTAATGTGTGGGTGGCAAATTGAGAAATTAAGATTGCTGTGAATCTGTAATTTCCATCATTCCTTGCTGAATGATATTTGCTTTTTCCTGATATTTTTTGCGCCTCTTTCCCCATGTGATTCGGGAGAGGAATTGGTATCGTTTTTTAGCGATCTTCAAAAGGGGGAGGCATGATTTTAATTGTTGATGACAATGATCTTGTTCGTGTGTAAGAGCTTGGATGGATTGCTTTGATTTTCTCAGTTCTTCAAACAAGTAGGATTCGCATGTGTGAGTAGTGAAAATCTTGGCTGTATCGACAAACCAGGGATTCATTTTACCTGATAGCTGCTGAAGATCATCCTGGTGCTTGAGCAATTCGTTTTTCAGGGCGTCAAATGTTTGCTTGAAGCCATCGATGGAATTCATGAGTCCCAGATAGTAATATCCGTTTCCGATCATGAAGCAGATATAGCTGCATTTTAAAGCTTCAAAGAGGTTGCGTTGGATGAGTTCGTCCTTCAATACCATTTGCGCCTTGAACCAATCGAGAGGAGTTTTATCTGTTCCCGATTGCTGGTTATTGCCGTGCGCCTGCCGATAATGGAGCAATACTTTGTCGAGGACGGTTATTTTTTGTGCGCATGCCAGAGCCATGCATGCAAAGGAGGAATCTTCGCTTCTCTTTAAGTTGGGGTAACGGAGTTGATGCTCGATGAGCATGCTTCTGCGATACAGTTTGTTCCAGGGCGTGGCTGCGCATAGTTGAAAGATCTGGTGCGGAAGGTCTCGCCAGGAAAAAGGAACGGTGGCGGGTATCAGTTCCCGGTAAAGACAGGCATCAAATGGGGAGAATGTATTTGTATCGGAATAGTAATAATCAGCGGGATAAATACAGATATCGGCTGCATGCTGTTCGCATTGATGAAAGGAGTCTTCCAGAAGTGTCGGTTCAAAAAAGTCGTCCGAATCCAGGAAGGCAACATAGGTACCGCTTGCTATTTCGAGTCCGGTGTTTCGTGCAATGCCGGCAAATTGATTTTTCTGACGAATGACTTTAAATCGTTTATCGTTGGCAGCGTATTCTTCAAGAATAGCAGGTGACGAATCTGTGGATCCGTCATCGACACAAATAATTTCGATATTTTTCAGCGTTTGGCTAGCGATGCAGTCTAGTCCTTGCCGAATGTATTGTTCTACATTGTACACGGGTACAATGACGGATACATGGGGGATTGTTTTTTCAGCGTCATTCATCTTGAAGTTATTTTGAAATGACAAGTTTGAGTATGGGGATGCCGAACAAGTGTGCTTTGATGGCCTTATGTGTTCGCGTTACAGAGAAGGGAAGGATGCCCAATAGCCGAACCTGATATCGGACAATACTGCCAGATAAGGGTAGTTTGCCTGCCAGATAATCATTTGTTAATTCTTCGGCTGTTTTTGTGTGAATGCTTTGATAGATAGGCTTGGGATAGGCAAAAAAATGTTCGTAGAAATATTTGTGCCGTTGAAGGAGCTTCTTTAAATTGGTGAAGTACAGGATGAGATTGCTTTCTTTTTGTTCACTGCTTTTTGCGACGAGCGACAATTGATAATTGAGCAGGGGGGATAGCATGGCATGTTCAAAGAATTCGATATAATCGTGCTTTGAAAATGAAATTTGTGATTCGATAAAATCCAGCATCATCTCTTCGTGCTGGAATAATTCCTGACAAAAATGTGGAGAAATGCTTTTGCTAGCCGAATTTTCCCTCATGTTGTAGTAATAGAGGGCGGAGTCAGTCAGGGAGAAATTTTTGGAGAAATGGAGGGCCTGAATGAGGAACACGAGGTCTTCTCCATGCCTCAGTCGGGGGAACTCAAGATGATGGGTGGTAATGAGTTCTTTTTTGTAGATGGCGTTCCAAAACCCATAGAGATAGGCAATACCGGGAAATTCATGCTGGCGGATTCTGTCGCGGATGTGGGTATTCATCTCAGAGGGTGTTTCGTGTCCTCCGGCTGTGTGGATGAAGTTTCCTTTGACGATATCGGCTTGTTGCAGGATGGCTTGTTTGTACAGGATCTCGAAGTAGTCCGGGGCAATCCAGTCATCCGAGTCAATGAATGCCAGATACTCGCCCCGCGCGTGCCTGATGCCCTGATTTCTGGAGTGGGCTACACCAGAGTTTTGATCATTGGTGATGATTGTGATACGGCTGTCCTGCAGCGCATATTGGCGGACGATTTCCATGGAATGATCGTCTCCGCGGTCATCGATGACGATGATTTCCAATTCAGCCAAAGTTTGCTGAATCAGGGAATCAAGGCATTTTCCGACATAGGCTTCCGTGTTGTAAACGGGAACAATTGCGGAAATGAGCGGAAGAGCGGTATTCATGGCAGAAGTTTAATGCTGCTTGGTATGCGTTTTAATAATCGGAAGTATATTGAAGAGATATACTTTGGATTTATCGTGTGTGAGGTTTGTCTTGATCTTGAAGAGAGGGAAGCATCCCAAGAATTTGGCTCGGTAGGTCGTCACATAGCGATTGCTCAGTATTCCCTGCTTACCTGAGGGTAGCTTGGTGCCATCAGAGGCAAATTTTTCGGGATAATACTGTTTCAGTACTTCTTCCCGTTCGCCGAGGTGTTCCTGGGTGAATTGCGATGAAATGCCGCTGTAGTTGTGGATGGCAACAATTCTGTCGAGGTGTTTGCAGGTGACTTTGTGGATGACGATGAATTCGATCCATTTCTCCCAATCACTGACGATTTTGTGTTTTTCGTTGTAACCGCCATACTGCTCGAAGAGGCAACGGCGGATGAAAGTGGCCTGGTGAGCAAAGCTGCTGTAGGCAAGGAACTCCGGCAGATTGGGCAGGCATTCCTTAAATTCGCGCAGGAGCGTGCTGCCATCTTCCTTGAGAAAGAGAGCATCGCAGTAGATGATATCTTCCTTCCATGTGTTGTGGGCAAAGACGCGTTCGAGGGCGTAGGGGTCCAGAAAGTAGTCTCCACCGTTCATGAAGATGAGGTATTCACCATTGGCATGGGAGATACCTTTGTTCATGGCGTTGTAGATACCGGAGTCTTTTTCGGAGATGAAGACGCTTATGTGATCCTCGTATTGTTTGAGGATATCAACCGTTCCATCGGTCGAGGCTCCATCGACGACGATCCATTCAAAGTCGCGCCACTTTTGACAAGCGATGCTCTGGCAGGTGGCTTCGATTTTCTTTTCGTTGTAACAGACGGTAATGATGGAAAGTTTCGGAGTATCCATGGCAATGAGGTAGGATGTTTTACCGGAAGAGGGATCGGAAGAATCGTTGCAGGCATGATCCAGATGCCGGGTAAAGGACTCTATATTGCTTTTTATATGTTGATTGGTAGTGCCTTAAAAGCTCGCGATGCTCTTCAGCGATGTGCTGAAGGTATGCCCGTGTGCCGGCATTCCATTCGCCTTGGCAGGATTCCGGGATATACTGCCCGAAGTGTTTGATGTGGCCGCAGACGAGGTTCAGAAATGGGGTGAAGTATTCCTCCAACTGATCGGCCGTGTGGAGGGCGGATTCCATTCTGGCCCAGGAGGGAATGAGTTGCAGGACGGAGTCGCCCTGTTTGGCATAGATCCGGGCAATGGCGGAATCGGCACGTTGCAGGTAGTGGTAGTAGTTTTTCCCCAGGAAGCTGATGGTCTGGCAGTACGCGAGGCAGGACCAGACGAAGACGCCGTCTTCATTGAGCGTGAGCTCTTCCGGGAATCGAATCTGGTGACGATTGATGAGTTCGCGACGGATCAATTTGTCGAGGACATTGGTTCTCAATCTGCCAGCGATTTCCGCACAGGCTTTTTCCGAGCCTTCGTAGCGTGCTTTGCCCCAGTTGACGGCTCCCTGGTTGAAGTGAGATGGGGATTCGAATTCCAGAGCAAGCCCACAGACAACCATGTCGGAACCGTTCTCACGGGCGGCTTGGAACATGGCTTTCATCATGTCCGGGTCAATCGTGTCGTCGGAATCTACGAAGGCGATGTATTCTCCTCGAGCCTCGGAGATTCCCAAATTACGTGCTTTGGAGGGGCCTTCGTGAGTGCCTTGAAGAATGGTGATACGGGAATCCTTGTGTTGCCATTCGCTTAGGATCTCTGGGGTGTGATCGGAGGAACCGTCATCAATACACAGGATCTCAAGATCTTGGAGAGTTTGGCCCACAATGCTCCCCAGGCAGGAGGCAATATATTGCTCCGCATTGTAAATGGGGATGATGATGGAGACATCGGGGGGCATGGCGGGAGGGAGGATGTGGTGCAGGGAAGGGAGTTTATAAATCGTTTTCCGTTGTTTTCCCTTGTTGCTGAAGGCGTTTTATTTTGTGTTCGTAATGCTCACGCCTTGCTCCCGAACAGAGGCTTGCCATGAGGGTGTATTTCCACAAACTCAGACGGGAAGGTTTTTTCCGGGGTGGGGCTATTTTTTTGCACTCCAGGTGGTAGCTGTCGATGGTCTCATAACAAGGGGTTTTCCTCGCGAATTTCCAGAACAGTTCGTCGTGGCTGCCCGCTTCCGCCCGGTTCCAGGGCTTATTGGCCGTGGTGTAGTGTAAGATGCTCGGTTTTTTACTGGCCGCCAGGGCATCGTCATAGAGCTCAGGGGCAAGTTTGTCCTTGAGAATGATCATATTGTCGATGATGTGCTGCTTGCAGTTCCAGGCTTCGGAAAGGAAGAAGACGCGGCCTTCACAGACAATATTCAGGATGTCCTGATCGTGGCAGATCGGTGTCTTGACTCTGCGCAGGCAGGAAAAAAGTGCCGCAAAGGTGTCTTCTTTCTCAAACTGTTTGATATTGAAGAGAAGAACGCCACTGTTGAAATAGTTTTGAGGCTGAGCCAGCCCGAGCTTTTTCATGACGGATTGTCCGATTGTGCGGCTGAACATGAATCCGTAATCGTGTGAGGCAGCTAGCAGGTTGTCGCCCAGATCGTAGTCAAACAACTGCGCCACGTCGTCGAGGACAACGAGATCGCAATCCAGATAGAGAGCCTTATCGTAAATTCCCGAGAAAATCTTTGGAATGAAGAACCGGTAATAAGCGCCCGCTGAAATGTGCGTAACGCCATCTACGTAGAAGGCTTCGGAGTATTCAGTCAAGTAGGGACGGATATCGACAAAATCGAGCTTGATATGCATCTTCCCCACAACAATCGACGATAACATGGCCTTATCCGCTTCTGTCATATCCTGCCCGATTACATAGATATGGTATATTCTTTCAGGAGAAGAAACCTCAACAAGAGAGACAAGAGCAACAGCCAAATAGGCCAGGTATCCGTGATCACAGGCGAAGATGACGGGTATCGTATTTTGACGTAGTGTGTTGCAGGAAGTCGTCATCAGAAGGAGGTGATGTGTACTTATGGCCTCTGTTGGGGGCGGGCTTACTCATCCATGTACAAATGCGGACAATGTATCTGTCCTCTTCCTGGCCGACGGAGACTCTGCCGAGCATCATATTTCAGTGTAGGAAGGTGCATGAGTGATTTTAATGCATTGATGTCGAATACTTTACGAATATCCAGGGAATGGAGGCTACAACATGGTAATAAGCTGGAAAACATGCTAACGGCTAAAAAAACCGCCATCAAGCTTAAAATTGCCATTAGAACTTATTAACGTAATTTTCTTATCATATGCATCTTACGCTAGAATAGGGACTGGGCGATGACAGACTGACGATTCGCGTACTTGGGTATTTATAGGGGAATTTGACCGTATGTACTAGATTCTTTACATCCCAAACGGTTCTACAATTTTTTATAGTTAACAGGAACTGTTTGTTATTTGCTATTTGTGAATCATTTATACATATCAATGATAATTATTATCAAATATTATTGATACAAAAATATAATTATGCAACGCTATAAATATTAGTCGTTTGTATAAAAAAATGGCGGTTTTTTTATCCGCTATATTATCAGCATCATCTTCGTCCATGGATGGATCTAAAGGTGATGTAATAATTGTTTTTTTGAGTAAATGACTTATCGATTGTACATATGTGCCTTACTCAATGAATATTTTATTTTGTATGGCTTTGGATATATTTTACATTATTTGTCATTTGTTTACCATAGGGCAAAGGAAGGTTCGGATGAGGTCTTTAAGGCAAACTTTTTCAGTGAAAAGTGTGTGTCCATAATTCATCCGTCACGGAATAGAATATTTTTATATATACAATTTCAATTCGGAAACGGGATCGGGGCGAACATGGAAATTGTAATATGAAGTGATTTGCGACATACGGTTTATCTAATATCAATGGGAATAATTTTTGTGAATTGTTGATGGTGATGAAAATAAAATTTAAAAATAATCGAGAGGGTTGTATAGAAGAAAAAAACGGAATTTCTGTTGGTCGGAAAATTTTGAAATCGCTATTGTTTTTAATGCCTCTTGCAAAATATAGGCGCAAATGGAGACGGCAGCTCAATAAGAAACTGTACCAGCAGATGATATCCTATGAGATTTCTGACTCAGCTGATGAAAAGAACATTGATGATGATTTCTATGAACTGAAAGACAATCATCAATTTGAATTGGATTTAGAAAAATTTTATTCAGATTTAGTTGGTAGAGTTAAAAATAAATTACATTTCAAAAAGTCTGAGAATTATCAAGAAAATGTATCTATAATTATTCCTGTCTATAACGTTGAAGAATATATTATGCATTGCATGGCCAGTATTCTTAATCAGACATTTGCGGATATTGAAGTAATATGCATTGATGACTGTTCTTCAGACAATTCTTTCCAGATCCTATCAGAGATTGCTGGAATTGATTCGCGAGTCTCGGTATTCAGACTAGAAAAGAATCAAGGTCAGGGGATTGCAAGAAATCTTGGAATGTCAAAAGCAAAAGGGAGATTTCTCATTTTTATTGATTCGGATGATTTTATTGATTTTGATTATATAGAAAAAATTTATAGGTCAGCTCTTGCTACAAATGCAGATATAACATCGGCAAAGGTTTACGTACGCGATAGGACTGGGCTGATTCGCCTCGCAACATGGTATGAATATTTCAAAACGAAAAAGAATGAGTATGTTGAAGAAAGTGAAAAAATAAACCTTCTATACAAAAATTCAAATACAGGCGCATGTAAACATTTATATAAAAAAGATTTTATCTTAAATAATAATGATATAACATTTGCTGAAGGTCTTGTTGGGGAAGATCAGTTTTTCAATCTGTGTGCATTCTATTATGCTAACAAGATTGTTGTACTGGATGAGGATGCTCCCAAATATTATTACAACACATTTGCTGGTATTTCTGCATCTCCTCGAAAAGACGATAGCAAGTACAAAAAGAAAATCCTGGATCAAATAACCATTTCTAAAAAAATACTCGATTATGCAAAATATAAATGCTTTTCTCAAAAAACATTGTTTATTGTTCTGAGAGATACAATATATGTTAATTTGCAGAAGATGGCATTACTGAGTTCTCCATTCAAGGAGGAGTATGAATCACAGTTTTTTGCTATGTTGGATAACTTTATAATGTCTGTTTTTTCAGATAATACTTGTCTACATAATATATCAGATTCGAGAACAGATGCAGAATCTCCCGTTCTTTCTGTAATTGTTCCTGTTTACAATGTTGCAGATTATCTTATCCCATGCCTTGATAGTATTATCAATCAGACGCTAGGTGAACTGGAAATAATTTGTGTTGAAGATGTATCAACAGATAATTCGAGAAATATTCTTGAAAAATATGCAAAAGAAAATAATAGGATAAGAATTATTTATCACGATAAAAATAGAGGTTTATCTGCCGCCAGAAATTCGGGTATACAGGCGGCTAACGCTCCGTATATTGCCTTTGTTGATTCTGACGATACCGTTGCCCCGGAAATGTATAAGACCATGCTGGAAATGATGCAGGAAAGTGGTGCCGATGTTTCCGTTTGTGGTGTTGATGTCAAGTATGATGATGAATTTTGTTTTATAAAAAATAGCGATGATAAATTCTTTTTCATCAATAAGACGGAAGTTAAAAAAATAGACAAGTCGGTATTAGCTACATGCAACGTAGTTGCCTGGAATAAAATCTTCAAAAAATCCATTATAGATCAGTATAAACTCTGTTTTCCGGAAGGATTGGCCTTTGAAGACAATTCTTTCTTCTGGAAGTATTTTACGCATGCAAAGAGTGTTCACTTTATAGAAAATAAATTCTATAATTACTATAGAAGAACTGGATCTATTACTGGTAATTCCATCGTATCGCAACAGGCATATATACACGACAGATTATTTGTTCTCCTAGATATATATAAGCATCTGCAAAAGTATGGCATTCTTCATGAATATACCGATGAATTCTTTAAATTATCGCATACTATTATATCCCTTGTAGACGATTTGGCTGCTAATAATAATAAATTGGCGCTTAGACATATTGCAGCATCTATCCTGAGAAATATTGGACTTGAACGCTTCAGAAAGGAAATTAATATGAAGTCCTATAGTTACCTGTCTGAAATAATATCCATGAAATGTAGTAATTAATTATTAATCATGGTTGAAATCAATAAAAATTCTGATTCAATACCGGAAATATCGATTATTGTTCCTATTTTCAATACTGAGAAATATCTTTCAAAGTGTCTTGATTCCATTCTTGGACAAACATTTTCAAGTTTTGAGGTAATTTGTATAGATGATGGGTCAACGGACGGATGTGCATCCATTCTTTCTGATTATGCCCAGAGAGATAGCAGAATCAATGTAGTTTCAAAAAGTAATTCAGGACTCTCAGAAGCGAGGAATAGCGGTTTGAATATAGCTTCGGGAAAATATATAACTTTTGTTGATTCTGATGATTCAATTGATCTTCGAACACTGGAAATGACTCATGCGCTAGCAGAGAAATATAATGCGGATCTCGTATCGTTTTCATATATCAGGCAATATCATGGAGATGAGTATATTACTCAGAATGATAATTTGTGCAAAATACGCTATAAAATAACAAAAGATCCACTTTCGTTTTGTAATAAAAAAGGGAAATGGAGTATTCCTTTTACAGCGTGGGGAAAGTTATTTCGAAGTACAGTACTTCAAAATAGGAGATTTATTCCCAATATTTATTTTGAAGACTACCCATATATTGTTTCGCTCCTCAAGGATCGTCCATTCACAGTTATACTTCAATCTAAATTATATAATTATACTTATAATTCTGAATCGATAACGCAAACAAATATTTCTGATCGAAAGATTCGAGACTATCATGTTGGATTAAATTATATTTATGATAATTGTAGTCATGCTAAGGAGTTTAAATTTATTTGCAGAAAAATTTTCCCAGATATACTCAAGCAGCAACTCAATTTGATTTTGCGATCCAAGGAAGCAGATAAACAATTGCTGTGGAATTCTTTTAGAGATGAATTGATAGATTTGAATAGGAAAAAATGCATTAAATTTATCGGCAATAAGTTGGGTCGATATATTGTTTATATGAAAATCATCAAAAAATGAGCATTTAATTTTTAATTGAAATTATGAAATTACTTTTTCCGAAAATATCCGTCATTGTTCCAGTCTATAATATGGAACGATATTTACATCAATGTCTCGATAGTATTGTCAATCAGACATTACATGATCTTGAAATCATCTGTGTCAATGATGGATCATCTGATAATAGTAGGCCTATACTGCAGGAGTATGCATCTAAGGATTCGCGAATTACAATCATTGATCAATCCAATCAAGGATTAAGTTCTGCTCGAAACAATGCTCTGGATGTTGCACGCGGGGAATACATAGCATTTGTTGATTCGGATGATTGGTTGAAGTTAAATGCATTTGAAAGCTTATGGAACCAGGCTGATGCAGATCAAGTTGATATTCTTATGTTTCAATCTGATTTGTATTTTGAAAAAACTCGGGAAGTGCAATTTTATGCATATACTGATTTTGAGTCTATTATTCCTGATTGTATTAATAAAAAATGCTTTACCTATAATGATTTTTCATCAAATTGGGATATTTTATGGAAGCTTCCGGTTATGGCATGTACAACACTTTGGAGACGTGAGTTCATAGAGTATTATCGCTTGCGTTTTCCGATTGGTCTATGTTTTGAAGATAATCTATTCTTCATAAAAGCGTTTTTCCAGGCACAACGCGTTGGCATCAGAGAGGAAAATTTTTATTATTACAGACAGCATTCTGAATCTATTACTGGAAAACGAGACAGACATTTTGATTCTTTGTGTAATATTATTTTACTTGAGGCAGAGTTTATTTTTCGGACGATTCAGGATGAGTCGTTGAAACGGAATTTTTTGTCACAATGTTTAATAAATCAGATATATTGGGATTTCTGGAATACTTCTAAGGAAAACAAGAAACGATCTTATGATGTTGTAAAAAGAACGATGCTTGCGCTCTTGTCCTATTGCGATGATGTCTCTTTCTTAGATTTATTGAGACCGGGGATTAGAGAGTTTTTGAATCTTGTCAAATGTTCCGATAATGCACAGGAATTGATGCAAGCCTACTATCGAACAAACTCTGAAATCACAGATATTCTCGTAGAATTGGATTCTTTTTATTTCAAAGCTAGTCCTGGTAATATTGGGGATGCTCTTCTTGCCGTAGCGGCACAAGAATTGTTTTCTCGCAGCGGACTTTCTCCAGAATTATATCAATCATTAGAGGATGGAATTACATCCTTCAATATGGTTTATGGCGGTGGAGGAGGATTCATTCCTGACTGGAATAGTTTGCCATGGTTTATTGATATTTTTTCAGATTCCAGGATAAAACGCTGCATTGTACTTCCGCAAAGTGTCAATGATTGTGATCATCTCCTTGGTGTTTTTGACGAAAGATTTACTGTTTTCTGTAGGGATTGGAACAGTTTTTCGTATTGTAAATCAAGGAATGATCGAGCGCGCTTTCTTGTTTCCGACGATATAGCGCTGTCGCTTGACGCCCAGGATTTCCTCTCCAACAATCAGTCGGAACCTACTTTTGATGAATTATGTTTAAAACAGAGATTGGAAGATTCTCTCGTCGTTCTTCCAGATGGCAAAAAAGTTTTACTCCTACTCCGAAACGATCGAGAAGGAATTCTTGGGGCTCAGAAGGAGGTTTGTCACGGGTTCAATACATTTGATTTGTCGGCATTACATAGCGACGATTGTGAAAATCGGGATATCAATAATAGGTATGCAAAGATTTTCCTGTCTCTCATCAATCAGGCAGATATTGTTTTAAGTGATCGTTTGCATGGAACTATTGGGGCTTTTCTCATGAATAAGGAAGTCTATATGTTGGATAATAGCTATGGCAAGCTTTCCAATGTTTTCGAACTTTCACTTTCAACATATCCAAATGTTCATTTCCTGAAATCACCGGATGAGTTTCCTTACTGGAAGGAGATGACTTCCAATGCTTTTGAGTACGCGCAGGCCATTGTTCCTCTCAAGCCGTTAAAGATTGGTGCCGATCATTTTATGGTAGGGGCACGGTTTATTACTCAACAAGGAAGTTTCCATGTCCATGCGGAAGTATCCGGTATCGAGAGTGTGGAACATATTGAAGCAAAGAGTGATCCATGGATTCGCATTCTCATTTTCCACATGATGTCATTTGGCGGGAACTTTCATATTAAAGGGGCTGTCAGCAAATCCTTGCTGAAGAACATGGAGACGATGGTGGGATTCTGGTGCAATACTTCGCCTGCAATCTGTTTTCCCGTTACATTGCTTCCCGAAAGCATATACGATGATGAGGCAGCAATTCATTCCTCACACAAGGCAATGGTTTGCTTTTCCGGTGGGCTGGATGCCTGTTTTTCCTGCTATCGCCATCAGCAGGGATTAGTGGGGTTCAATTCTTTACCCATTCAGGCTGGTCTATTGATTGAAGGTGCCGACATTCCCTTGGAGCAAGACGACTTTTTAAAAGAATCCAGGCAAAATTCATTGATCATGCTTCGCGATCTCGGTATCCACGAACTTCATACGATCAAGAGTAATTTCCGGGAATTTCCTCTACGGGGCGTTTCTCAGGGAATGGAATGGGGATCATATACTCATATCGCCTGTATTGCCGGGCTGGGTTCCCTCCTGGCGCCTTTGTACCCTGATTTGTTGGTGGGAGGCTCTAGAAATTACGTGGAATCTTTCGTTAATCTTTGGGGGAGCAATCCTATTTCAGATCCTCTGTTTTCTTCCGACACCTTCTGTGTTCATTTGGATGGATTGGAATATGGACGGACGGAAAAGGCAGAACTTGTATCGAAATGGGGATGTGCAACGCAGCATCTTCGCGTATGTTGGGAAAATGTTTATTCCAACGATTCGCACATCAAGAATAATTGTGGAACCTGCGAAAAGTGCGTGAGAAGCAATCTGAACTTCCTCGCATGCGGATTTGTTTTGCCCAACATGCCGAAACTGACGCAAGAAATGCTTGATGGTATTTCCGATAAGATTGTCACTATCAAGCATCACTACAAAAACATTATTGATTATGCCCATGCACATGGACGCGGGAAACTTTGGTGGGTTACCCATCTGGAGAGAATTCTGCAAGAACACGAAAGCAGTCAACAATGTGAAAACTTTGTGAACTGGCTGAATGGACATCTCAACACAGTTTACGAGGCTAATCAATCAAAGCAATTGATTGACGTTATTTCTGCACGTCTGAACGAAAATGGATTATTCGTAGAACAGAAAAATTCCAAGCGGATCAGAAAACTCAATAAAATAGTTCGCATTCTTTCCATGTTCATCATTTTTCCGAAATCTCGTCGTAAATTCAGGAGAAAATATTCCTTCAAATTTTAATATTCTTGTTTAAGGTAAGCAGAAGGTATTGTGACAGAGGATGAGTAATCTTCTTGAGGTCAGGCTTGTTTTGGGCTTGGCGGGTAAGGGAGATTTGGTTAGTTTGGCGGTAGCACTTTTGCTGATATGGCAAGTGATTCCGGATACTGATGGTTTATGATGATGAGTAGTTCGAAGCGCATTCTTGTTACGGGTGGGGCTGGCTTTATTGGGTCTGCCTTGGTGAGGATGATTGTTCGGGAGACTCGGCATGAGGTGTTGAATTTTGACAAGTTGACGTATGCAGGGAATTTGTCTTCTCTTCGCGAGGTGGAGGGAGACTGCCGTTACCATTTTGTGCAGGGGGATATTGCCGATGAGGGTGCGGTGGCTGGAGTGATGGAGGAGTTTAGGCCGGATGCGGTGATGAATCTGGCGGCTGAGTCGCATGTGGATCGTTCGATTGATGGCGCCAAGCCTTTCATGGTGACGAATATCATGGGCACGTATACGCTACTGGAGGGCGCGAGGCGGTTTTGGCTGGGTTTGGGGGCAGAGGAGAAGGAGCGGTTTCGCTTTCTCCATGTTTCGACGGACGAGGTGTTTGGCAGCTTGGGGGATTCTGATGCGATGTTTACGGAGTCAACGCCTTATGCCCCGCGTTCTCCGTATTCGGCCAGCAAGGCGGCGAGCGATCATTTGGTGCGCGCTTGGGGCCATACATATGGATTGCCCGTACTGCTGACGAATTGCTCGAACAATTATGGGCCGTACCAGTTCCCGGAGAAGCTAATTCCTCTGGTGATTCTCCATGCGCTGGAGGGCAGGGATTTGCCGATTTATGGCAAGGGTGATCATATCCGTGACTGGTTGCATGTGGAGGACCATGCCCGGGCTCTGTTGAGGGTTCTGGAGGCGGGGGCTCCCGGTGGGTCTTATAATGTGGGGGCGCACGATGAGATGACGAATCTGGATATCGTGCAGATGATTTGCTCGATTCTGGATGAGTTGCGCCCTCGCCCGGATGGTAAGGGTTATGCTTCACAAATTGCCTTTGTGGCTGATCGACCGGGGCATGACCTCCGTTATGCGATTGACGCGAGCAAGCTGGAATCTGAACTGGGCTGGCGGGCACAAGTCGATTTTGCGACGGGTATGCGCGCAACGGTGCAGTGGTACCTGGACAATGCCTGGTGGTGGGAGCCTATCCGCCAGGCCAAGTATGATGGGGAACGCCTCGGTACGATGCAATAAACACGTTAATATCAGGTGATTCCTCCAATAAAGAGTGTAGGCGAAGCCGCTTAATTTTTCCCGTCCGGAATAAGCCTGGCTATGTATCCTTGCATGTTCCAGAGAAGAGGGAGGGGGATGTTGAGGAGTCCTTCGTCGTGTTGAAGGTTGGTGAGGGCTGTTCTGATGGCAAGAGGTGGGGCGTATTGATCGCGGTAGATTTTCAGGCTTTTGGCACGGATGTTGCCACCTGCTTTGACTTCCAGAGGGATGATATGACTATTCAGCGAGATGACGAAGTCCACTTCTGCCATGTTGCCTGATGTCCAGTAGTCCGGAGGGTTGTTCAAGGGAAGTGTTGCGAGTTGCTGGAGAACGTATTGCTCTGTCAATGAACCTTTGAATTCTTCGAACATGACACTGCCTTGAATGAGGATGTCGGCAGGAAGACCACTCATGACCCTGAGGAGGCCGATGTCCAAAAGGAAGATTTTGAAGGCTTTGGGATCTTCGTAGAATTTGATGGGGAACGCCGGTTTGGTGAGTCGCCGGACGATGCGGATCAGACCACTGTCTTTCAACCACAGTAGGGCGTCCTCGTATTCCCGGGCGCGAGCACCTTCCCGGATGGCTCCGTAGATGAATTTTGTGTTTTCCCGTGCCAGTTGCATCGGGATGCTGTCCCAAAGCATACGGATTTTCGGGACTGTGCTGGTGGGAGCATGTTTGGAGAAATCCTGTACGTATGAGTTGAGGATGTTGCTGAGGATGGCATTTACTTCAGCCATGTCTTTTTCTCGTACCCAGGAGTCGACGGCGGCGGGCATGCCACCTATGAGCATGTATTGCTTCAAGTAGTCCATGAGGGGTTCCAACAGGGCTTGGGGGAGGTGGGATATCCGGGACTCCCGGCGCAGGGAATCCAGCCAGTTTTCCTTGCCCATGGCTATGAGGAATTCTTCAAAATCAAGAGGTTCCATGTTGAGGAAATCCACCTTTCCCACGGGGAAGGAGGTCGCGCGATTCAGGGCTATGCCCAGAAGTGAACCGGCGCAGCATATGGAGTATTCGGGGGCGTTTTCGGCAAAGTATTTGAGGGAGGTGACGGCGCGAGGGATTTCTTGAATTTCGTCGAAGATAATGAGGGTTGTCTCCGGCGCAATTTTCATTCCGTAGAGGATGGATAAGGTGTCCAGAATGCGTTGAGGATCGATGTTTCCTTCGAAGAGTTCCTGGAGATTGGGGTTGTTCTCAAAGTTGACATACAGGGTGTTCTGGTAGCACTCCTGCCCAAATTCTTTGAGAAGCCATGTTTTGCCAGTCTGGCGTGCTCCGGTGAGAATCAGTGGGAGGCGTCTGGACTTGGTTTTCCAACGTTTGAGATCATCGAGCAACTTTCTTTTCATGGCGGAAAACGGATTGGTTCTCCTTGTTTCTATGAAAAATGTAGGCGCTTGTCACGTTTTATCTATGAAAAATGTGATTGATCGCCACAATGTACATAGGAAAAACGTGATGAATTGACACATTGATCCTATGGAAAATGTGATTTTCCTGTATATGTGGATGGCGGGCGGTGGGGGTTGAGTGGTGTGGCGGAGCCTCAATTTTGGGTAATGCTGGCGCAGGGTGGGCTGGGATGGGGGGTGTGGCAGGGTGGGGGAATGACGGAGATGATGCACGGGGGGGAGGCTTTTGCTGATTGACGGGCGGTGTGTGGCATGTACTCTTTTACACACTATTGTCACCGGGATGATGAACGAGCACTCTGACGACCATGTTGCCTCCCCCAACGACCATGTGGCCGTGCGCCGGATGGTCGAGACTGTCGTGGCATCGGTGGAGGCACGGACGGGGCTTTTGTGGAAGTGTTTGTTTGTGTTGGCTGTGGTGGCGGCAGTCTGGGGGCTGGGCTGGAGCGCATGGCGCATCGGTACGGAGGGTGTCGGGGTGCTTGGCGTGACGAATGATGTGCCGTGGGGGCTGGATATCGTGCATTTTGTGTTTTGGATTGGTCTGGGGCATGCCGGGACGCTGATTTCCTCGGTTCTTTTGCTGACGGGGCAGCATTGGCGGAGCCCGATTGCACGGGGGGCGGAGTTGATGACATTGTGCGCTGTGGTGTGCGCGGCGATTTTCCCGGTGGTGCATGTTGGGCGTATCTGGATGGCGTGGATGGTGTCTCCCTTGCCGGATGTGTCGGGCGTGTGGCCGGATTTGTCGTCGCCTCTGGTGTGGGATGTGCTGGCGGTGAGTACGTATTTTTCCCTGTCGGTTTTGTATTGGATGATGGGGCTGGTGCCCGATTGTGCGGTGTTGCGCGACCGCTGTTCATCTCCGTGGAGGCGGAAGCTTTATGGCGTGCTGTCGTTGGGGTGGAGTGGTTCCGGGCGGCAGTGGGCAGTGTACGAGCGGTGCAGTGTGTTGCTGGCGGTGGTGCTGACGCCTTTGGTGGTGTCGGTGCATTCGGTGGTGAGTTTCGACTTTGCGGCAACGCAGGTTCATGGCTGGCATGAGACGATGTTTCCGCCTTATTTCGTGGCTGGTGCCATCCTGAGCGGGATGGCGATGGTGCAGTTGATTTTGCTGGCAGTGCGTCGCTTGTCGCCTCCGGCTGTGGGTGTCCATATTTCGCCGCGCGTGGTGGGGATGACGTCTCGCTTTGTGTTGGGGCTGGGTTTGGTGATGGCAGTGATGTATTTTTGGGAGGTGGGGGCAGCTCTGCTTTCTGGCGGCGATGCGTGGCAGATGATGGGCACGCGATGCGGGGACACGATGTTTTTAGTGATGCTGGTTTGCAATGTGGTGGCTCCGCAGTTGTATTGGGTGAAGCGGTGGCGGCGTTCTCCATGGGTGGTGGTGCCTGTGGCGTGTTGTGTGTTGTTGGGGATGTGGTCGGAGCGCTGGTTGATTGTTGTGCGCTCGCTGGAGCACGGGCTGATGAAGGCGATGGATTCTCTGTATGTGCCAACGATGGTAGATGTGGCGATGGCGGTGGGGGCACTGGGGCTTTTTGTGGCGATGTATATGGCGTTGACGAAGGTGGCTCCGTTCTTTTCGCTGTGCGAGATGAGGTCGCATTTGAAGTCGGGAGGGAAGGCTGTGGCTTCTTCTTTTGACTCTGCCTCCGGAGCGATAGTTTCTAAAGATTCCCGGCAGGCGGCGGTGATGGATGAGGTGTTGCTTGCCTTTGAGGATGAAGAGGCGTTGTTGTTGGCAATGGATGCGGTGCGGGCTCCCGGTTCCGCTGATTTGGTCGTGCAGGGGAATCCAGGTTGTGGGGGGGATGTGGCGGCGGTGTCTGCTCCTTATCCCTGTGAGGCATTGCGACAGGATGAGGCGCGTCGCGGGGGCGGCTTGCGCGCGCGGCGTTTGTCGGTGTGGGGAAGTTGTGGCGGTGTGGCGGGGATGGCTCTTGTGCTGGGCTGGCTGTATGTGACTCAGTTGCTGGCTGATCCTTTGGTGACGCAGGGGCGTGTGCAGGGCTGGGGGATGTGGCCGGGTTATATCCCGGGGATTTTTGAAGGAGCCTTGTTGGGGGCCGGGTTGGCGTTGGTGCTGGGCTTTTTGGTGGAAGGCGGTTTTGTGTTCGGGCACCGTTCGGGGGCCGTGGATGAAGGCGTTTGTGTGGAGGTGGGTGTCGAGGGCGGATTTCTGATGCAGGTGGCGGGGTTGGCTCTCGATGAAGTGGCGGTGCGTTTGCGTGCGGTTGGTGTCCCGTACGAGATTCTGAAGATTGAGAAAGGGGGCGGGGCATGAAGCATATCTGGATAATTGTTGTGGCGGGGCTGATGATCTTTTTCGGGTGGTTGGTGTTCCGGGATGAGTCCGGGCAGGGTGGGATGGATCGTTTGTTCGACAACCATGTGACGCAGGAACGCCTCGAATCTCAACGCCGTACGGGGGGACGTGACGTAGCAGAGAAGTTGGTGCCTCCCCACGTGCAAGCTGTCGGTATTCCGGCTCCGGGGATGACGGGCGAGGTGCTTTTCCCGCGTCCCGGGGGAGGGTATCTGGAGACGGGGAAACGAGCCGGGAGCTTTGGCGATACGGTGCCTGTCGAGCTATCGGCGGTGTTGCCGGTGAACGAGCTGACCAAGCGCGGAGAGATTGTGTACACCCGGCATTGTGCTTCGTGTCATGGTGCGGATGGGCAAGGGAAGGGGGCTGTGGCTTTGTATCAGGGATATCCGGCGATTTTGCCCTTTGATGATCCCAAGTTTGCGCGTTACCCACTCGGCAAAATTTTTTCCAGCACGGCATTGGGGCAGGGGAATATGCCTGCTCTTGGTACGATGTTGACGGTGGATGAAATGTGGCAGGCCGCGCTCTGGGTGAGGCATTTGTACTCGGCTCCGGGATTGTTGCGGGCGGCTGTTCCCCTTCCTGGCGCAGGGGATGCTTCTCCCACGGGTGGCGATGGCATGAAAGGAGGGCAGCAATAATGGACTCAAGACAGCAGAAGGATGATCGGGAACAGGGAATACTGGTGGATAAAATGATTCAAAAGGGTTGCCCCAGCGTGTCCCGTTCGCTGGTTCTGTGCATTTTTATCGGCTTGTCCATTTTGCTCTGTGTGTTGTTCCGGCAGTGTTATGTGGCGATGCCGTGGGACGAGGCGACGCTGGGCGGTATTCGCCTGGCATGGTTGAGGAAGCCTTTGGCAGTCGCGTTCCTGGTTGTGGGAATGTGGGGCGTTTGCCTGGCAGCCGGGGCTTTGTTCTGGTGGGCTGTGTCTCAGGTGGCTGGGGCTCGCTGGAGCCAGCCCGTGCGGGGGATATGGACTCGCTTGGCGATGTCCGGTACGGGGGCCTGGCTGGGGATGTTATGCGCGATGTGTTGTCTGCTCCCGGTTCTTTTCCCATGGTCGGAGGTGGGGCGCGATGTGTTGCGTGCCGATTGGATATCGGGTGATTCCCCGGCGCGGCGTGTGATGCTTGAGGCGGCGGGGCATGTCCGCCTGGCGGATTTGTCCTGGTTTCTGAATGTACCGTTTTTCATCGGTCGGCAAGTTGGGTACTTCTTGCTGATGCTGGGGCTGGCTCGTCTGTGGCATCGCGAGGAGGAGTGTTCACTTTCCTTGAAGGCAGAACGGCGTCTGCGGACGGCAGCGGCCGTTTCATTGCCCCTTCTGGTGGTGGTGATCGGTCTAATGGGGGTGGATTGGGTGTTGATGTTGCAGCCAGACTGGATTCCGTCGATGGGTCCGCTGTATATGGTGGCCTACGCTGGTGTTGTGGGGCTGGCGGCCTCGTTGCTTTTTGTGCGAAAGTCGGCTTGGGCGCCTTCGGGGATGAATGCCGAGGGTTCCGGACGGAGCGCGGGGAACGCCATGGGGGCTCTGTTGCTGGCTTCTCTTCTGTTCAAGGCCTACTTTGCCTATTCCCTGTATATGCTGGTGTGGTACACGCAAATCCCGGAGGAACAGGCGTGGATGGCTCCTCGCCTTGCCTCTGGCTGGGAGACATGGGGGATGTGGGCCATGGGGGGAGGCGTGCTGGTGCCTGCCTTGTGGCTGATGCTGCCGGGGGTGCGCCGGAGTTCCTGGACGTGTCGCTTTGCGGCTGTGTTGGTTGTGGTGTTCTCTTTGATGGAGGCATGTTGGCTGATTGCTCCGGTTGAGGGCATGGTTGCGACGGACGGTGTGTTCATGGGGCTTGTGGGGATTGTAGCTGTGATGACGCTCGTGTTGATGACTTTGGCTGCCTTAATACGGCGTGAAAGGAGGAGGCAATGAATGCTCCTGTCCGCACTTTCTGGTGGTGGAGCGGGCTGTTCTGGCTCGGTGTTGTCTGCCTGTTGGGGTTGGCTCAATCGGCTTTTACGCTGGAGGTCATGACGGGGCAAGGCGGGGGAAGTTCTGTCAATATAGGTCTTTTGGTGCTGGCGCGCGAAGGGGCGTTGCTGTACGGTTTTGGGTGGTCATGCATGATGGCTATTGCCGGGGCTTTGGGCTCTGGAAAGGATGGAGAGAATGTGGGGCGTGGTGCGGATAATGTACTGAATGTGCTGTGGTCTTTCGGCGTAATTCTCGGAACTCTGAGTGTCTTATGGGGGCAGGGGAGCGGAATTCCCGTGATGCCGTTTGCCGCGTGGGTGATGCTGCCCATGGTGTTCCTTGCCTTTCTGCAGGTGACTGGCCTCGTCTGGAGGGGGCGGCGGGGAGTTCGGGATATGGCCATGTTGCCTCCCATGCTGGCCTTGGGATTGGCCTGGGTCGGGATGATTGCCGGGTATGTGATTTTGGCAGATGGGCTTACGGAAGCGACCGGTCAATTTGCTGTGTTTGGGTACGTAAAGCAGTCCTGGCTGATTGGGGGGGCAATGTGTGGCAGCGCCTGGTTTTTGAGGGCTTCCGGGGCGCGTGGGTGGCGTGTGTGGACACCCTTGGCCTTGTTGCTTGTCTATGGTACCGATGCCGGGTCATGGTATTTGCCGGTGGCTCATGGCGTGTGGGATATGCCTGGCTTGGCAGTTATTTTGGGTGGGGGCGTCTTGTTGCTGGTGATGGCATCGGCTTTCGGGAAGGGGAGTTGCGCTTCGTGGAGATTGTTCGCCTTCTGGCTGGGGTGCCTGAGCCTGTGGGTACTGGCTTTGGGGGTAGTGCCTGAGAATGCCGCCGGGTTCCAGCTTTCTCCGATGAACTGGCATGTGGTGGACGCGACGCTTCTGCTGTGCCTGGTGGCGCCTCTGGCGATGGTTTGTGCCCGGAAGTGGACGCGCTGGTGCCTGGGGATTGGCGTGGGGATCTTTTTGCTCGTGTTTGCGTTTTCGGCTTCCGCGTTATTACCTGGCGAGTATGCCCGGGGTGCCAAACAGACCGTTTTGCTGGATTTGGGCTTCGTGATTGTTTCCGTTGGCTATGCTCTGGCCTGGGGGCTCATCCTGTGTGCTTCTCTGGGGGAACTCTGGTGGGCCTGGCGCATGAAAGGCGTACGCCGTGCGTCGAATGATGTACAGAGTGTTGACGAGGATGGTAGATGCTCCCGGATGACTGCTTTGTCCTTGCCTGTGTGGGTGTTGCCCGGTGTTTTGGTCGTAGTGACGGGACTTGCCATAGGGCTTCTCATGGGGGGCGGCGTGCGCTTTCCGGCATTTTCGTCTGGCGGCAGCAGTGCCTTTGTCTCCAAACGCCCCGGGATTGCTCGCGAAGGCGCAGCTCTTTATGCGGAGAATGGTTGCGGTGTATGCCATACGCAAATCGTCCGGAGGCTTCCTGATGGCAAGGATCTTCAGCAGTCTGTGTACCAGAATGGCAATGGTGCCGGGGTGGCGCGCGTGAGCGAACCAGAGGACTGGGCGCGAGCCGGAGGGGAGGGACTTGCCCATATGGGCTGGGTGCGTCTGGGGCCAGACTTGTTCCAGTTGGGAGCCTGGGCGGAACAACGCGTCCGCTTCACCAATCAGGATGGGCAGGGTGAGGCCGTGGCGCGTCCTGAAGAATGGCTGATGCTCCACCTTTACAACCCGAGAGACCAGCGTTTTGGTCGCGCTTCTTCCCTGTGCCCCTCACTGGCAAAATGGTTTGACGTCGTCCCAGCGCAAAAAATCGGAGTCCGTGATGAGGCTCTGCCGATCAAGAGCCCGCCCGGGACGTGTGTCGTGCCCGGAGAAAAAATCCGCCATCTGGTCGCCTATTTGCGAACCTTGAAACGCGGGGATATCACCCGTGCGGAGATGTTGCAGGGCGTCGAGCAAGTCGTCCCGGATGCCGAACTTCATGCCCGTTCATTCGTGGATCCGGCCTATGCGAACAACCTCCCCGTGATCGATACAAGCCGCAAGGAACAAGCCCTCGACGCGCTAGTGATGCAAAAAGGCAAACAACTGTATGCCACCAAATGCACTCTCTGCCACGGTGCAGATGGGCGAGGCGATGGCATCAATTACCCTCCTCTGGAGAACTCCGAGTGGATCGCCAAAGATCCCTCGATTATGGCTCGCATTGTTCGCAATGGTGCGGAGGGGAAAATCACCGTGTCCGGCAAAACCTGGGACACCACCATGCTTCCCCCTGGCATCTCTTCCCCGGAAGAAGGTGCGGCTGTGATAACTTACGTGCGCCGCCGCTTTGGAGATGCCGCTTCCCCGCGGATTGCTGTTGAGCAGGTGCGCGAGTGGTGGAAGAAATACGGCGATGCGCCTTTTCGGGCAACGGAATAGTACTCCGGGTTTCCTTGAGGGTAGCATGGAATCTAGCTAACAACATCGATGCGTTCCCCTTTGCTATGAGCGACTAGGGAAACGCATCTTGGGAATAAGGATCACTCTACCGGGATTTGTTCCAGAGCCTTGTCCCGTTGTTCGCGATGGAGTTGATTCAGCGGGGACAGAGGATTGGGGACGGAAAGGTCGTGTTCATATTCCACAGAGTCATAGGGATTGGGAACGAACTGACTGGGGTCGAACTCAGTCCCCATGAACAGAATGGCTCCCGAGTTCGGATCGTACACGCACCAGAAAAAGGGACGATTGATGACGATTTGAGGGACTTGTTCCGTTGCTGCCGGGGCAGCATTAGCTTCGGTACTGGTTTCGGAATTGGTCTTGGAGGCCTCCGGAGCCACAGTCACCAGGCATTGCTGGTAAAAATCGGAGAGGAAGAGCGGATGCGACGTAGGTGTCGCCACTAATCCCGAAAAATCAGCCTGAGCCGGGTCGAACAAATTGCCAAGCCCCGCAAACTCCAGGAATGGCTTGAGCGATGGCGAATATGCCGTCACCGTCTTGAAGGCGGGAACGGTAGCCAGTATCTCTCCAACTTCAGGAGAGGAAGTTGCAGGAAGCATTTTTTGGAGACTATCCGGCGTTAACCCCTTCACAAAATCCCGGAGGTTGGAGGATTCCGGCGGCATGAGCATTACCATGTAGAGTGGGGCTGGAGGAGTTTTACTTTCTGTGGTGGACAATACGGAATAAGGGAGAGCCAGCATCGTATAGTTCGGAGTCGTTGTATGGGGTACCGTGAGCGTGCGCGACATCATCGTGGCTTCGACATTCCGCATATCGGCTCGAAAATTCCCCTTCGCCACCGAACTGGCCGGGAAGGGATACTGCCAGACACCGGCGAAAGCGTAGGACCCGATGGCCACCATCGAGGTATTTTCTCCGATAGCTCCATCAGGGAGAGTCATTTGGAAAATTTGATCCGTGTTTTGGGCTACCCATTTATTGATTTTGCTTACCGACTCAACCGGGTTTTGGGCAAAATCAAGTCGGGTTACCATGGATTGTGCCGGGTAGAAGTCATCCACCACAAAGCGATCAGAAAGGAACACTCTTTCGGCAAAATTCAAGACGATCCGATTTTGTTGCCTCATATTCCGCCACTCATGCGCAGACTGCAAAGTATTATCGGATGGAGTAAGGAATTGATCCAGAATACTCTTTGTCTCTCCCTTCGCACCAGGCTGAAGAATGGATAAAGTTGAACCCAGGCCAGCAGGAGAAATCACGATATTCCCATTTGGCGACACATTCTGGTTGATCATCCGTTGGAGCACGCCGAGCCCCAAGGCATTGGATTTGAATACTGCTACTTCGGCCTCCGGCGTTGCATTTCCCGGAAGAATGGCGCCTGCCCCTGCCAAAACAGCTATTGCCGACAGCGAATATGAACGGAATGTCTTCATTTACCATTAAGACATGACATCCCGTCTTACAGTTCACACAAATATTTTCTTCGTTCGGTATAAAAAAGCCTGCGAGTTGTCGCTCGCAGGCCAAGTGGAGAAAAACTATTTGCTGATCTTATCTTTTATATTTCGCAGCAAGGTTTTTTGCTTCTTCGATCTGGTTTTTGCGGAAGGCTTCTTCGTCTTCCATGGCCTTCACCACGTTAGAGATTTCTGCACTGATGACATCTCCGAACTGAAGAAGTGCTTCGATTTTTTGATCGTTGGAAAGGTTGGCAATTATTCCACAAACGATTTCCTGTGGGGTTTTGGGGGTGGCAGTAATTTCACCAGCAGCTTTTTTACCGCGTTTTTTCTTACCGGTGATAATGTCGCCGTATTCAGATTTGATCCAATTTTCTGCACTTTGATTGGTGATGTTTTTACCGGTCTTTTCATTGTACTCCTTGGTGAAATCGGTAACCATCGACCATTCGATCATGCCTTCATCATTCTTTTTGTCAGAAATGAGGATTTGGATCTCGTTCAAAAAGATCGCTTTTTCAGGGGATGCTTCTCTTGCCATAATTATTTCAGTTGTTTGCTTGGTGAGTTGGACTCTCAAAACGAATCTGGAATTTTATAAAACAACAAAATGAATTTGTCAATGTCATAATATGAGTTTTTTTGAATTTGAGAAATATAATAAAACTTTTCGGAATCTTGAAATAATTACACGGAATGTGAAAGTTGATGTCATTTTTTTCCAAAAATGGTGTCTCTTTCTGGTGCGGTCATGCGAGTCACTAAGGTTTTCTCTATTCCTTGGTGACGATGTTCTGGAAGGCTTGCAGGATTTCATCTCTCACTCTTCTGTAGATGGCGAGCGCTTCGGGCAAGGGGAGATCTTTGGCAAGAGCAGGAGGGTCATCGAATGGAAGATGGATGTGGCGGCGGGCGGCGAGATGGGGACAATTCTGTTCGGCATGGGAACAGACGGTGATGAGGAGCTCCCAATCCCCAGCAGGGAGTTCATCGACTGTCTTGGAGTAGTGGGCGGACATGTCGATGCCTGCTTCAGCCATGACTTGGAGCATGTACGGGTTTAGTCCGTGCTTTTCGATGCCAGCTGATGCGATGTGCCAGTCTGGCGTGAAGGATAATCTGGCGAAGGCTTCCGCCATTTGGCTTCTACACGAGTTACCCGTGCAAAGAATGAGGAGTTTTTTCATGAAATCAGGATGTTGAAGAGGTAACCGGAGAGGATGATAAACAATGTGACGGTGCCGAAGAAGATGCCGATGAGCTTCCAGGACATGACTTTTTTGAGCATGGCGGCTTCCGGTAGCGAAAGACCGACGGTTGCCATCATGAAGGCGATGGCAGTGCCAATGGGGATACCTTTGGTGACGAATACTTCGACTATTGGAACGATGGCGGCGGCGTTGGCGTACATGGGGACGGCGCAGATGACGGCGAATGGCACCGACCACCAGTGTTCCCGGTTCATGGAAGCTTCGAAGAAACCTTCCGGGACGTAACCATGAACTGCAGCTCCAATGCCTATGCCAATGACGACGTAAAGTGCAACTCCCCGGACGATACCCCAGGCGTCGTGAGCGATGACGGGCAGGCGTTGGGAGAAGGGCTGGTGCTCCGTGGCCCATTGATGGCTTTCGCTTTCGGAATGGGAGATGAGTTCACGTATCCAGGGGGAGAGGTAGCGTTCCAGTTTGAAGCGTTCCAGCACGCTTCCTCCAATAATGCCAAGCAGGATGCCGGAAACGACGTAAATGGCGGTGATTTTAACCCCAAAGGCACCAAGGAACATGGCGATGGCGATTTCGTTGACCAGGGGTGAAGTGATAAGGAAGGACAGAGTGACACCGAGGGGGATGCCACCCTTGACGAAGCCGATGAATAAGGGGATGGATGAGCAGGAACAAAAGGGAGTGAGGGCACCGAAGAGTGCGGCAAAGAAGTATTGGAATCCGTATAGTTTTCTGGAACTCAGGAAGATGCGGATTCGTTCCACGGGGAAGTAGGCATTGACGATGCCCATGATGAAGCTGATGCCATACAGGAGAAACAGGATTTTGACGGTGTCGTAGATAAAGAAGTTGACGGCTTCTCCCAGTTGGCTCTTCGGGCTGAACTCCAGAAGCTGGAAAACGAACCAGTCGGCAAATTGCTGAATCATGTTGGTGCAGAGAGGTCAGTGTACTTCAGATGTGCGTGGAGGCGTTCATTTCCGGTCAGCTGCCCGGAGTGATGATTCCCCGGTGGGGACTGCCTGTTCCTGCCTATGCTGGCGATTGAGCATTTTGATGCCAGCCAGAATGAGAATCAAAAGGATGATCCAGATGATGGCTTTTTTCCAGGACGGACATGTTCGTGAGGCGTGTGATGAACAACATCCTTCCGTTTTGCTATCGCAAGCACAGGATGTTTGGGCTGGCGATGGGGGCGCAACTTGCGCTTTTTGCCGGCAACAACAGTTGCTTGTGGAATCGGGCGTTGCCGGGGTCGTGGCTTCCGATTCCTGCATGGCTTTTTGGAGGATGCCCTTGATTTCATCTTTTGTCGGAAGTGTCCCGGAGATGATCACTTTGCCGTCGATCGACAGCGCGGGTGTCAGAAGAACTCCCGCAACGGCGAACTGCATGGGGTCCGTCACTTTTTGCATGGGAATATTCAGGTGGAGTTCTCTCATGGCCTCTTGAGTATACTTTGCCATGGTGGTGCATTTGGCACAGCCTGGGCCGTAGATGGTGATGCTTTTCATGGAAGTGAAATAGGAATTTATTGTTTTATATTTTGGGAAATATCGAAATGTTTTGTGCTGTTTTCCGCGTTCTTGACTGATGGCTTTCAGGAAGTGATGGCTGATTCGTTATGCTCCCTGCCTCTCAATGGAGGGCTTGATATTCACACAGCTGAGCATGTATCTCACGGCGGGGGATTTGAGGGTGTAGTAAACATTCTTCCCTCTCTGTTCACTGGTGATGATGCCTGCGTTCTTCAGCATAGTCAGATGGCTGGAGATAGTGGACATATCCCGCCCGGAGTTTTGGTGCAATTCGCAGACACAACGTTCCCCATCAAGCAGCATGTACACGATCATTAGTCGGATGGGGTGTCCCAGCGCTTTGAAAATAAAGGCCGCAGGCTCCAGATCTTGTGATGAGATAGCGGGAACCGGGTTTGAAGAGGAACAGTCGTTCATAACTATGCCTTTATTATTTCATATATGGACAAACGTCAATATGTTTTTTCCTAATGACATTCCGTGTTGTCTCGAGGGAAGTTTTTGGCTTCCTGCAGATCGAAAATGGGTTTTGTATTCACTGCTAGAGTGTTGCAGCTTTCTTTGCCAGTTTCCAGGAGCCGATCCGGATGAAGATACTGAAGGTGGCAACGATCAGGAAGGCGATGGCTCCGAGGACTGAGAAGCGGGTGCTCCACATGGTGATGACAAGACCGCAGGCGGATGTGCCCAATGTAGTACCAAGGTTGGCGGCCGTCAGGAAGAGGCCGTTGGCGAAGTCTGGAGCCTCAGGTGCCGCGGTAGAGACGAGGTATTGGTTGCCGTTGTTGGCTATTCCGACGAAGATTCCGAGGCAGATGATAATCAGGCTTGTAGCCCAACCGAGATCACCGAACTGGAAGAGCAGGGTATAGAGAGCCAACATGGCGAGAGGGCCGTATTTCAGCGTGGGCGCTGGGTGGCGTGTCAGTAATTTGCCAGCGGCAACATTGCCGATGATATTGGATATTCCGTAGAGGAAGAGCATCAGGCTTATCGCCTTGAATGTCAGTTGTGTGACTGTCATCAAGTAGTCCGATAAATAACTGTAAAAACCAAACATGGCTCCATTGACCAGCAAGGCGGACAGGAAGGAACTCCACAGAAGTGGCTTTTTCAGCACGCGAAGCTGGGTGCCATACGATGCCTTCTCTCGCACGGGCATGGAGGGTATAAAGACGATGGTTGCCAGCAGGACGGTGGCGTTGACAGCTGTAAAGAAGACCATGGCCATGGAGAAGTTGGTCGCGCCTGCAATGTAACTGGTGACGGGGACACCCAGAACCATTCCCGCCGAAACTCCCGCGAAGATCCGGGACACGGCTTTGGGGGCATCTTCCGGACGAACGGATGAGGCTGCTGCCGAGAAGGCAATGGAAACGTACAGGGGATGAAAAAACGCCGGGATGACTCGTGCAACGATCAATACTGTGAAGCTCGTTGTGAACACGGAAACGATGTTGGAAGCGACGAAGACACTCAGTGCCATGATCATGGCAGTCTTGCGGTTCATCCGTGAAAAGAGCAGGGGGACGACGGGAGCAGAGAAGGCAATGAACAGGGCGAAGGCACTGATGGTCCAGCCTGCTTCCGGGATGGAGACGCTGAATTGCCGTGCGATGATAGGGATGATGCCGACGACTCCCATCTCGGTATTGAGGATTCCGAATACGCCGAGGATCAGCGTGGGCAAGAGGAGGCGGTTGGTGGAGCTTGAGCTTTGGGGCATGATAGAGGAAAATGGGACGTAGTTGATTTCGTTGTTGCATCATAGCGGCAAGTCGGCTTTAGGAGTTAGCCTGATTCTTTACCTTTCTTGCCTATTCCTCCGAGTATATGGTAATTTGGTTGCAAGCTTCCTACTTGATCCGTATGGTGAAACCAGCAAAGGAGACATCGTATGGTCAATTTGGAAAATCACACTTGGGGGAAATCCGCCGGAATGCCACAAGGGCGTTCTCGGCTGGTCAATCTGATGATGCAATGGATTGCCGGGAAACACCTTGTCAAAACGGCTGTGCCCGGAATGGAGTTCCATTGCTGGCCGAGTCCGACGGAGCCGACGAGTTACATGTTCTCCCCCCACCTTTGCCTGATTGCCCAGGGGGTGAAGCGTATCGTGCTGGGGGAAGAGTCGTATGTGTACGATGCCAACAGCTTTGTTGTCTCGTCGGTGGAACTGCCGCTTGTGTCGCACGTGATCGAGGCTTCTCCCGAAGTTCCTTATATTGGGCTGACGCTGGAACTTGATGTGAAAGAGGTCTCGCAGATTATTGTCGATGGCGAGGTGCCTGACGACAGGCAAAGGCCGATGTCTCGCGGGATCGTCGTTAGCCGGATGAACCAGCCCTTGCTCAATGCTGTCGAACGCCTGGTCGAGCTCCTTGATACACCTCAGGATATTCCAATGTTCCTTCCTCTGATTCGGCGGGAGATTTATTACCGCCTCCTGATGGATCCCCAAGGCTATCGCCTGCGCCATATTGCCATGGCAGAGAGCCACAGCTACCAGATTGCACGAGCGATCGATTGGATGAAGAAGAACTTTGACCAGCCATTGCGCATTCAGGAACTTGCCACATTTGCCGGTATGAGTTCCTCCAGCTTTCATCAACATTTTCGCGCCTTGACCTCAATCAGCCCCTTGCAGTTCCAGAAGAGGATCAGGCTCAATGAGGCACGCCGCCTGATGCTCGTCGAAAAGATGGACGCGGGCAATGCAGGGTTCCGGGTCGGGTATGAAAGTTCCACCCAGTTTACACGCGAATACAAGCGGATGTTCGGCAAGCCTCCGAGGACGGATATCAGACGGCTGGAAAATGTACGAGAAACAGGGGAGCTCTCCGTGTGATTGATTTATTATTTGATAATGATGTTGTTATGTAGATGTTAGTAAAAAGTGTATTGCTGATTCAATATTGTGAATAAGTCCATTTGTTTCTCCTTGCCAAGAGACCATAAATCACCATGATATCAGGAAATGATGGGAGCTATAAGAACAATGTGTTGCTGTTGCCTGGGAATTTTGGGAATGGCTTCGTCCGGTGCCAGTGAAAAAGACGGAGGCGACTCATTTCGCTTCGGTTTGGTAGCTGATATCCAGTATGGAGATTGCGATTCGAACAATTCAAGATTCTATTGGAATGCTCTGTCCAAGCTGGAGGAATGTGTTGCCGCGATCAATGCAGCCCAGGCGGCCTTTACAGTGAATTTGGGAGATTCCGTGGATCGTAGTCCGGATGATTTGCCTCCGGTGCTGGAGCAATTTGCGAAGTTGAAGTCTCCGGTGTACCACATCACGGGTAACCACGATTACAAAGGCTTAAAGAATCTTGCCGATCTGTACGGCAATCTGGGCATGCCCGGAGAATACTATTCAGTCGTCCAGCATGGATGGCGATTGATCATGCTGAATACGAATGAGATTGCCCCGTATTCGCAATGTGAAGGCACATGGAAGGAAGCTGAGCTGAAGCAGATGCAGAAGACGATTGCCGACGAGAAGAGGAACAATGGCAAGAACTACAACGGCGGCATTAGCTCTCAACAGATGAAATGGCTTGTAGCCCAGCTTCGAGAAGCAGGGGAGAAGGGAGAGCAGGTACTGGTGTTTTCCCACCATCCTCTTTATCCTGCCATCGGCTTGACGGCATTCAACGATCGGGAAATCCTGGATGTCCTGGCTGCCTCACCCTGTGTGAAAGCCGTGATCAGCGGTCACCACCATGCTGGTGCCTACGGCGAATACAAGGGTATCCCTTGTGTGACGCTGGAAGGCATGGTTGAGACCGAGAAAAAGACGGCCTATGCCCTCGTGGATGTTACGGACAAGTCCATAACGATCACTGGCACAGGGCGGATGACGTCGCGCACGATTCCTCTGGAAAGCAAAGCCCACGCGAAATGAGTTGAGCCAAGTCAGATTTCACTTTTCCAGAGCTTTTTCGAACGTCTCCAGAGTCACTCTGGTGGACAGAGCATTGAGAGCGAACAGATGAATAGGTTCGCTCACCGTTGTGCAACAGTCCGTCAGGACTGTGATCGCGTAGTTTTCCGCAGTTTTGGACAGAGCCGTGTGCGTGACGCAATTCTGGGTCATCATACCGCAGAGGAGCAATTCATCGACCTGTAATTCCAGCAGGCATTGCTGGAGCCCTGTTTTGTAAAAACTGTCTGCATAGGCTTTGGTGACAACGGGAGCTTCAGGAGCTAATGCCAGCAGATTTGCGTGGATATGTACGCCTTTGCTTCCAGGGGTGAAGAAGGGGGCCGGTCCTGCACTCGTATCGGCTACATGCTGGATGAAAACGACCGGGACACCGTTTTCCTGCGCCTTCGCAATGGCTTCTTCGATCTTGTCCAAAACTGGCTGAGTATTCCACAAAGGGAATTTTCCACCTTCGAAGTAATCGTATTGGACGTCGATGATCAACAGTGCTTTCTTCATGAACGTGAATTTTTGTAATGGGGTGATCCTACGGTGTCTCGCCCATGGCGTCAATAGGCCTTTCATGTCTCCTCTGCAGGATGGGGGTACTGAACAGGCTCTGGCGATGAAATGACTTGGAGTGATCAATCTTGTTCATGGATCTTCCAACTGTATGCCTATCTGCTTGCCAAGGGCTTCGTAGCGTTCTTCGCATCCGGAGTGAGAGAATGGCCCACTGGCGGATTTTTTATAGCATTCGAGAGCTTTTTTGAGATCTTTTGAGGTGCCGATGCCTTGTTCGTGAAGTCTGCCCAGTGCGTAGTTAAATCGTCCGCCAGCGATACCATCAGTTACTTCGCGAGGCATGTTCGAGGCCATTTGAAAAGCTTCCTGTTCATTTCGTCCCGGGAAGTCGGGATGGTCGATGGTCAGGTGGACGAGCAGTAGTTTCACGGCACTTATGTATGGAATTGTGCTGTCGCATTGTCCACGATCGATGGTGAAACCATCTGTGATGAAGACATCCCATAAGGGACATTGGTAGGATACTTCAAGTGCGCGCTTCAGAAGAATGTAAGCCTTGCCCGGATTGGATGGAACTCCAATGCCTTTGTCGTAAATTCTGGCGAAGGCACAGAGGGCTGGCAAATTACCTTCCTGCAAACATGTGTTGCACCAGTCTTCCATCTGCTGGAGGCCAGCAGCATCAGCATTCCGAGCGGTTTCTCCCATGTCATGGATCACTTCCTTGAGTTCGTAATTACAGTTGATTGCCTTGTCCTGAAGGCGTCCGATGAACGATGGATTGTCCGTTTCCTGTTTGGCAATGATGTCAGCACATTTCCAGAATAGTTTTTCACAGGAGGCTGGCGAGTAATAATCGCATATAATATGGTAGAGCAGAGGGTTACCGTGCTGGTTGTGGTTGCCGAGAAAGTCCAGAAAGGGCTGATATCCGGCATCAAGCAGGCAGCGGGTGAAGATAAAGATGTTCTCCCATTCCTCACGGGAGAAGTAGTTTTTGTCGATGATCCCGAATTGAAGCCAAAGGGCCATGCACGTCAAATCTCCTTTCCGGGCAGCTTCGTAGGCAAAGTTGCTGGCGGCGTTATGAATTTGCCATTCGCGGGTGCCATAGGGGGAGACAATCCCAAGTTTGACGAGGGCATTCTTGAATTGTAAGTTCTTATTTTTAAGCCACTCGGGATATGCTGGGAAAAATTTTGACCAACGTTCAAGTTGTTTACTCATTTCAACATGAATTTCCCAGTTGGGAAACAAGTCCAGAGTAAGTACCAGCTGTGCTATTTTCCGTTGTGCATCCGTATCTCCTGCTTGAGCCAGGGGCAGAAGGGTAAGGTACATTTCATTTCTGATGGCTGTACATGTGTGGTTCTGATTCAGAAGTTTCAAGACGGCGAGTCCAGTATAATCCCCTGTAACCAGCATGTGACGGAATTCTTCGAATCCTTCCACGCTTTCCGGGGGGGGGGGATCAGATACTGGCGCATTAAATCTAATCCTCTCTGTGGAAAAGCTATTCTTAAATTCATTTTGAATGGTTTGGAAGTAGCGAAAAAGGAATTCTCCTGTTATCGAATCATTGTTTGACGCTAATGAAAGATAGTGGTTGATGTTACTCACGAGACCCCATGGAGCTTTTTCCAGTCCATCTTTACTGCGTATTACACTGGCGTTTTTTCCTTGTACCAACATTTGGAGACAGGCTTCGGCATTACCTTGTTCGGCCAGCTTTCGACGGGCGAAGCAGGATCTACCTTCAAGCGGGATATCTTCGCGATCCGATGGCGGATTGACAACCATATCGCAATCAAGGGCTTCTGTGTTGCGAAGCAGGATTTGACGCCTGTGTTGTTCTTTTCCTTCGGACATCTTGCTCAGGTAACTGTCTCTGCCTTCATTCATTGATTGAGCAGTTGCTAACATATACAGCATGAATTGCATACTCATGCATGACGGCGATGCAAAGGGCATTTGCTCATCATTAAGATCATGTCCGGGCAGGCAAATGGCCGGGTAGAGCCCCCTCCTTTCATTCCAGAACCTGCGTTGTTCTTCGGAATACCCGGAGCCGTATTCCGGTGAGATAAGCCAGACTCCGAGGGTTACCAAGATGATACTGATGATGATGAGGGAGAGCTTTTTCATGATAGAATGTCTGGGAGGAGGGCTCCGATGGGATCAGGAAATGGAGATGGTGGAAAAATTTAAGGTAATCTGGAAAACGAGATTTGTTTTATCATCATTCATCACATGACCTTTGGTTTGTCAATGAGCAATTTGCCAAGGGAAGGCGGGATTGCTTTCTTCCCAAGGTGGGCAATGATGGCATCGAGAAGTACCGGGACGTCATGGAGGTACTGGTATTGGCGCTCTGACGGGATGGCAGGAATCAGTCCAGGAATGGCTTCCGGGTTGCGAGTGAAGTCCATGAAGGCTCCCATGGCTCGGGGCTGGAGGCTGTAAAAGGGAGCTTGGAATGTATCGGATTCTTTGAGGAAGCCCGAATAAAACTGAGGGATTCCTGTATGGAAATCGTTGATGGCAGTGAGTATACCTGTTTTGCAGGTAATGGCAGGTTCCATGCGGACGAATAGGTCATAAGCGGAGATATCCAGATCGCGCACGGTGTTGGCAAGTGCCATTGCGGGGGGGGCTTCCTGAAAATGGCGTACAGTGAGCTGAGAGTTTCCCTGCCACGTTGTGAGGCGCGGCAATACTTCCTCCCGGAATTGTCTATTTGTGACGCCATTGACGGATACGAAGAGGTGGAAGGCCTGGTAAGGTTGTTGCATGAGGCACTCGATCTGACGGAGCATGTCGTCTATCTGATCCATACTCGAAATGGCAAGGCACAAAGCAATCCTGCGCTGCCGACAAGCGTATGAAACGCTTTTGTCGTACATCCGGGTGCGGGGTTTTTGATAAAAGTGATTGTGCGTTGCGATGCGCATATTGAGTTCTTTTCTATAACTGGCAGCTTCCAGAGCATTGTCAGTAGGGAGGCGATAATGACTGAAGATATCAGCCAGCTTTCGACGGCTAGCGGAGGGGATGACGAGTGCATGAGTTCCCCAGACACTGGTATTCAACTTGCTGCGAGTACCGGAAGGGAGGGGAATGAACCCAAAACTCTCCGAGGGTATGGACTCTGAAGGGCAGGTGGTTTGTTTGTGCAGGAAGAGGCGGAAAAGCTCCGTTTCCGGGAATTGGCTCATGTGTTGTTCCAGGCTGGCACGGAGCTCTTTTGCTGCTGTTACGGGAGCAGCGTCGCTTTCTCCAAAGATGATTAAGTCGTCATCGGAAAACCTGGGGTCGAGAATCATGCGGACAAATGAACTACGAAGAGAACGCGCATAAGGCGTGTCAAGATCGTGCTTCCAGGGGAAGATGGGTGCCAGTTCATTATCCACTGAATCCTGCAGGCATGAAATATCCTGTGTGGTCGGGTAGCTTTCGACTTCGTAACCGAGCTTTTCCAGCTCTTGGCTACCTTCGATGATTTCTCCTCGGGTGACGAGGAGTACGCAATGTAGATGGTATTTTTTACTCATTGATTGCAAATATGTTGGATGATTGACGAAGGTCAACAACACTCCCTTTTTACTTTGCGCAAGTCGTTGACAGGCTTGCTGAAACTCGACAAGATATGCGCCTTCACTTCGGTACTATTGACTGTCTTCCTCACTTTGTTACGGTCTCCCCCATGAGACGTCAGGACAGAGAAGTGACGGATCCTGTCAGGATTCGCGAAATCATTGAGCAGATCAAAGTATGTCGCCTCGGCATCTGCGATGGGGATGAAGCCTATATTGTGCCCCTGAATTTCGGTTACGAATGGGAGGGCGGCACCTTGCGGCTGTATTTCCATTCTTCCCGCCACGGACGCAAGATTGATTTATTGAAAGCCAATCCACGTGCTTCTTTCGAGATGGACGGCTCGCACCAATTGGACCCTGCCCCGGCGGGCTCCCCTATGTGCCAATACGGCTACGGTTTTGCCTGCATCATGGGGCGAGGCAACATTCGCTTTCTGGGAGATGATGAAAAACCGCGTGCCTTGTCCCTGCTGATGCACCATCAGGCCGGTCTGGAATGCACATTCACTCAACGGGAAGCTACCGCAGTCGAGGTATTTTGTCTCACGGCTTTGGCATATTCAGCTAAGGAAAGGTGTGTGGCTGCGCCGTCATGCTGAATGTGGAGAAGAGGGTAGGGGCCATGCACACGATGCTCCTTGCTTACAGTCCTTCTTCGACATGAGGGGCAGTTTTCCTGCCGTTGAGGGATGCTGTATCGCATTTCGGCTGGAGCAGCCCCTGATCACGAGTATCGGTAATCCACTTTTTCAACACATGGCGCAATGTGACCAGAGCCTTATGATGCTCCGGCTGTTCTGAATCTGCAAGGTTGTGCATTTCATAAGGATCCTCTTCGAGATCGTAGAGTTCCTCGTCTGGCATTGTGGGAAGACAAAGTGTTTCTTGCTCTGGGGTCAACTTCCCTTGAACATGGAGCTTTTTGATGAGACCCCAAACAGGATAGGATTTCTTTTTGTATGCATTTGGTGCCATAAGGGGCACATTGGGAGTGAAGTTGCGTATGTAGCGATAGCGTTCATCCCGAACTGTACGGCAGCACATGACTGTTTCATCACAGCGGTCGCGACTGCCGAAAATGTATTTCTGATTGGGCTCCCGATTTTTTCCCAGGAAAATGTGGCCTTCCATCCTGCTCGGCTTCGTCCCTCCTGCAATATCAATCATCGTTGGAGCCAGATCTATGAGGCCGAGAAGCCTGGAATCGACCGTTCCTGGTGAAAATTGCACTGGAACCGGAATCCCTTTGGGCCAGTAGATTATCATGGGAACATGCAACCCGCTTTCGTAACAAAATTGTTTGCCCCGGACATGGGCCTGTCCGTTGTCACCGAAGAAAATGATAATCGTATGGTTACTTAGACCATCCTTTTCCAATTGCTGCCTCACCAGTCCGATTTTTCTGTCCAATTCGCTGATAGAGTCAAGATAGCTTGCCCAGTCCCGGCGGGTTACAGGGTGGTCGGGATAGTATGGAGGAAATTGCACCTTGTCTGGATCCGCCTTGGACGGTGCATGAAAAGGCCTATGGGGTTCCTGAAAATTGATCTGTGCATAAAATGGTTGATGAGACTTCAAATCATCCCAGCTGGCGGAGTCAAAACACTGGCCTTGATAGGTGAAATTCCAGTCTGTTTTCCCTAATCCCTTGAAACCCATAGAAATAGGGAATGTCTTGATATTCAGTGTAAAATACCCCAAATCCCGCATCCAGTCACTCAGTGTACAGATTCCGTTGGGTAATGGCTGTTTATTAACGGTGCGGTGGTCTTGGGCGCCAATCGTGGTGGCATGCATTCCCGTCATGAAAGAGGAGCGGCTTACAGAACAAACAGGCCCGTTACTATAGCAACGTAAGTAACGTACTCCCTCGCTGGCAAGACGATCCAAATTGGGGGTCAATACTTCTTGAGTACCGTAACATGCAAGCTCTGTTCCCAAATCTTCAGCTATGATCCAGAGAATATTGGGCCGCTGTAAAGATGGTTTTTCTTTTTCCCTGACTTCCGAACGAGCCGAAGAAATGGTGGCAAGAATCGCGACTGTAAGCACAATACTAAAGTGTTTCATACGGCGCCATGGGTAGTGTTTATCTTCTTTGCAACCTAATGAGAGGCATTATCACGGGGATTTTGTCCGCTTGCGCAAAGCGTTTTTTGTGTAGCGATACCCCAATCTGTCCAACGCATGTTTGATGGCGACCAGGGAAGCACTTGTGCCTGTCATTTCCTTAAGTTGCTGAAGCGTGACATTGGGATGTTCCTGAACGAGATTATCGAGCTGCTCCATTCCTTTCTGATCAAAAGCACGCGGATAATGTCCTCGGGGTTTAGGGGCTATTTGTCCGTCTCTTTCCCATGCTGTAATCCAGCGTTGAACGGTGCGCAAATGAACCCCCAACATATCGGATATTTGTTGCTGTGTCCCCCTCTTTTGTTGATAGGACTCAATTGCCTGCTGGCGAATCTCTTTGCTCGCTATCCTTCTCATCTATTCATTTCTATCATTTATCTATACGACAGAACAAGAATAAAATGTAGTGGCATCCATGCCCACTGTTCACTCAATCAACAGAGTAGGGGACGCTTCCTCTCTCCTTGTCGTTTACATGGAACCCCAGTAACAGAAAAAGCCGCCCCGCAGTGAAGCAGGACGGCTTTGTGAGTGAGATCTGAAGCGATGTTTTAGCAAACGCCCTGTTCGATCATTGAGTCAGCCACCTTGACGAAACCAGCGATGTTGGCACCGATGACGTAGTTGGTGAAGGATTGGTCGGAAGCGAATTCCTTGGCGTGGCTGAAAGCATTGTCATGAATGTTCTTCATGATGCTGTTGAGCTTGTGGTCCACTTCTTCACGCGTCCAGGAGAGGCGCATGCTGTTCTGTGCCATTTCCAGACCGGAGGTGGCAACGCCGCCTGCGTTGGCAGCCTTGGCCGGACCGTACAGGATCTTGGCGGCGAGGTAGGTGTTGATACCTTCCAGGTCGGTCGGCATGTTGGCACCTTCAGCGACGAGCTTGCAACCGTTCTTGATGAGCGTGCGGGCTTCTTCGCCGTTGATCTCGTTCTGCGTGGCAGACGGGAAGGCGCAATCGCAGGGAACGCTCCAGGGGCGCTGACCTTCGAAGTACTGAGCCTTCGTGAACTGTTCTACGTATTCGGAGATACGACCGCGACGGTTGTTCTTCAGGTCCATGACCCAGGCAAGTTTTTCAGAGTCGATGCCATCGGGATCGTAGATGAAGCCGCCGGAATCGGACAAGGTTACGGGCTTGGCTCCAAGCTGGTTGAGCTTTTCAACCGTGTATTGGGCGACATTGCCGGAACCGGATACAAGGCAAATCTTGCCCTGAAGATCGTCGTTGCGGGTAGCAAGCATGTTCTGTGCGAAGTACACGCAGCCGTAGCCCGTGGCTTCCGGACGGATCAGGGAACCGCCCCAGTTCAGGCTCTTGCCGGTCAGCACGCCTGTGAACTCGTTGCGGAGACGCTTGTACTGGCCGAACATATAGCCGATTTCGCGGCCACCGACGCCGATGTCACCAGCGGGAACGTCTGTGTTGGCGCCGATGTGGCGAGCGAGTTCGGTCATGAAGCTTTGGCAGAAACGCATTACTTCATTGGAGCTCTTGCCCTTCGGATCGAAGTCGGAGCCGCCTTTGCCGCCGCCCATGGGCAGAGTGGTGAGGGAGTTCTTGAAAACCTGTTCGAAGCCAAGGAACTTCAGAATGCCAAGGTTCACGCTCGGGTGGAAACGGAGGCCGCCCTTGTATGGCCCGATTGCGCTGTTGAACTCGACGCGGTAACCGCGGTTCACCTGCACATTGCCCTTGTCATCAATCCACGGCACACGGAAAATGATGGTGCGTTCCGGCTCAACGATACGTTCCAGAATGGCGTTGGCTTCATATTTCGGAGAAGAAGCAAGGACGGGGTCGATCGTATTGAGGACTTCCTGTACTGCCTGAAGGAATTCAGGTTCATGCGAGTTCTTCGCACGGACGTTTTCCAAAATGCGCTGAGAATAGGTCTGGGCCATGGATGTGATTGATGATGATGATTTGAAGGAGACGGTCACGGGCTGTGAACCGCCGTTGCGGCACGACTCTTTATCAACTTTATTCTGAACGACAAGAAATTTTGTTCATTCAGAAAATAAGGGGTCAGATAAAAAATAGAAAATATATTTTTTTGTTTCAATTTTTTATCTGACCCCATTTGGTCTTGTCGTGGTCACTTTGGTTTGAATAGGGAAGGGGTAAGAAAGGTGGAAATTTAGGGTAAAAAGGCGGGCTGTACAGGCTCTGCCGAGTGGGGAGAGGGCCGTTGTTTTTGGCGGCAGCGCGTAGTGGGGAGTGGACAGTTGCTTTTTACGGTAGCGCCGTAGGGGGCAGGAGCACAGTCGTGGTGTATGGGAGGGCTGAGAATGGGAAATTTTATGGTCTATGCCTACGGCTGTTATTCTCCGGCGAGTACATTACTGTACTCTTTTCTGTCGTGTTGGGGGTGTGGTTTTACTTGATGGAGCTCGATAGACAGACTCGGCTCCTGGCTTGACCCTGATATGTGATCGTGCGCCTCTCCCCCTGCAATCCATGTTCTGCGGGGGCACTAGTAAGACACGTGGTTGCCACCGATTCTCTGGATTTGGGACATTGGCCTCAATCTGCCGTGACCCCTTATTTTTCCGCATAATCCTCGGTGATTTTTTCAATCCACGCGTGCATTTTGCGGTCGGTCTCCTCCATTTTTTTTGCGCGGTGCAGGAGAGTGCCAAGGGAGCGCGGAAGCCCCATGTGAAGGCGTTTGGCAATCCAGGAATAGGGCACCATGGTTGCTTTGCGAACGGCGAGGGCGATGATGAGTTTGGAGGGATCGCTGAAGGCGGTGGCGAGAAGCTTTTCTTCCGTGAAACCAAAGGCACGGAGGCCACGGATGACGATGCGTTCGGCCAGGAGTTCTCCAATTTCTCCACTCATGATGCCGGGGGCTCCGGATAGGCGTTTCGTCAGGCCGTGCATGGAATCGACAATGCGCTTTCGGAAGGCACTGGAGCCGTAGCACCAGCCTCTTTGGACGGTTCCAGGACCGACGTGCCCGACGGGGAGGAGGGCTCGTTCATCCATCAGTTCGGCTTCGTAGCGTCCTAATAGGTGATCAAGGTATTTTTCGCGGCCTTGTGGGGTGTCCGTACAGCCGAAAACACCCAGGCCTCGTTCTGGATGGAGCCATGACGAACGTTCTTCCGGCGCGGCCAGCCATTCGGGCAGGCTCGTCCAGCGGCTTCCGGAGAGAAAGGTGTGCCTGCGCACGAGTCCGGAGCGTGCGGGGTTCAAGTGGATATAGTCGATAATGGTGGAGAAGTAGTGGGCATTCTCTGCTTCTACTAGCATGGATTTGTAGCGTCCTGCAAAGACGTGTCCCTGGAATCCATGTTTTTTGTTGAAGCGTACCGTGTAGGTTGTTTGCAACCACTTCATGCCATCGACCAGATTGGCCTGCTCTGTGCGGAAGAGAATGTGGTAGTGATTGTTCATTAAGGCATAGGCGTACACTACCCAGTTACACCTCTCGGATGCCTCCCGCAACGTCTTCAAAAATAGCTTTCTGTCATCGTCATCCAGATAGATATCGCTGTTCCTGTTTCCCTGACATTGGACATGGTAAACTGCCCCGGGATATTCAATGCGCAACGGCCTGCTCATGGCGAAATTATGATGGGTGTCAGACGAAAACTCAAGATTATATTTTTGATTTTTCATCTGACCCCATTTGATGAAATGAGAGAGATTTTTTTTTGACAGCTATATTTGTCACTTTCGTCCTCTCCTCTCTCTTTTCCGTTATTTCTCCCTTCACATTTCCCTTGATTAGGCTTCCTTCCGCATCTGCATACTTCTTCAATACTTCTGCTGGGCATGCCATTCCTAGGGGAGGAAGATAGGCATGTAAGAGTAGATTAGAGAGTCGAAATGGTTCGTGGAATTTGCGCCATGCTGTGTGTTCATACATGGTGCGGCTGACCCGGACGAGGTGGAGGCAGACTCGTTGTCAGCCAATGGAGCGATGGACAATAGTATTGAAAAGGGGGATGCAATCGGGTAGGAAGGGGGCAGGCCTTATTTACCTTATTCCCAATCCATACACATATTTCCATGAACGAATTGAAAGGCGCATGCATTATCGGACAATCGGGCGGTCCTACTGCTGTTATTAACGCCAGTGCCCTTGGCGTGATCCAGGCGGCTCTTGCCAGCGAGCATATCACCCGAGTGCTGGGTGCAGCCAATGGCATCGAAGGCGTGCTGAATGAACGTCTTTACGACATGGCTGAGGAAGATCCCGCCGAGCTGGAACATATGAAGTACACGCCAGCGTCCGCGCTGGGCTCATGCCGATACAAGATGAGCCATTTTTTGGATGACGACACGGATTACAAGCGCCTGCTGGAGGTGTTCCGCAAGTATGACGTCCGGTATTTTTTCTACAATGGGGGGAATGATTCGATGGATACCTGCAACAAGGTGTCGAAGTTTTTCCAGAATTCGGGTTATGAGTGCCGCGTCATTGGCATTCCGAAGACGATTGATAATGACCTTTTCGGGACGGATCACTGCCCCGGATTTGGTTCTGCCGCCAAATTTATTGCCACATCCTGCATGGAAATCCATCAGGATTTGCAGGTATATGACAAGGGGCGTGTAACTATTGTGGAGATCATGGGGCGCCATGCCGGTTGGCTGGCTGGGGCCGCAGCACTGGCGACTTACGCAGGAGCTGGTCCTGACTTGGTGTATTTGCCTGAGGTGGATTTCCACATGGATCGTTTCCTGGCCGATGTGGCTGAGGTATATCGGAGCAAGGGTAATTGCATGGTGGCTGTTTCTGAAGGGATCCACGACGCCTCCGGGCGCTTTATTGCCGATGCGGGCATTGGGGGTACGGATATGTTTGGGCACACCCAATTGGGCGGCTTGAGTGCCATGCTGGCTGATCTGGTGAGCCGTGAACTGGGACTCAAGGTTCGTGGGATCGAGCTTTCCCTCCTGCAGCGTTGTGCTTCACACATTGCCTCAAGAACGGATATCGAAGAGGCCTATCGTGCCGGACTCACTGCCGTAGAGATGGCGACGCAAGGCTTTACGGACAAGATGGTGGCCTTTGAACGCGAAGTGCTGGATGGTATGTACGACTGCCATACGAAGTTGATTGACCTCGGCGAGGTGGCCAATGTTGAAAAGCTGGTTCCTCGCGAGTGGATCAATGCGGAAGGTAACGGGGTTGAAGCTCAATTCATCGATTATGTGATGCCTCTGATTCAAGGGGAAACCCGGATGGAGAAGGAGAATTCCCTGCCACGCTTTGTGCGTTTGAAGAAGGTGTTGGCGTCTGCTCATGAGTAACGAAGGATCTTTTGATTCAAAAAAACAGGGGCTGCCTCTCCTCATTTTCATGTAGGGGAGACAGCCCCGTCCACTATGGCACAAGTCAATTTTCAAACTCCCTGAGCATTATCTGCCATGGTAATGCCCCCGGGAGTATCCGGGATGTCCTCCGTGGCCATATCCAGGACGGAACGAGGGACCGCATGGACGCGGAGGAGCTGGACGGTAACAGGGCGGAGGCGGCGGGCAGGGGCGGCATACCGGAGGAGGGCAGTAGGCTTGCCTATACACGCCAGCTGGCCAGTAGTACCTGCCGCGGTAATGGGGGGCCGGCCCCCAGGTTGGCACGTAACAACCTCTGTAAATGCCATTCATCACGACGATGGGGGCTCCATTGGGGGTGTAGGCATAGATAGGATGGCCGACGGGCGTATAGCCCCAGATGGGGAACCCAGCGGAGTCGTACTGGAAGGAGACGGCGCCTCGACCGACGCTTCCACCGACAGAAATGCTGAATGCTCCCTGGGCCTCGTTGGATGCACAAAGGCTTCCGAATGCACAGATGCAGGCGAGTGAAGCCAGCGAGATGATCTTGGATTTCTTTTTCATGCCTTGGAACAGGTTGTTGCGTACTTGGGGAATTGAAGGGTACTTTCGCTTCCGTTATCTGCATAGCGACGATGATGGCTGTTTTTGTCTAAGAGTGCCGATTTTTTTTGATTCCGCCACATTTGTCGTGTGTGAGGGGGGGGGAGGAGTATGAATGAGGATTTTGATTCTCACGGAATTTTGTGCCGCGGCTCATTTTCTCTTTCAGCAACACGCAAACACCATCGAGAGAATCGAGCCTCCCGATGGTGTTTGTGTTGCTACAAACGATTTGTTTGCTGTGATTCGTGAATTGTATTTCAGAGAACGGTTCCGAGAATTTCGCGCGTTTTTTCGGGCGTTACTCCGCCACTTTCTCCGAGGTTCCAGTTGCGTTCCTTGAATCTCTCCACGATTGTATTGATGGTGGCCTCACCGATATTGTGCTCGGAGAGTTTGATCTTTTTACCGAGGGAGACGAAAAATTCTTCCGTTTTGGCGATTGCTTTGTTGATTTTGTCTTCGTCGCTCCCGCTGGTGATCCCCCAGACGCGGGAAGCATACTGGAGGAGTTTCCCCTTTTTCTGCTCTTTCATGACTCGCATCACACCGGGATAAACGATGGCAAGGGTTTCTCCGTGGTCGAGACCATGAAGGGCGGTCAGCTCGTGCCCGATCATGTGGGTGGCCCAGTCCTGGTCAACGCCCATTGAGACAAAGCCGTTGAGCCCCATGGTGGCGGTGAGCATGAAGTTGGCACAGGTGTCGTAATTCTGGGTGTCTGCCATGAGATCCGGTGAGATTTCGATGAGGGTTTGCAGGAGACCTTCTGCCCAGCGATCCATGATCCGGGCATCGATACATGTGGTCATGTATTGCTCCAGAATGTGGATGTAGGTATCGATGATGCCGTTGGCGATTTGTTTTTTAGGAAGTGAGTAGATGACTTCTGGATCAAGAATAGAAAAAGTCGGGTAACAGGCTGGGGCGGAGAAAGCGAATTTTTCGTCTGTTTCTCGGCGGGAGATGACTGCCCCGCAATTCATTTCTGATGCTGTGGCAGGGAGGGTAAGCACGCTTCCCAGCGGGAGGGCTTCTTTGATCAGAGATGGTTTTTTGACGAGATCCCACGGGTCTCCATCATATTTGGCACCAGCAATGATGAGCTTGGAACCGTCGATGACAGAACCGCCTCCCACAGCCAGCACGAAGTCGATACGATCATTTTTGCAGATATCGATGGCCTTCTTGAGGGTGCTGTAATCGGGATTGGGTTCGATGCCGCCGAATTCGACGATGTCATAGCTGACAAGGGCTTTTTTGACCTGCTCGTAGATACCATTTTTGAAGATGGATCCGCCGCCGTAGGTCATCAGAATTTTTGAGCCTGATTCAATTTGACCGGCGAGAGTTGCAATTTGCTGCTTGCCGAAAATGAGTTTGACGGGATTCTGGAAGGTAAAGTTGTGCATGATGGATGGGGTGAAAGTGTTTTTCTTCTCTTTTTATAAGGGATCTATCTCAATTTACAAGGAACTTTGGGGGCATTAAATACATCACGCTTCCATGACAAAAACATGTACCAAGGGGTAACTCCCTGTGGCGCATGTTTTCATGCAAAATTCCTTCCTATTTGTCCCTTTGGTGTGGCTTCAGGCAGGAAAGTGTATTTATGAAGATTTTAGAAGGAGCAGCTTATGCCCACGTTGGCCTGTTGGTAGATGGCATTCTTGCGCAGTTAAGTATTGTTGCCGGCAAGATCCCCCAGTTGTCATTCCATTTGTAGAAGCTTGTCCATGAAAGGCGCAGGGCTTCGCGTGAAGGATTGGCGGCATAGACCTTGTAATTGTAGTCGCCTGCGAGGGCGTGGGCAGTACCTTCCGGGTTGGAGCGAGCGAGGTCAAACAGAAGGCAAGCATCTGGTGCATATCAAAAGTTGCCCGAGAGGGCGTTTCCTAGAACACTGTGAATCGGCTTGATTGTTAGCAACCATTTTTCGCTTAAAAAGACCATTTGTTTTTATTTGAGATAAGTACAGAAGGATTTTATAAGGTAGGGACACTATTCATAAACTCCCTAATTATGAAACTTCGACTTCCTCGCCTCCTCAGGACTGCTGTCATTTCGGCTGTCGCCTCCCGCAAGTATATCAAATCAGTAATCTCCATTGGCACTTTCACCGCTGGGAGTTCAGCTGCCCTTTTTGCCTTTTTGAGTTGTATCGGCCTTCAATCGGTAGAGGCTCAAACCCTTAGTGTCTTTATTCTGACGGGGCAATCCAATGCTCAGGGTGCCGTGAAAGATTACCCTCTGACTTCGGATCAATTGAAGGAGTACTCTTCCTCTGATGTGATGTTCTGGTACCGGAACGTGACCAGTTACGCCACCGATCCGTCCACGTTTGTGGAGTCTTCTTCATGGGGGCAGGTGGCTCCTCAGGTACCAACTTATAATGGTAATCTCTGCATGGGGCCTGAGTATGGCTTTTCCTACATGATGGAAAAAAAGGGCTGGATGATTTCTGATAACAGCGATGTAGCTGTTATCAAGGCATCGCTCAATGGGGGTGGCGATCAGTACTGGGTTAAAGGTTCCGTAGGCTACACCAATATCCTGACCGCTGTTAAGGACTCTTTGACTGGTCTTGACAGGAATACCTATTCGACGGTGAATCTAGCCGGCCTCCTTTACCTTCAAGGTGAATCGGGAGTTACCGATGGTCGGTACGCTTCCTTGATCACCAACTTGCAGGCCGATCTGACGGCTGCTGGGTACACAGGGGTTGTCGTGACGATCGACCAGGCGAATGTGATTGGTCAGCCTTCCAATAACAATGGAAGCAGTTCCTACCAGAATTACGTTCAGAACAATCCGACGACTTCCAAGTGGGTGATTACCAGTGACCTCAAACAGCATTCCACGGATAATGGCTTGCATTTTTCCGGGGCTGCCCAGTTGACGATAGGAGCCCGCTATGCCTATTCCATGGCGCTTCTCAAAGGACTGAATGTGGGCTTTGTTCGCGGACAGGAAAATGCCGCCCTCGACACGGCTGCTGCCTGGTGGGGTGGGACGGCGGCTTTGAATTCTCTCGCTTCCAATGTGATCGAATGGGATTTGTCTTCTGCCAATATAACGCATACGATTAGTGCAACAAACGGTTCCACCTTGCAAGTGGGAGGTATTAGAATTGCTGACACCTACCTTGATAACGAGACGACGACTATCCAGGGCGGACATGCCAATACATCCACGAATGCTGCCGATGGAACGACTCTGTCCATCGGGGCATCGGGCATTTCTGTTGGAGGGATCAATGTGAACCAGAATGGAAATTTCCAGTACAGTAGAAATCTTGTTCTCGCCTCCAATTTGAGTCTCCGGGGCAATCAGGACTGGATGCTTTCTGGCGGTAGTTCTCTGACAGTACGTGGCGATTCAGCCGATACAGCTTCGATCTTCAATAAGTCGGTTATTTCAGGGACAGGCAATGTATCATTGAAAAGGTTACCAAATACCTCAGGCTTTGCTTCATTCAGAATCAACCATGCCGATGTAGCTGGAGGTTCCCGTACATGGACATTGAATGATGGGGTGGACTTGCAGCTCAACAAATCAGTTGCATGGAACAACAATTCATTTGTGATCGTCAGCAATGCCTCGGCAAGCATCAGCGACGGAGGGGACGGTTTGGGGCTGAGTATCGGAAGCCTCTCCCTGGGGAATAATTCCCAACTGCTTATCGGTGGAAATAGTTCGGGTTCTCTGGCTCTGACAACGGGAAACCTGACCATTGGTACGGGTAGTACCTTGAGTATGGGGATCAGCGGTTTAAGGCATGACAGCCTGATTTATTCCGGTGCGAACGCTCTGACTGTTGATGGCCTGAATTTCAATTTCGATTACAAGGGGAATCTGGACGATACGATGAAGATTGTCGTCATGGAAAATGCTGGTAATCTGACGAATTTTACTTGGAATAGCAAGGTGTCTGCATCTCTGGATTCCAAATTGGAATTGGTTGACGGAAATCTCGTCCTCTCCTTTACAGGAGCTGGCGGTGTTATCTGGCCTGATTATTCCCCCAGTTGTTCTGCCATGCAGGCGACTGGAGGATCCAATATTACGTGGAATGCCCGTGCCGCTTCCGGTGTAACATCAGGACAGGTTGTAACGAGAACCAATTCTGTCGCTTCCGGAACGAATATCCAGTACTACTATGCTAACTCTGGCGCCTACACGGGCGATGTCTATGGTGTGCTGGATGATGGGCTTGTTTATACGTGGGCATCGGGTACGGGAAGTGGTTCTTCAAGTGGATTCGGGAGCAATACTCTGGATGGCAGTGTCAGCATCAAGGTGATTGGCGATTATGCCGGTAAAACAACACAAACCATGATCGGGGCTGTTAATGCCACGGTGAATGGAAATGTGTATATGGAGTTTGGTGCTACTAATGTGACGACTGCTTATGCATCATTTGGATTAGGCTCGATCACCGGGGTATACAATAGCCAGATCAATGGGAGTCTCACTCTGCTTGTCACAAATGGGACACATAATAATAATGTAGTTGTCGGTAATGTTAATAATGGTGCCAGATCCATTGAAAATGGCACATACCTGACGATCCAGGGAGGAACCTTCAATGCAAAAATTTACGGGGGTGGCTCCATAGGTACCATCAATCAGGGAACCGACGTAACGATTAAAGGAGGTACCTTCAATGATGAAATTTTTGCTGGTGGATCAGGCGGTACAATCACTGGCGGCACCAATCTGACGATTATGGGGGGTACTTTTGCCAATGGCAAAGGTATCTATGCTGGTGGTTCCAATGGAACGATTGAGGGAGGGACAACAGTGAGGTTGAAGGATATCGACAATAATAATTCCTTCGCTGCGTTTACGGGGGTGCTGAGCGGCGGTTCCCAAGCTGGTTCGCTTACGGGGAATCGTGACCTTGTACTGGATCATTACACGGCACCGACCGTGGCTTCTAATATCCAGAACTTTGATTCCATCTCGTTGGTCAATCAGTCTAAAACTGGCATGACTCTGGCTAAAATGCAGGTGGCTGCGGGAGGAATTTCGATTGAAAGAGGTTCGGAGTTGATCTTTGAGTCAACAGCATCAATGTCCTTCGAGGCTGGCGATGCGGGACGATTCAGTGGTGGAGGGAATCTCGTTTTCAAACCGAATGTGTCCTCTGTCATTAAGTCCAGGATTGTGGCTCAGGCCTCGGATGGTTCTTATACAGGGGTTATACAAGAGGCAGGCACGATCTTCCTGGATACGCCCTTTATCGGCACTGCGGATGATTCTTATTCCAATGCCTTGCAGATTGGAAATTTGTCGGGTACAGGGACGATCTCTGGCAGCAATGGCTCCAATCCGGCTGGGATTCCTTACCGCTACCTTCAGGTGAACCAAAGTACGGATGATTCTCTGGTGTATGGCGGTACATTTGCCGATAGCGGGCAAACTACCAATCGCTCCGTTGGCCTTATCAAAGCAGGCAAGGGGGCTCTGATTTTGACGGGCAATAATGCCTCTCCGGCAGATCTGTGTGTCAATGGAGGTGCTGTGCAACTTGGCGATGGCGGTACGACTGGTTCATGGAACGGAGCAATCAAGGTCGGTACGAATGGCTCGATAGTCTGGAATAGAAGCGATGCCGTCACGGTGTCAACATCCGTGAGTGTCGAAGGTTCTCTGTCTCAGGCGGGTAGCGGGCTTTTAACCATAGATGCGTTGAGCGGAAGAAAAGGGATGTTGAAAGTTGCCAATGGTGCTTCCATGAAGGTATCCAACATGTCTGACTTTACGGGTAACCTGACACTCGGGGAAAACTCTAAATTGACGATGGGTGGAGCCTACACCTTGGGGGCTGCCGGGTCAATTTCCAGCTTTGCGGGTAGTGTGCTGGAACTGCTGAATGGCGCAAGCCTGACTCTGGCAGGAACGGATATTTACGGTATCCGTCTGGATTTGGTGGGCAGTGCCACATTGGATGTAAAAGGCATGGTCGGGTTTACCGATGGATTCAACGTTACGAATGGCACCTTGACGAAGCAGGGAGAAGGCGAGCTGCTGCTGATGCCGGATACGACTGCTTCTATCAAGGACATCCTCGTCAGTGCAGGTTCAGTACGGTTTGCTGCTGCCCCAACTGTGACGGGGACGATTACCAACAACGGGATAATCTATGTCGATAACGGGCTGACTCTGCGTGCTAACGATACCGGAACGGGAACATACGTCCTGAGCCATGGGAATCTCGACTTGGGCAATGTCCAGATCTCCGGAAAAATCGAGATTGCAGGTGGTTGGATGTCGAACACCTCCGGCCTTGGTGCACGAAGCGTAAGTATCACAGGGCTTGGTTCTGGCAACCTCGATATGGGGGGCATGGATGGTTCCAAGCTGGGCTCCATCAATATGAACGGACAAAGCGGCTCAATTTCCAACTTGACGGGCAATGCTGATTTGTCAGGGACGACGACCAATCTATTCCTGGCTGCCTCCAATATGGGAACCTCGGGAACTGGCGTGATTCTCTTCCAGAATCCCTCGCAGTCCACTCTGACGGTGGGTAAAATGGTGCTGACTCTTGCTTCCAGTGCCGCCGGGAATATTTCAGATCAACCAGCATCCTATCAGTTTGTAATCACCAATGGGTCACTCATCGGCAACAAGTCCGATGTGACGATTGGCGAATACAATGGCGACATGAACTGGACGGTGGAAAGTGTAGGGCCGGATGGCACCGTCTCCGTGAAATTTATCCAGGCAAATGTCATTGAAATTGTTCCTGGAGCGGATGAAACCTATACTGTTGAAGAGTTTAGAAAAGCTCCTTCTGTCATTAACAATGGTACGATGGGGGTTGACTTCTCTGATGTCCCCGAAGGTTCGCCCCTTGAGGCAACGATCCGGTACATCTCGGGCACCAACGGTAACGCTGTATTCAATACAGGCGATAACGCAGCCTCCAGTGTAATTTTCTCCAATACCTCTTCCAATGAAACGGCAGGAAACACCGCGTACGCGGGTTCTGTCTCCGGTTTGGCTCAAATCGTCAAGACGGGGGATGCCAAATTGACTATTGACGGCTCCGTCTCGGGGCAGTCTATGAGCATTAAGGAGGGTACTCTTGTTCTGAATGGTACTGTAACTTTGGCAGGCAACCTCGTTCATGAACAGGGGAGTCTGACGATGACTGGAGCCACCAATATCGGCGGCAATGTACTTGTCCAACAGGGGACGGCAACTTGGAACGGCCCCCTGCAGATCGCTGGCAACATGAATATCCAGAACGGGGCTTCATCGCTGAATGGCGCATCTACCATCAATGGTTCCTTGTCTCTTCAAGGTGGGACACTACATCTTGGCGCGAATACTCAGGTCAAGGGGATGGTGTCAGTTGGTGGAGGACAAACCCTGGATGTTGCATCCGGCGTGATATTGTCTGTGGGTGACATCTCCGGCAGGGGAAGTATTCGACTGGACAATTCCTCGCTCACCATAAGCAAAGAAAATGTGAGTGACCTGAACCTTGATCTGGATCTGTCCGGTACTGGCCATTTGTTCCTTGCCAACTGTAATCTTTCCCTGACAAACGATGGCAGCATTGCCAGCGGGATTTCCCTTTCCATGAAGAGCGGCTCCCTCAATACGAATGGGCAGACGGTGACCTTGTCGGCATTTGATGAGCTTTCCGGGCTCAACCTGGGAGCAGATGGCACCGTTATCCTTGCAGCAGAAGACGGCTCCAACCTCATTTCCGGCACGATCGAAGGCTCCGGCTTCATCGTTGTCACAGGCGCAGGAGATCAGGTGATCCATTCCGCAGGCAATGAATCGGTGGATATCATTCAGCGTGCTTCCGGTGGAAACCTTGTGATCGAAGCTCTTGATCCTGCTTCCGGCTTGCAGTACCGCAGCATGGAGATCGGTTCTCTCGGGCGTGTTGCGGGTGACACCTCCACCGTTTCCCTGATGAACGATGCCAGCCTGGAAACACTCTCCGTCCACCAGAATGGCAGATTGTTACTGGGTGGTGCCACGCATGATCGTCCGGTTACCGTCAACCTGTCGGGCTCCGAAACAGCTGCAAGCTTCCAGTCTGGCGCAGTGCTCGGGTTAACGGTTGACCGCACAGGCGTGGATGCCGGCATGGCTTCAAATCAATGGGCTTACCTTGCGGCGGAATCCGGTCGCATGGAGCTTTCCGGGACAGCACCTGGATTGCAAGTCAACCTCTATGGACTCGGAGAATATGCCAGTTGGGGCGCCTTGCGAGCATTTGATGTCAACATTCTCTACGCAGGCAAGGGGTTGATCGTGGATGGTTCCACAAGCACGACATGGACTGCGGATATGATCCAGCTAAACTATGCCGGCTTTGCCAACATCGTATTCGATATCCATGCACTCGTCACTGATGGTGCATTGCTCCAGGCACATTTGATCTCACATGCCTCCAGTCCCTTCCTGAAATACGCCTCCACAGAACATCAAAAGACATCTGCCAATGTACTTTGGGTGGCAGCAGGCGAAATCAATAATCTGAGTACTGACATGCAGGACTTTACCAATGCCATGGGGGATGCTCTGCGCGCGGGGAGCAAGGCCGATATCCAGGAGGGACTTTCCTCATTCGCTGGTAGCGGTATCACCTCGCTCCTCTCGGCACAAATGGGAGGCATGAAATCCCAGACGCGCGAAATTCGCAACCGTGTTTCACAGATGGGGCTTGCTCCGGGCTACCTCTACGATGACCTGCCCGTATTTAACGCCTGGATATCGGGCACGGGCAGATACCAGAAACTCGCCAACCAGGACGATGCCTCGGGATACAGCCTGAACACCTGGGGTGGCACCGCTGGCTTCGATCTGAACTTCAGCGAAACACTGACCATTGGTGCCGCGTTTTCTGCTCACTATGGCGATTTGTCTGCCTACCAAAGCCAAGGCAACCTGGATTCTTTCTACGGCAATGTCTTTGTCAAAGTACAGAACTCCCGTTGGGGGCACCAGGTCATCCTCAGCTTTGGTCGTGACGATGCCTCACTGGATCGTACTGTCGATGGGCCGGAAGCCAGAGTTTACACATCCACTGGTCAGACAAACGGTTCCAGTTACGGAGCCTTCTATGAAGGTACCTACGACATTTACATGGACGAAGCGGAAACCGCCTTATTCCAACCGATTATCAATGCATCCATCTACAAATCCTCGATGGATGCTTTCACCGAACGCGGTGGGCTCAACATGCATGTTAACGGCATGGATGCTACCTACGGCGACATCGGGCTGGGGGCTCGTATGTTGGGGATTCTCGGCAGTGATATCACGGGGCGTGAATCGACGGGTGAGTTTAGAACCATGGTCTCCCAGACGATTGTAGACACCCGTGCCACCGCCGATGTCACCCCCGTGGGAGCTCCCGTTCCTGGCTTCCGCACACATGGAGCCAAGGCTGGTTCCACAGCCCTTCAGGTAGGCGCTGGCCTCACCTTCCCGGTCATGGAACAAGGCACAGTCTTCATTGACGTTGATGCCGAATTCCGTAGCCGCATGAATTCCGTCAGCGGAACAGTTGGCTACCGCATAGCCTTCTAAAACACGCCTTAGCCTTATCAATCCATCCGCCGCAGTGATGTCATTTCATCACTGCGGCTCTTTTATCAAGGCAGGAGAATTGCTCAATAAGTCGGAGTTGGCTCGCCTGCTCGGTATTGGTACTCGTACACTGAGCGCACGCATTGCCCGCAGGACGCCTTTGTCGGAAGATGAAAGTCGTCGCATTCAAAAGGTTCTTTCCGAGCGCGGGGTCTGCCTTATTTAAGTGACAATGGGGGGCATTCAACGATTGACCCTAAATTGTGGTAAAAGAGGGGTATGCAAAATGGAAACACATTGTAACTTATTAAGCTGCAAGGTGTTATTATGGTGGAGTATAGGGGGTTCGAATTTCCATCAATTTCTGTCATACTATTTCGCAACCATTAACAATCAATGAGTTATGAATACAAATTCGCTATTGTATGACACACTTTGTTCTTTACAATGCCTAAAATGGGTATCTGTTTCGGGGTAAAAAGGGGTATTGAGTGGTGGAATACAGTCACATCAGACGGATCGATTTTCCACATTTTAGACACCATTCGATTCATTGGCTTATTGTAGTTAATACAATATCATAGGGCATAAAAAAAACCACCGTTCAATGGTGGCTTTGCTGTTATCAAACGATTGTGTAGTTGCCTCTGAGTTTCACTGTTGGAGGATTGTTCATCGCCTTCAATCGAAGTGATTTCCTATCTCTCTTCTTCAACCATTCATCGATTTCATTACGGTTGTAGAGTGTTCGCTTACCGACGTAATGGCATGGCATATCATGTTTTGAAACGTAATCAGTAAGTGTTCCTTTGCTTTGTATCTGCAGATATTCGCAACATTGACTCCCTGTCATCCATGGTGATGATCGCTTCTTCAGTTCAGTAAGCAGATTTTGTAAAATGAATTGTAAATCATTATTTACTATTTCCATATTTTCTTACTCACTGTCTTTCTATTTTTTATTTTAATAATTATTTGCATGATTGTATTGTATATAAAATTGATTCATTTGTCAACAAAATTATTTAAAATCTAATTATTATTTTTTATAATGAAAAAACGGATCATTTAAACATACCTAGAAATCATTTGAAATAGATTTTAATATGATTATACCCCTAAGCTAATACGGAGCGATTCTAGGTACCAAAGAATTGAAAATAGACAGTGTTTTGGATTGTTTTATGATATGCGCTTAATCAAATCATTATCCAACGTTTCGATTTTATACGAAATAGTCAATGCGTTAAGGGCAGCAATAATAGCATCGATCAAATCTGTCTTCGAAGTAGGAATGTAGATGCAATCATGGCAAGTTGGCAAACAGTGTTCCATTGCAAAATCCAACAGCACTTTTTCAAATGCAAACAGATCATTACTGCTATGCTTCCCATTACTGCAGTATTCCAAAAAATTATTCACTTCATCATTTGGAATTCCCTTACCTCTTAATAAAGTTTCTAAATCATTTTTATTATCATTTCTAAATTTCTTTACTTCAAATTTATTCGAAAATAATGAAAACACTAAAGAGATGATTTTAATTTTTTCATCCTTATTTTCAATGAATTTACCATTTTTGATTAATTCTAAAATTGTAGTCGATTCTGTCTTATGTGCAATAGCCTGAATAATTGAATTATTGAAATCGATCGCTACATAATCATCATTTCCGCATTTTTTCAGACATCGCATTTTTTCATTTGATTTCATAAAAGAGAAGGAAGAATAAACGCGCGGATGATTGGGATTGTTTGAATAATAATAAGTTATGAAATTCTTTCCTACTTTCGCCTTATATGCGATTCTCTTACTGATTATGATTTTCTCAGAAGTAGAGTTAATAACATATTTTTCTGTATCTGCTGAAAGTGCCTTTGCGAATAGAATCCTATTGAATTTTCCATTAATTTTATATTTCCATAATGTACACATCGATTTCTGCGAACTACCATCCACTGATTGAATTGATTTGCCTCTTTCCACTTCGTACACTTCCAACTTATTCAATTCATTTACTATTCGATCACCGAATTTTTTATATATTTCATAACCGCCCGTCAATGTCGATCCTCTGTAATGCTTATAAAGATTTTTAATCAGTGTTGTCTTCGGACTGAAGAAATAACGGTATTCGCTATCTTCTGCTATTTCTGTTCTGTTCAATAAAAACGGATATTCCTTTTTACTATCATAGAATTCCATCGAAAGATATTTCTTAAAAATCAATGGATTAATTCTTATTTTATCTACATTTACTCTTTTCATCTGTTGTTGCGTTATTAGTATTATTTACTATATTGTAACATATTTTATTCAGATATTTTAAATAATTTTAAAATTTTGTGTCATACCGATTTCGACTGACTTCGAATCAACGGTAAAAATCACTATTATTTTTTATAAATGACTAATAATAAGTAATTTGATGAATAATGCTTGGTAAGATCAAATGGATAATAATAATATAATAATAATTAATAATAAAAATTTAATTATTTGTTGCTGTTGCTCTGATAGAAGGAATTCGACTGTGATCGGAATGATTCGACTAATGCGACTGTGATCGGAATTGTGCGGATGAACTCGACCAATGCGACTACTCCAATTCTGTTCGACTGATGCGGATAAATTCTGATGCTTCTAATAATAATAAAAATGATCTGATTTCTTAAAAATAATAATATTGATTGTAATTAATTCATTAAACATATCCTAGATCGCGTTTAAACATGCCTAGAAATCATTTGAAATTCGATTGAATATAATTATAGCCCTGAGTTAATACGGAGCGATTCTAGGCATGTTTAAACGCGAAATACGAATTATCATTATTTTTAAGAAATGAAATAACGAATATTGATGCTCCAATTTGCAATCGAATCGGTCAAATTTCTGCTCTCAAAAATAGTGCTATTCATAATTCATTAATAATAAATGAGTTAAGTTTTTATAAAAAATCACTATTATTTTTCATAATTGATTAATAATGAATGATTTGATTTATAATACTTGATAAGATCAAATGGATAATATTAATATATAATAATTAATAATAAAAATTTAATTATTTGCATTATTTGCCGACGGTGGGCGGAATAACTCAATTGAATGAGAATGTGAGCGAAACAGTGCAAATGTCTTCTAATAATGAATAATAATGAATAATAATCAAAAATTATGTTAAATATTGATATGTCGAATGAAGAATTGATTAAATTTTATATTAATAAACCAGTTAAAATTTCTAAAATTAATTACAAAACATCATTAATATCGCAAAAGGAAATTAGAACAGGAAATAGTAAATTTAGCAAAGCAGGCTGTGAAAGCAAATTGGTAGCAGTAAAAGTACCTGAAAATTATCCATTAAAATATGATGGTCAAAGAGTTAAGACAATACGCATTCATGAATTGATCTCAGATCGCTTAGAAGCAGCGTTGAAAGACATCATTGAACATTATGGCTCAGATATTGAAAAGGTTGCACCTGGAGCATGTATTTACGACGGATCATATAATTTCAGAAAATTAGCAGGTGGCAGTTCACAATCAATCCATTCTTGGGGCTTGGCATTAGATTTCGATGCTGCAAACAATACAATGAAAATGACTAAAACAACAGCAAGATTAGCAAAACCAATTTATAAACCATTTTTTGATATTCTAGAAGCTCATGGATTCAAATCTTTAGGTAGAAGATCAAACATGGATTTTATGCATCTCCAGGCAGCCCTTTGGGATGAATAAAAATATTTCATATAAATGAAAATATATTAATAAATAAATGCACTATGTTGTAAATAATATGATAAATATATATATGCAACACATTGAAAGAAAAAAACATAAGAATAATATATCAAAAGAAGAATTATATGAAATTTATAAGATATATGCAGATACAGGCTTAGAATTAAATCCATTCACCGATGATACAACATTGGGTAGTATTTTATTAGATGTTGCTACTAAATTACTTAGAATGGATTTAATGGATAGGTTTGAAAAATTAAGTAATGAATTTAAAGGGAAAATAGAAAATATAGAAAAAAATAGAAAAAATAAATAAAGCAAATGGCAAGTGATATTAATAAAATTTATAAATTAGGATATGATATATTAAATGGAATGAATTCAATTAATGATTTAAAGAAATTAATAAAACCGAAAAGAGAAGGATATGTTAATGTATATAAAACAGATTTTGGATGTTATGGAAGATTGATATTATGTAAGGTAAATGGCAAATGGGAACATTTGAGAGTGAGTGGTAAAACTGAAAAGGAAGCAGCAAAGAAGCTCAATTGCTTACATAGTATTTTACAAATGAATGAGCCGAACCCAAGCATTGGTAGTAAAGAGCTTAGTGAAAAAGAATTATTAAAAATTAAATATAAAATGTATAATATTCTCAATAAACTAAATGATGAATATGAAACAAAATGTAAAACTAATCAATAATTAAATATAGTTAAATTTAATAACATTATTAAAATAATAAATAAAACAAATATTAATAAATCCGCAATTAGTTAATATATTGATAATAAAGTATTATTTTAATAATGTTTTAAAAATATTAGAAAGAAATTTCAAATATTATATTGCGAGGTGCAATTTTCTTCTAAGGAATCTTTTTGAAGGGGGGCTGGCCTTAAAAAGTGTTGACCCGAATGCTTTTTTAAAACACTCATTTTTAGCATATTGTAATCAATTATCATGTATTATTTCGACAAAAAGAATAAATAATTAAATGGAACTTGCAGTTATACTGTTCAAATGGGCACAAGACAGCCCAGAAAGAAAGCAACAAATACAAGATGCAATCGATAGTTGCGTTCTTGCATTATTAGAGAATAAAGGTAAAGAAGTGACATCTGGCAATGTTGGTGATGCGTCATTTTCTTTTGGTTCGAATTCATTGACATATGAACAATTTCTTGATGCCTTAACAAAATCACAAGAGTTTATTAATCAAGGATTTGTAACAAATTCGAGAATATCAAGGGTTGTATTTAATAGATAATAGAGAATAATAATATGAGAGGTGAGATAATTTTAGAACAACCAAGAAATCCATATGATTATGAAGTAATCAATGATGTTAGAAGATGCGAAGGGATTGCAAGAGTCCGTGATTACATTAAAGAACCAGAGAAGCTTACAGATACTCAGAACTTATCATGGAAAACAATGGTAAGTCTTTCACGCAAGTTATGGGCAAATAATGCAATAGTAAAAGGAGCTATTGATATGGTCAACTTGTACAGCATTGGTAATAGTTTTGATTTCCGCAGTGCATCAAATAGCACAGAAGATGAAATCAATCTATACAATACAACTATTAATGATTGGTTTAAAGTTTGCTCAATCGATGGAAAATCAAATTTCAAAGATATTCTGCATAAAATATCACAATCCGTTTCTGTTGATGGTGATTGCTTCATTTTACTTACAAAGACATCAACTGGATTTCCTCAATTGCAATTCATTCGTGCAAATAGAATTACATCTGAAAAAAATGGAATCATCAAGCAAGGACAACGATATGCAGGCTTGAATATCTTCAATGGCGTTATCAGTAATCCTAAAACTGGCAGAGAAATTGCATATTTAATTGATAATGAAAGATATATATCAGCAAATGATATGATTCATATTTCTGATGTTGACTTCCTTTCATCGCAAAGAGGTAATCCATTATTTTCTAATTGCGTTTCAGATTTCCAATTGTTGCAAGATATTGATGAAGCTGAGTTGATGGCGCAAAAGATTCTTGCTCAAGTTGCGTTGGTTCAGAAATCAAGCGGAGGATTGGAAGACCTGGGAGCTGCATATAATGGTGTAGGTGCAGCAGGTGAGACGATCTTGAAGGATTACGGTAATGGTCAGATTCGTATTATCAAATCTGATGAAGACCTGGTAACCATAAACAGCTCTAGACCATCTCCAGAATACCAGGAATTCAGTGAGAGACTGTATAGAAAGATATTGAGCGGTATATGCCCTGTTGAGCTGCTAGGGTTGATTGGTGGAGCTGGCAGCGTTGAATTACGTGTTGCTCTGAATCGATTCGATAATATTTGCACTGATAGAAGAACACTATTGATTGATAACGCTGTACGCATGATTTCATTTGCAATCAGTTGCTTCATTGAAATGGGCGTATTACCACACGTTCCGCAATGGTACAAAATGAGTTTCTCAAAGTGTAAAAAACCATCAGTCGATTTGGGAAGAGATTCTAATTCAACGATTAATGAAATCAAATTGGGCATTAAGTCAATCAGTCAGACAGTTGAAGAATCTGGAACTTACTATGATGACTTCTTGAGAGACAGAGCAGAAAGCATTTTCAAGGCTAAAAAGATTGCTCAGGAATATAGCAAAGATGGAGTAACGATTTCAGAAACAGAAATATTGAATTTAAATTGATAAATAATAGTATGAAATTTTTTTATATTAACAAATATAATTTGAAGTCATTCAAGCAATTTCAAAATAATTTAAAAAATTCTGATGATTTGTCGTTGACGGATTTTATTAATAAGAGAAATCCATTGAAGATAAAAGGTGCAACTGCAGTAATTGATATTCATGGTGAATTAGGATTTAATGAAATTCCATTATTCGAAAAATTAGGTGGAACAGATTATAAAACAGTTGCTAATGAAATTGATCAAATTAATTTTGAAGAGATAGATACTGTTATTTTCACAATAAGAACACCAGGCGGTAGTGTTGAAGGTTTATCAGAAATTGCAGATAAGATTAGAAGAATACCATGCAGAACGATCGCATACTGTGAGGGTGCATTTTCGGCAGGTGTATATATTGCTGTGAGCTGTGACGCCGTTATTAGCACAGAATCAAGCGAGTTCGGAAGTATTGGAACAGTTTGCGTTATCGATAATTCTGATGATGATGATTTGATTTTCATTACTAACAATGATGCAGAATATAAGGCAATGCCTCGCCCATTATCAGATGAACATATTGCATATCTTCAAGAAAAATGTGATTATTATGCAAATCAGTTTAAAGAATGGATTATTGAAAATCGTGGCAATGATGTAGATGATAAGTCATTCAGTGGTAAAACATTCAATGCAAAAGATGCAAAGGATATGAATTTAATCGATGAAATCATAAATTGGACTGATAAAGAAGAAATTTTTAATAAATAAAAATATGAATATATTCAGAAACTCAAAAGAAAAAAACGAATTGAAAAGTAAATTGGATGAAACATTTTCTAAATTAGAAGAATCGCTAACTGAAAAAATAGAAATGACAGAAAAAATTTCTAATTTACAAAGTAAGATTCAGGAATTGACTGCATTGAATGATGAACTGAAAAATAAATTAAAATCTCAACTTGAAAATAATAAACAAGTTATTGATGCTGTTAGTTCTGAAAAAGCAGTCGAAATTCTAGCTCAAGTAGGTTGTACACCTATTGAAGAAAATATTGATGAAAAAATTAATTCAACAATTGAAGAAAAATTAAACAATCTAACAGGGAAAGAACTTTTGGATTTTTATAACAAAAACAGAAAAGAAATTTTATCATTAAGTAGATAAAAACACTAAATATTAATATAGTAAAAAATATGGCTTTACAAACTTTAAATAATCAAATCATTTCAGCTGAAGCATGCAACATACTTGCAAAAAATTTACAATTCTTAAATAAAGTTGTTACAACTTCATTTTCTACAGAGAATGCAAATGCTGTTGTCGTAAAAACTGTAAGCGATGCAACTGTTGCAAAAAATGCAACATCATATACTAATAGTACTGTAGGTGAAAGTATCACAATTACGCTTACCGAACTTTCTACAAAAGCACAAGTAACCCCTGAAGATAAACGAAACTCTTGGAAATTGGCACAGTTAATTAACACACATGTTAATAAACTTGTTAATGAAGTTATTGCAACCACTCTTGGCGTAATTAAAACTGGCACTGAAGTTGTAGGTGCATCAACCTCATTCACGCCTTCTAAGATGAAAACTCTTTCTGGCAAGGTAGAAGATTTCGGCAATGGCATCTACTCAATCATGAACAAAGATTATTATGTTCAATTACTTCCTGATAATACTCTAGGATTCAATCTTTCTGATGGTGGTTATGGCTTCGATGGGATTTACAAAGCCCAGTCAACAGCTTTTGCTTCTGGCGTTGTAGGCGTTATCCTCAATCCAAATGGTATTGCGGTAGCATCTGCCCTTCCTACTCATGATATTAACTCTGCTGCAATTGAAACAGAAGTCATTACTGTTCCCGATTTAGGAGGCTTTTCTATTCTTGTTGAAAAATTTGTTGATACTTCAACCATGAGCGACTGTCTTCTATTCCGTGTTCTTTTCGGTGCTGCTGTTCTTGATCCAAATAGTGTCAAAGGTATGAAAGTATCTTAATACGTAAAAAAATTGAATTAAATGAAGGCTCTCATTAATTTGAGAGTCTTTTTTTATAAATATACATATGAGTATATTACAATATTTTAATTCAGCTCAGAAAACAGTTCAATCATTTTTACCAATGGATGAAATAATTTATAAGTCAAAGAAATACAATGGTTATATGAATTCTCAGGAGCAATCGTTGAACCGTGAAGTCGGCGGATACATTAATATCTATCAAAAATTAATACATATCCAAACAAATGATTTATTTAAATTGAATGATAATATAATCTATAATAATGAATTATATAAAATTACGAATATTTCGAAGAATTTTGTATATACAATATTAACGGTTGAAAGAAACTTCAATAAAGAAAAATGATTAAATGCCAAACACAAAATATTGATAAAATACTGAAGCAAGCTGAAAAATACTTAGAAGGTAATGAACATGATTTCCTCAAAGATGTAGCACAGTTGGCAGCTAAAAACTTCAGAGAAATGGCGACATTACCATTAGGAGCTTCACAAAAGGGTAAAGGAAAATTGAAAGCAGGTGAAGGAACAATCTCAAAAGAACTCAACCGCGCAGTTGGTAGTAAGACTAAAATTTATGAACTTGCACCTCAGAAAAATAAGAAACAGATATATTACTTAATTAAAAATAATAAATCTGATGTTGCTAATAAAATAGCTCATAAAAATGGTGTAAATTTGAGAATTGTTAATTTCAATCCAACATTGCACAAAATGCAAAGGGTTAATGGTCACGTTGATAAAGATTCCCGATTGATTACAAATGATGAAAAGCAGCGCGATAATTACAGAAAGAATTATCTGAATAAGCAAGTTGGTAAACTCAAATCAGGTTGGTTATTACCAGGTCAGAAAGCGCAGAAATGGATTAGCAGGCATGGAGCAAATTGTAAAATGATCGATGGAGAAACATATATAATTATATCTAATCCAATGAGTTATGCAAAGGAAAACATGATAGGGAGCTTAATTCAGCCATCGATTAAAAAAGCGTACAAAGGCGCTATATCAAAATTTAAAAACAGAAACAAATGAAATTTTTAGAAATATTAAAAAATAAAATAGAAGAAATAGGATATGCTCATGTGTATTTTACTTTCAATGATACGGAAAAGGATGAAAAACCATGTGTAATAATTGGCTATCAATCTGTAGAAGTGATTCAACCTATTGGAAATAAGATAAAAGATTTATCTTTGCAAATATATGATGAAACAATAGATGAAGATTTTGAGAATGAAATAATTAAAGTATTATCAGAGATAGAATGCGATGGAATTGATGGTATTGTATATGAAGGAGTAACATATGATATTGAAGATAAAGATTATGTTTCAAATTTTTCATTTAAAATTTATACAGTTTGAATAAATATAAATAGAAAATAAATTTATTATGTCTGAATCACAAAAAAATTATATTATTAACGGTGAAGGTGTTTTCGGTATTTCTGCAGGCGGCCAAGCTTCTGAAGTGTTTGGAATGATTATTTCAGGTCTCAATTACGATTGGTCAGCATCAACTACAGAGCTAAACAATGATTTAGGTCTTACAATTGGTCAGGTATTGTTCAATTCACAAGCAAAAATTACATTCGATGCCTATTTTAAAAAGGGTGCAAATGGTTCAACCTTGCCACATATCGGTGAAATCGTACCACTTGCAAATTTCCAAATTTATAACTTAGGTATTAAAAACGAAGGCGAAACAGTAGCAGAGAAAGTTCCTAATGGAATTGTTCAATCTATTTCTGCAAAATTCGAATCTGGTGCATATGCAAGCGCAAGTATTGAATTACTTTATAATCCAAACATTGCAGCTATTCAATCAACTCCAGAAGCTTAATAAATAAATTCAAAATATATAAAAAACGTTATGGATTTATATTATTCATAACGTTTTTTAGTAAATATAAATATAGAAATAAAAAAATGTATAAAGTAACTGATATAAATCTTGCATCTATTATCTTTGCATATGGTATTGATGTAGAAAAAGACTCTGAAAATATATGCACACCTAAGGGGCAAACACTTACATTTTACTTCCCCGAAAGTGAACAAGTAACAAAAATTATTGATGCCTTTAAAAGTCAAGTAACAGATGATGAAATGCTTGGAAGAATTATTTCCGCATTTAATATACGTAAATCAATTGTCACAAATATTAAAAAATATAAAAGAATTGCAATTGTAGAATCAAAGACAAAAAATAATACATTTGCTATTATTCCTGATGGTCTTGAAACTGTAGATATTGAAGAAATCCTAGGAAGGCTAAAATAATGATAAAGTTAAATAAAATTACAATCGGGACATTGGAGTTGATGAACCAATTTGGATGTCAGCTAATGGAAAGTAAAAAGGATGATTTAATGAATATAATGGGTTATATATATATTCATTCAGAAGATTTTGAGAAGTTGATTGATATGTCTCAAACTGAATTTAATAAAAATGTTAAGATTTTTGCAAATTCTATTAGTATTACTGAATTGAATAATCTTAAGAAAGTTATTGAGCATCATTTATCAGAGATTTCTAAGAATCAGTTCGAAGTTTCTGATGACAAAAAAAAAGCTTAAACGGTGATTCTCCCAAAGGATTTAATTCAGTAATATGGACGATTGCTAGAAGAACAGGATGGAATTTAAACTATATAAAATTCAAAATTCCATATGCAGAAATTCTTCAATTCCTTATGGCTGAAATAACTTCTCAAGGTGTAGAATGTTATTATTTAAATAGTAACGATGTATCAGAAGATGAAAAGATAAGTCTTCAAAATATTTTCGACAATATTCCCGAGAACATTTTATAGTGCTCTCGGTTTTTGTATATTAAAAAGTTAAATATTACTATATATGGATGTTTCATTTAAATTTTCAGGTGATAATAAAGATGTTTTAAATTCTCTTAAACAGATTGAAAAGGAAATCGGAGGTGTAAAAAACAAGGTTGGGGAGGATTTAGGCAATCTTAGCAGTGATCTTTCAAAAACAGTCAGTAAGTTTGCTGCTGGAATCACAGCTGCACTAGGAGCAATTTCAGTATTCAAACTAGGTAAAATCGGATTAGCAGATGCTTTTGATGATGAAATTAAAACGCTTAAGCTTAGTTCTTTTACTCAAGATTTTGATTTTGCGAAAACATTAGAACGCCAGCTAGACGAATTGGCCGCTAATGGAACAATTAGCCTGGATGATTTAACACAGTCAGCCATGAATTTGATTCAAGCATTTGGCAACACTGGTGCAGTATATGGATGGAGTCAGATTCTAGCAGACATAGCAGCGACAGGCAAAACCTCTGCAACAGAATTAAGTACCGCTATTCAAAGGGTTGTTACATTAGGATATGTGGAATCTAAACAACTTAAAAACATGTTGTCAAGCGGCTTACCGCTCATGAAGGAACTCGAAAGTCTGACTGGTGAGACTGCTGCAGGTGTATTGAAGCTTGCACAGAATAAATCTCTTAGCGCCGATACTTACTTGCAAGCCATTAAAAATATGCAGAGTAATAATTTTGAAGGATTGAATTCTAATTTATCCAACAATACTACTCTTGGCGCATTAGAGACTTTGCAAGCTACTTTTGAAAATAAAATGGGAGATTTGTTCGGTAGTTTATCTGAAAAATTACGCCCAATTTTTACAGAATTAACAGGTTTATTGAATGAATTAACTCCAAAAATTATTGAAATGGGTAATGCATTGGGTTCGATTGCATCAGGAACATATCAAGGAATTAAATCATTTTTGAATGATTTCAAAGGATTTGAACTAATCATAGGAACAATTGTCGTTGCTGTAAGTGCATTAATTGTTAAACTTTATAGTCTTTCCCAAGCTGCAATTAGGAATAATTCTGCATTTATTCAATTAACAAATACTATGCGAGCAGCTACAGGTGCAGTTTTTTCAGCAATGGGTTCAACTTTTACCTCAATTTTTTTAATGGCAAAAGGTGTTGTTTCAAATTTCAAAGCATTCTCAATCGCAAGCTTTTCTGCTATTAAAATTGGATGGCATGGAATGTGTATGGTAATGAAAGTAACATTCAAAGCAACCATGATTGCCATTAAAGCTGCTATTGTTTCTACAGGGGTTGGTATCGCATTGATTGCAATTGGTGAAGCAGCTGCATGGGCATATGAAAAAGTGATGAATTTAATTTCTGATACTCCAGAATCTGATTTTTCAGAAAAATTTAATTTAGATAAGTTTGTTGATGATTCTAAATCATTTAAGACTTTAGAACAACGAAATGCCGTTTTAGAAGAAATTGCCAAGGAAAGAGAACGTATTGTAAAAGGTTTAAATGCAATTACTACAGATGAAAATTATTTGATAGGTACTGATAAAAATTACAAACCTATTTCAAGAGAATTTAAATTTAATGATGATGAATTTAAAAAACAGCAAAAATCTGTTGTGGAGTTCATGAATCAATTGAGAAATATTGATGAAAAAAGATCACAAATTATTAAAAATTCTAATGATTCTATTGAAAGAAATAAAGAAGCTTTAATTCTTGATGAATTAATTAAGAAAAATGAAGAATGGGCAAAGGCTGTTGAACAATCAACTGAAAAAGCTATTGATGCGCGACGAAAATATTTTGAAGAATTGGCAAAATCTGATATTGAAAATTCTAAAACACCAGAAGAAAAAATATCTAAAATTTTAAAAACTGGAAATCTTTCTTCAGTCAAAGAATTATTAAAAGAAGTTAATGCTCTCGATAATCAATTGCTTAGTGGCGGTGGTCTTGATGAAGAATCATCCAATCGTTACAAAGACCTTTTAGGAATGGCTTCACAAATCAACAAAGTCAATGAAGATGTTGCAAAAAAAGAAGCAGAGAAAAAGGAATCTAGCTCTAAAATTCTTAAGGAATCAGCTCAGGAGGAGAAGATTCTTGATGCCAAACTAGCTAAAAATGAAAAGCTTACAAAAGAATTAGAACTCCAGGCCGAAATTGAAAAGAAAAAGAATCAATTAATCAAGGAAGGCGTTTCTGAGACAGAAGCTTCTAAGATTGCTAAGACAATGACTTCAAAAGAACAAAGAGTGAAGGAATTGGAAGACAAGAAGAATAATCCGCAAACGCAGATGAAGGAAGCTCAAAAGAGTTTTAATGATTTCTTTAGCACTAGAATGAAAGCAGTATCTGAGACAATTACAAGTCTGGGACAACTTGGCGGTGGATTTGGTGGATTATTCAGTGGTATCGCTAACCCAATGAAGGATTCTAAGCAAATTGTTAATTCCTTAAATCAGATTAATAAGACATTGGCGCAAAGTAATAATTATCTTTCTGCTATTGCTAAAAATACTGCAAATAATAATAATGCAGCAGTTTTCAATTAATAAAAATTATAAAATATGAATGATATAAAAAATATTGGTAATCTGGGCTATCAAGATGATTGGAAAGCGAGTGCTGATGAAAATGATACATGGAATTTATCAGTGACTTACATTTCAGAAAATTATCCTGCATTCGTATATGGCGAAGCATGCCCTATTCGCGGATTCGAGAAAATGACGCTGGTTGGTTATACAGTGAATCCTAATCTCAATTTGTATTTCACCACACTGAATTATCAGAAGCCTGGGAGAGGTGATGCCGATCCTGATGATCCTGAGAATCCTGACGATCCTGAAACACCAGGAGAATCGACCAATCAAATGCAAGCACGGAATACATGGAGCTTTAGTCGCGGATTAGTTACACAACCAATTTACGACCACAAAAATTTCAAAGAATTATTTAAGGATGAAACAATCAAAGCAGCTTATGAAGCTATCATGAGCGGAAGAGTCGATATTGAAGCGCTTTCTGTTGGTCAACAACTCAAAAGGAAAGACCCAAGAGATAAGCAATTTCCAAAAACTTCTTATAATCAGAATCTTGCGAATATTTTCAATAAGCTGATTTTTAGAGGTATTACCGATTATTACGCTCCTGTGGCATCATATGATACGACTTCGATCAATGGCAGCTCTGTGAATTCTTCCTCATTGAATACACTTATTCAGGCGTCTGGTGGGAGTTTCAGGCTTATGTCATCCAATAGAAGCACATCAGGCAGTCGTGAAGTCAATGAATCATATTCTCAAGTTCTTGATAAGGGCATTATCTGGCTCGAAAACTAATAAATATCATTATGATTATATGGCAAAATGACTTTAAGCATAGTAGGAGCTGGGAACCGGTCACAGACGATCAAGGCGTTGTTACTGGAACAAGAGTATCTGAAACAGGATCACATAGCTATATTGTTCCAATTGATGAATTTACGCCTCCTAAAATCGGTGAAGAATCTGAAATCCCAAGACTAGCTGTGAGCGGTTGGAATGTATCTCTTCTTCCTGATAAACATTACATTGTAAGTCTTAGTTATACACCTAAAGGCACACCTGATGTTCCAGGAGATGAAGAAGGCAATCCTACAGATGATCCTAGTGATCCAGGAGGTGGAGAATATGAAATGGGTGAGAACAGAATCAAGGTAACTATTTCGACTACAACTAATGTTGAACCTATTCTGTCGTATTACGGACTTAGAACAACTCAGGGAGCATCCAAGTATCCAGAACATGAAATGATGATGCTTGCTCTGTACCTTTCAGGCGGCATTGAAATCTGTGCCAATGGTCTTTATAAGCTCAAATCTGATGGCGATATTGATGGTTACTTATCATTGCCTGAGTGTCCACTAACACGTTATATTTTAGCTGGTTATAAGTCAATTAATATGATTCAAACAACCCTGACAAAATCATATAACTCAGGAACAGTAAGTGCTTCAAAGTGTGAAAAAGTCGGCAAAATAGATGACATTTCGGACATGTCAGGAGTACCAACAGAGATAAACGGGTACAAGCTAGATTACATAAAAAGCTTATATTCAGCCCGTAAGGTTGCAAATAATTCATATCAAATTGAAGAACAATGGCTTTGTTCATATCCAGGTGGATGGAGTAAGGAAATTTATAGTTAAAAATAGAAATATAAACAATGCAAGATTATAAGAGAAAAGGTGATAAAATTAAGGCAGATGATTGGAATGAATTATTGAATCGCACAAATGAATTCGGCACATTTCAAAAAAATCAAAATTCATCAGGAGGTGAATTTGTTTCAAAGGTTTATGGCAAGGGAATACCAGAAGTTCCATTTGATTTTATTAAGATGACAAAGGATAATGATAATTCTATCGAAGGAACAATCAAAGGCGGTAAATTTATCATTTATTCGAAAGAAGAAGATTTTGAAGATTATGGAGAAGATGAAAAATGGCCATTATCAAAATTAAAATCACAGAGTTTTGATATTAAAGATTTAGAGGATAGCTTTACTTCAGGTGATGAAATTTATCTAAAAATAACTTACAATAAGGAGGATTGGAGCGTTTCAGATACTCCAATACTTCAGAAAGGTAAGCCAGAACAAAGCGAAGAATTTATTTGCGTAACAGTAGGTATATTTGAAACAAAGAATGGTAATATATGTTATAAACAATTAAAAACTTCAGCCGATTGGCAATTAATGCAATGGCGTCGAAAATATCCAATTAAAGTTAAATCTCCTGGGGCATTGCGATTCAAAGAACCTGAAGATATTGAAGATGATACTCCTTCTTTACTTGTTGATAATGGGGAGACACCTGAAAAAACTAAGAAGAAAGAATTGTCATTGATGGTGTCAACTAAGTTTGAAACTTCATTACGTTCAGATTGGTTAAAACTTAAAATACGTCAGAATGATGAATTATCTGTTATTGCATTTTTGGATGAACTTATTGTTGATTCTGATGATAATTCAATATTAAAAATGGAAGTCGAAACTTTTGAAAGTGATCCAAATGAATTTGACGAGATTGATGATCCAGATTTACCAGAGATTCCACCAACAGTTAAACATAAATTATCAGTAAAGGTTAATACTGAAAAACATATGTCTGACGAATCAAGTAATCAAGCTATCAAAGATTACTTCTTAAAAACTTCAGGCGGAACTTTAGACATTGAAATAAATCAGAAATCATTTGAAGCGGGAAATTGTCTAGAGATAGGTAATGATGAAGAAGGTGAAGAAAATAAAGATGTCATCAAAATGAATCTTGTTGTTGATACCGAAGCGAAAACAGCCGGCAAATATACTGTCCAATTACTCGATGGCGAATCACTTAGTATTAGTTTTTCAGGAGAAGAAGGAGGTGGGAAAATTGACATCAAGGGTGAAAACCCTATAGATGTTAGAGAAAAAACAACTGATGCCGAATATGATGATGAAGGGAACGAAACAAGCCCTGAAAAAACTTCTTATGAAATATCATTAAATGTTGATAGTGAAGAGCATGAAGACAAAAATCCAACCTCTCCAATTTATAAATATTCTTTAAAAAAAGGAGAAAATGGGTTATCTGTTGAAGTCGTTGGAGCTAATTTAGTAGGTGAAGGAGGAATAAAAGTCGAAGGCGGTTCAACATTAGAAAAATCAATAAAAATTTCAATGGATGTTGAATCATCTTTCAAAGAAGGCTCAGGATCATTTATTCAAAATTATGAATTAAAAAATGACGGTGGCCTTTTTATAGAAATCAATGACAAACATTTATCACCAACTCAATGCATCGACATTCAACAAGATGATCCAGAACGCATTTATATAGGTGTTAAAGTCTCCTCTGAAACATCCACGGCAAAAGGTATAACAGCATCAATGAACATCATTAATGATGAAATTGCCGTTAGATTAGAAGCAGATTCCGATCAAGGCGGAACAGGTTCATTGATGATATGTCTTCATGATGGAAGTAATATGTATCAATATCCATTAAAATGGAAGGATGGTCTTATTCTAAACAATGGTGATGCACGCATGGAAATCTTCATTGTGGAAACTCACCCATTTCATGAACCCAATGTTCCATTACCTGATATTACTGTAGGTTCATAATTTAATTTTAATCTCACTTAAAATTAAAAAAATAGCAATAGTTGTATAAATATTAATATAAAAATAAATAATATATGTACAACTATTGCATCTTTTCATATAAAGAGGATTATGCTTCACTTGATGAATGTATTAAATCAATTCAAGCTCTTGATTCATTTGGTAATATTTTCATTTTCGATGATGGCAAAAATCCACTCTTAGAACATCATATTCCTAAAGCGTATAACATTTATTACAAAAAAACATTTTTCAATAGGAATAATAATTTAAATGGGTTGGAATCAATTCGAGGTCAATTGCAATGTTATTATGATATTGTTCAACAATTCGATTGTCCTATTATTAAAATCGATTGTGATACGATATTAAACAGTTTAAAAATGTTCAATGAAGATTTCGAAGCAGGCTATCATTTCACAGGTTGCAATTGCTTAATTCCATATTGCGTATCAGGTTGTTGCTATGGATTTACGCCACAATTCGTTTACGATGCTATTGAACATGTGCTTCATTGGGAGCATTGCCCACAATCAACAGAATGCAAATATGAAGAAGATTGTACATTTTCAAGAATTGCATCATATCTTTATGGTAAACAAGGTTTTAAATTACATGAATTTAATGATGGTGAATATATGATTGGTATTCGCGATTGTGCTATTGAAGCATTGGAATTTTATCGTAAAGTTGTTTCTGATAAAAAGAATCTTTCGTTTATTCATTGTGGGCAAATGAATTATTATAAACCATTAATGAATCAGTACAATGTAACTATTCGTGAAGCAGTTGCCATTATTATGCAAGTGCTCAAATATGGTAAAGATCATCACATTGTTTTAAATCGAGATTGTGATAAAAATAATTCTGAAAATGATGATAATGAATCAACAAATTTTGGTAAATAAGTATAGGTTTATTAATTAGATTAAATTGTTGTTATTGTGTTGTAAGATAAGAAGAATGCGAAAGTGTTCTTCTTATTTTTTTAGGGATTTGATAGTTATTACGATGCCATTCTTTAAGATTATTTTTCCATTGAAGGGTAAATCAGTTGCATTGGCTTCAAGATATTTGAATTCGTTAAATTTTCTACCATTCAACGATGAGACAATTTCCTTGTTATCTTTTATTAGTGCTTCATGCCTATCGTCCCATATTTCTTCTGATGCTGAGTTATATGTATCATCATCAATCTTAGGGATATTCACAGTAACGAGATGCTTCTTGTCTACTGTTTTTAATGTATATTCCAGTTTCTTTTCTCCATAGCACTTATCAATACAGACCCATGAAGTGCCTAAAACACATAATGCATTACCGTTGTTATAATAGCGAATCATTTTTGATTCAAGATTCTTTTCGGCTTGTTCATCTAGCTCTGTAGCTTTTTTAGGTATATTTTTTTCGATGCCTGCTCTTTTTTTTATGACTTTTTCTTTTTTATTGTTGTTAATGCAATAAATTATAAAAACACTCATAGATACTGTAATTATAATGGTAGCCCACAATTTAAATTTGTTTATAATTATGGGATTATTAGGCGTAGGTGTATGTTCTGTATCATTCATTGGCTTATAATTATCACTTGTTTTCTTTTCAGGTCAAGCGTTTTAGTTATTTTGTGTAAAGAATTAGTGTTTTTTTTGATCCTATTTTTGTTATTGCATGAGAGTGAGAAGTGTTCTTTTTATTAAAAAAGATAAATAAATTAATGGTAATAACTAAATTTGTTGAACAGTACAAAGAATTTATAGTTGATATTTTACAAAAATTTGGAATTGGGATAATTGGTTTTGTGGGATGCTTTTATATATACACAGATTTAATATCAGAATTTAAAGAACAAAATGTAAACATCAGAAATACTATCACAGAGATTCAAAATCAAAACAAAGTCAATTCAGAAATATTAAAAACAATAGATATACGAATTGATCTTATTGAAAGAAAAATAAATAAGTAAATTAATAATATAATAGATATAAAAACAATAGAAATAAAATAATGAAACTATCGGGTAAAAAATTAGCAGAAAAATTAGCTGATGAATTAGGTGTTGAAGTCAATCGAACATTAATAATTCGTTATCGCAAAGAAGGTTATACAGATGAACAAATCAGAGAAAAATTATTATCATCAGACAAAATTGATAATGATGATGATTTGTTATCACTTCGTAAGAAGAAAACATCATTAGAGATTGAACAAAAGAAACTTGCAATCATGAAGGAACAACTTGTGATTGATAAGATTAGAGGCAATTTGATTTCATTAGATGATGCAAATGAAGTTATTATTCATTTATCTGCTATTGTAAAAGCTTCAGTTGGTTCATTAGTTAGTAAATTACCATCTCAATTAGAAGGATTAGACGCAAGAGAGATGGTAAAAATAATTGATAATGAAGTTGTTGCATTGTTGAAAAATATTAGTAATGAAGCAAAAGCGTCGTTAGCTAAATTGGAAAAAACAATCGATGAACAATAATAGTAAATTACTAAATATTTTTGCTGATAATATTGTTAATGATGTTGTTGATGATCCTGTAGCTTGGGTAAAAGAAAACGTAATATCCTTAGAATCAGCAAGATCAACACATGTCGATTTAAATTTATCACCCTTCTTATTACCTATTTTTAATGAGGTAGTAAAAGAAAAGTCAGTAAAACAAATTAATTTGCTGGCACCTGTTGGTTCTGGTAAGTCAACATTATTTGTGGCGTTGATTAATTATTGGCTTGTTAATGATCCAGCAAATATATTACTTGCGCTGAATAATCAAGCTGAATTGAATAACTTCATCGAATCGCGATTATATCCTACATTTGAAAAGAATGAGAAACTGCAAGCATTGATGCCCAAAAAGCATACAGCGCAGCGTAAAACAGAGATTATATTTCCACATTGCAATTTTTGGGGTGTACCATTAGTGAAGAGTAGATTGCAATCTAAGTCATGCAGATTCGTTATTGCTGATGAAGTATGGTTAGCTCAAGAAAATGGTGTACTGTCTGAAATTAAGCGAAGAACGCATGATAGATACAATTCGCTCGTATTGTTTTGTGCGCAAGGTGGATTCGGTGGTAGTGAATGGCATAAGGAATATGATTCAGGTGAAATATTCAATTACTCATGGAAATGTCCACATTGCGGTGGATATAACAATTATGATTGGCGTGATGTAAAATATCAACATGAAGAGAATATTGATTGGGAACGCTTCAGTGAATCGGTTCATATGGAATGCCCACTCTGCAATCATATTATTGACGATACAATCACCAATAGACGTCATTTAGCAGATAATCGGAAATATGTCAGCCAAGGCAATAATGGTTTGCCTGGTGTCAAATCTTATAATTTCAACGCATTAGCTCAATATTGGATTCCATGGGGTGAACTTGCTATTGAATGGGTTAAAGCTAATGAAGCAAAAAAACAAGGCGATAAGAAACTATTAGAACAATTCTTACAAAAACGATTAGCTCAAAATCTTATCAATGAATTCGAAAAAGAATCTTTCATTAAATTACATTTAGTCGCTGATACTTTCGAAGATTTAAATAATAAAGAATATTTCAATAAAATATTGGCAGTTGACGTTCAAAAGGATCACTATTGGCATGTCATTTACGGTTTTGATAAAGATAAAAATATGTATCTTTTAAATGAAGGTAAATTGAATTATTTTGAAGAAATCAAAGATGTAATAAGAAAATTTGATATTAAGCCGGAATGTGTTTGTTTTGATACTGGTTATGATTCAACAAGAATTAAAAAATTGTGTGGTGAAAATAAATTCTTTGGTTTGAATGGTACAAATGCTAGTGATTATCCTCGTAAAATAAAAGGAATAGAATATAAGTTTGTTTATTCCGAACTTGAAAAAAACAACTTTGAAGGTATTGTTTCTAATAATTTGAAATATAGTTCTCAAGAATCAAAAAATCTTATTCATCAAAAGGTTATACAAAATAAACTGATTATTCCGCTTGATGTATCTCAAACATTCATTAAGCATTTTGCAGCAGAATCATTGCAAGAGGTAATTGATAAAAAGACAGGACGTAAAACAAAGAAATGGCAGCAAACATCAAGCCATGCGCAAAACCATATGTTTGACTGTACTTGTCAGGCTAATATTTTATTCATGGCGTTAAATCAAAAATTATTCTTCAAAAGTAAATAAATATAATTATGGAATATATTAACAATCCTAAAAATTACACACTTCAAAAGGGACAAGCTTATGTCATCAGTTCAACAGAACCAATAATGGTTTATTCCGATATGGGAAATGGTCGATTTAATTATTTTGAATCAGAAGAAGGTTGTCAAAAATCTATTCAAGCCGTTGATGATATAATTACTATCTATCCAAAGAATGGTACAACCCTAATTGAAATTCTACCAACAAATTTTATTTAACCCCATCGTCTGATAATAATTCAGAAGGTGGGGGGAGTAGTGAAATTGATGGTGCTTATATGACATTTAATTTTAATGGAGATATAACAGATTTTAATATAGAAAATATTCATAATTTAAGCAACATGTTTAGATATAAAAATTTACACTATATGAAATCTTTTAGTATTGCTTCAAATACTGCTGTTTATGCTGATAATTTGTTTAATTATTCATTTGGTAATATTTCTGAAATAAATTTATCTAATGCTACTAATGTGGTTTGCTTAATGGATAATTTTTATTTCCATGAAATTCCTGATTTTTTTACAATAAAATTACCTAAGGCCGTATATGTTAATAATCTTTGTGAGGATTGTTATTCATATCAAGAAGGCTACGAAAATGATTTAACTATTGAAATAGAAAGCGCTGTGGAAGCATTATATTTATGCAAAAACAGCGGATTTTTTAATAAAATATATATAAAGGGTGATAAACTAGAAAAATTGAGTAATGGTTTTTCTAATTGTTATAGTTTAAAATATTTTGATGGATATTTGCCAAAAATTAAAACACTTGATTATACTTTCCAAGGTTCCAAAAACCTAGAAGATTTCATGATTGAGCTTCCTAATTTGACTGATGGAAGAGGAGCGTTTTACAATTGTTATAATCTTACAAAAGAATCTGTTCTTAGAATATTAAATTCATTGCCAGAAATTTCAAACGGCAATATTGGTTTCCAAAATGTAAATTGCTTACAACCGGCAAATATTGATGATGAATTGGGTGAAGCAGTAGCAAATGCAGTTACAAAAGGATGGACAGTTTTAATTTAACAATTTAATAATATGTATTACAAAAAAGAAAAAAATGAAAGTGGAGATTATATTGATATTGAAGGAGTTAGGTATTTTACTAATGAATGTAATGAAGCTTATACACCGAAAGGACTCAACATCGGATTCACATTCTTCGAAACAAAAGAAGAAATGATGAATGAATGGAAATTAAAAGAAATTCCATTAGAAGAAAAAAATAAGGATAGCCGTTAAAAGCTATCCTTTATTATTAATGAACGGATTAAATAATGCTAACTGATTCTATTATAAATGAAATTTATTTTGGTAATATTTCAAAATGTTTATTTGCAATATTTTTTCTCTTAGAAACATAATAATGACGTTCAAGCATTTCATGCGAATTACCAAGCATTGCACAAACCCAAGTAGCAGATTGTTCACCAAGATATGTTACTGTCATTGATGCGCATGTGTGACGCAATGCATTAAGCTTTCGCTCTTTCTCCAACGTTTTTAGTATTTTTCTTATTTGTCGTGAAAATACTTGTTGTAAAATCGTTGTTTTCTCTTTATATTTTATTGATTTAAAATCTTTTATTTCATTTTTAAAATTTTGAGAAACATGATCAAAGACATAAGGTGATTTTTTAGGACAAACATCTAACCATGCTTTCAATTGATCTGTAATAACAATATTTCTTGCTAATTTTTTCGATTGCAACACAGTGAATTCACCTGCAACTTTCATGTTTGCAAATTGATCACTTTGTATTGATTGATCGTAAAAATGAATATCTTCCCATTTGAGCATACAAACGTCCTTCTGTCTGCAATATCCCCAAAATAGAAATGCTAATGGAGCAAGGTATGATGGATAATTCTCACGAACAAATATCATTATTGCTTCCACTTCATCAGGCTCATACACTTCTGCTATCAGTTTTTCACGACCTTTCTTAATAACATTTTTCGATTGTATTTCCAAACGATTCAATTCCTTAAAATTCTCACCATGTTTCAATATTATTATAAATTTTTGATAATATTTACTAAGTGATTTTTGAGAAAAATAATCATATTTTCCATGATTGGGATTTAATAAATGTTTCTTAGTAAGCCATTTAAGAATTTCTTCAGCAGTAATATCCAATGGATGATGCTTCCCAAAATATTTTTTTATGCGGAAATAAACGGTTTTATCATGCTTATAGGTATCGGGTTCAATTCGATTGAAATCGTAGTTGGTTAGCAGCAGTCCGCTTCTAATACCATTGACATCATCCCCAATAATCTCACCAATGCTCTTATAGGTGGACTGAGCGCGTAAGATACCATCATTGATGCAGTCGAGAAGAGAATATCCATCATCATTGACTATGCAGCGAAAACGTTTGATCGCATCCTTTTCTATAGGTAGTAAGTCGAGCTCAGGTTCTACAATACCACATTCCAACAACTCTCTTTCCTTCTCAATGAAAAATTGCGTCGCTGATTCGAAGTTAGTAAAATCGAGCCGCTTTTTTACTACTGCTCCCACATCGTTTTTTATGGGGAATGATACGGAATACTCCTGACCATTCGGCTTCGGCTTCGGCATTCGTCTGAGTGTGATATTCTCATTTGAAATGAGCTTCTGACCAGGCTTGAGTGATGATGGGAATTCCATTTTCCGCAGATAGTTCTGTGTGTGCTTTGTGTAAGACATGCACAAATTATACCGTATTGCAATGAAATAAATTGTGGTAAAAAGAGGGGTATGCAAAATGGAAACACCTTGTAACTTATTAAGCTGCAAGGTGTTATTATGGTGGAGCATAGGGGGTTCGAACCCCTGACCTTCTCATTGCGAACGAGACGCTCTACCAACTGAGCTAATACCCCGTGAAACGTGACTGATGGAACAGTATTTGGGGGGATATGGCAAGAGAAAATTGCGTTTATTCTCCGGCAGATGTGTTTTTTGAAGGAGGGAGTTTTTCGATGAAGATGTCGGCGAGTGCGAGTTTGTGAGGCTGGGATTTTTGAGCGAGAATGCGGATGGATTTGATGGTTTGTCCCTGAGGCCACTGGGCGCTTGCGATGCCATCCTGGAAGGTGGCTACATCGGTGAAGGTGGTGCCGTCGGTGGAAATCTGGAGGAGGGCTCCGTCATTGAGGGTGTTTATCTTTCCGGCGTCACGGCAATTATAGGGACCGGTGAGTACGCGGACTTTGGTGAGTTTTTCCGGTGCGTTGAGTTTGAGGGTGAAGTGGTCTCCTTCCTGGATGTGACGACTGGAGATGAAGCTGGTGGTTTCTCTACCGTCGAAGGCGTAGGGGGGCTGGAAGTTGCGCGTCGCCGGGATGTTGGTGTCGATGGCGGCGGGCAGGACCATGGAGGCGTTGGGGTTGGGGGCTTGCTCGAAGGATATTCCACGGGATTCCCAAGCTTTGCGGAGTTTGCCGAGGCGTTGCATGAATTGTTCGGCATTCTGCTGTTGGTACGGTGTCCAGAGTTTTTCGGCGACGGCGTGCAGGCGAGGGTAGATTTGGGCTTCGATGTCGCGTTCGAGGATGTTTTCCGTCCAGAGGGCAGCTTCTCCTCCTAGGAGGAGTTCTCGCTTGCTTTCTTCAACCTTCTCTACCGGGATTTCGTAGGTGTAAACTTGCTCAAGGGGCAGGATGGGCATCCACAAGGGCTTGGGCGTCTTGGGATACCCAGGGAAGTCGAGGTAGGCGTAGCCTTTGCCGCCTCCATCGGAACAGATGGTTTTTAGTCCAGCCTTGAGGGCTGCTATGGTCTGGTTGGGCTGGCCGCGCCAGCCTTGGGCTATGATGTTGGGGGAGAAGCCTTTTCCAGGGTGTTCCGCCCAGGCTGTGGTTTGGATGCCGTGTTTGGAGAGGCGTTCGGTGAGTTGGGCGAGGAAGGCGAGCTGGAGTTCTTCCATGCTCTTGAGTCCGCTTTGCTTCAGGGCATTGGAACAGAGCGGGCATTTCTTCCAAAACTGGGTTTTGACTTCGTCTCCGCCGATGTGGATGGTCTTGGTGTCGAAGAGTTTGGAGGTTTCGATGTAAATGGTTTCGAGGAAGTCTAGTAGTCCGGGGTTGCCGATGCAGAGCACTTCGGTGTGGGAGAGGGAGTTTCTGCGCTGGGAGATGGGCGGGTTGTCCCGGTTGGTGGGGCAGAGGAGCTGTGGATAGGCTGCGGTGATGGCGGCTGCATGGCCGGGGACGTCGATTTCCGGGATAATCTCAATGCCGCGGGCGCGGGCGTATTGGACGATGTCCATGATGTCCTCGACGGAGTAGAAGCCGTTGCGTTCGCTCTCCCTGTTCTGGGGGTCGGGGGTGCCTCCAATTTGTACCAGGCGCGGGTAGGAGGAGATGGGGATGCGCCAGGCTTCGTCATCGGTGAGGTGCCAGTGGAAGCGGTTGAATTTGAGTTCTGCCATCTGGTCGAGCAGTTTCCGTATGGTATCGGGGCTTTGCATGTGGCGCGCGGAGTCGAGCATGAAGCCGCGGTAGCGGAAGCGGGGCTGGTCTTCGATGCTCCCCAGGGGGATCATGCTGTTGTTGTTCAGGAGCTGGCGTAGTGTGGCGGTGGCGCGGAGGATGCCAAGGCGGCTGTGGGCTTCGATGAGGACGAGCCCGGGGGTGGAGGTGATTTTGTAGGCTTCGGGATCACCGCCCATGCTGGAGATGGGAAGGGGGGCAACTTCTACTTTGGTTGTTGATTCTCCCAACTGTTTCCACTCTTCGCTGTTGCGGATGGGAGCCTGCGGATTCTGGCGCGCCCATGCGGCCAGGGGACCCAAATCTCGGAATTCGACTTGTCCGTCTTGAAATTGGATGGAGGCGGGCAGGGGGATCAGCCCCGGCATGTCGTGTTGAGCTGCAGGAGCCAGCGGGAATGCCAGCCCAAGGAGGAGACCGAATGATGCAGGGAGAAGAATGTTCATGAAGTGAAAAAATGGGAGTAGATGATTCGGTTGGTAAAGTAGCTCTTGGCATTCAAACATATTTCTTTCGGGGACGGAAGGACGGATTTGACCGCAGATGCAAATTTTGGATTCATGAGGGATTGGCTGGAATTGTATGGTGCCAACAGACACAATTTGTGTGATTTAGTGTTTTATCTCCTGCTGGGGATGTGTCTATTCTGCCGCCGTACTCATCCCCCTTTTTTATATGATTAAGATCGCCATTGTTGGATACGGTAATATTGGAAGATATGCGGTGGAAGCTGTTCGCGCTGCCGATGATATGGAACTTGTTGGTATTGTGCGTCGCCCCGGCAGCGACCCTGTGCATGGAATCAAGACGGCCGGCTCGATTGAGGAACTGGGACATGTGGATGTTGCCCTGCTTTGCACACCCACCCGTAGCGTGGAGCTCACGGCTTTGCCCCTGCTGGAGAAGGGCATTAATACGGTGGACAGTTTCGATATTCACGACCAGATTGTGAATCTGCGCCGCTCACTGGGCGACCAGGCGATTAAGCATGATTCTGTCGCTGTGATTTCCGCTGGTTGGGACCCCGGCACGGATTCTGTGATCCGTACGATGATGCTTGCCATGGCTCCCAAGGGAATTACCTACACGAACTTCGGTCCGGGCATGAGCATGGGACATAGCGTTGTTGCTCGTTCCAAGGATGGTGTTGCGGATGCCCTTTCGCTGACGATCCCGACGGGGTCCGGTGTGCATCGCCGTATGGTGTATGTCGTGGTGAAAGATGGTTGCCAATTCGCCGATGTGGAAGCGGCTATCAAGTCCGATTCCTACTTCTGCCACGATGAAACGCATGTGATTCAGGTGCCGGATATCGACAGTCTGCGCGACATGGGGCACGGTGTGCTGATGGAACGCAAGGGTGTTTCCGGCGCTACGCAGAACCAGATGTTCAAGTTTGAAATGCGCATCAATAATCCGGCATTGACAGCTCAGGTGATGGTGGCCTCCGCCCGTGCCAGTATGCGTATCTCTGCGGGTTGCTATACCCTGCCGGAAATTGCCCCGATGGACTTCCTGCCCGGTGATCGAGAAGATCTGGTCGCCAGACTGGTTTGATTCGCGCTAATTTTGTCTTGATGAAAACGGTGTTCCCCCACCCCCTCCTGGTGGTGTGGCGGGAACGCCGTTTTTATAAGGCGTAAGAAACGGTTCTGGATGTAATGACGGCGGAGAGTTGGCCGGTATTGCGTTTGAGTTGTTCGGGTGTGAGTTGCTGGTTGAAGGTGCTTGTTTTGCCTTCCAGGTGGATGGTTTGACGGATGGTGTCGATTGTGACGAATCCGAAAAGAGGGGCCTTGTATGATTTGCCTGCAGAGTATCCCGATGCGGAGTTGATCTGAAAGTAATGGACTCCGTCGATGCGGCTGTAATAGTCAATATGGTGGTGGCCGCAGAAGCAGGCGATTACTTTCTGTTTGCCGGGGTGGCGGGAGTTGGCCTGGCGGATGACGTTGCGGACGGCTTTTCTGTTGGGGACGGGTGAACCTTCCCAGTTTTCATCGAAGGCTTCGTGGGAGAAGATAATGCAGGGAAGTTTAGTTGATTCCAGATCGCGTGCGAGCCATTCTACTTGTTTCGGATTGATGAGATCCCGGTTGGGGTAGGGGATGTAGTAGTTGGCATGCCGGTAGTCGGTGTAGATGCCATCTTTGAGGCAGTAGTTGGCATCGAGGACGATGAAATGAACTCCGTTGTTGTCGAAGGAATAATATTTCCCTGGCATTTGCTGGATGGCGATTATTTCTTCCTTGGTGGCGTAGTCCATTTCATGGTTGCCAAGGACATGGTAGCCTGGTCCGGGGAAACGTTTCCAGATGTCCATCATTTCCCGGGTGCCCTTGCCGTGTGACATGTCTCCCAGTTGAATGATGAAGTTCGGTTTGTCCAGGCAAGCCTGGTCGATGAAGGCGGTGAGCCGGTGTTCAGCATCGGCATCATGGTCTTTGTGAACATCGGCGATGATGCCAAAGCGCAGTGAACGGGAATGTGGCTGTTCGCTTAAGGCGCAGGCATGTGAGCCAGCCAGGGAGAGGGACAGGGCCGAGAAGGCGGCCTGTTTCAGGAAACCGCGGCGAGATGAATGCATGGAGGTGTAGTGAGTGGAGTGTTTTTGATATTACGTGCGATGTTGGGATATTTTATCACGGGGAGTGAATGTTTGTTCCACGACTATTCATTTATATTGGATGTACCGTGGCTCTTCTTTTTCGCGCTTGCCCGGCGGGAGCATTGCGCGTAATATTTTTTGTACATTTATGAACGCAGTACTATTGTTTTCCGGACAGGGTGCCCAGAAAGTGGGTATGGGCCAGGATCTCCTGAATGCCTATCCCTCAGCCAAGGCCTTGATCGAACAGGCGGATGCAGCTCTTGGGGAGTCGCTTTCCAAGGTTATGTTTGAGGGCCCCAATGAAGAATTGACCCGCACCTGCAATTGCCAGCCCGCTCTCTATGTACACGGTCTCGCATGTCTTGCCGTGCTGAAGGAACTGGTGCCTTCGCTGACTCCGGTAGCTGCCGCTGGTCTTTCCCTCGGCGAGTTTACGGCACATGCCGCTGTTGGTACTTACACTTTTGAAGAAGGCCTCCGTCTTGTTCAAAAGCGTGGCGCCTATATGGAAGAAGCCTGCAATGCAACCAAGGGCACGATGGCTGCTATGATAGGCGGTTCCGATGACGCTGTCACGGCTCTTGCCGCTGATTGCGATGTGGATGTGGCCAATTTCAACTGCCCGGGGCAGACTGTTGTCTCCGGCACGGAAGAAGGAGTCGATAAGGCTATTGCCGGCGCCAAGGCTGTCGGGGTGAAAATTGCCAAGAAGCTCAATGTGGCTGGTGCCTACCATTCACGTTTGATGCGCAGTGCGCAGATCAAGTTGGCTGAGGAACTTGCCCACGTGAACTTTGGTATGCCTTCTGTCCCCGTTTATTGCAATTATGAAGCCCGCCCGGTGGAAAGCCCGGAGGATATCCGCCTGATGCTCGAAAAGCAGGTCTGCGGTTCTGTGCGCTGGACGGCTTCCATGCAGAAGCTGGTTGACCAGGGAGAACGTCTGTTTATTGAACTTGGTCCGGGCAAAACGCTCGCAGGTATGATGGGACGCATCTGCAAGGAAGCCACGGTCATCTCTATCGAAGATGTCGAATCGCTGCAAGCCGCTGTGCAAGAGCTGAAAAGCATGTAACGCCACTTTTTGAAGCTTCTCAAGCGCACTTTCCTTTGTCAGGATGGTGCGCTTTTTTTTTGTAAGGAAAGGCAAAAATTGTAGCATAGAGGTCGGGATGTAAAAGTAAACGAATTGGTATATTCTTTATTTTCAAAGAGGTGTGACAGGGCTTATTGTGCTTGAAAACGTTGGGGATTTATGTCTGGAAATAAATTCACTAAACGAATAATAAGTAATTTTTTTGATTTTTTTCACCCATGGTGTCGTGATGTAAGTATCAAACGACAAAACCCTTGTGGTAGCTTACTTTTTTTGCAATAGCGAAAAACGTCATTAGCGGATTTAGAATCCGTATGCAATCTTTTTATTATTCTCTGTTTGTAAGGCATCAAGCAATTATCTCAACATCCAAATTATCATTATGGATCCAAGAAGAATTTATTAAACGACTTACAAGAAGCGACTTATGGATTATTATGACGGATTCTAAATCCACTATTATCGCACGCACAGGGAGCACTAGCTCCATTTTTTCGCAACGAAAACGTTTTATTCTCATGAAACTGCCTTTTTCTCTCAACCTGCGCAAGGCCTCACTTGCCTTTTTGGTGCCTGTGCTTGGCTGGCTGTCAGCCTTGTCTTGTAATGCGCACCAGACGACTGATTCATTGCCACTGTTGAATGTGTGTATGGAGTCTGCCCACAAGACCCTGTCTCCAGCTGGTTCTTCGGATGTCCTGGACTCACTGAGTGGCTCTTTTGAGGGTGCAGTAATCATGCCCGGCACCGGGCTGGCTTTGATGAAGGAGCTGCCTGCTGTCAACTAAGATTTCTTAAAAACCGAACGATCCCTCAAGGGGAGGGATTGATTCTTTTTTATAAAAAAACTGAACACTACTAAACAACCTATTCTATGCTCATCAGAAAAATGATATTCAAGAGAGTGCCCGGACAAGTGAGAGGGTCGATGCTTTATGCAATTTTGCTCGCGTTAACCATAGGGGGAGGGGCATTTACCCAGGACATGGCCAGCAAGAAAGAAAAGCCTGTCGCACCCACAGAGACCAGGAATGCTTCCCGTGCCGCCTATCCTCAGGCTACCGGAGCCCGTGCCGCTTATGCCGAGTCTCTGACAAGGGCGTCCTCCTTGCGTACAGTGAGCCAAGAAGCCAACAAGGACAAGAAGACTGTCACGCAGGCAGCAACACCCACAACCCCTGCTCGCAAAGAGAGCACGCTGAAGGTGGGGGGCGTCAGCCTCAGCGGTAATTCCGCCTTTACCACAGAAGAGCTGTTGGGCCTTATTTCCGACAACTTTGGCAAGAACCTGACGTTTAGCCAGATCAAGGGAATGGCTTCCACGATTGAAAACTATTACCACGAACATGGATACCAGATCGCCAAGGTCATCATTCCCAGACAGAATATGAAGCCTGGCAGCGCGTTGCAAATCCAGGTTCTTGAAGGCAGACTTGGCAAAGTGACCGTGTCCGGCAACAAGCGTTATTCCGAGAAGCGTGTGACGGATACATTCTATCACTTCAATGAACAAGGCCATGCTTTCACGATGGCCGACCTGGAGCGTCCTCTGGTGCTGATCAATTCCCGTTCGGGCGTTTCCGTAAGTTCGACTCTTTCCCCCGGTGCAGACACCGGGCTAACTGATGTTGGCATTGAAGTCAAGGAAGAGCGCCGCATCAAAGGCACCCTTGAGTTCAACAACTTCGGCAGTGAAGATTCCGGGGAATACCGTTTTATCCCCTACATTTCAATGCCCAACATGTCGGGTGCCGGTGATGAACTGGGGCTCTTCGGCGTGATTTCTCCCGATTCCATCGAGTCCTGGTACTGGCAGGCAAGCTACGTACGTCCGATCAATAACCGCGGCACATCGCTTAATGCGTATTATGGTCGTGGCAACAACCAGATCGGCAATGACTACGCTATTCTGGACATCAAGGGTGAAAACACGACTGGCGGTTTTGGTGCCTCACATCGCATCGTTTACTCCGCCCGCACATCACTGGAACTCCAGTCCTGGTTTGAATGGCAGAATACCGATCAGACCATGCTCGGCTACAGAACAAGTAATGACCGTGTCCGTAAGCTCCGCATCGGCGCCAACCTGGACCATACCGACTCGGATGGTAGAAGCTACGTATCCTTCAACATCCATCAGGGCCTTGGCGAATTGTTTGGCGGCATGGACAATGACGACTACTATTCCAGCCGCTCCTACGCTCATGCCGACAACGGTTTTACCAAAGCCGTCCTGGGCATCATGCGTTTGCAGAATATTAATCCGCGCCTCTACGGCATCTTTAATGTCACTGCCCAATATTCTGTTGATCCTCTGGTTTCCGGAGAGCAGGTTTACATCGGTGGTGCCAATACCGTCCGCGGCCAGCCTCAGTCCTTCTTCTCGGGAGACAGTGGCGTTGTGTTCAATGCTGAACTCCGTTACGCAGTCCTGCCCGAGGCTTCCCGTTTGCAGGTCGCAACGTTCTTTGATTATGGACAGACGCACATCAAGCGTCCCATCGTCGGTCAGAAGCAATGGAGCTCACTTTCCGGTGCGGGTATTGGCCTCAGATCAAATCTGTATGAAGGGCTTGACCTCCGCCTGGATGTTGCCGTTCCCGTTGGTCCTCGTGAAGGCGACCGCGCGTACATTTATGGGCAGATTCGTTATAGCTTCTAATCTATTGCCTGATCCAATTTAAATTTCATCAACTAAAAACTTTTTTATTTACATGACTCAAAAATCCAGAAAGCCAAGAAAATCAAGGGCCAAAAAGAGTGCTTCCCTTGGTCATGAGACAACCCTCTCTGTTACTCAAACAACCACAACGCTGCTCTGCGGCCTTCTTCTTTTTTCTTACGATGCCTCTGCAGCTATGCCTGGCGCTAATGATGGGCAGTTTGTTGCTGGTTCTGGCACGATTAATGGTGTTGCAAATGGGCTTCAGATTAATCAAGATTCTCTGAAAGGGGTTATTGATTGGAACAAATTCGGTATAGACGCGAATAAAGCAATCGAGTTTATGCAAAGTGCTGGCGATCGGTCGATTACTCTGAACCGTGTTACGGGTAACGAATCTTCCCAGATCCTTGGTCAACTTACCGCAAATGGACGGATTTTCATCGTCAATCCCAACGGCATTCTTTTCGGAAGCAACTCGAAAGTTGATGTCGCTGGATTGGTGGCAACCACGTTCGATATTTCGAATAAGGACTTCATGGAAAACGATACGTACACCTTTACCCAGGGTGATACGACAAAGCTTGCTGCAGTTGTCAATAAGGGGGAAATCACCATTAAGGAAGAAGGCGGCTTTGCCTATCTTATTGCTAATGGTGTAGAGAACACGGGGATGATTGTTGCCAGTGCCAAGAAAGGAAACGTTGTATTGGCTTCTGGGACAGCGACGACTCTTGACTTTGCTGGTAACGGTCTTGTCAATTTCCAGGTTTCCGGCGAAGTTGTCGGCGAAGTCGTGTCTCCGGATGGAAGTGGTACTCCGGTCGATGGTGTTTCCAATAAGGGTAAGATAGAAGCCAAGAGTGGGCAGGTTGTCCTTTCTGCACAAGCAGCAAAGGATGTCATGACGTCCGTTGTCAATAACTCCGGTACGATTGAAGCGGGTTCTTTTGATGATCTTTTGGGCGGCGGCTCCGTCAAGATGGAAGCCCGTGGCACCAAAAATAAGGTGACCAATAGCGGCAAAATCTCGGTTTCTGGCGGAAAGGCGAAAGGCGGCTCTGTAAAGATTAAGGGTGCTGGGGTAGATATGGTATCTGCAAGTGACATTGATGCCTCGTCCGAGCTGGAAGGTGGTACTGTGACGATTGAAGGTACTGAGGGCGATGTCGCTACTGGTGGCAAGATTTCGGTCTCCAGCAAGACGAAGGCAGGTTCCGTGTCCATCAAGGGCAAAAAGAATGTCGCTCAGACAGCCGCAATAGATGCCAGCTCGGCAGATGGCACTGGCGGCACAGTCACGATTGAAGGCACTGAAGGCAATGTCGCCAATAGCGGCAAGATTACGGTCTCTGGCAAGACGGCGGCAGGTTCCGCATCCCTCAAGAGCGGAGTAGATATCACTCAGACAGCAGAAATAGATGCTAGCTCGGCAGAAGGCACTGGTGGTACTGTGACGATTGAAGGTACTGCTGGCACTGTCGTCAATAAAGGCGTGATTAAGGCGTCTGGCAAGACGAAGGCAGGAGCCGTGTCCCTCAAGGGTAAAAACGTTGGCAACTTTAGCAGCATTGATGCTAGTTCAGGTGAATCCAATGGCGGTTCCATTACCATGGATGCTACAGAAGCTGTTGCCCTTGGCGATGGCAGCTCCCTGACAGCCAATGCTGGTGGTGCGAATGGCAACGGTGGCTCGATCAAGGTTACTGGCGGCACGACCGCACGCATTGGAACGGGAGTCACGCTTCAAGCTAAAGGTGGTTCTACTGGTGGCAACGGTGGCTCTATTGAAACCACGGCTGGCACTTATATGTCCATAGGTTCCGGGGCTGATGTTTCCAGAACACTCGGCAATGCCGGCACTTGGCTGATCAAGTCCAAAAGTTTCAGTATCAATAATACCAGTGGTTCCGGTGTTACCGAGAGTGGTGCTTTTGACATTGGTTCTGGCGATTCCAGTCTGCACGTCGATAGCATCCTCGCCGCTCTTAAAAACGGCAATGTGACGGTCACGGCAACAGAGAATATTACCGTTAATACGGAAATCAAGTATGTTGGCAGTGACAAGGACAGCTCCATTGATGCGAATTTGACCTTCGATGCAGGCTCTAATATCACCATTTCGCATGACATCAGTTCCGTCGGGACTAAGTACACAGTCCCGAATCCGGATTATCCAACAGATCCCAAGCCTACTATAGAGAAGACTTCAGATCCTGCGAAATTGAATCTCGTATTCAAGGCAGGCGGCGCAGTGACACTGGCGGTTGACACAAACATTACCACGGGTGGCGGTAGCTTTACTTCCAGTGGTGCAGCCTCGTTCACCATGGCTAATGGCAGCACGATTAACACTGGTGCTGGCTCGATATCCATCTCGAATACCGGCACGCTCGCTTTGACCAACCTGACCGCTGGAAAGCAGATTACGATATCAGGAGCAAATGGCATCGACATCACGGGTACGATCAAGGCTACTGATGAGACCGACGGTAAAGTCAGCATCACGGCAGAAACGGGCAGCATTACGACGAGTGGTGCTGGCATCATTGAAGCCAACTCCCTGGATCTGGTCACCAAGGGCACGACTGGTGCCAACATCGGCAAGGTGACGTACTCTATTGACCCAGGCGGCAATAAAATCGTTACGACCAGTGGTTTGAAGGTCAAGGTCAAGAACCTCAGTGCAAGCACGAAATCCGGCGTTGATGGCGAAATTTCGACTGGCAACATTATCATCGACAACTCTGCCGATGGCGACCTTACGCTGGGCTGGATCACGACCAATGGCGACAAGGGAGCCAATGATATCGCAAGCGTGTTTATCACCTCGACTGGCGGCGGCATCATCGGAGAAGGAACTGGCACCCATATTGATGCCTACTCTGTATCTCTTGCCGCGAAGAACGACATCATCTTGAATACGAACATGAGCGCGTTCAAGGGTGAAACGACATACAGCGGCAGCATCGACATCACTAATACGTCCGATAACCTTTTTATCCTTGGTGCGATTGCCAGGGAATATGGCTATGAGGCTACGATTACCGGTAATCGTGATGTGATGGCGATGGAAAAAAATGCCGATGGAACATCCATCACTCATCGCGATGGCACCAAGAACGTGTCCATCAAGACCAAAGGTGATATTGGCATCCTGGGGAATATTTCAGCGACGAACAATCTCACCCTGGTGTCGGAAGAGGGTTCAATCCTCCTGTTTAACGGTACGCTCCCCAACGGACAGGGCGGCAGTTCGGGCATTCTCCCGATTCTGACCTCCAGAAATCTCTCTTTGACGGCTAAGGGTTCTGTTGGAACCAGTGGCGGTTCGCTTCGTACTATTACCGGTAACCGCATGGATATTACGTCGGGTACGCTGGCGTACTCGATCAATGGGGAGACAAGAAATGTCGGCGGGATTTACATTGAAGAAGTAAACCGTCTGAATATCGGTACGATTACCGCTGAGGGCTCACTGGGCAATGTTGAACTTACGTCGGGAGGCGGCGTCAATGTCTACTTCGCCCATGCAGATTCCAAGATCACAGCGAAGGAAGGCATCGTCAAGATCACTTCCAGTACGGGTACTATGACAACGGTGGCTTCTAATACAGGTACCGTCATTGAGGCCAAGGGAGCAGTCCTGAATGCAAAGTCCATTGGAGAGATGACCAAGGCGATCAAAACGAAACTTGATACCTTGGATGTGACTGCTAGTGATGCCAGCAGTGGTCAAATTTATGTGGATAACGACGGCAATCTTTCGGCAATCAAGGTTTCCACCCCGGGTGGAGTGGTTGGTATTAATACAACTGGCGTGAATCTTACGTTTAATAATGAAGTTTTGTCGGTCATCGATGGTACGAGCACTTCACTAGATTTCGCGAACACGCTCGGCAGCATCAAGGTCGGTGGTATTAATTTGGGTACCAATGCGCTGACTCTAACTGCAGAGAAATCCCTCACGCAGGCATCCGGGCAGTTGATTGCCGGCGATGTTACCCTGTCGGTTGGTGATCATATTGGTACGTCGGAATCACACCTCAAGACGAAGGTATCGTCACTGAACCTTACTTCCGGCAAGGGTGGTATCTATATCGATAATGAAAGCAATAGTCCCGATGGAAGCTTGAAGCTGGAAGCAACTGCATCTGGCGATTCGTCCAACATCTGGATTGAGCACAAAGGAACTGGCGCCATGTCCATCACGAAGGTGACTTCCGCCAGAGGCGGCGTTACCTTGAAGTCCGGTGGCTCTATCCTGAATGGCTACCAAACATCAGGCTCCGTCAACATCAAGGGCAATTCGCTCAGCCTGACGGCTGGTGGTTCCATTGGAGTTATCGGCAATGCTCTTACCACGAATATTTCGAAGTCTGGCACCAATGCTGATTTTTCCGTTACAGCTCAGGGAGAGATCGTCATCAATAATAGCGGCAACATCAAGTTGGACGCCTCGACATCCGGGAAGGGTGATATTATCTTCACCAATTCCGGTAGCATTGCGCTTGGAGCAGTCAATGCCGGAGAAAAGAATGTTACCCTCAAGGCGAACGGCGGTTCCATGACGGATGCCAATGGCGATGCGACGAATATTACCGCCAAGAACCTGACCCTGTTGGCAAATAGCATTGGTACGGACACGGATAAACTCGAAATAGAAGTCGATAAACTTGATGTAACGACCACTAATGGTGCGCTCTATCTCAAGCAGATTCGCAATACCCCGTTCTATCTTGCCTATGCAACAGTTTCTGGTACCGCTTCGGTTGAATCCCAGGGGACCATCCTTCTGGGCGTCGTCGATGCTCGTGGTCAGAACGTCATCCTCAAGTCTGAAACCGGTGATATTCTTGACGGACGCGAACCTGGAGAAAAGAACGCAAACGTGAAAGCCAAGACTCTCGACATTTCGGGTAAGAGTCTCGGTACTGGAGATAAGGGACTAGCTCTGGATGTTGATGTTCTCAATGCCTCATCTTCTTCAGGAGGAAGCGTGTTTGCAGAAAACCTGGGAGCTCTTCAGGTGACTAAAGATTCCCTCACGGGCAAGGGTGCAGGCCAGACGGTCTCCATCACGGCTTCCTCCATTACAGTCTTTGACAATAATGGCGGGATCACGGAGCTTGATAACAACGGTTCTCTCAGGCTTATTGCCAAAAACGGAAATATCATTTTCCTGAACTCCAATGACACGATCAAGGTGACCGGAGATGGCTCCATCTACCTGGAGGCTCTTGGTACGCAGTTGCCCGCAGAAGAAACAGGCCTTGTCGGGCTTATTGTTGCAGGTAATCTGATTACTGAAGGCGGCGATATTACCTTGAAAGCCTCGTCCCACATTAGCATTAATTTGCTGAGTACCGGACGTAGCAAGGGTACCGTAACCGTGCAATCAGGTGGACAGATCATTGACAATAATGGCAATAAGGTCAACATCATCGCTAAAAATGTGTATCTGAGTGGCAGAACATCTACCGCTGGTCAGCTTGATGACGACAAGAAAGTGGCTGAGTCCGATTTAACGACCAGAATCACAAACCTTCAGACTCAGATTCAGATGAAGGGGTATAGCAAGGAACTGGTAGATCAGTATAATTTATTGGTTCTGCTTTACCTGGAGAAGTACGGAAGCTCCCAGTCCAAGGTTGAGAATACAGAGAATAATCTGAGTGATGCTCAATCAACGCTTAAAGCCTTGGAGATAACCTTCAAAGTACTTTCGACAGCACTTGATGCCGCGAATCTTGCGATTTCAATCGTCGAAATCCCTGCTGGTGCGGCTCAGGCCATTCCGATGGTGGGTGACGGCGGTTCGGCTCTTGTACTGGGTATTCTCAAATCCGTCATAGCAGGCATGCAGCTCGGAGTCAACGCAGCCGAATCTTCGGTAGATGTTGCCGATGGCAAGGTAGGTGATCTGGAACTTGCTCTGAACGAGGCTCAGTCGGAAATGTACACGAACAAGGAGTTGCTTGATACAACAACGTCTCTCTTGAATACGCACAAGTCGCAATATACCGACCTGACGGATAAAGTGGATAAGGCAACGATTGCCACTGCTGCCAGCAGGATCATCAAGGAACTTGCCTATAAGGCTGCCGAGAACAATAATGTTGTCGGCACTGCATCCCAGGCTCTTGGTGTTGAGGCTGATAACGTCAACGTAACTGCAAATGGGCAGAGTAACGTCTATCTTGAATCCTCTACTAACATAGGGCTTGGCGATATTAAGGCTCAGGGCAAGGATACTGTTATTGAAGTGACGGCTAAGGATAACATCAACCTCACTGGTACCTCCACGAGCAGCAAGAACATCGTTCTCTATTCTAGGGATGGCGCTATTACCGCAGGTTCCAATTCAAAACTTGTTACGGGAGACCTGGTCGCCGTTGCCAAGAATGGCATTGGTACCCAGAGTGACACTATCAAGACTCAGGTGAAGCGCATTGCCGCCGCGACCGAAAACGGCGGTGCGTACTTTGTCAATAGCACTCCTAACGAAGCCTTGAGCATTGATGAAATCGCCGTGAATACGAGCAACCTGAGCAAGACGGTGACGGGTATATCGGCCAAGGACGATGTCCTTGTCGAAACTACTGGCGACCTCGTGCTGAACAAGGCTGTCCGCAATACATCAAAGGCAGGAACTGTCACGTTGACGTCCAATGAAGGTTCCATCACGGGTGTAGCCGATACCGCAGCAACGGCCAATCACGTCGAAGGTGGAACCCTTGTCGCAAGCGCGGCAACCGGTATTGGCACAGGCGAAGTTGCCTTGCGCACGGATATCGGGAAGCTGACGGGAGAAGTGACTGGCGACGGATTGGTCAACATTGCTGAAAAGGACGCCGTTGAACTGACGGACGTTTCCACGGCCAATGGTTCCATTTCCGTCAATGCTGGCGGTAGTATTGATGCGAAAAAGGTTGTTTCGACGACGGATGCCGAAGGCAATATCATCACGCTGACAGCCAGCAATGGCAATATCACCGCAGGCGCGATCACCGCAGGCAAGACTCATGGCGACATCAGCCTGACTGCATCGGAAGGGCAGGTCAACAATGATGCCAACACGGCAACGCGCATTACGGGGCATGACTTGGTCATTTCCGCAAAATCTGGAATCGGAGCTGGTGGCACGAATGCCACGACCTCCCTGGATACGGACGTAACCAGCCTTGACGCGACCACCGCGACCGGTGTGATCAACATCTCCGAGTCTGACGACCTTGACGTTGTCAATGCCAGCACGGGCGATGGCAACATCACCATTGCCAATGCTGCCGGAGACTTGAACATTACCCTTATTGAGGCCAAGGGAACGGGTAATACCGTAACGCTGAAAGCTACTGGCGCCATCACGGATGCCACGGAGGATGAAGTGACTGCCATCATCAAGGCAGCCAATCTTGCCGCCACTGCCGGTACGGGCATTGGGTCTGCAACGAACGGCATTGAACTGAACGTTGATAAGCTCGAAGCCAGGACGACATCCGGTGGCATTTACATCAAGGATCTGGACGGTGATCTGCAAATTGGCGGAGTAACCCCCAATTTGGGCATGTCCGCCCTCACCGGTCTCGAAGCCGGAACTGGGGACATTGTTGTTAAAACTGCCGGCGGCATGAATGTTACCGAAGCTATCAAAGCAACGGATGGCGACATTGTGATGACCGCAGAAGATGGAGACCTCACGACCACGGCAGATATTACTGCCACCAACGGTGATATTGAGCTGACTGCTACCGATAACATCACGACCGATGGTAAGGTAAGCGCAAACAACGACGTCGTGATGACGGCGAAAGACGGCAGCATTACAGCCAAAAAGGCTGTTGAAGCCAAGACCGGCAATGTGAAGATGACTGCCTGGGATGACGTGACGACCAATGACACGGTCACTGCAGGCAATGATGTCAACATCATAGCCAAGATCGGCGATATCACTACCGACAAGGCGATTACTGCCACAGCGGGCAACGTGAAGATGCTTGCTGAAACGAACGTGACGACCAAGGACACGGTCACTGCAGGTAAGAATGTCAATATCGAAGCGACGGCTGGTGACCTCACTACCTTCAAGGCTATTGATGCCCAGGGTGAAGATGTGACCTTGTTTGGCCGGAAGAGCGTGACGACCAAGGACACGGTTACTGCTGCCAAAAATGTTTATATTACAGCCCAGTATGGTTCTATCACAGCTGATAAGGCAATTGCAGCCAAGGCTGGCGATGTGAAAATGGTCGCCTGGAACGACGTTGCAACCAATGATACGGTGACCGCGGACAAGAATGTCCTCATCGAGGCTAAGTTAGGCAATATTTTGGCAAAGGGTGCTATCACGGCAGCCAATGAAAATGTTGAGCTGACCGCCAATACGAACATCACCACTGAAGAAACCGTCACGGCGAAAAAGAATGTTAAGTTCAATGCGACGAGCGGCTCTATTTCGGCCACGGGGGCTGTCACAGCCACCGAGGATGATGTGACAATGAACGCCGGAACGAACATTACTACCATCGGTAAGGTTACTGCGAACGATAACGTGATGATGACGGCCCGAGCTGGCGCTATTTCGACTACGGGAGATGTTACCGCAACGCTGGATAATGTCACCATGACTGCCGGAACGAACATTACCACCATCGGTAAGGTTACCGCGAACGATCATGTGGCGATGACGGCGAAGAATGGCAACATCCTGTCTCAGTCTGCCATCAAGGCTACGACTGGCAACGTGACGATGACTGCTTCGGAAGATGTGACTACGGAAGAAACCGTAGATGCAGATCTGAATGTGGTGATTACGGCAACGAAAGGCGACATTTGGGCCAAGAAGGCCATCACGGCAGCTAATGACAATGTCACGCTGACCGCTGGCTCGGATATCACCACCAACGGCAAGGTCACCGCAAACGACGATGTCGCGATGATGGCGAAAGCCGGCAACATCCTGTCCACAGCATCCATCCAAGCTACGCTGGGCAATGTGGACATGACCGCCAATGCGGACGTAAACACACAGGACACAGTCACTGCTGCTAAAAATGTCAAAATCACGGCAACGACCGGCAATATCACAGCCGATAAGGCAATCACAGCTACAACTGAAGATGTGACGCTGACCGCTCAGGTTGACGTGACGACCAATGACACGGTCAACGCTGGCAAGAATGTGCTGATCACGGCGACGGACGGCAATATTCTGGCAAAGGGCGCTATCACGGCAGCCAATGATAATGTTGAGCTGACAGCTGGCACGAACATCACCACCAACGGAACGGTTTCCGCTGCCGATGATGTGAAGATGGTCGCCGAAGTTGATGTGGTCACCAACAACACAGTTATGGCTGGCAATAACGTCGATATTACGGCAACGACCGGCAATATCACAGCCGATAAGGCAATCACAGCTACAACTGAAGATGTGACGCTGACCGCTCAGGTTGACGTGACGACCAATGACACGGTCAACGCTGGCAAGAATGTGCTGATCACGGCGACGGACGGCAATATTCTGGCAAAGGGCGCTATCACGGCAGCCAATGATAATGTTGAGCTGACAGCTGGCACGAACATCACCACCAATGGAACGGTGACCGCTGCCGACGATGTGAAGATGAAGGCTGAAGCCGGAGACATCACGACTACGGCTGCCATCAAGGCTACGTTGGGCAATGTGAACATAGACGCTGGTGCGGACATGACCATCGGTTCGACGGTAACCGCAGATAAGAAGGTTGACCTGGTTGCCGGCAATGACATGGCGATCAATGGAGCCGTAACCGCGAACAAGGAAGACGTGAAGATGAAGGCTGAAGCCGGAGACATCACGACTACGGCGGCTATCCTGGCTAAGTTGGGCAATGTGAACATGGACGCTGGTGCGGACATGACCATCGGTTCGACGGTAACCGCAGATAAGAAGGTTG
>CAYVAI010000004.1:116386-191202 GCA_964448375.1 uncultured Akkermansia sp.
ACCTGGTTGCCGGCAAGGGCATTGCAATCAATGGAGCCGTAACCGCGAACAAGGAAGACGTGACGATGACAGCGAAGGGTGGCAATATCGCCACCACGGCAGCCATCAAGGCTATAGCAGGCAGCGTGAACATGGGCGCTTCGGAGAACATTGTGATCGGCAGAACAATTGCTGGCAGAGCGATCATGGATGAAACGGTCACTGCAGGTACGGATGTGAATCTGGTAGCCGACAAGGGTATCACCATCAACGCAGCGGTCACCGCTCAGAATGATGTCACGATGCAGGCGAAGGATGGCGACATCACGACCAAGGCTCAAGTTGCTGCAACGACGGGCGATGTGGGTATGGATGCTTCCGCGAATGTGACGATCGGTCAAACGGTCACTGCTGAAGCCGGAAATATCTCCATGCTTGCATCCAACGGCAACATTACCCTGAACGATACTGTCAAGGCAGCCAATGGTAATGTGACACTTGAAGCAACCAAGGGCCTTATCCAGGGCGCGACAAACAAACCTCCTGTCTACCACGTTGTGACGAAGGTGCTCAATGCTATTGCAGCCAAGGGAATTAACCTGCGTACCAACATTCAGGAACTTGTCGGGAAACTGACGGGCAAGGGCAATGTTGTCATCGACCAGACGGGTGATCTGCTCGCCGACGTGACCACCGCCGACGGCGCTATCACGGTGACGGCAAGCGGCACCATTGACGCGAAGAATATCGTGTCTCTGACGGATACCGACGCCAACGACATCACCCTGACTTCTAGTAATGCCAACATCCTTGTCGGCAAGATTGAAGCGGGGCAGGGCAAGAATGCCGATGTCATCCTGACAGCACAGAACGGTTCCGTGACCGCCAAGCGTCCCTCCGGCAGCCCGATTGTTGCCGATGCGCTTGTCGTCAACGCAAAATCGAACATCGACCTAGATACGAAGGTAAACAGCGCCGATCTGGTTGTGACCAATGATGGCAGAATTGCGATCAATGAAACCGACGACCTCGTTCTCAAGGCGAAGACCAAGGGTAAAGGCAATATCTCGGTCGTGGCCGGTGGTGAACTTGAAGCGGTTGGCGTCGTAGCTGGCAATGGTTCCATTGATCTCACTGCCCGGAAGGATGTGATTGCTACCAACGTTGTCTCGACGACCAACGCTTTGGGCAATGATATCACCATCACCTCCAAGGAACGCGACATCGTTGTTGATTCCATCGTGGCTGGTACGGGTACTGGCGGTAATGTGACCTTGAAGGCAGAAAATGGCGTCATTCGCGAAAGCGATCCCAAGGACACCGGCATTGATGTCATCGGCAATACAGTGAACTTCCATGCCAAGGGCAACATTGGTGTTGGCTCACAGGGTGGCTTGGACATCAAGGTGCAAAACCTCAATGCCTACTCAGCACAAGGTAATATCTCTCTTGCTGCAGTCGCCAATGTGATTGTGCAGGAACTCCATGCCAGAAACGGCAATATCAAACTGACCTCCGGCGGTGCTATTCTGGATGACAACAATGATGCAACCAGGATTATTGCCAGAGATCTCATCCTTGAAGCAGTTTCCGGTATCGGGACTCAAGGTGCTGCAGCAACTCGCGCTCTGGATACGGAAGTTAAGTCCATGGCCGCTTCAGTATCTGGATTGGGTGATATCAATATCCTCCAAAAGGGCGATCTTGAAATCAGACGAGTAACGACCTCCAACGGCAACATTACGATGATCGTTGACGGCGCGATTGGCCTCGACTACATGGCAGCCAATGGATCGGGTAAAATGTTAACGCTCAAGGCTCGTAACGGTGCGATCATTGATAACAATGACATCGGCGGAGACAAGAAGCTGAATATTTCAGCAGACAAAGTTGTGATTGAAGGCAGCAAGGGTGTTGGAACGAGAGACAACGCTATTGAAATCTCGACGTCTGAAATTACTGGTAACGGTGGTTCGGGCGGCCTGTATGTTGACCATTCCCGCGACAAGGTGGTCATCGGTGAGTATGTTACCAACGGTGGCGACATCGTCATGACGGCTCCCGGCGAGATGGTGATTAACAGCCCGATCCAAAACTACGGCAATGGTAATATTTATATCACCATTACTAATACGGGGCGTGATGATGACAATCTCATCATCAACGCGGGAATCAATACTACCGGCAATGGCAGTATTTACCTCAACGTTGATGATTACATCTATCAGAATTCCAATATCGCCGTGGAAAACTGGGGTAACATTGAGGTGATCGCCGGCAAGGCCATTTATATGGGTAATACGGCAACAACAACCGCTGAGCTCGGAAACATTGTTTACAGAGCCAAGGATGAAATCGTACTCGGTAAGGTGAAAACCTCGGTGACTCATCGTGGTGGCACGATTACGGTTGATGCAAACGTGATCAAGAACGGTAATGCTTCAGGTGAATTTGCCCTGCAGGGTGGATACATCAGCATCATTACTCCGACCAGGGCGACGAGAAATCTCGTTCATCATTTGATCGGTGGGGTGGACTCCTCCTATGGAATGTGGCTGAACAATCGCCTTGTCGGCGGACTTGTAAGCCGCGATGCCGAGTTCATTGGCAAGCCCTGCTTTGAAAATTCCCGTCAGGATCTTGGCTACAAGCTGTACCAGGCAAATGATCGGAACGCCAATCCTCTCATTGATTCCTCCAGCTATGAGAAGAAGGGCTTTGTATACGATGAAAAAACAGGATCCTGGGTATTAGTCCTGTAAGGGATTTGCCTATTGACTGCTTCGCCTGATTATTGCGTCAGGCGGGCAGTTTCAATACAACAGATGTTCGCTATTCGTTTTGATAGGAAGCAAAACGGGTAACAAGCAAAAAGACCGCCTCGGAAGGAGTTTCCCGGGGCGGTTCTTGTGTTTTCAGAGAAGATGAATTGGGGCGGGATTTTTCCGAAGCTTGATCCAAAAATGGGGGGAGAGTGGATCAGGCTGAGGTGTAGCGCCAGCCTTCGTCTCCGTGGTAGATCATGCGGTGGCTCATGCCGCCGTCCACTGTGATATTTTCCCCCGTGATAAAGGAGGCCTGAGTGGAGCAGAGGAAGAGGACGAGGGCGGAAATATCCTCCGGCGTACCAACCCGTCCGGCGGGATGCTGCTTGTGATCTGCGTCAGAAATGGCACCGAACGCCCCTGTGTCAATCCACCCCGGGCTGATGCTGTTGACCCGGATACCGCGCGACGACAGGCTCATGGCCATGCCGTGCGTGAGGGCGGATATTCCTCCTTTGGCGGCTGTGTAGCTTTCCGTGTCGGCCTGGGACATGGCGGCTCTGGTGGATGAAATGTTGACGATAGCTCCGCCGGGCTGGAAGGTATCCTGAAACAATTGGGTGAGGTAGTAGGGGGCGGCGACCCCAATTTTGAAGACCTCCATGAAGTCTTCGTAGGAACAGCCGCTGGAGAGCCCGGCCTTGCTGACACAGGCGTTGTTGATGAGGTAGTCGATGGCACCATATCGTCCAAGTACGACGGAGGCAAAGGCCTCCAGTTCCTGTTGGCTGGCTATGTTGGCTGGGACGAATAGATGGCTGTCGCCGGGCAGGGAGGCGAGCGTTTGCATCCCTGCGTCTTCGTTATTATCAAGGATGACGACGCGGGCACCGTGGCTGGCGAAGCTTTCTGCTATGTGTCTGCCGATGCCGCCTGCTCCACCGGTGATGATGGCGACTTTGTTCTGGAAGGAGGGGGAACCTAGTATCATGGTGCCGTATTAACACAAAATCCCCTGCATGTGAGCAAAAAAATTGGCGGCGGCCCTGATGGTTGCAGGTACCGCCGCCGGAAGTGCGATTGTATGGAAGTGCCTCAGAGGAGGCCTTATTCAAAGGAGGTGTAGGCGATGTCGGCGCGGCGTTGGAATCCGTCGAAGCTCACCTTGTCGGTTTCGCTGTGGGCGAGTTTGCGGGCTTCGTCGAGCGTATTCCCCTGGGCGACGACTGCGAGGACGCGTCCGCCGTTGGTGACGTAACACTGGCGGGTTTCATCCCACTTGGTGCCCGCATGATATACAAATCCCTTGTCCACGGCATTGAGCCCTTGAATGGCGTCTCCGGAGTGAGAGGAGGCGGGGTATCCGGCGGAGGCAAGCACGCAGCAGACGCTCCAGCCTTTGTCGAAGGAGATGAGGGAGGAATCGAATTCTCCCCGGGCACCCTTGAGACAGAATTGGGCGAGGTCGCCCTTCAACAGAGGCATCACGGCCTGGCATTCCGGGTCACCGAAGCGGCAGTTGTATTCGATCACCTTGGGGCCATCCGGCGTCAACATGAGACCGAAGTAAAGGAATCCGCGGTAGGGCAGGCCATCGTTGCGGAGTCCGGCCACCGTCGGGGCGACGATTTCGCGTTCGATGCGTTCCTGCAGTTCGGGGCTGACGAGTTGACGGGAGGCGACGGCACCCATGCCGCCTGTGTTTGGGCCGAGGTCGTTTTCCTGAAGGCGTTTGTAGTCGCGAGCCGGGCAGAGAATGAGGTAGTGATCGTCCACTAGAGCGCCGAAGATTGAGACTTCCGGGCCAGTGAGAAATTCTTCCACGAGGAGGCGGCCGGGACCGAAGCGTTTGTCGGTGAAGACTTCCTTGAGAAATTCTTCGGCGGCAGCTTCGTCCGGGCAAACGGCGACACCCTTGCCGGCGGCGAGGCCGTCGAACTTCAGCACGGTCGGGTAGGTACCTCCAATGATAGCGCGGGCTTCATCGAGATTGGCGGCGACGCCAGCCTTGCCTGTGGGGATGCCATGGCGGATGAGGAAATCCTTGGCGAATTCCTTGCTGGCTTCGAGCTGGGCGCTTTCCTTGACTGGACCCCAGCAGGGTAGTCCAGCTTCATGGCAACAATTGGCGAGTCCTTCGTCCGTGACGAGGTAGCTTTCTTCGCCAGCGAGGCAGAGGTCGATTTCGTTGGATTTCATCCATGCGACGACACTGTGCATATCCGTGGCAGGGATGGGTGTAGCCAGTTTATTGATGGCATCGCTTCCCGGGAAGCTGAAGATTTCGGGAGAAGAGGGGGAGTCCTTAAGAGCTTTGACGAGGGCATGTTCACGTCCCCCTTTGCCAATCACAGCGATTTTCATGCGAATGATTATGCAAATTTTTCATCTCTTCGGCAAGCTCTGTATCCCGTTTTTGCAAGCGATGGTGGTAAGGAGTTTTTTACCTTTCCAAAGCATGGGGAAAGCTGTTGAATGGGAACATGGCCCAGGCATACCGCATTCTCCTCGCAGAAGATGATGAAAACATCCGTACAATCGTGTCGCATGCCCTTGAGGTGAGCGGATACGCAGTGGTGGCTTGTGCCGATGGGGTGGCGGCTTGCCGTGCGGTACAGGGAGGAGCATTTGACCTGGCGTTGCTAGATGTGGGCATGCCCGGTGCGGATGGGTTTGAGGTGCTGGCGTTGATGACGCGGGAATGCCCCGGCGTACCTGCGATTATGCTGACGGCGCGGAGTGATGAGGATGACAGGATACGGGGATTGAAGCTGGGCGCGGACGACTATGTCGTCAAACCATTCAGTATCAGAGAACTTTTGGCTCGAATTGAAGCTGTATTGAGGAGATCTCCCGAGAGGCCGAAGACGACTCGCGAGATCGCGATTCCCCATGCTCGCCTGGATGCCGCGCGCAAGGTGGTGGTGTTTGATGACGGGACGGAGTCTGCGTTGACGAGCCGCGAATACGATTTGCTGGTGTACTTTGGTACGCATGAAGGGCGCCTGATTTCACGCGATGAATTGCTGCGCCGCGTCTGGGATATGGATCCGCGGCTGGTGGAGACCAAGTCCGTGGAAATGACGATTGTCCGCCTGCGCGGGAAGTTGGGGCATGCAGCCGGGTGCCTGGAAACGGTGCGCGGACAGGGTTATTGCTGGAATACGGGTCGCGGGGAGTGATTATTGTGAAGAAGGGCCGCCTCTACCTGCTGTTGTTTTGCCTGGTGCCCGTGTTTGGGGTTCTGGCGTGGCTGAGTTGGTCTCTGGTGGATTCGGAGAATGATCGCGTTCGCGATGAGTACGGGAAGCGGCTGGACAGTTGGTCGCGCGCTGTGTCCCGTGAGATGGATGCTCGCATGAGTTCTCTTTTGGCGTCGGAGCAGTCTCGCTGGGTGGACTTGCACGAAGCTATTGCCTCCAAGGATGGCGTGTCGCCCAGCAAGGGTGAACAGGCTATTTCCAACATGGTGCTGACGGCGTTGGCTCAGGAAAAGCCCGGGTATGTGCGCGGCTATTTGGTGGTGTTTCCATCAGGGAAGATGACTACGCCGGAGTCTGACCCGAGCTGGCTGGCTGCCGTCATGGGCAATCCGCAACTGGGTGGAATTTTATTGGAGGAAATGCGTCAGTGTTCCCTAGAGCGCGGCGAGGCGGGTAGCCCGGGGTTTTCCGTATTTTGGCAGGGGGGCGATTTGTTTGCCTTGCGTCCGGTGGCAATGCCGGATGGCGTGGGGGCAGAGGGGCTTGTATTCCGCTGGGAGAGGTTGAAAGGAATTTTGCTCGCTGGGGTGTTGCCAATTTTGCCGGACGGAGATCTGTCTTCGGACGGAAATGAACAGGGTGGGGTGATGTTGTCTTCTCTGCCGGTGGCGTTTTTGCCCGGAGAAAGGCTGTCTGATGGGTACAGCCCTGGCTTGTCTGTGTTGCGCTGGACGCTGGTGGGGGCCTGGGGAGTAGCTTTGTTGTCTGTCGGTGGGTTGGTGATGCTTGTGCTGGCGATGATGCGGCTGGAGCAACGCCGGGCGGATTTTGTGGCGACAGTAACCCATGAGTTGAGAACGCCGCTGACTTCCATTTCTCTCTCTGCCGAAATGCTGGAGGATGGGATGGTTCCTCCTTCAAGTTTGCCCGAATACTACGCCTCTCTCCGGCGCGAATGTCGTCGGCTGGAGCACATGATTGAGAATGTGCTGGCCTATGCCCGTCTCCAGAAGGGGGGCGTGCGTCCCATGCGCGACACTGTCAGCGTGGAGGAATTGCTGGAGCCCGTGGCCGAGAGGATGAAGGAAAGGCTGGAACAGGCCGGATTTACCTTTACCTGCTCCATGTCTCATGCGGCTCGTATCCGCCTGTTGCGTACGGATGTGCTGGCAGTGGAGCAGATTATGGACAATCTTGTGACGAATGCCATCAAGTACGGCAAGGGGGAAGCCCCGGAAGCGCGACTGAATGTCCAGATCAGCGGCGAGTACCTGATGGTGTACTTCCGGGATAATGGCCCGGGGATTTCTCACAAGAACCGGAAGTTGGTGTTCGAGCCTTTCCGCAGGACGCAGGAAGCGGAACGCGGCCGCAAACCCGGCATCGGGCTGGGGCTTTCCCTGGCTCGAGGGATGGCGCGTTCCCTTGGTGGTGATCTGAAGTTGGAGCGCAGCAATCTGGCTGGTGCGGCTTTCGTCTTGACGCTTCCCCTGGGTGCGGCTCCTGCTGAGTAGGGGATTGTGATCGAGCCCAGGAAACTCAGCGGTTCAGGAAGTGGAGCCCGAGATATACCTTGGGATCGAGAATTTTGCCCAGAGCCAGTTGTTCTGCTATCCATGCGTCGATGGAGGCGAGAGGGACGTGGTGGACGGTGATATTCTCATTGTCGACCCCGCCGCCGCAGGAAACCTTGGTGAGCCCACGAGCCATGAAGAAACTGATCATTTCCGTGGTCAATCCCGGGGATGATGGCCCCGTGCAGAGGTGGATCATCTCTTGGGCTTCGTAACCAGCTTCTTCCACGAGTTCCCGGCGAGCGGAGTTTTCCAGGCTTTCCGGACCTTCATCGCCGGAGATTCCGGCAGGCAGGCCGATGGAGATGGAGTGAAGAGGATAGCGATATTCTTCGACGAGGATGAGTTCCTGGTTTGGGGTGAGAGCCACGACCATGACGGCTCCGTTGGCACGAACGCGTTCCACGTATTCCCAACGGCCTTCCTTGATGAGGCGCAGGAATTTGCCTTCGCAGAGTGTATGGGGGGCGTCCATGGAATCAGGATTCATGGGAGGTGTTGTCGGGTTGGGGCTGTGCTGTGCGGGGCTTTGATCCCGTATTTTTTTGATCTCCGAGGAATGCTTTGCGAACGCTTTCCGGGAGGGTGGCGAAGTAGTCGGCGGCAATTTGTCTGATCTTCGGGTGGGTTTCCGTGAAGTTGAGGAGGGTTGTCTTGGCGGTGAGGCGGCTGGCATCCTGGTCTGAGCCGGACGGTGGCTCCATGGCATACTGAATAATGTAGCGGATGTATTCCGGCTTGCCGGAGGCGAAGAAGGCCTGCCAACAGAAGGGGACAATGTCGTAATTGAATTCTTTGGGCTCAAGTTTGGACAGGTTCTGAGGAGTCAGGAACTGGTCGGTCTCCAGCGTCATGATGCTTTGGTAAATGCGGCTCACTTCGTTGCCATCGGTGACTTTGTCATCGAGGATGGCGTTGGTGTTCGGCGTGTCGCACATGCGCAGGGAAGCGATGAAGACGAGTTGCTGGCGCGGGGGGAGTTTGCCAACTTCTTCCATCCACTCCGGCACCATGGAGTCGTGGTCCATGAAGATGCGGGAGACGAAACCGAGAGTACCCATCATGTAGCTGTTCGAGTCCAGCAGGCCGGCGCGGGAAAACTCCTTGATCTTCTTCTTGAAGTCCTTGGCGGAGGGTTCCTGGTAGTAGTTCATCATCCAGGAAAACAGTGCCGTCTGCCGGGCGATTTTCATGTCCTCCTCCGACAAGGGATGTGGAAGGTTGGCATCATCGGAGGAATTGGAGCCAGTTGCCGGAGCTCCGGCACAGGCGACAGGCAGAAAAGCGGTCGCTAGCAACAGGGGAAGAAACAATCGCTGTTGGAACATGTTCACAATATCCTCCAATTCTACAGGATGTAAAGCGTGAAGCCCGTCGCTGCCGGGGGCACGTGTTGCCTCATGAGTCAGGACGCCGGAAGGCATGAACGAATATGTCGGTCCGACGAACCCCAGCCAGCCCTTAAAAATGAGCAAAACATGCATCATCGAATACACCAGCCAGAAGAGACATCTCTAGATCAAACCCATCCTCACCGCGCTTACCGAACTCGCCTGTTGAACGAATTTTGTGAGACGACAGGTCTGCCCTAATCTTTTTCCGGGAACAAGGCCATGTACTTCCAGAGGGGACCGGCATGGAGTGCCTGGATGATGCCTCCGTCCATCATGATGGCGAGAAGTTCCTTGCGCGTCAACAGGTGGATGGCGATGTCCTCTGTGTCTTCCTGCTGCGGAGGCGCCAGCAGTTCAAGCTCGCGTGCGATGAAGCAATGCGTGTAGTTGGTATGTGTACCCGGATTGGCGGAGATGGTCATGAAGTGCTCCCAGGTTCCACCACCGTAGCCGGTTTCTTCCAGGAGTTCCCTCTGTGCGGAATCCAGTGGAGAGGCATCTGTTGTTTCCATGACTCCGGCGCAGAGCTCATAATCGACACGCCCGGCGGCATGGCGGTATTGCCTTTCCATGACGAAGTGACCGTCTTTTGTGATGGCAATGACGCAGATCCAATCCGGGTATTCCAGGATGTGGTAGGATGGGATGGTGCTTCCATTGGGGAGAAGCACATCTTCTTCCCGGACGGTGAACCAGGGGGAGCGGTGCGTGTATTCACTCCGCAATACCTTCCAAAATTGAGGGTTATGCTGGTTCATAGTGAGCGAAAAGCGGAAGAGGAATCAGAAGTCGATGTCCTCTGCCGTGACGGAAATTTGCTTGCGAGAGGCTAGAAGAATGGCCTGTTCAACGACGTATTCGTCCTGATTGTTGAAGCGATAGGCGTTACAATTGGGGCAGAGCACTGTTTGTCTGGATACGATGGAGCCGCATCCCTCACAAACCTTGTAGGCAGAGGGATCCTTGATGATGAGAGTTGCCATCTCTTTCCTGGATTGCTGCATAAGATTAGGGTAACAAAACAAGCCGACCCGAGTAAACAGGCCGGCTTGTCATGAAAAGGTCGGAAAACCGAATGAAAAACTTAGGCGATTTTGGCGATAGCCTTGGCAGCCTTGCTCTTGTAATTGGAAGCGCGGTTGGCCGGAACCTTGCCGGTCTTGGCAGCTTTGTCAACAGCAGAAGAATATTCGTTGTAAGCAACGGTAGCAGCGGCCTTGTCAGCTTGTTCGATGGCAGAGACAATCTTCTTGCGGAGGGTCTTCAGACGGGAGCTGGCGGCGCGGTTTCTAGCGGTGCGAGTCTTCGTCTGACGGATGCGTTTCAGTGCGGATTTAATATTAGCCATGTGAAAAAAGGGATGAATCGGTTTTCGTTCCGAGTGCGACAGATTCTAGTGAGGGGGCTTCCAATGTCAAGTATCGGATGCGTAAATTATTTGAGAAAAGTTATTTTTCTCCCATCCGCTTCATCTTATATCGCGCGGATGATGGTGGTTGGACTTGCCGGGGAGAGATGGGAATAAGTCTGTTTCCGGGCTTTACGATCGAGGTAGAGTCCTTATGATGCCTCCCCATGAAGCGAGTCCACTTGCCTGAAAAGCAGTATGCAGGATATATTTTTGATTTGGATGGAACCCTTGTTGACAGCATGCCCCTGCATTATAAGGCATGGAGGATGGCTCTCAGCAAAGCTGGCGCACCTTATGAAGCATTCCTGCCCAAGGAGTTTTATTCCTGTGGCGGCAAGTCGGCATGTGATGTGGTGAAATTCATCAATAACAGGTATGGCGTTGAGATGGATGCCGAAGAGGTATCGGAAGACAAGAGGGCGATTTATTTGGAACTTTTGGCGAGCGAAGGAGTGGCTCCTATTGTGGAGACTGTCGAATTCGTCCGTTCACTGGGAGCCAATGCTCCGGTGGCTATTGCGACGGGAAGCATGATAGCTGGTGCGAGCATGACGTTGAAGAGTGCCGGGATTGAGGATTTGTTTTCTCTGGTGGTAACGCCCGAAGATGTGAAGCATGGCAAACCAGCTCCGGATATGTTTCTGCTTGCTGCGGAAAAACTGGGAGCCAAGGCAACCGATTGTGTTGTTTTTGAAGATGCAGAGCCAGGAATACTGGCCGCTGATGCCGCAGGGATGGATTGCATCGTGGTGGCGACGCCTGAGGAATACTTCGAGCAGGTTTGAAATCCTTTTGTCTTACCCATATCCTGATTACCTCCCCTTGCCTCAGCCGCATGCGGGTGCACTTCCTCTCTTCCTGGTAAGTGCGGTTCCAATAGCTCCCATACGTGATTGGATATATCATGCCGTCTATGCATCAATGTTATAGACATTATTTTATGATGCTTTTACCTACAAATTACGCCTATCTCGTGTCTAGATACTCTAGCGCTGACTTCGTGGGCATTCCGAAGTACTTCATTATTAAATCATGCCGGAGCGTTTTCTGATGATCCAGAACAGGGAAAGCAGGGCAATGAGACTGCCGAGAATCCACGGGTTGTTCCAGAGAGGGATGACGCGGATTTGAGGGGCGAGCGGGGGAAGGCTTCGCAGGATGTCCGGGAGTTCCTGGAGCTGATTTTCGGAATCTACGAAGACTCCTCCGGTGATGGAAGCCATTTCCTTGAGCAGAGCACGGTTGGCAGGGAGCCCCGTTTTTTCCTTCACTTCCCGCGAAGTGATGAAGGTGAGGTTTTGGGCTTGTTCTGGAGCATCTGCACAGAAGCACCGGACGATCCATTGCCCGGGGGAATCTATTTTGAAACTTCCTCCGTAGGAACCCCAGGTGTTTTCCAGCGGGCGGAGCTGGATGCGACTGATATGCCCGTCCGGCCTGGTGATGTCGGCCATGATTTCACCATTGCTCATGGGGGAGCCGTAAGCGTCCGAGGCCATGGCGGTGAGGTTGACGGTATCGCCGGGTTCAGGTGTTTCCGGGACGGCAAAGAGGCGGATGCGGGAGCCTGCCGAGATGTTGCGGCGGTAACTCATCCAGCGGGCAACCTGGCTCCAGAAACGGTAGTGGTATTTGTCCTCGACGCCTCGCCGCCAACGCCATGCGGAGTCTGTTCCCATGAAGAGCACCTTGCCTGTACCCGCCGGGCGCGTAGCCAGCAAAGGCAGGCGGCCGAAGGCATTATTGGCGGATGAATGAACGGCAAGTACCTGGACGCCAGCCTTGGCGCGTTCCACCGGGGCGTACCAGTAGAAGCCGGGGAGGCTGCGCCAGATATCCTCGTTTTCGTCCTTCTTGTCAGTGAGAAGCGTTAGAAGAGAATCCTTGCCTTCGGGGGTGAGGACGAGGGGGGAGGGCTCGTGCATGCGCGTTCCGTGCGGTCGCGATGTGTCGATAACGACAGGCATGAGTTCTCCCAACGGGGATTGGAGGAGCTGCATTTGTTTCCCTTGGGGGCCGGGGATAAAGATGAGTCCGGAAGCCCGATTTTCGACGAGTCCTTTGATGAGTTCCGCCTGCTTGAGGGTGAGTCCCTTGTCGCCGATTCCGACATCTCCGAGGAAGATGACGTCGTAGGCGGCCAGTTCATTCAGGCTTTCCGGGAAGCGTTCCAGATAGTTTTCCCCCTTGCCTGGTTGAGGCAGATTGGGGTGAAAAAGAAGGGTGTGGACTTCGACGGCAGGATCGCGCGCGAGGGCGTTGCGGATGAAGCGGTATTCCCAGCGCGGCAGGGTGTCAATGACGAGCACTTTGATTGTTTCCTGCCGGCCATGGAGGGTGAAACTGATTGAGTTGTTGTTGCGATCTGATTCACCGGGGATGGGTGCAACGGAGAGGCGCAGGCGTTCGGGGCCTGTTTTAGTCACTTTCCAAAGTGAGGATGTGGCTTGCTCGCGCCCGGAGGCGAGGTGAAGGGGCTGGGTTGATTTTGTTCCGGTGTCGAGGGATTCCAGCGTGATGCTCAAATCCGTATCGTTGGGCATGGTGCTCCGCACGACGAAGGGGATTTGGACGTATTCTCCAACGATGCCGTAGCCGGGGACGCGGGCATTGCTTAGCTCAATGTCGGGTAAGGCTCGCTCCGAGCCCACCGGGACGGCAATGAGAGGAATGCCTTTTCGCCTCAACTTTTGGGCGGCAATGAGAGGGAGGGAGTCGGCGTTGTGTGTGCCGTCCGAGACGAGGACGATAGCGCGGACATTGTCCGAGGATTGGAGGATATCTTCCAGCGGCTGAGCCAGGTCGGTGCCTGCTGGGGGCTGTTCTCCGGATTCATCTGTGGCGGAGATGGCCATTTCGGTCAGCAGTGTGCCATCCGGGAGTTTCCCCGTACTTTTGTTCGCGATGATTTGTTGCGCCTGTTCTTGACGCGAGATGACGTTGTTGCGCCCCTGCTGGACGTCGCGCGTCTGCATTGAGATTGAGGCATCGTGAAGTACGGGAATGATGGGGTGGGGGGAAGGTGGCGTTTCTTCCACCAGCTCCGGCTGAAGGAGCAGGGTGCTTGCCACAGCAATTGTGAAGAATCTCAAAAACTCCATCAGGACGATGCGTCCCCCCCGTCTGCGTCTCCACCCCAGCAGACACAGCGTTGCCGCCACCGCAACAATGAGCATTGCGGCTGTGACAGAGAACCATGTTGGATGGAAAATGAGATGCATGGGAGGTCAGGATTCAGGCTTCCGGTGGTGGGAGGCGGGAACTTGGAGGAGAGCTTCGGCGAGCAGGCAGAGCAGGGCGAGTATCAGGCAGGGTTTCCAGAATTCGACAGCGAGAGGTGGATCGCTTCCGTGAATTCCCAATTGGCTGATGTGAAGACCCTTGAAGATGGAGGCAAGGGCATCGTCTTGCAATTGCTCTCGCGTGAATTCACCGGGAGGAATATTGGTGCTGAAGTCTCTGTCTCCCATGCGATACACCCCAGCCATGATCCATGGAGAGAGGCGCCCGTCTGGTGGAGCCTTGTCATCGAGGCGCAGGGGTATGTTGCCATCCGTCGCTGGTTGAAGCCTGTCGTCGGCAACGTGGAGGGAAAGTTGGGGGAGGAAGCGGGTCGCCCCCTGACGGGCCAGACGCTGGATGAGAGGTAGCAGCAAATGCCCGTCAGCCAGGTTCGACCATGAATAATCTGGGGCAGTGGAGAGGAAATAGGCAGCCCCCTCACCGTTCGGGATGCGCAGTAGAGCGACGCTGCCGTCATCCCAGGTGGCGAGGGGTTCTCCTGAGCCTTGAATGGGGGCACGGGAAATGGCTCGGAGTCCGGACACGGGGAGTGGATTTTTGTCCCTTCCGTCGCGGAGGATTCCCGAGTCGCGGTCCCATGCCATGATGCGGAAGTAGGTGTCCTGTGGGGCTTCCTCGGGTGGCATCCATGTGACTTCGAGGAATTTCCGCTCGGTAACGTTTTTGGGTTCTCGTACGGGAGGGAGGAAGAGCACGCTGCCTCCATTTTTGGTGTAGCTGTCGAAATCCGGGTTTTTGGCATCCCTCGGGAAAGGCCCTTGCCAGATGACGAGGGGTGTTTTGTCTAGGACAGTCGGGAGCCTTAACGGTAGAAGAGTAGATGTGGCCTTCATGCCCTCAATGCCGGGTGGTGCCGCCATGTTCGTGAGGAGACTGGCGATTTCCGGGGTTTGCGCCATGACTTCTACCTTGATGTCTGGTGGTGGTGCAAAGACGAAATAGGCCGTGTTGTCCCTCGGCTGGTTGTCATCGGGCAGGCTCAGGTAGCCGAAACCGGCTTCCATGCCGGGAGGCAGAGGAATTTTCCGGGTCAGGCGTGTGGACGTGCCGGAGACGGGGATGTTGAGTTCCGTCCTGATGTTGTTGAGCGAGAGGATGACTGGTATCTGCTCGCGATCCTTTTCCTCCAAATCGTAGCGCGAGACTGTGAAGTCGAGGATGAGAGACTTGTCTTCCCGCACGGCATCATGGATGTGGATACCGCGATTGGATGTCGGTCTGTCCCGGAGTGCAAGGATGCGGATGGATGGAGGTTTGGGCAAGGCTGCCAGAGAAGAGCGGACGTAGTCCCAGCGGTGGGAGGTTGGCCCCCAGTCGGAGATTTGCATGTCTGAGGCCACCCATATTTCCGTCTTGCCCCCCGGCGTATCCTTGAGGAAGTCGGCTACCCTCATGAAAAGGCCCGGCATGTCCGTCGCTGTATCAGTCGTTTCGGTGGATGAACTGCCAATCAGGGCATCGGGGCTGGGAATCTCCTGCACACGCCATGAGACGGAGTCCAACATCATGAGGCGGGCGCCCTTCAGGCTTTCCATCGTCTCGGCAACGACGGGGGGGATAGCCTTCTGAAGGCTGTCGGTTCCATTGGGGCGGGCTCCCATCGAGGCAGAACGATCCAAAATTAACAGAATGCGCTGGACGCCAGATGAATAGATGCCCAGGAAAGGGCTTACAAGCGGTTGTGCCATGGCTGCGATCAGCAACAGAATTGCCAGTGTGCGGAGAGCCAGAATGATGTAGTGCCGCAACTTTCTGCTACCGTGGGTTTCCCTCGTAGCTTTGAGCAGAAAGTCCATGGCTGCCCATGGTCGTGAGCTGTGACGCCACAGATTGATCAGGTGAATCAATACCGGGATGGCCACCGCCGGAAGCGCCCAGAACAACCATGGAGCCGTGAATGACATAAGCGGTGGTTGGGCGAGGGCTCAGCGCCTCGGATAGGGAGAACCGGGGGCAAGGAGTTTATCACAGAGGTGCAGAACCATATGCCCGGTCTGGAGGAGGGAATCCGCCGAGAGAATATCTGCGTTGTCGTGCGAAGTATGCCACCAGTTACCTTCGCTGAAGTCATCGATGATATTGAGAGTTGCGACTCCCCGCTCCTGGAAGGGGACATGGTCATCGATGAGCGCCAAGGGAGAAACGCCCCAGGAGCGCGATGGCAGTTTCAGTTCATCAATCGAGATGGAGTAGAGGTGGTAGAATGCCTGTGGCGTGTCCCCCGGGATGCGGATGCGCATGCCCTGGCGCCCCACCATGTCCAGATTGAGCATCCAGACAGGAAGGCTGGCGTTCAAGGTCTTGGCGTAGTGGCGTGAACCGTAGAGGCCGTCCTCCTCCGTGATGTGAGGGCCGAAACTTTCTTCGCCGTCGAAGAAGACGAGTTCGATCTGTGCCGCTTGCTCGGGGCGAGCCGCAAGGAGGCGAGAGACTTCCAGCAGGGCACCGGCTCCGGAAGCTCCGTCGTTGGCGCCGACAAAGCCGGGGATACCCGTCTTGGTGTCGATATGGCAACTGATAATACCCGCTGGAGCCGGGGAGAAGTCCACCTTGTTGCCGAAGCGAGCCCGGAGGTTGATGAAGGTTTTTTCTCCGTCCGGCGTTGGAGCCGTGAAGGATTGTTCCTGAATCGACCAGCCATTTTTGGCGAGTTCGGTTTTGAGGTAGGCCAGTTGTTGTGTAGCTCCCGGAGATTCAGTATGGCGTTCGCCAAAGGAGACGAGCTTTAGCGCATGGAGCAGAGCGTTTTCCCCGGAAAACTCCGGGGTGGCGACGAGTTGGGCAGGGGCATTCCGGGCGGCAGAGGATGACGCGTCCGCAGGGCGTTCTTTTTGCTCACAGGAGAACAAAAGGATGGGAAGAATGCTGATGAGAATGCGGTTCGTCATGGGCGCAGGCTTTTCGCCAGTGGGAGTGGCTTAGCGAGATGGCGGGAACACATCCGGATCCATTTCGATACCGAGCAGTTCCAGAATGCGCATGAAGTCGCCACGGTCGGCATAGGAAATCTCGATAGTTCCCTTGTGACCCTGAGCCGATATGTTGACTGGAGCTGAAATTTGGTGGGAAAGGTACGAACAAATCTTGCGATATCCGGGGCTGGTCGGCTTGCGGACGGCTGGGGCGGCTTCAGGTGGATTGAGGTAATTCTGGACGGCTTTTTCGATTTGGCGAACCGTCCAGGATTTTTGGACGGTTTCGAGAGCCAGCTTCTTTTGATCTTCCTCATTTTTGACCCCAAGGAGGACTTTGGCATGGCCGACGCTGAGCGAGCCATCGGCGAGCATCTTGCGGGCATCTTCACAAAGGTCGAGCAGGCGGATGCTGTTGGCAACCGAAGCGCGGGACTTGCCGACGCGCTGGGCGATATCTCCCTGCTTGAGCTTGAACTCATTCTTGAGGCGAAGGTAGCCGGTGGCTTCTTCGAGCGGACTGAGATTTTCGCGTTGCAGGTTCTCGATCAAGGCCATTTCCAACACATCTCGGTCGGAGGCCTCGCGGACGATGGCCGGGACGGATTCGAGCCCAAGTGAGGCGGAAGCACGCCAGCGGCGTTCCCCGGCAATCAGTTCGTACCCGGAGTCCTTGCGGCGCACGATCAAGGGCTGGATAATGCCATGTTCGCGGATAGATTCCCGGAGTTCTTCCAGCTGAGCTTCCGTAAAGACGGAACGCGGCTGCAGGGAACTGGGGTGGATACTGTCGATGGATAAATGGTGTACAATGTCCCCTGGCTGTCTAACAGACAAGCTGTCAACAGTTTCCATCGAGCCCTGCTTCGTGATGAGAGCGCCCAGTCCTTTACCAAGTGCGGGTTTCGCCATAGCCCGGGTAGTATAAAAGAAGTCGCTCCGGCTTTCAATCGACTTTTGCACCAGAGCCTCATTTATCCTCATCACCTCTCTGCGTGCCAGAATAGCCCGTGATGAAAAATTGCTTCATTTGCCTGTTTCCTCTCATTCAGGAAACAGCCTGTTGCAGACATATATTGTGCTCGCGTCTGGAGGGGGAGAGGCTATGAGTGATGTATGGATACATCAAGCAAAGCGACCATCGTGTCCCTGTCCGGGTTTTCCAGTATGTTTTTCGGCTCTATTCCGGGGTTGAATATTATTGTACCGCTTATTTTGTGGCAGGTCTGGAAGGGGAATGATCCTGCGTTGGATGCACCTGCGAAAAATGTGGTTAATTTCCAGATATCGTGGACGATATGGCTCGTTCTTTCTGGTATGGTGTGCTACGTTCTCATGTTCGTTTTGATTGGTTTTGTGCTTGTTTTTGTCGCTCCGGTTCTTTGGTTTGTTCTGACATTCCTCCAAACGCTTCGCTATGCCAATGGCAGGCAGGATTACGTGCCGTGGGGGACAATTCGATTTTTGAAGTGATCCTTTGAGGGGGAGCTGGCTGGACTTTGTTGCTGCTTCCAGTCGAATCGAACTGGAAGTATGGATTGTTGTGTATGGGAAAATGCTTCTTTGGATGTAATTTTCCGCTTCCTGGCGACGTACATTTGCCTATGATGCAGTGTATTGTCAAACAGGAGCTCTGTGGTGGGCGTCGGGGTAAGCCCTGGCGTCGCATGTTGATGGCTACAGCGATGCTCGTGGCTTCCTGGAGTGTGTGTGCCATGGCGGGTGATAAGCCGGGAGGAGAAAATCGTGCAAATGGTGCGGATTTGGGTACTACGGATATGCCTTTGGATCAGAGGATTGAGAAGATTATTTCCCAGTTGACGCTAGAGGAGAAGGTGTCGCTTTGTCATGGTAGAAGCTGGATGGAGGCTGGTGAGGTGAAGCGCCTTGGGATAGGACAGTTGAAGATGGCAGATGGTCCCCAGGGGGTGACGCGGTTCACGGAACCGAGCGCTTTGCCCGTGGGGATTAATCTCTCCTGTACGTGGAATACGGAGTCGGCTCGCGAATATGGGCAACTGATTGCAGAGGAAATGCTTGCCTTGAAGCGTCACATGATTCTCGGTCCCGGTGTCAACTTGATGAGAACACCCCGCTGTGGGCGCAATTTCGAATACTACGGGGAGGACCCTCTTCTGAGTGGTACAATGGCGGCCGCTTATATCCAGGGCGTCCAAAGTCTTGATGTTGCAGCCTGCGTGAAACATTTGGTGGCAAACAACCAGGAAAATCACCGTTGCCTGTCCAGTTCCAATGTGGATGAACGCACCTTGAGAGAGCTTTACCTGCTGCCCTTTGAAATTGCCGTCAAGGAGGGCAGACCATGGACGCTCATGTCTTCATACAATCGCTTGAACGGAATCCATGCCGCAGAACATAAGTGGCTTCAGGAAGATCTGCTCAAGAAGGAATGGGGGTTCGATGGTCTGGTCGTGTCCGACTGGAATGCCGTGGTCAGTGCCAGAGGATCTGCCTTGGGGGGCTTGGACCTTGAGATGGGGTCCAATCATTTTGGCAAGGATTCCTCCTTGCTGAAGCTGGTGGAATCCGGTGAAGTGCCTGTGAAGGTGTTGGATGACAAGGTACGCCGCATGTTGCGCCTGATGGCTCGAACTCACGTTTTTGATCCTGCCCACCAGAAGCCGGGCGAAATGCAGACTCCTGCCCACCAGAAAAAAGTACGTGAACTGGCTGCCGAAGGCATGGTGCTTCTGAAGAATGAGGGGGCCACTCTGCCGCTTCAAGCGTCGAAGATCAGGAAGCTGCTTGTCGTCGGACCCAATGCTGATAAGGAACACCGTGGCGGAGGTGGTTCCGGTGGCGTCAATTCTCCGTATGAGATCACTCCCTTGCAGGGGATTCGCAATGTCCTCGGAGACAAAGTCGAGTACATTGCCGGCTTGAGTTTCGAGAACAACTCCGTCCTCCCCTCCCGTTACCTGCGAACTGCTGATGGCAGTGAGGGGTTGATGGGAGAGTACTACGACAACCCCGAGTTGAAGGGTGAGCCCGTTGTCCGTGGAATTTCCAAGGCGATTGACTGCAAGTGGGGCAAGGCCATGTTTGGCATTCCCTCCGATCCCGGGATGCCGACAAACAAGCTTTCCGTTCGTTGGACGGGGAAACTCCTTGCCCCAGTGAGCGGTCCGATGAAGCTCGGCGTCAATGCCGACGACGGCGTGCGAGTCTGGCTGGATGGCAAGTTGATCATCGACCAGTGGGTACCCGGCATCCACAGTCTTATGGCCGATGTGTCCTTGCAGGAGGGCAGGGAATACGACCTCAGGATTGAATACAACGATGTCGGCGGCGATGCCTACGCTCAACTTGTTTGGCAGGATCCCCGCCAGGATACCGCTGCTGCTCTGGCTGCCGCGAAGGAGGCTGATGCCGTCATTTTTGTCGGAGGCACCCACCATGGTTACGACTGTGAAGGAGGTTGGGGGCAATCCGCAACGGATATTCCGAATCTTGAATTGATTGGTCCCCAGGCTGAATTGATCAACAAACTGGCGAAGGAGAATCGCAATACCATCGTCGTCCTTGTCAATGGTTCCGTCGTTAAGCTTGATCCCTGGATCGACCATGTTCCTGCAGTCCTCGAAGCATGGTATGGTGGGCAGGAGGCAGGCAATGCCATTGCCGATATTCTCTTTGGCAAAGTCAATCCCAGCGGCAAATTGACCTGCACCTTTGGCAAACAGGAACAGGATTACGCCTGTCATGCTCAGGGAACCTACCCTGGCACCCTTGGCCCCTTGTCGGCCAACCCGCATACCGATTACAAGGAAGGCGTTTTCATCGGTTACCGCTGGTTCGACCAGCAGAGGATCGAACCTCGTTTTCCCTTCGGTCACGGCCTTTCCTACACGACCTTCAAGATTGAACCGCCGACTCTTTCTGTCAGCCAAATCAAGCCGGGCGAGACGCTGAAAGTCACGACGCAGATTACCAACACCGGAGACCGGGAGGGAGCCGAAGTCGTCCAACTCTACGTTGCCGATCCTCAGGCATCCGTGCCTCGTCCACCGAAGGAACTAAAAGGATTCCGTAAAGTCTTCCTGAAACCGGGCGAAACCCAAAAGGTCGACTTTGAGCTTACCCCCCGCGCCTTCTCCTTCTGGGATACAGAATCCCACTCATGGAAAGCCGAAGCCGGCACCTTCGATATCTACCTTGGCAACTCCAGCCGTAACCTGCTCTCCCCGGCAACGGTGACGCTGACCAGATAATTTTCCTGATTCCCTCTTCCATAATCTGATGCTTCACTTTGCACTTGGACTTCATTCCTGTGGTCTTTTGGATCGTGGGAATGATTCTCCTTGCCGTGAAGAGTGTAGTTTTTTAAGGTGCTTGTGTCTTTAATATGAAAATTTTTCCTTTAATGTTGGTTGTTAGTGCGCTAGGGCTTTGCGATGCAGGGAGAGCCGTTACCCCTGTCGCTGAGCCACAGGTTGTGGGGACTCCTCCGGCCGATGGTGGGCGTGGATTGATGCGCGTGGATGACTCGGAAATCCGGCATTATTCCGGGACTCGGAAGGCTCCAGATTACATGGTGAGCTACGATAATGGAAAAACCTGGGAGATGAAGATGGCTCTGGATTCCTATCCGCCGAATTATGGCGGTATCCCCAAGGAATCCCCGGCGTTTGGTCGGAATCCGGAGACGGGGGAATGGATTCGCGTTCAGCCTATTGGAGGGTTCGTGTTTCTTTCCAAGGGGGGGCCGGACGGTCAGTGGTCGGCTGTGACGAATGATGGCAAGCTCGAAACTGACTGGAAAGAGGCAGAGAAGAGGAAGAATCTGAAGACTCTGGGTGGCATCATGCGTTCTCCGCTATTTATCAATAAGGGCAAGAGGGTTATCATCCCCTTTCACGGGTCGGCCAGCGGTACCAGGTTTCACATTTCCGATGATGGCGGGCTTACCTGGAGGACATCCAAAGGCAGTATTACGACGCCGAGCCACGAGGTGAAGCCCCCCCACCAGGGAGGTAGATGGCACAATAATGCCGTGGAAGCTACGGTTCTTGAGATGAAAAACGGTTCATTGTGGGCTTTAGTCAGGACATCTCAGGATCAGGCCTGGCAGTCATTTTCCAGTGATGGCGGCGAGACATGGAGTAAGGCTGAACCCTCTCGCTTTTTCGGGACACTGACCATGAACGCTTTGGGACGCATGTCCGATGGTGCTATTGTTTCTCTGTGGACCAATACCATGGCATTGCCTGAGAATGCTACAGCAGGCAATGGCTTATCCGGTGAGGATGCTTTTACCAATCGCGATTCACACCATATTGCCATGTCTGTCGATGAGGGCAAAACCTGGTTTGGTTTCCGTGAGCTCATTTTGGATGAATTCCGCAATCACCCGGGATACGCCACCTTGAATGGTCCGGAAGACCGGGGCAAGCACCAGAGTGAAATGTTGCAACTCGACAAGGATCGCTTGCTGGTTTCCCTGGGACAGCACAAGAACCACAGGCGTCTGATGGTGGTTGATCGCCGATGGGTTGCCGAGAAGTCTCGCGAGACCCAAACCGGCAGGGATCTCGACTCTCAATGGACCATTCATACCTTCATTCCGCAGAAAAAAGGGCACTGTAGCTACAACCGCAAGCCTGGGGCAGTCCTCGTGGCTGATCCCGATGATGCTTCGAGGAAGGTACTGCAAATCAAATGGCTTGATGATCCGGAGCTGGTCAATGATGTTGCCAAGGTGGATTACCGTCACGGTGGGGCCACCTGGAATTTTCCCAATGGCACCGAAGGCATGGTTCAGTTTCGCGTTCGCGTTGCTCCCGGAGAGCAGGGGAAAGAGTCCGGTTTGCAGGTTTCCCTGATGGATCGCCTGTTCAATGCCTGTGACACGACGGCGAAGGATTACGCCATATTCACATTCCCCATTCTCATGTCACCGTCGCCTCATCTTTTGATAGGTAGCAAAAAAGTACCGTTTTCTGCCGATGCATGGCACGATGTGAGTATTGTGTGGAAGGGCAGGCAGGCTCAGGTATCGATTGATGGTGTAAAGGCCGGTATGCTGAACATGCAGAAAACATCCCCAAACGGCATCAGCTATATTCACCTGATTAGCACGGGAACCAGCTCTGACAGTGGTGTTTTGCTGGACACGGTTCAGGCCAAAGTGAAATAGTTTGTGTCTGTAATAGAGGCTTTCATAGTTGGGATGGCATGGATGATGCTTGCCCGCAGGGAGAGATTTCGGTAATAGATCATCCCATATTTTCTTATGTTGGATTCAATTTTATCAGGTTTGGGGACTGCCGCGGTTATTGCCATTGTGATCCTTTTGTTCAATTTCATGATTTTCGTTCATGAGTTGGGGCACTTTTTTGCTGCCCGTTGGAGGGGGATGTATGTGGACAGATTTCAGATTTGGTTTGGCAAGCCCTTGTGGAAGAAAACAATTAACGGCGTGCAGTGGGGGCTTGGCTGGATTCCGGCAGGTGGTTTTGTATCGCTTCCCCAGATGGCTCCGATGGAGGCAATTGAAGGCGAAGTGGATTTGCCCAAGGATTTGAAGCCGGTGACGCCTCTCGACAAGATCATTGTGGCGGCGGCTGGTCCGATTTCCTCATTTTTACTGGCTGCTGTATTTGCCATGGTTGTGTGGATTGTTGGCAAGCCTGGCGTGGAATACCCGGTGACGACGGTTGGCTACATCCCTGTTGATTCTCCTGCTGCAACCTCTGGCCTGAAGCCTGGTGATAAAATTCTGGAAATTGATGGCAACCCCGTGTCTCAGTGGACGGGCAATATGGAAGGTGTTCGCGAACGCATCATGCTGGGCGAAGGCACGAAGATTCAGTTCCTTGTTCAACGCCCCGGCGTGGAAAAGCCGATTGTGATCGAAAGCGGCTTCAAGATTCCTGAAACCAAGTGGTGGCAGAGAAGTGCCATGCGTCAGGTGGGGGTTTTGCCTGCTGGTTCTGCCATTGTTGGCGAAGTGATTGCTGGTAGTCCAGCAGCAAAGGCTGGTCTGAAAGCTGGTGATGTCCTGACTGCATTGAATGGTGAAAAATTGTGGAGCCCGGCGGCGCTTGCCCTAGAATCCAAGGAGGGTGTCCCCATGAAGTTGGGAGTGAAGAGTGCCGATGGCAAGGAATTTACCGTAGATGTTACTCCTGAAATTCCAGGTAACTGGCAAGGCAAAACGGGAGCTCGTGCCATTACGGGCATCCAGTGGAAATTGGGTGATGAAGTCAAGGAAACGACTCTGTATCCGACGCCATGGAGCCAAATTGGCCAGAGTTTGAAATGGATGGGTGACACGATGAAGAAGGTCTTTGCCCCTAATAGCGATATTAGCATGGAGCACCTGAGTGGCCCCGTGGGCATTGCTTCCTACTTCTATCAAATGCTTCTTACGGAAGATGGGTGGAAGCTGGCCTTGTGGTTTGCCGTGGTGTTGAATATCAATCTGGCCGTTTTGAACATCCTGCCCTTGCCGGTGGTAGATGGCGGGCATGTTGTCCTGGGCACGGCGGAATTGATTCTGAAGCGCCCGGTTAGTGGCCGGATTCTGGAATTTGTGCAGACGGGCTTTGTCTTTCTGCTGATGGGTTTCTTCGTTTTTGTCTCCTTCAAGGACGTTGGCGATTTCTTCAAGCCCTCCGATGCTGAGGAGAAATTGCCCGCCCCCCTGTTTGCCGGAGCTGATGCAATGGCAGCTCCAGCAAATGCCCGTTCATAAAGGTTTCATAACGAAGGAGACTCCATGAGTTCTCTCATCTATTCGTTCATCATCTATACAGTGTTGTCCCAGTTTACGCCTGGGCCGAATAACTTGATGGCCATGGCGAATGCCTCTCACCACGGGGTGGCTGGCACCCGGAAGTTTACGATCGGGGTCGTGCTTGCCAATATTGTCTTTTTGTCGCTTTGCTGTATAGGGCAGGAATCCCTGCGCCGCCTCATCCCGGAACTGGGATCGTGGATGAAATGGGCTGCCTGTGCTTACATGGTCTTCCTCGGGGTCATGATTGCCAAAGACGCCGGGAAGTCGGGAGATAGTGAATTGCCTTCCTTCTCCATCAATACCGTGTTTAAGGGATTCATCCTGCAGGTGATCAATCCGAAGCTCATCCTCTTCTGTTTGACTGTGGCCGGGGGATTTCTTTTGCCTATTGCCAATGGGAGGGAATGGGTTCTGGTTCTGCTGATCATTTTCATGGGGGCATCTGCCTACCTGGCTAACACAATGTGGGCTATGTTTGGAGCAGGTATCGACCGCTTCCTATCCAAATTCAGGAAAGTTATCGACTGGGGCATGGTCATACTCGTCTTATTGTGCGCCATTGAAATGGCGACATTCTAAAGAAAGTCTCCCAGGAATGGGGTATGGCTTAGTGTTGGTTTGTTCCGGCGTCTTCAGAATTATTCCAGCTTCTTCCAGGGCAACTGAGCCAGCAGATCGTCGTAACCAAGCCCTGTGCCTTCCGGGATGGTGATGATGGGCGCCAAGCCTCCCAATGCCTCAATGAAGGCGTCCTTCTTGAAGAGGAGGTGGGTGCAGAGTCCGCAGAGCGGAACTTCCTCCTTCGGGGTGTCCTGGTAGTATTGGGCAGCCGTGTAAGTGGCCCATAGCTGACCGATTGGGTGATCCATGAAGGATGTGAAAACGTGTTTGCCAGTCCCGGGGGCAGGCATTTTCTCGCGAGCAGGTTTAATAATGCGGATGGGAGGATCCGTAGCGTCCAAGTGAGGCTGGTGAGCCAGATCTGAACCCTGATCGTAGGCGAGGCGCATCCCCTCCGACATCAGTCGCGACCAGCTTTCGTGTGTGTAAGGGCAGGGGTCTTCGATGAAATCGACCAACTGCCGAAGATAGGGAGACATTTCACGCCAGAACTCGTCGGCTTCACGTTCATTCAGGCTGGAATTGAAATCGACTCGCCAACGCCAGTCTGGCGCGACAGCGGCCAGCGTTGCCAGGCGTGCCAGCGTGGACTTCGGACTCGACATGGCCTTGAGCTTGCCAGCCCGGAATCCATTGATGCCCATGAGGCGGACAGTAGCTGGGCTGACGCATGGAGGAAGGGTGGCATGGCTTTCCGGAATATTCAATCCCTGAAGGAGGTTAACTCCCTGGTGGCGAGCCTTGGCATCGACGGCGGCACACTTCAGAGCGCGTTTGCCCAGCGTGAGCGGCTTTCTTGCTTTCAGTGCCTCCAGTTCTTCCTCAAGGGTGGCATCGCCGAGTTCGGGCCAGGGGTGGATACATCCAACACCCCCTTCATCCGTCATAATCAGAGCCCCATACCTGTGAAATTCAGCAGCATGAGCGTTCAATTGTCCGGCGGCGATCAGTGAGTAAATATGGTAAAACACAATTTCCCAATTACCATATATGAAAGAATTTGTCACGACTAAAAGGTCGTGACGAAGGCTTGAATGGCGTAATCCCCTTGGTCAGACAGAGGAAATCCCGAAGGTAATTTTCTGAAAAATATCGCCAACGGTGACGATTTCGTGTAAAAAAGCCGTGGCGTTGCAAGCGGATGCCCTCCGCCCGCCAAACCAACTACCCTATGGACACAATATATTGGATAATCATGGTCGCCTTGTTGTTACTGGCAGCATTCGACCTTATTAATGGAGTTGCCAACGATGCGGTCAACTTCCTGAACTCAGCCATCGGTTCCAAAGCGGCTCCTGTCCGCGTGATTCTGGCGGTTGCATCAATTGGTGTATTGATTGGTGCCGTTTTTTCGAGCGGCATGATGGAAATTGCCCGTAGCGGGATATTCAATCCCGGAATGTTCACCTTCCATGAAGTGATGCTTCTTTTCCTCGGGGTGATGATTGCCGAGGTGATTTTGCTGGATACCTTCAATACCTTCGGCTTGCCGACTTCGACAACGGTTTCGCTCGTATTCGGCTTGCTTGGCTCGTCCGTGGCGACCTCGTTGTTCAAGATTTATGGTACGGACTCTTCCTCCGCGCTAGGACTGCTGGAGTATATCAATACAGATAAATGTATTGAAATTATCAGCGGCATTCTGCTTTCTGTAGTCATTGCCTTCTCCGTAGGCACCATTGTCATGTGGGTATCGCGGTTGGCATTTTCCTTCCGTTACCAGAAACCCTTCCGCTGGTTTGGTTCCCTGTGGTGTGGTCTTGGGATGACGGCCATTTGTTACTTTGCCGTCTTTAAAGGGATGAAGAGCATGCCCATTATGGACCCTGCATTCCTGGCGATGCTGGATAAAAACATGGCCCTTTCTCTCCTGATTACCTGCATCTCCTTGTCTGCCTTTATGGCTGTGTTGCAGCATCTCTTCATGGTAAATATCCTGAAGCTGACAGTGCTGGCTGGTACATTCTCTCTGGCTCTTGCCTTTGCCGGCAACGACCTCGTCAACTTCATTGGCGTCTTTATGGGGGGCTTGGGTGCCTTCCAGATTGCGGCGGAGCACGTTGCTGCTGGAGGTAGCATTGTGAACCTGCACATGGGGCAGCTGGCTGGTGAGGCTCATGCTAATCCGATGATTCTTTTGGCCGCGGGCGCGATTATGGTCTTTGCCCTTTGGTTCTCCAAAAAAGCCCGCAGTGTGATTGCCACTGGTGTTGAACTTTCTCGTCAGGGAGATGGCGGCATCGAACGGTTTGGTTCCGTACCTCCGGCTCGTGCGATTGTTCGTTCGGCCATTGCCATGGGTGCGGGTATCAAGAAGATGATTCCCGGACGCATGCTTGTCCGCATGAACCATCGCTGGAATCCGGCTCCCGTCCCCCTGGAAAACAAGGACAGGGTGGCTTTCGACTTGATTCGTGCAACGATCAATCTGACGGTGGCTGCCATGCTGATCGCTTGGGCAACTTCCTACAAATTGCCTCTTTCCACCACCTATGTGACGTTCATGGTCGCGATGGGTTCCTCTCTGGCCGACAAAGCCTGGGGACGTGAAAGTGCAGTGTACCGTGTTACGGGTGTGCTGACGGTGATTTCCGGATGGTTCATGACTGGTTTGGCCGCCTTCACGCTGGCTGGTATCATGGCGATCATCCTGCATTATGGTCAGGGTTACGCCATTCTGCCGCTTCTGGCTCTGACGGCATTCATCCTGGTGAAGTCCGCAGTGGTTCACCGCCACCGCGAAAGCAAGCTTTCTCAAGAGCGCTTTGAGGAACTTACGGAAGACAACATTATGGAATTCTGCAACAAGCAGATTTCCGATAGTGTGAGCTCGCTGACCAAGATCTATTCCGATACGGTGGAAGCCCTGATCCAGCAGGATCGCAAGTCCTTGAAAGAACTGGCCGCCGATGCGGAAATCCTGTCGACAACCAGCAAGGAGCACCACAAATACGACATTCTCCCGGTACTCTACAAGATGCAGTCTCGTTCTCTGGATACGGGGTATCACTTCGTCCAGGCCCTTGACCACTTGAACGAAGCTGTAGCAAGTCTCCAACAATTTACGGACTTCATTTTCTCCTACGTGGATAACAATCACACTCCGCTGACGATTGACCAGACCTCGGATCTGAAGGAAGTTCATCATGAAATGCTCAAGCTTCTCTCCGATGTGACGCTGATGCTCCAGACGAGTAATTACTCCAAATTTGACTTCACCGTTGTTGCTCAGGAACAGTTGCTGCAATTGATTGCCCGCGCTACCAAACGCCAGATCAAGCGTGCCCAGAGAAACCAGACGAGGACGCGTTCCTCCATTCTGTACCTCAACATGCTTCAGGAAATCCGCTTTATGGCAGTTCAGCTCAGAGCTCTTGCTAATGACCAACGCAATTTTGTAACGGCCTGATAAACCTGTAATCTGTCTTCCAAGGTCACAAGGGCTTGCTCCAAATCCATGGAGCAAGCCCTTGTTTCGTTCTACCTTTTGCGAATGGGAGAATCAGCCAGGGTGAAATATGTATGACACAAGCTTTTCCTTCTATTGCTTTTTTTGAAAGATGTGTACGTGTCGCACGTATTTATGGATGAAGAGACGCCCCACAACAGAGAATGAACTAGAGAGAGAATCATTCTTTTACAGTAGGTGTTTTTCATAGGTAGTAGTAGCGCAGTCCCCTCCGTAACAAATTACGGAGGGGACTGTTACTTTTTGCTACAAAGACCTTTTACGTACTCTGCTTCAACATAAGCTCATGAGGCTTCAGTTCGCATTCATGTGACGTCTTGATTGCTCCAATTCTGGACGGAGTAAGATGAGGAATGCAACTAGGATATCACTTGTCGAAGTGCCTTCTCAGTCAGTAAAATGCAAATAGTAACGTATTTTCTAACGTAACTTTTGCATAATTGAAATTTATTGTGAAATTATCATTGTTGTATTTTTTTTATATGAGCTGGATGTATATTTTGTTTGGATTAGATTATGGTGTAGCATAAATGCTTAGAAATGAATTAATAATATATTTTTTGTGTTGTTTTGCGTGATTGAATTTATTTTCTTTGATATTGGAAAATAGATATAAAAATAGAGTAATTGTAGACTTTACGATTACTGCTTGAAATATATTTATAGAACAGTAGTATAAAAACAGGAACTACCATTACTTAATTCGATGAAATTGCGTCTCCCACTTAAGTTGGCGGCAGCTGTTATTGCTGCAATGACCGTAGCTTGCTGTATTTCTGCCTCAGGTAATAATATCAGTGTTAATTTTGGCTCCAGCAGTTATTATATACAGGAAGGGGCTACTTCAGGTGCTTATATAACAGATGGCTGGATCAATTCTTCCCAAATATCAGGTATGGTCGATTTGGGTAATGGGGTTCAGGTGGAGATCACGGCGGGTGGCACTTATCAGAGTACTACGGGTATTCCTGGTGTCAATGGAACCATGATGAATGGATATCTGGATGATAGTGCTACAACACAAGTGAAGCTGGACTTTAGCGGCCTGAATATGGATATGTACGATGTCTATATTTACGCCAATACGGATAATGGTAATAATAAGTATGCTGCCAAGACGGTGACGACTTACGATGGAGATAACCAACTATCCACCGGAACTTATACCGGCGGAAATGGTACCAATCAAATTACCACGGGTACAACACAGACATGGGGGATTAACAAAGCCGGCGGGCTGTTTGAAGGTGGCAATTATCTTTTAGTGACAGGGTTAACAGGAGATCGGCTTTATATTGATGGTGGAACTTATGTAGCTGGCACCAGTCGTACGTGTATCTCCGCAGTTCAGATTGTGGCCTTCAACACACTGACGGCGGATATCTCCGCCATGGTGACCTCCGTCGATTGGACAACTAGTATTTGGAACTATGGTGGTACGGTTAGAAACTGGATTGCTGGAACGGACGAAGTAGGCTCAAGAGCATCGATTACCGCTTCCGGAAGTGGTTCCGAACTAAATCTGGGCGCGTCTCCGGTCGTCATCAGTGAATTGGCCTTGAAGGCAGGTTCCCTATCCTTCAGTACGGGAGGAACCTTGTCATTCAATAACACGAAGTCCATTCGTGTGGACTCTGGTGCTTCTCTCTATTTGGATGGTACCAAGACAACTCTACAGGGGAATCCTGTTGTCAGTAATCTTTCCGGCAACATGTATCTCAGTAATCTGTCGACGCTGAATACTTTCTACATATCGGGCGGGAATTTGTATTTGGGAACTGCTGCAAGTGTAACAGGTGGTAGCTTCTACATGTCGGGGGGCAACTTGTTTCTGGGTGCGGGTTCTTCTGTGACAAACTCTACACTCTACGTCACATCCGGAATAATTAATTTCCAGGTTCCGGGAACTGCGATCAATAATGTATCTCTCTCAACCAATGGTGGTACTTTACGCCTGCAAGGCGTTGACGGAGGTACGGGAAGGTTGGAAAACAATGGTTTGACTGTGTCGAATTCCACCAGACTGGAAATTGGTACCGGTTCAACTCTCTGGGTGAATGAGCATAGCGAAACGAACAAAACAGCTTTGCTGATAGGTCCGGCTACTCTTGTCGTCGATGGTGGAACGGTTGATACAATGCGCATGGTCACCTCCGAAATTGGAGCCAGTACGGTCACACTCAATAGCGGATTGTTGAATATACGGAGTGCTTCTACCGGGGCAGCCAAGGAATGGGAACATGCTCTTCGCATGGGGCACTGGAACTATCAAACGACGTGGAACCAGACCGGTGGTGAACTGCGCGTTCTCAATGGTATTGTACGTACAGGGGACGATGGCTATGCCGTGTGGAATATCAGTGGTGGGGTAACCAATGCGAATGGTATCATCCTTGCAAGTAGCAGGTCGTCGCTGAACTTGAGTGGTACGGGTAGAATCAACCTTGGAACAATGGGGCTCGTGAATGCCGGTGGTATATTGAATGCCCGAGGCGGAACCTTTGGTGTTCTTGATGAAGGGTGGACGATGAATGCAGCTCTCACTTTAAATCTGAGTGGTACGTTGACGATTGACACCCAGGCAACCTACAACCGTACCGCCAATACATTTGGCGCTGGTGTGGGTAAATGGATCGATATCAAGAGTGCTATTACACAGATAGCGGGTGAAACTGCTGGCAAGATCATCAAGACCGGGGACGGACTGCTGACTCTCGGCGGAATCAATACTTTTACAGGAGGTGTAGAGCTGCGCTCTGGTAGCCTGCAAACCTCATCGGCAGGGATGGGGGCGGATGGTTTTCGTAATTTGACAATTGCTCCTGTAGGAGGGCAAACCGTCACTGTAATTTCCAGCAATGGAGAACTTGTGCTTGATTCCCTGGTTATGGCAGTCGGAAGCAAACTGGACTTTGGTACGGGAGAGAACCAAACAATTCTGACAATCAAAAGCCTTACCAGTTTTGGCGAGGGAGTTTCCTTCCTGTTCCAGAATGGAGATAAGGTCAACTTTGATGGTGGCTTATCCGGTACACTGACGATAGAAATGTCTCTTGCCGGTTACGGTGAAGGCGATACAATTGATCTTGGTACGTACCGGAATACTGTGGGAACAGTCAATTTTCTGAATACGAATGCATCTAGTACTGATTATCGTCTAACTTCCGCTAATGTATTGACGGCTGGTAACAGATTGCTTGCCTCGGTTTCCGGTGGCGCTGCCAATCTGGTGTGGACATCATCCAATAGCGTATGGGATTTGAAGACGACGGGAGGCTGGAGTGGTGCCGCAGATGGTCAGTTCTACCAGGGTGACAAAGTTTCCTTTATGGATATCTCCGGCTCCGCCAGCCAAACGGTCACGATGAATGGTTCCCTGTTGCCTGGCTCGATGACGATCGACAACGCTATGACATCTTACCTGTTCACTGGTGGGACTGTCACGGTGGGATTAAGCTTCGATAAAACGGGTTCAGGATTGTGGACTCTGGGGACTGGTAGCCGCCTGATCATAGGGGCAGGAGCTTCCTTCAACATGACCTCGGGGTCTTTGCTGTTTGATGGTGGGTCTTTGGAGCTCACCGAGGCTACGGTGACTGATAATACGCTCAATCTCGGCATTTTGCAGAAGGTGGGCACAGGTAGTTCCCTTCTGCTCGGAAACAAGAATTTGGTGATAGGTATCGCAAATGCCGCCGATGCATCCAATCTTGTGCTGAAAGGATCGACTGGATATATTCAGGCAATCGGGACGAATGCCATTCATATCTCCGACATTTCAGGTCGTCAGTATGCAGGTACGGCTGGCCTGGTCGTGACGGGAACATCCTCGGGCAACGCTGACAATCTGGGTATTTACGGTGGTGGCAGGACTGCTCAGACGGAAGCCTCCGGGCTTGTGACTGTTGGTAGCAAAAACGCTTCCACCATTACAAACATCACCTTCAATACATCTGCCAACTCCGGAATCTTCGGAACATCCACCAACCTGGGGGTAGCTCTGAATGCTGGTGTTACTGTCAACGAAACTGTCCTGGCAAGAACTCTTGCCCAGGGAACGGTTACGGGCAACATTCTAAATGCTGACGGAACGCTTAACACAGGAGCCCTCTATAACACGACCATTACCGCCAAGATGTATGGTGGAGCCTACGGTAGCATCTTGTATGGCAGTTCTACTTTAACCCTTGACGGCGTGTTCTTCAAAGGAAGCTCGCCCGACTGGATCAGTGGAGGTGAACTTATCCTTGTCGCAGCATCTAATGCGGCTCAGTACGGCAATGCGACCTTGACCATTAACAATTCGAGGATTGATTCCAAAATTTTTGGTACGGTGAATAATCTCAAGGGAGATTTGACCTATACGACTTCCAATTCTTGGTTTGCCAACGACATCGTTCTATCGGGCCCGGGCGGAGGCGCGATCGTCGATGGTAGAATTAGTTTTACCGATACCGGTTCTACATTCAATGGAAACTTCTATGGGACGCGAGACGGAACGGCCAGGCAGGGAATTGCATTGTCTCTGACGGGGAGTACCGTCAATGGAAACGTATCGTTTGGCAGTACGATGGTCAAAAATGATACAAGAATCCAGGGAGGAGTGAATCTCACGCTGGACAACACGAAGGTAGTTGGCGTGGTTTCCATTATTTCTCCTGTCATGGCTCCATCGAAAGCAGATCCGACAATCTTTAATGGAGATGCCACGATTACGATTTCGGGCAATAGTAACATCAAATACCTGAACCCGATTAGTAGAAAGTTTGTGTCCTACACAGGGAACCTCACGGTGAATATTCAAGGTGGTATCATCGGCGATGGGATGACGAGCGTCATGAATAACACGGCGTATGGCAACTACCTTTCCTGTCTTTCTGTCGGCGCCTATGACGGCAAGTTGACGGGCGATGCCTTCCTCAACATCTCTGGAGGTGAAATCCGCAATGAGTACATTGTTTTTGCCGGTATCGGTAGCAACGGCATTGTCGGCAATGTCGAAATGACAGTGAGTGGAGGTAAGGTTATGTCCAACATCTACGCTGCTGGTGACTGGGCTGCCCATATTACCGGAGATTCCAGGATCATTCTGAAGGGAGGTATCCTTGGTCTGGAAGGAGCCAATCGTATTCTTTCCGGCGGCAGTTATGGTGGTGCTGATGGTGCGCAGGTGAAGGGGAATTCCTACATTGTCCTCGATGGGGGGGATTCTGGAGCTGGCGCTTCATTTATTGGAAATTCCTATACGATTTATGCTGGTTCGGCGACATCGACCAACGTTGCAGGCAATACGGTCGTTACCTTGCAAAACGTTGACAAAACGGGCGGCGTCGCCAACATGAGCGGCGTGATTTCCGGCGGCAACGCTTCGGGTGGCGGTGTAAATGGCACAAAGTCTCTCGTGTTCGACAACTATGGAACCGAAGCGAACGCACAGTTCAAATACTTCGATTCCGCAGAAGTAAAAGGCAATTCCAGTGTGACACTCAAGGGTAATTCCTCTAATATCACTTCATGGCTGGTTCGCAGTGGTTCAACAATCAGCTTTGATGATTTTGCCAAATTGGGTATGGGCTCAGGTGTTGCCAACACCCTGACGCTGGAAAGCAATGCTACGGCTACCCTGACAGGGGATGCCTCCTTGCCGACATCAATGCTTCAAGGCACGGGCAGATTGAACGTTACCAACGCCACCCTTACCGTCAATGCTATTTCCTCCTTCGCTGGTACCCTTGGCGCTGGTTCCAATGGCGTGATCTCAATCGAAAACGGTGGTTCGCTCAGCACCAGTTCAGCCAGTTTAATCGCTGGAGTGGGTGGGGCTATCCGTGTGAACGGCACGAATAAGACCATCTCCCAAAAACTGAGCGGAACGGGGGTTCTCTCAATCAACATGGACGGAGGGCAAACGGCTCTTTTCAGTTCGTCTTCCTCAGATTTTTCCGGCGACATTACCGTCAATTCCGGAATTCTTGATCTTGCTGCCGGCTCTGGGATCAATGGGGTTGATCTGACTGTTAACGCTGGAGGCACTCTGAAGGTGAACGATGGCAACATGAACCGCTTTGCTACAGTTGCTGGTGAAGGAAATATCCTGTTCTCCGCAGATATCAATTCCATGGCGGACGGTAAATTGTCTGGATTCACTGGCAGCATCAGTGTTGATCCTCGCAAGTCTCTGTCAATCACCAAGGCTTCAGGAGCCAGCTCCAATCCTTTGAATGATTTGGTCACCTTGAACATGAATTCCGTGGAATCCACGATTTCCTTGATCAATAACACCAATGTACGATGGAATCAGACGATTCAGGATGTCCTGGGTGCAGGCAACATTACCCTCTCTGGTGGTCAGGGTGTTTCTTTGACGATTACCGGCACTGCCTGGGCTATGAGTTCAATCAACTTCAATTTGGTGGCCCCCGAAGAAACTCCGAATTTGTACAGTGTTTACGTTGGAGGTGACTACGGTACCGATCCGTTGGACAACATTACGATTACCCTGAATGATAGTGTCTATGCTGCCACCGTGCGTGAAGGCTATCTGGTGGCCTTCACTGACTACACGGAATTGTCCGTCACTCCCGACTCCCTGTACGATGTGAAGCTCCTTTACATCGTGACCGGAGTCAATGGGGTCGATGGCACAACCACGGTGGATTCCTCTATCTCGGACATCAACATTCGTTCACTCAAGCTCACTTCGTCGGACACCAACCTGACATTGGACTTGAATCAGGCGACGATGAATCTGGCCAATGGTTCGCTCGTCTTTGACGGCACCAATAACTATTCCCTCACCAATGGTACCATCACCAGTACCACGGGCACTCTCACTGTTCGTACGGGTGTCATGGGATTGAATTTGGCGATAGATTCCGCGATAGGCAGCGAATCGGCTCCTGAAATTCTGACGAAGGAAGGGGCTGGTGAGTTGCTCATGACCGGTGCCACCCATGTTTCTGCGATTAAAGTCAACGATGGTATTCTGCGACTGGGTGGTTCTGCCAGCGCCGATAACGCAACGGCAACGATCGCTTCTGGCAAGACCCTTATTTTGGGTAATAGCAATGCCTCCTCTTACGTGTCAGGCTTGACTTCCATTACCAACGCCGGAACCCTGACCTTATTGGAAGGCGCCTCCTTTGGCACCTCTCCGCTCCCCCTTGTCAACAACGGCACCACCGAGTTGTACATTGGCGCGGGTAATACGATGGATATGCCCTTTGAGCTTTCCGGCACGGGAACCGTAGCTATCAAGAGTGGTTCATTGGCAATCGACCAGTCGCACATTGTTCTGACTCAATCCTACTCCGTCGATAGCGGAGCGCTTGTCTCCTTCAACTGGACGGAGACAGGAACCAGCGTCGCTACTGCCATTTCCGGTAGTGGTACCGTGGTCTTGAACAATTCCTCCAACAGGGAGCCCTTTACTACGGATCTTTCCAACTTTGACGGTACCTTGCAGCTGAGTGCTGCTGCCTCACCGTATCGTGTCCAGATTTCAACGCTGAAGGATGGCGCTACGGTGATTATTGGAAACAATGCCCAGATGTGGGACAGGCTGGCCGGTAAAAATTATACACTTCACTTTGAGCTCTCCGGCATGGGTCAGGAAAATCGTGGAGCCTTGCGCATCAACGATGGAACACCAACTTACAATGGTACAATCCTCATCGTTGGAAGTGCGGGCGGTGGCATAGGAGGTGCCGCTGTTGCTTCTGTCGTGATCAATTCCAATATTTCATCCGATATTGCTCAGGGCAACCTCCTGCTTGGTACGGACGGTAGCAACGGCCTCGGGACTGTAACTCTGAATGGGGACAATTCCGCTTTGGCTGGACTTACCCTTTACAATGTCAGCAAGGTCATCGCTACAACCACGCACGCTCTGGGTGGCAAGGTGCTTTACCAGGGAACCAACGGTACCCGTACTCTGGAAACCCAGTGCATGGTGGAAACGGGATTCATCAATGGATTTTCCGCCGGAAAGTTATTGATCCTGAATGGAACAACCGCAGGTTTGAACCTGACGGATGATACAACGGCAAGTGTTCTTGCAGGAGATATTTCCGGTACGGGTTCCATGGTCTTCACTGGTGATGCTCTTGTGACCCTTGCTGGAAACAATTCCTACAGTGGAGGCACGCTGATTGGCGGAGGCAAGGTTATGCTTTCCGGCAATTCTACGGCTCTTGGCACAGGAAAGGTAGATTTGCTGAAGGGATCGCTGAATCTGGGCGGCCTGGCTGCAAGCAACGACATGAATGCTATCTGCGGCGTTTCCCTGGCGGGAATGGGGGCTTACGCAGGCACTTTGACTGTCTCTTCGGGCAATGGCGGCCTGGGGGGGGCCGATTTGGCTGTGGATGGCAATCTGCGCGTCAATTCTCTTAAGATGGCCGATGCGTCTGCCCGTGTGAAAGTCAATGGCGATATCACCATTGCCAACGGAGGCAGCTTCGTTCTCGGGGTTGACAATGTGCATGACAAGGATGCGCCGATGCACTCCATCGTCACCTCTACCGGTTCACTGACCATGCAGGGTGTATTCACCGTTGATTTTGACACGAACATCAAGTCGGGCCTCAATGAGTTCCTCATCTTTGGCTCCAGCTGGTACACGTCGTCGAATTCTGCCCAGGTACAGTTGACTTACCAGGATGAATACCTGAAGACCTTCTACACGGCCGATACATCACGCTTCAATACGGAGGGAATTCTCGCCATCAAGCGCAACACGCCTTCGGGTCTCTTTATGGACCAGGATGAGATTGATGACATGGACAGCTACATCGCTGAAGAATGGACCGCCCTTGGTGCCAAAGCTTCCGGAACAGCCACGAATCCCGTCAACTTCAACAAGGACTACATTACCCCGACTTCCGGTCAGAATGCCGGGGATTACCTCCTCAGTAATGGTCAGGGCTGGATCAACATTCAAACTGGTCTGACGGGTACTGCCAGCAAGGTGTTGATCTACGATTACATCCCGGAAAATGGGGCTCCTGCTGTTACTAATGACCGTGGCGTCATCCTCTCCAACAACAACAATAACTTTGGCGGTGGCCTGATGTCCAATGGTGCTCGCCTCGTTATCGACGGTTCCTTTGCTGGCAATGCCGGGAACATGCCCGTTGCCGGTGGAGTCGTTACCATTATGGGTACTGGTGCAGTCGCTATCGGCGGCAACAGTGGTATTCTGGAACTGAGGCCTCTGGGTGCAGGTGACAACTCTGCCTTCACGATTGGCAATGCCATTTCTCTGCGTGACGGAGCATCCATCATCCAGACGGGCGGTACTAACACTCTGACAGGAGACTTCTCTCTGGTTCACGGCTCCGGCACCATTTCTGCGACGAACAGCAGGGTGTTGACCCTGGCGGGGGATGTGAGTTCTGCTACAGATACGACGTTGAACCTGTCTGGCAACATTGCTGTTACCGGCAAGATAGGCAAGGGAGCTGTCTCCCTCGACAAGCTGGTTCTCGCTGGTGGCGCAGTACTGGAACTGGCTCAGGGGGCTCATGGTTCTGTAGCCCAATTGTCAGCCTCGCAGGCGACGCTTCGTCTGTCATCTGGCTCATCTCTGACCCTTGGCTCGGCAGATCAGTCTATCCGTACCCTGTCGGGAAGCGGCAAACTGACCTTGTCTCAGTCCAACCTGATGCTGACTGGCAGCAATACGCTTGAAACTACCATTCTGGGAACGGGTACCGTCTCACTGTCCGAAAACGGCCAGGTATCTATGGTGGCTGATCGCGTGTTCGGTTCCGGCATTGTGCTGGGGCTTGGCTCGGATGGCGTCCTTTCACTTGATGGGTACTCGCTTGATATAGGGGCTGTCACCGGCAGCGGCGATATCGTCATGGGTAACGGTACTCTCGCTATTACGGGGGGCAGTTCCACATTGGATGCTTCTCTTGTCGGCTCTGGCACGATCGTTCAGAAGTCCGGCAACACCTTGTCCATCGAAGGTCCGGGGAACGACAGAGTAAATCTCGTAGCGGAATCCGGCACCATCGCCCTCTCCGGTGGCAAGGCCAGAAGCGTTCTTTCCTACGACAGTGCTGACGTCATGTCTGGAGGTGGCCTCGTCGTGAGGGATTCTACAACCCTCAGCCAACTGACCGTCGCAAACGGCGGCTCAATGACACTGGGTAACATCAGTGAAAAAGCAGCCCAATTGAAGGTCAACTACGACGCAAGCCTTGCCAATGGTTCTACGGTCAATTGTGTGATTCCCTCTGATGGTGCCCAGCTCGTTGTGAGCGGTTCGCTGGCTCTTGGAGAAAGTATGTCGCTGAACCTCATGGATAACGATAGCGGAGAGTTCACCTCACCGGTTGAAAGCTTCGTCCTTTTCTCGGCAGCTCAGGGCTTCACCCATGTTGATTCTGAAACCCTCTGGGCCGATGGAACGAAATTCACCAAATGGACGATGGGGATGACAGGTAATCTCGCCCTCTTCTACTCACCCAGTGAAGCTGTCATTCAGGGCAGGGAACTCATTGTCCAATTGAAGGTCAATGAGAATAATGCTCTCGCTGAATATGCCCAATCCGATATCGCCCGCGCTGGTGCCGACCTTCTATGGTTTGCCGGTATGCAGAAGAAGGGCTCCAATCTCGATATCCTCCTCGCTTCAGTGATGGACGCTGCCAAACAGGGCAGGCTGGAAAGTGCCAGCCATAAGATGGCCGCCGCTGCCGGCAGTACGCTGACGAGCATTCTTGGTGCCCAAAAGGCGGACTTCACCTACCAGCAGACTCAGCTCCGCAATCGTATGACAACCATGGGCTTGCCTGCCGGTTACAATTACGACGATGAACTCCCTCTTTGGAACACCTGGATTCAGGGTACTGGCTCCTACAACAGCCTCAGCAAGTCGGGGGACTTTGCAGGCTTCAAGTACAACACTTGGGGAGGAACCTTCGGTGTGGATGCCAACGTCAGCGAACGCTTGACTGTAGGCATCGCCATGTCGGCAAGTTACGGCAAGCTGACGTCCGAAGCCGCAGACACGCTGACTGGCAACCTGGATGTGTACTACGCCAACCTTTTTGCCCGCTATCAGAAGGGTAAGTGGGGGCACAACTTCATCGTCTCCGCTGGCTGGAGCGAAGGAACTGTCGAACGCTCCGTCAACTTCGGTGATGGCAGTTACATAGGGCAGGGCATTACCAGCGGCTCGACCTACGGCGCCATGTACGAAGCCACATACGACATTGCTCTGCATGAAGAAACCAGCGCTATCTTCCAACCCTTGCTCAATGTTAGCGTGATGCGAAGCGAAGTCTCCAACTTCGATGAAACCGGCGCGGGCAATACTGGTCTGCGCGTTACCGGGCTCGAAGGAACGATGGCCTCGGTCGCCGTGGGTGGCCGTTTGATGGGTATCGTCGGTGGCAACGTGTTCGGTCGCGAATCATTGGGCGAACTTCGCGTGCAGATAGCTCAAGACATGGGCGACTCCCGTAGCGAAGGCAAGGTCGGCTTCCTAGCTAATCCCGCTTATAACACCACTGTCAAGGGTGCAAAGGCAGGAACTACCGGACTTCAGTTCGGAGCCGGCCTGAGTCTTCCTTCTGGTGAAAACGGCACAATTTTCGTAGATGCCACAGCGGATATCCGCAGTGGGATGACATCCGCGAGCGGTAGCCTTGGCTATCGGTATAACTTCTGAGACAAGAAGAACAGAAATCGCAAATAAGAGAAGTACAGAGGTAGTGCCGTCGGGAGACGGCGCTACCTCTCTCTTTGCATTTATTGTCAATGATTTAATTAATGATTATATCGTGCGATAGAAAAGGCTTTTCTTTTAGTCTCCCTTAGTATATTCTGTCCGTTCCGATATATTATTGGTTATTAACTATATTATTAGAACTGCCATGAGCAAAAACGATACACACAACACCTGTCCTGCCGAAAAACAAATGACTGGAGCGGAAGTCCTAGTCGCTTGCCTCGTCCGTGAAGGCGTTGATGTCGTCTTTGCCTACCCGGGCGGCGCCAGCATGCCCATGCACCAGGCTTTGAGCCACGAACCTCGCATTCGCACGATTCTTCCCCGCCACGAACAGGGCGGTAGTTTTGCTGCTGAAGGCTATGGCCGCGTTACAGGCAAGCCCGGCGTGTGCATCTCCACCTCCGGCCCCGGAGCCACCAATATGATCACGGCCATCGCCGACGCCTACCTGGACTCTACCCCCATGATCGCCATTACCGCTCAGGTGATGACTGCTCTCATTGGACGCGGCGCTTTCCAGGAAACCGACGTTTTCGGTATGACGGCTCCCATCGTCAAGCACAGCTACCTCGTTACCGATCCCAACGAACTCCCTCGCGTCCTCAAGGAAGCCTTCCACATCGCCCAGACTGGTCGTCCCGGTCCCGTTGTCATCGATATCCCCAAGGACTGCCAGGAAAAGCTGATCACTCCCGATTTCGACCAGCCGATGGATATTCCGGGGTATCATCCGATTCCCGCATGCCCGTCAGACCGCCTCAAGAAAATCATTCCCATTCTGCTCGAAGCCAAGCGTCCAGTCATTTACGCTGGTGGTGGCATCATTTCTGCGGAAGCCTCAGCTGAATTGATCGAATTTGCCGAACTGTCTCAAATCCCAGTTGCTACGACCTTGATGGGCATTGGCGCCTTTCCAGAAACTCACGAGCTTTCCTTGCGCTGGCTCGGCATGCACGGTGCCGTGTTCGCCAACAACGCTGTTAACGAAGCTGATGTCGTCATCGCACTTGGTGCACGCTTCGATGATCGTGTTACTGGTTGCGTTTCTACCTTCTGCCCGAACGCTACAATCATTCACATCGATATTGACGCCAGCGAAATCAACAAGAACAAAGTCGTCAAATACCCCTTCCGTGCCGACGTCAAGGACGCACTCAATATCCTCATTGATGGCCTCAAGGAAGCTGGTTGCCAGCAAAAGAGCTCGGACTTTGATCGCAATCCGGAATGGCTTTCCATCATCGCTGAGTGGAAGAAACTTTGCCCCTTCAGCTATGAAGAGCGCGACGGATACATTTCTCCGCAATACGTGATCGAAGAGCTCTACAACCAGACGACTGACCTTGATCCCATCATCACCACTGGTGTGGGGCAGCACCAGATGTTTGCTGCCCAGTTCTTCAAGTTCAACAATCCTCGCCGCCTGGCAACCTCCGGCGGCCTTGGTTCCATGGGCTATGGTCTCCCTGCTGCCATGGGCGCTCAGATGGCATTCCCGGACAAACTCGTCGTCAACATCGACGGTGACGGTTCCATCCTCATGAACATCCAGGAGTTTGCCACCATTCGCGTGGAACGCATGCCTGTCAAGTGCATCATTCTCAATAATCAGCACCTTGGTATGGTCGTCCAGTGGGAAGACTTGAAGTACGAATCCAACCGTGCCCAAACCTTCCTCGCCGACCCCCATGACCAGTACGATCCTACTCACCGCACCTCAGATGTCATCTATCCGGACTACCCCACGCTCTGTGCTGGCTTCGGCATCAAGTGTGAGCGCGTCGTGGACAAGGCCGACTTGCCAGCAGCCATCAAGCGCATGGTCGAAAGCCCTGATCCCTATGTGCTCGACGTCATGATCCCCTACGATGTCCATGTCCTCCCGATGATCCCCGGCGGCATGTGCTATAAGGACGTAATCCTGGAGCGCATCGCTGGCGACGGTACTGGTAAAACAGCCTCTGAACTCCTCGGTAAGGAAATCCCGACTGCCCTTTAAGAGGCGGTCTCTGGGATAAGCCTCCCCCACTATGCGGGATGCTTGTTCATACAACTTCAAACCCCATCTTCCTTCGCATTGTGGCGGAAGATGGGGTTTTCCTTTATGTGTGTCTCTTTGGGGGCATTGTGCTTCAAGACCACATGCATGGACATGTAGCATATATTTTATTGAATTTGTGAAGAGATGTGTATAATCAATCTATCATCGTTCCGGTTGGTGGATATTCTTCATCGTTCTGGTTATCATTTATTACAGTCATTTTCCTGCTTATGAATTACTATACTTCAGCAAGTGCCGTCTTGTGCGCTGCCATGGTGGCCGCTTCCTACTCTCAGGCCGGCACAAATGCAACCATCATTACGTACCAGCCTGTGGAGCCAGCTCCTGTTGCCGCCGTGCCAACGGCCATTGTTGATGCTCCGGTGAAGCCCTTTCAGGCTACCCTTAGTGCTGGTTATGCGACGAAGTATACTTCACGTGGTCTCGCATTCCAGAACTCCGGCAGCGACAACGTCGTGCCTGTGGAATTCCAGGGCAAGTACAACGTCAATGAGAAGTGTGCCGTGATCGCTGGCGTTAAATACATTTGGATGACTGCTAATGGCCTTGATCACGGTCGTGCCAACACTGGCGTCAGCGATGAAGGCTCTGCCTACCTCGGTGGTGAACATCGCTGGAATGATCATCTTACAACTTCGCTGTGCTATGCCTTCGTCAACGGCGGCATCCCCGGCTCCATGAATGTCCATACGGTGGGTAATGCAAACAACTCCAGCTTCATTTTTAATAGTGGCAAGCCTGAAGAACATAGCTTCGTTGCCAACTTCCGCTACGATTTCGACAAATCCCACAAAGGCTGGTTCGTCAATTCCAACATCCGCTATGCCTTCCGTTGGATGTCCGGCTGGTGGATAGCCAATACCGTTGGCTACACCTATGAAATGAGCTCGAAGGCCTCCCTCGTCGTCTCCGGCACATGGAACGTCACAGCCAACTACTTCGACTGCAGCTCCCTTAATGCCAATGGTACTCAGGGGATCTCTCTTGACTTGGCCATACCCTGCAAGGTGTCTCCTAACGTCACCGTAACGCCTTTTGCCAGTGCCCTTTGGTTGGGTGACGGCGGGATTGCTGCCAACCACCGCGGCGCGACCGATAGAATGTCTTATCGCGAACAGACGAAGGTTTTCCGCAACTTCACACCAGTCTTCGGTGTGGGAATGACCTACGCATTCTAATTCCCTTCGATTTCAAAAGCGATTTATCATAAAACCCGTTCCCGGTGGATTAAGCCTCCTCGGGGACGGGTTTTATGATATTTTCTGGAGCATTCCTATCCCTCAGATAATAGAGTTTTGCCATTTTAGCTTGGGCGTCGTCCAGGGACGATGCCTTTGTTTCTATCCACGAAGGCGAAGATGGCGGAGCTGGTGAGGGCTATGCCGCCGATGGTGATAAAGGTGTGATGGAAAGCACGTATGACCGAGGCGTTGCTCGTGTCGGCGGAACCTCCGTAGCCATTCATCATCAATGCTGCTGCCGCGATGCTGACGGCGATGGAGAGCTGCATGATCATGGAGAGCAAGGAGTTGCCGCTACTGGCAAACTCATCCGGCAAATCGATCAAAGTCAGCGTATTCATACACGTAAATTGGATAGAGTTTACCGTCCCGAGCAAAGCCAGCAGCAGCACAAGCAACACTTCCGGCGTCTCCGGCGATACCTTGCAGAAACACATCAGCAGACTGCCAATCAACAAGGTATTAGCCACCATAATGTTGCGGTAACCCAGTTTCTGAATCAGCGGCGTTGCAATTGTCTTGGCAATCAGGTTGCATACGGCCAGTGGAATCAACGACAAGCCGGACTTGAATGCGGAGTAGCCCATCCCCACCTGGAAGAAAAGTGGCAACATGTAGGGCAGGCAACTCCCCGCCAGGCGACTGACGAGGTTACCCGCGATGCCTATGGCAAAATTGCGGATGCGGAAGAGGGATGGGCTGAACAGCGGATCCTTGTGTCGCCCGGAATAAAACCAGTAAACAAGTTGCAGGGAGGCACCAGCCGAACACAGAATCGTCATCCTCCACTTGTCTGCCAGCCCGGATTCTCCCTCAAGCCCCAGGGCAAGAAGGACTGCAGATGGGGCAAAGATCAGGAAGCCTGTCCAGTCGAACTTCTGCTTCCTCACAGCTCTCAGGTCGGGCATGATCTTTACCGTGGCCCACAGCCCTACAATCCCCACCGGGATGTTGATCAGGAAGATCCAGTGCCACGACGCATACTGTACGAAGAGCCCTCCCAGTACAGGCCCGAGCAGAGGCCCCAGAAGGCCCGGTATCGTCACGAAGTTGAGCACTTTCAGAAACATCCTTCGCGGGTACGACCTTAGTACAACGAGCCGTCCCACCGGCATCAGGAAGGCCCCGCCTATCCCTTGGATCACTCGGCAAATCGTCATCATCTCGACGGAAGTCGAAAGGGCGCAGAGCAGGGAACCAAGCATGAATGACGAAATGGCGAACAGAAACACTCTCCGGGAGCCGAAACGATCAGATATCCACCCCGAGGCTGGAATCAACACGCACACTGTCAACATGTATGCAATCGCCAGGCTGTGGAGCCTCAGTGGGTCGCTATGAAAACTCCGCGCAATTGAGGGAATGGCCGTGTTCAGAATCGTGCCGTCCAGCAACTGCATGAAGAATGCCGCCGCCACGAGCAACGGCAGGTGCTTCATGGATGAGGCAGGCATGGGAAGTTTGAACATAAACCGGGTATTATTATTCGGTGGTGAGAAGGACAGATCAAGCCGGAGATGTGTTCTGCTCTCTCCAGAGAATGTATTTTCCGGACTAGTATAGGGTTCCCGATGGGCAGGGTACCTATTATCTTGCCGAGAAATGCTGGCTGTCGCGTTTTTTGTTTGTTTGCACAGGATTGTTGGTGGCAGTCTGGGCACTATGATAGCTTTCTTGCGCGGGATTGTAGCTGAGGCTTTGCCTCAAAGGATTCTGTTGGACGTTCACGGCGTCGGGTACGAGGTGATTGTTCCTCTGTCCACCTTTGATTCATTGAACCCTCTTCCGGGCAGGGAATTGCTGTTGAAGACATTTTTGCATATTCGCGAGAACGCGCAGACTTTGTACGGGTTCGCAACGGAAGCCGAGAAGGACATTTTTGTCCTCTTGATCGACCGTGTGTCAGGAATTGGCCCCGCGACGGCGATTGCCATTCTTGGCTCGCTGAATGTGGAGCAATTCAAGGCTGCAGTCGTCCAGGGGGATACTGCCGGCATTGCACGCGCCAAAGGCGTTGGTAAAAAAACGGCGGAGCGCATCATTCTGGAACTCAAGGACAAGATCGGTTTGGCTGCTACCTGGGAAGCCCAGGCACAAGGATCGACGAGTCAGGCGGCAGGCGATGCGGAATTGGCTCTGGTTGCTCTTGGTTTCAAACAAGTCGATGCCCGCAAGGCGATTGCCGCTCATCTCAAGGCCTGCCCCGAAGCAGAAGCGGATGAATTGATTCGCGCCGCCCTGCGTGCTCTGAATTAATACCAGAAAGCGATAGGATTGGATTGCCATGCCGGATTCTTTGTCATTGGATTCTCTGAAGAAAGCCTTTCCTGAAGGTGGCCTTTTCCGCGGAGATGTCAGCTGGATGTTATCGCCGGAGCCCTTCCGTCTGGATAAAAAGCAGGTGAAATTCCTCAAAGGGCTGGGCGTTGTCATTGCGCGTTTCTACGATGCCTGCAATGCCCTGTACCATGCCTCGGCAGAGGGTAGGAGGCATGGGTGGCTGGCGCCTTTGCTCGATCAGGGGAAGCCTCAATGGCTCGTTGATATCCAGCGTTCCAAGGCGATGCTTCAGGCTACTCCTGCCGTGATGAGACCGGATTTGATGTTGACTGAGGATGGATGGGCTGTGACAGAACTGGATTCTGTGCCGGGCGGGCAGGGGGTGACGATATTTTTGAGCCGCCTGTATGCGTCTGCCGGGTGGAATATCCTCGGCGGGGCCGAAGGTATGCGCGATGGTTTTCGCGCCGCGCATCCTGATGGCATCGACATTGTCGTGTCGCGGGAATCCGGTGACTACATGGCTGAAATGCAGTATTTTGCACAGGCTCTAGGCAGTGGCTATACCTGTTCTCCGGCAGAGGGCTACGTGCCCCAGGATGGCCGGAATGTGTACCGTTTTTTTGAATTGTTTGATACGGGTGTCATCCCCGGCAGCAGGAGCTTGCTGGAGGCGGCTGCAGAGGGGCGTATGAGCCTTTCTCCACCACCGGTACCGCATTTGGAGGAAAAGCTGTGGTTGTCACTCTTTCACATGCCCGGCCTGCGTCAGGAATGGAAAAACCGCCTTCGCGGTGCTCATTGGGAACGCTTGAATGATCTTATCCCTCATGGCTGGGTCGTCGATCCTTCCCCTCTGCCGCCACAAGCCTGTCTGCCGTGGCTCAATGTGCATGATTGGCAGGAAGTGGCGCAGATGAGTCAAAAGGAACGACGGCTTGTCCTCAAAATTTCCGGGTTCAATGAATTGGCCTGGGGGTCTCGCGGTGTATTCATCGGTCACGACATGCCTTCCTGCGAGTGGTCGGCAGCTCTGGATTCAGCTCTTGGGCAGTTTGGGAATTCTCCTTGGGTAATGCAGGAATTTTGTCCTGGCAAAGTTGTGGAACACCCTTGCTATGATCGTGATACGGGAACCCTGTTCACCATGAAGGGGCGCGTCCGGCTATGCCCGTATTACTACCGTAGTATCAACGGTGAAGTTATCCTGGGGGGCGCATTGGCAACGATTGCCCCAGAGGACAAGAAAAAGATCCACGGTATGAAAGATGCCATTCTGGTGCCCTGCTGTCTGGACGAGGCGTGATGTCTTTCCCATTCAAAACGGCACAACAATGCCGCCAGTCATCAGCCGGCGGCATTGTTTCATGGAGGTAAGTAACCTTCGGGGAAACGAATTCCCCAGGGGGCTATGTTACAGGGCTGTGTTCTTCTGAATATTAGCCAGGTAGGCATCGGCTTCAGTCGTCGAAGAGAAGATAGATAGAGAAGGCAGAGTCTTGGCAATTTCCAACACGGCCTGGATGGGGGGCGATGCGTTGGTGATGATGAGCTGTCCGTTGCTACCCTTGAGAAGTTTAGTGGTTTGGATGATGACGCGGAGTCCCATGCTGCTGATGTAGGTGAGACCTGCCATATTCAGAGTGATGGAATGCACTTGGTCTTCAGTCAGACTATTGATTAGTTGTTCCAGTTTGGCATAGGTTTCCGTGTCGAGTTTGCCGGACATCGTGATAACAAAATGTCCGACACTGCGTTCCTGTGAGCTGAGATTAAGACTCATATCGTGCTAATTGGTGGTTGGGGGGGTTAGATGGTAATCGTTAAAATGTTTTTGTGCCCGGAATATTGGTAGTCCATGCTTTGAGTCATATTCCTGAGCAGGTAGATGCCCAAGCCCCCAATGGCTCGGTCTTCCAGCTTTTCCGTAAGGTTGGGGCTGGGAGCTTCGGTCAAGGGGTTGAAGGGGCGGGCATCGTCTTCGATGATGAGGTGAATAGTATTGTTGGCAAAAGTCAGGGAGATGGCAATCTCAAGAGGTTTGCCTTCATGAGCACCATATTTGAACGCATTGGTGACGAGCTCTTCGATGCAGAGCCTGACTGTGTTAGCCGATTTGAGATCCACTCCGTATTGTTCGCATGCTTTCTCAGCTGCGTCCATGGCATCAAAAAGTCCCTCGGCTCCATTGGTGAACCTGGTTTTAAACTGATGTACGGATTGAACCTGCATTATTCTATTTTCTAATCCAAAAGAACCGTAAGTGCAAGGCTTTTCGACCCGCTCGAGGGAGACTTATCGTGTGTTTTTGGGGCTCAAGAATCCTGAGTTCTGGTGATGGCCATGATGGTGATATCATCGGATTGTTTGTAGCCCTTAACAAACTGGTTCATGTGGCGGATGATCGTATCGATGATGAAACCGGGCTCCGGGCTCATGGCGCAGGCGATGGCCTGCTTGAGGCGGATGTACCCGAAGGGTTCCTCGCTGGGATCAAATGCCTCGTTGACCCCGTCGGTGTAGAGGATGAGGGTGTCGCCAGGGTTCAGGACGGTTTCCGAATAGGTGTAGGTGCCTGAGAGGATGGCAATCGGGAAGCCGTTGGATCCACTTAGTTCGATGAGGTCGCCGGATGCTTTGCGGATGTAGGGTGGGTTGTGTCCGGCGTTGCAGTAGCTGATTTTCCCTGTTCTGATGTCCATGATCGCGCAGAAGTAGGTGACGAACATGTTGGCATCGTTGTTGGTGTTGAGAATCGTGTTGAGCTCGCTCACGATTTTGTCAACTCGCTTGGTGGGGGTGGCTATGCTGCGCTGAAGCGTTTGGGTTACAGCCATGAAGAGGGCAGCCGGGATGCCCTTGCCACAGACATCCCCGATGATGAGGACGAGGTGGTTTTTGTCTGGCATGAAGAAGTCGTACAGATCGCCGCCAACGTCTTTGGCTGTTGCCAACGAGGCCCCGATGCGGAAGTTGTGTTCGCGGGTGAACTCCGAAGTGAGCTTCGGGAGGATGCTCATTTGTATCTTTTTTGCAACGGAGATGTCGGTTTGGTAGTCCTGCTTGGCGATGATGTTGAGTTCCTGCTCGTGGAGGTAGGAGAGGAGCTCTGTACGCATGTTCGAGAATGTTTTGGTCAACAGGCCAATTTCATCCTTCTCTTTGTACGGAGGGATGGGGACGGTGAAGTTCCCTTCGCCGATGTCTTTGACGGCTTTGCTGAGAGCAATGAGCGATTTGCTGTATTTTTTCGTGAAGAAGTACACGAGAAGGCAGACCGTCGTTACGGTGAGCAGGCAGAAGAATCCCACCAGCATGATGAGCTGGCGTGTCTCATTCCAAATGTGGTCGCCGGAGATGGCAAAGCCCATGGTCCAGCCATTTTCACAGGGGGTGGTGAAGATGAATTCCCCATGTTCATAGATGCGGGAAATAGGCAGGTGGAAGGAGCTTTCCATGCCTTCCAGCATCTGGTGTACGATAGCCTTCTTTTTGGCGTCATCGACGACCAGGCCAATCTGTTGGGAGATGTTGCCATTCTGTTCGACGGTGTGCGAGGGGTGCATGATGTAGTTGCCCTCGGTGTCGTAGATGAAGCAGAATCCTTCTCCCTCCATCCGGATGGAGGAAAGGCTTTTCTCAATCTCACGAAGGTTTAATTCGATAAAAAAGCAGCCGATGAATGCGCCTCCTTCACGTTCGTGCATGGGGACGACATAGAGAATGGTGCTTTTTTTGTCGGTAATTTCCGGGAAGGTGTCGGGACGACTCCAGAATGGTTTGCTTCCCTCCTGACTGGCCTTCAGGAACCATGGGGACTGCGTGTACACATCCTGAGGTATTTCCTTGGCGAATTCGTGCTGGGATGTGATGGAGTTGTAGAAGAAGTTGTACACGGGTAGTTTGACCTCTACATTCCTGTTTGGGGCGAGGGCGACGCCACTCCCCGTGATGCAATCATCGGATTTGATGAAAGGAGTGATTCTCTGGAAAACAATGTCCCGGATGAGTTTGCGACGAAGTTGGGGTTTGTCGATTGTCTCAATGTAGGAGGCATTGACTTTGGCAATATTTTCCGTGTGCACCATCAGCATGTCGATTTTGCTGGCGGCGCGATTGACGGCTAGGATTCCGTGCTCAACCTGGGTTTTTTCCAACTGGTTTGCAGATTGCCTGCCCAGGATGGCAGCAATGGCGACAAAGCACACGAGGATAATCCCCATGACACCCAGGTTCAACTTGAGAACAAAGGATCTCCTGATAGCTTTGCGGAATCTCTCAATGATAACCATGGTGAAGTTAGGGAAGGGTTTGGGGGGGAGCGCCCGAGGCGAGGGCATTCAGAGCTTCTTCCTCAGTCGCATAGACGGTAATGAAACGGGAAAACATCGATACATCGATAATTTTAGTAACAAATTCCGACAGGTTGCAGATGGCGAATGGCAATTTCTTGTTGCTTAATGTCTTGGCTGTGACAACGAGCAGGCGCAAACCATCGCTGTTCATGTACTGCAAATGCGCCATGTCGTAGATAAGTCCCTTATCCAGAGTATCCCAAAAGGGAGGAAGTCGATTCATGAGCTCGTTGGCAGATTGTGAATCGAGACTTCCGGATAACCGAACTACTTCAGCATGAGGTGTATGTATAATTTCCATATTCATGTGATGAATTCCATTTCTACGACACTTCCACATTATAATGGAATAGTGTTTGATGCAAGAAGAGAAGGAAGGAAATGAATGATTATTATTTATTATTCCTTTGTTTAAAAATTGAATCTCAGAGAGGCTCCATAATAAAAGTCATTGCCCAAATGCTTTTGGCGAACAGTAGTCAGAGCGAGGGCATAATTGGCAAAAATATCCAGCGAGACTCGGTCGGAGAATGCCCAGGTGACGGTGGAATTGAAGTCCATGTTGTTGGAACCGTGGTGGTTGACGGTCGCGACGTAGCCGCCGTTGTAGCCGTAGCGGACCGTCGTATCAAGGAAGAGACGTCGAGTCAGCTCGTAATGTCCGCCGGCAAATGCGGCATAAAATCCGCGGAAGTTGTCGTTGTCGCGGTTATACTGCCAATAGAAGTTGGTGCCGGCAAAGAAGGTGTCATTGAAGTGCCATGTGAGTTCCAAACCGGGGCGAGGAACTCCGTACTCTCCTGGGGCGACGAAGCTGTGTTCATACCAGGGGTTTATCGTCAGCTTCCCGATGTCCTGCTTGTAGTCGAGCCTCAGCTTGAATTCGGCATGATTGGCATTGTCGGCCACGCCGTACCAGGTAGCGAACGAAAGTTTTTCATAGTTGGCCTGCGCCATGTAGAAGGAGTAGCCGCTGTCCCAGGCGTTGATGCCTTCGCATTCGTACTTGCTACCCCAACCGGTGCGGAAGTCAAAGGCGAGGTCGCCAGACTGAACTGGACGGTTGATGAAGAGGCAGTCCCTGCAGAACGGCAGGTGCAATGAGGGAGCCATGGGGATGACCGTCGTTGTGGTCGAGTCTGCGGAGGCAACCATGACCATGATGGATAATGTGAGGGTGGAGATGGAGTATTTCATGATTTTCAGGAGTTGGGTTGGAGGGAAATAATCCGAGATGTCGCTCTATGGGATGGAGGGGATAAGAGGGGCATTTGTTCAAAAGAAATAATCCTGAGGGAGAACAGAAAAGGGTGTTGTCAAAAGGGACGGCTTCCGGCACTCTCATCCGCGAGAAAACTATGTTGAGTCAAGTGGTCGAACTGAAAAGAGAAGTGTCCGGGGTGCAGATCCCGAGCGGAAGTACCATCTCGCTTCCGGCCGGCTCCCGTGTCTATATTACCCAGATGCTTGGCAATTCCTATACCGTAGCGACTGACGCCGGGCTGATGCGCATCTCCAAGGATGATGCCGATGCCCTCGGTATGGATGAAGAGGGTGATGCCACGGCGGTTGCCTCCTCTGGTGGCCTCGGTGCAGATGCTTCTCTGGAAGATCGCGTCTGGGAAACCCTTTCCTGCATTTACGATCCCGAAATTCCGGTGGATATCGTCAACCTCGGCTTGATCTACGATATCATCATCACCCAGCTGGAAAATGGCCTCCATCACGTTGCAGTCAAGATGACGCTGACTGCTCCCGGTTGCGGTATGGGGCCCCATCTCATGGATGAGGCCAAGTCTCGCGTCGAAGCTCTGGACGATGTTGAAGAGGCTGATGTGGAAATGATCTGGGATCCCCCGTGGAATCAGGATATGGTTAGTGAAGAAGGCCGAATGAAGCTGGGCCTGATCTAATTCTTTGACATTCAATCTCCCCTCGAAAGACCAGAGAATGAGCATACAGATCAATTTGACGAGTGAAGAACTGGTGATGCTGGCCGATATGGCTTATATGGCCATGATGGTAGCCGATCCCATTCGTGAAGAAGGCCGCGAACGTGAATTCAATGCTTGGGGAGCTGTTTGCGACAAGGTGTTGGCTCAGCTGGAAAAGGATCCGAAATACAGTTCCCACGTTCAATATTCTCCGGAAGGCCGCAATTATTTTCTGACAAAGGATCATCTTGACCGCTCCTTTGTTGCTGACTGTATCAATGAATATCGTGACCACGTCTTTTGGGACGATCTGGTGACGCGTATGGCGGATATGTCGATTCTCCACCATCTCGGCCCGCAAAAGTTCGAGTCGATGACGGAGGAGGAAAAACGTGCTATGACCGAGCCCTATGAGAAGGCTCTCTGGGACGAATGTTCCCGCTATGGCGTTGACCGCTTCGGTTTTATCTTGCCCCCCCGCGAAGTCTAGGGGCGATTTGGTTCACTTGAGCGTTTGGCCGCGGATGCTTGCTCCGGGAAGACGATGCGTGAGAACATGCCGTCCGGGATGGAGACCGAACCGAGAGAAAGGCTGGAGATGGTCCAGGTGCCGTTTTCTATTTTGTCCAGCTTCCCGCGGAGAATTGAGCCGTCCGTCAGGTAGAAGACGGGCAGGGAACGGATCTCGTCGGCATCGGGCAACGTTTGCCCGGCGTGCGCCTGCATGCGGATCTGGACGACTTTATCCAAGGGGACTTTGACTTTGTACAGATCGGATTGGACGAGGAGCTCTCGCCCGGATAGATGCTCGATTTTACCCCGCAGGGCGTCTCCATTGATGAGCAGAGCCAGGTCGTTATCCGTGGTATCGGGTCGTGGGACAGGGAGGCGTTCTTCCGGCGGCAGAAGGTCTGTTCCGGGGAATTGTCCATTCCATTGCGTGACGCGCAGATTGGTGAGCATGAGAACGGAATCGAAGGATTCCAGCGAGAAGCCGGAGCCGTAATTGAGGGGGGCTTTCTCCGCTTCATCCTGTCCATCCGGGGCAACGCTATCTGGTTCTCCGTAGTTGATTTTTTCCGCCGTGCATTGTTTGACGAGCTTTTTGTTGACGTAGAGGCAATAATAGCCGTTTTCCCTGTCGGCAAAAAGATCGATGGCAACTGGGGCTTGCGCTTGTTGTAGGTCTTCCTGACGCTCCTGAGAAACGGGGTCGTTGGCAACGGGGTTGATCGTGGAGTGAATCACCTCCGTGATCTGGAAGATGTCGTTGAGAAAATGGAAATCCACGTAAGAAGTATCTTTGTCGGGATTCGGCGTATCGAGATCCTTCCACAGGTGCATTAGTAAGCGGATGAAGGGCTTGCCTTGGGCAACCAGCGAGACGTGAACTGCTGAGGGCATCTTGATGTCCCGGGAGATCGTTCCCCCCGGCGGCATGGAGAGGAAGGCCCCACGGTAGGCCGACCACGAGCGCGGTGGCGTGGGGTAGGGGGAAGTGAAGCCTTTCCACCCCGTGGTATCCTCTGTGCCGGAGTAGATCAGGATGCCGGGGTTGTTGATGTTGAGATAGGCCACTGCTTCCGGCGGGAGTTGGATGTCTTGTCCCCAGAGAGTGCGTAACGAGGTGCCGGAGGAGGATGCCTGATTGAGATCACCGGAGATTTGTTCATTGGTGTACAGGCGGATCATGCACTGCCCTTCACCTCTTCTGACGTTATCCGGCAGAATGACTTCCTTGAGGACTGATGGATGTGCGGAGACGGGCGAATTGAGGTAGGGGGAGGAGATGACGATGGCGGGTGCCCCATCAGCATCGGTTTTTGTCTTGTCAAAATGCGCAGGAATCGTACTCCCATTGCGAAAGAGGACGATGACTTTGCCTTCCTCTGCCGGAGAAGTGGGGGATAGGGCGACCGCAAGCAACGCTCCGGCCAAAAGAAGGGGGCGGAGTGGCGGCATCATGGGGTGGAGCGGGTTGGGGGTTCCTGATTGAAAAAGTCGAGGCGGTTGATTTCTCTGCCTGGGATCGAGAGTGTTCCCAGCACAGGATGATCCAGTGTGAGGGTATCCTTCTGCAAGGATTTGATCGTGCCGTACAGGCGACCACCGTTTTGGAGGACGACGGCGTCGCAGCCATCGTAACTCTCACTTTCAGTGGATTCTCCTGCCGTGTTGGAGAAGATGATCAATGCGGTGGATTCGGCAGGAACCTCCATGGGCTTTTGTCGGGTCTTGATCGTGACGACGCTCGTTTTCTCTTGGTAGGCAATGATATCGCCTGTGATTGTTTTGCCGTCCGAGGTGTTGATTCTGTCCTCCTGCAAGGTGTCCAGCGGCAGAATGTTTGAGACGATATCCCACTTGTTGAATAACCTTAAACCGTAGAGTTCAACTTGCTCGCCGGGCACGGAGAATGTGAAGCATTTTCCGGCAGGGGCTACCCAGGGTAGAACGGCCCGTGCCGTCGTAGTTCCATCCGCTGAGAGGCTGAACGAGGTGCCGCGCGGTGTTTCCGTGACGCTCAGGAAGAGGCGGTGGCGTGCGCCGGGGTTCGGAATATCGAGGTTGATGATGTTGTGGAAGACCTGGAAGGTGTCGCTGTAGGAAAGCTTCCAGGAAAAGCCGTTGCTGCGGAGGTAGAGCCCGGCAGGGTTACTCATGGGGGAGCGCGTGCCGTCCCCACCGAAGAAGAGAATCATGCGCTCCTTGCTCTTGCGGCTTGCACTGGTGACGGGGATGGAGACATCGAGTCGCATGTCGAAGGACGCTGTGTTGAGATCCATATCCTTGCCCCATTCCGTTCCGGACGGCAGGACGAGGCTGGAGCCTGGCTGGTGATCGGGATTGGCCTCGTTGAGGCGCTGCATCTGCTGGTCCTGGAGGTGTTTCTGGTAGGAAGGAATCCAGAAAATGTCGAAGGATGGAAGGTCGGCCAGAGTGGGAGAAAGCTTGGGGTCGTTCAGCTTGACGGCGCGGAGAGCCTGTTTGGGAATCGTTGTGGTGCCACGCTGGTAGGGGCTGGTGAATACGGCTTTCCCATCATCGATGGAATGCAGGATGACTGGGAGAATTTCTCGCCAGCCTCCGCGTAGAACGATAATGTCGGAGTATTTTTCCCGGGTTCTTTTATGTGCCTGCTCCATGTGGATGGAGTGGATGTGGGAGAGTTTGACATCCCATGGCCTAGTTCCGATGCCGGAGGGGATGATGGTGAGGGAATCCCGGGCTGCATCCAGCTCCACCAGTTCTCCAGATGCCTTGAATCCATCCTCCAGCATCACATCCACCTGAACGGCAAATGCGGGAGTCAGGGCTGCCACGGCGAGCAGGATGAAGAATGAAAGCCTATTTTTCATAGATGGGCAGGAAGCGGTAATTGACGGCCAGCGAGAGCAGGGCGAAGGAGGTGCAATATCCGGGGGAACGCATTCCCGGCCACGAGCCATCGGGTGCCTGCGACGCCGCCAGAAGGCGGAAGTTGCGGCGGTTCCAGATGCGCCATATCTCTTCGTCGGCATGGAAGAGGGCCTGTGCCATGTAGTATTCCATGTAGTAAGGGTAGGAATCCTCTTTCGTTTGAAGTTTCGTTTTCAAATGCCCAAGCGTGGCCTGAAAGGAGGGTTCCTCGTGGTTTTTTGCGAGAGCCTGGGTGAGCAGGCCAATGGCGGAGAGGGCGATGCTGCCGTTGCCCGGCGAGGTATAACCGTAGATGCCCTTGGGATCGCGGCAGGAGTCCATGAATCTTAACCCGCGCTCCAGGGCTTTGGGGGGCACATCAATGCCGGCATTGGCAGCGGCGCGGAGCGAGACGATGATGCACCCCGTGACACTCGTGTCTGCATCGGTGCTGGTGGGGTCGTAGCGCCAGGCTCCGAGGGAATTGACGGACTGTGCCTTGAGCGTCAAATCAACGGCGCGTTGCAGAGCCGGCCCAAGGCGATCATCCGGGATGATGCCGTAGGCTTCCGCTAGTGCCAGGGTGGAGAAACCGTGTGAGTACATGGTGGAACCAATCATGCCGTTTCCTCCTGACTGGCTGGCGAGGATGTACTCCAGGGCGCGTTTGGCCAGGTCGGCGTATGGGCCGCTGACGGGGTCTTCTCCATGGGCGAGGACGGCCATCAGGCAGAAGGAAGCCGCGGCTGGGTCGTCCCCGTAGGTACCGTCAAAGGTGCCATTCTCCTTCTGCGTGCGCTTGAGGTAGTCCAGAGCTCGGACGTACATGTACTCCACTTGCGGGGGGATGGTGTCATCGGTGCGCGTCAGGCGGGAAAAGGTCTTGTTATCACCGGCCTGCCCGGGCGTAGCTCCGTTCACAGGCAGAACCGCCAGTACCGGAAGGCTCAGCAGAAGAAGCCAACGGGCTGGGCCTTGCCCGGGGTGCGGGGAAGTATGTAAGATGGGCTTCATTCTTGCAGGGTTTTATTGTAGGCATCCAAAGCCTTGCGGAATTCCTCGGGCATATCTGCCGCGCCGGAACCGGTTGATTTTGGAACAGTTCTTGATTTGTGAATAGTTGCCGGAGCGTTGCCAGGGGCTGTTTCCTCACCGCTTTCCGGGGCACCGGAACTTCCTGTTCCGGTGCCGGATGAAGACGAGGAAGCTGTCTTTTTATGCACGTCTTCCGCCTCAATACCAAGCATTTGACGCATCATATCCATCAGCGTGGATGCTCCGGATTGGGCTCCCTGTTCTCCATCCTCTCCGTTCATGCGGCGGGCAGCCTGGTAGATGAGCTCGATGACTTCCGTCTGGGCGGCGATGGTGGCTCCTCCCGTGCGGCTGGCTTCGAGTTCATCAACGGCATCGTTCATGGCATGGCGGCACTGTTCCAGAAGCTTGATGACGTCGAGCCCGGTTTGTTCGGAAATGATGTCCATGGCATCTGCCTGGAGCTCATCCTGTTCTATGGTGAGTTCGGAGGAATCCCGAGGCATGTCCGGGTGTTCGCGCCTTTCATGTTCCATGGAACGGGTTCGCAGCCGGATGTCCTGCTGGGAGCGTATCATCTGCATCAGTTTAAGTGTCAGCTCGAAGGCTGATTGAGAGACATCGTCGCCTCCCGCGTTGTTCATACCTCCGCCTCCGCCACCACCAGTCCCGGCTGGAGAAGCGTTTTTTTTGTTGTCATCAAGGAGGCGGGCCCAGTGTTCCAGGGCACGCGAAACGAGGAGGGCGTGTTCGATACCGACGCCGGATTGGGACGATGCGATGTAGTCGGACACGTTTTCCATGCGGCGGACGATTTCCGAACGCTGCATGATCTCGAACAAATCCCCGTAAATCGGGTGACTGGCCCGTTGGCGGTACGAGGAAAGATCCTCCATCAGCCAATTCATGTCACGCGTCGTAGCCTTTTGGAGAGCGTCTATGGCTTCCATACTACGTTTGATGGCTGGCGGCAATTCCTGTGGCAGGATGCCGACAGTCGTTTGAAGATAGGAGGCAAGGGAACGACTGACGGATTCCTCCATCCTGGAGAGGTGGCGGAGCCTTGCGACGAAGGTGCCGGCTTCCATGTTTTTAGAAGAGGCATCCATTGAGGCGATAGCGCCCTTGATGGCTTCGACGGCTTTGGCATGTTCGGTATCGGCCTCTTTCAATGCCTTTTCCATTTCCTCCGGGGTGGTGGCTTCGGAGGATTGTTCAAAGGATTTCTGGGCATTGCGCATGGCTCCTGCGGGCAATGGGGCCATGTGTTGCAGGGAATCCATGAGGCGCTTCATGCCGTCGGGGTCGATCTGCGAATTGAGGGCGGCTTCCTGAAAGATGGCCTCACCCTGGCGGATGATTTCTCCAAGTTGGCGGCGGCTGGTTTGTTCCTGCTGGATGAGTCCCGGCAGACTGTCTCGTGTTTTTCTGTCTCCGAGTTCCTGTTTGTCCAGGCGCAGGAGACGCTTTGTTTCATCGCCTATGGAATCCATGGAGCGGGACAATTCCTCCAGAGAGCCCGAGAGTCGTTCCAGAGAATGGCGGATCATTTCTGCGTGGCGCTCTGGTGTCAGGATATAGAGGATGAATGGCTCTGAGTACACGCGCTTTCCCTTGGGTGAATAATCCGAGGCAAAGGCGCGGATCACGACGCGTTGTGGGCGAATCCCCTGGTCTTTGGCGCGGAACACCATCTCCGTGTTCAGACTGGTAGAATTTGGGGACCCCGTCTTCAGGATTCTTTCCGTTGTGGAACCGGAGGCTGTTTGTTGACCAAGATCCTGTTCGCCTACCCACGAAATGCCCATTTCGCGGATACCGTAATCGTCCGTGGATTCGACGCCAATCTGGATGGATGTATTTTCCAGAATATACTTGTTGGCAAGCGACTCGTGGAGGAGGACGCGCGGGGGCTGGTCTTCCACTGGAGTCAGTGTCAGGTGGCGGGGGGTGGAGGTAGACAACCCATCCGTATCCGTCCAGGAGAGTTCCCATTCCTGGGGCTCACGTCCCATTTCGATACCGGAGACAATGGCCGTCTTCTTCTCAATACGGACGGGGTGCCCAGGCGGTTTGACGGAAGCCTCTTGCAGTGGGCGTGTGGCTGTGGCGTAAATATCTGCCTTGCCCCCTTCGGGCACGGGGATGGCGCCGGCCTTCATTGGCTCCCGGTAGGGGGCGCGACCCGTGTACGTGGGAGGGGTGATTTCAGCTTCGGCTCGCTCCATGCCAGGCCTGGGTTTCGGGACTATTTTCATCCGGTGGCGGGTATCTCCGACGGAAAATTCAAGGCGAGCCGTTTGTTGCAGAGGCGGGATGGGGATGTGGTAGCTGGAGCTATCCGGGGAGAGCTGGATACGGTGCCATTCTCCGCCGTCCAGACGAAATTTGGCGGTCTCCGGCTTGTGCGCCGATGTTGGTGCCAAGTGAATATCCAGCGGCCATGCCTCCCCCTGCGCGACTGTGATGCGCGCTGGCAGGTGAGCCAGAACGGTGAAGGTAAACCTTTTCTGTGGATGAATCGGGTTTGTCCAGCGGCTCAATGCATTGCTGGCGGCATCCGGGAAAACGGCGAATGTCGCCCCCGCGAGCACGATGAGTAAAACGGGAAAAAATAGTTTACTGATCAGTGGATTCCGGGGATGACTGGCAAAAAAATCCTTCCCGGCCAGCTCTGCGGCGCTTTGCTCAATGGCGGCTTGTCTCAGGCGAGGGGAAACGGATTTGTCCGGTGCTGAGGCGGCAAGGTCGAGGACGCCCCTCAGGCGATTCCCCCAGGCAGGATTGCTTCGAGCTAACAACACAGCAAGCTGCCCCGGTGTCCGCTCATTGCGAAACCACTTCAGCCACCAGCAAAAGAGGTAGATGAAAAGCCCCGGAAAGACGGGCAGGGCACAACCCCAAGCCAGGACAGATGGCGTGTCCCAGAGGCGGTCGGACAGGAAAAAGGCCAGGTAACATGCCGCCGAAATCGTTGAACAGACAGCCAGTGCCTCCATGGCTCGCGTGCGAAACAGACGCATGCGAAACTCCCGGATCTGTGCAATCAGGGAAGCTGGGATGTCTCCTGTCGGCGGGGGCGTCATGAACGAAATATCCTTACTCCGTCCTGCGGCTTCTGACAAGTCGGATGAACGGGAGGGCGATGTCTCAGTTGGGGATACATGGCCTCCTCGGCTGGGAGGGGAGCTGTCATTTCTTACTTGCTGACTTGCGCCCATCCATGATGTTTTGTCGGAGTTCCTTCATGTCCTCACGGAAGCGGGGCTGGGTGGAAATCGTCGGGGTCGCGATGTCCCACTCCTGCATTTTCCGGCGGATGTAGGTGAGGATGGCATTTTCATCGACGCCGTATTTTTTGCAGACGGGTGAGAGCTGGAGTTCCGGAGAGTTGAACTGTCCGCTACAGAAGAAGGGGATATCGTGTGCCCATGCCTTGCGGAAGTCCTCCGGGCAGGCCTGAACCTTGATGGAGTTGAACATGCGGGAAACATCATCGCGAGGGATGCCCGCCGCATTCATGCAGACGGCGGTTTCCATGTACGAGAGCATGAACTCGGTCATGACGTCGTGGATGGCTTGCTTCCAGGCGGCGGCCTGGGCGGGGTCAATCCCGGAGAGCTTGGCGTCCAGCTTCGTGATGGCTGCCAGGATGGCATCGCGGGGGCCGCAGGTCATCGGGTCGAAACGCGGGGGCTTTTCTTCTTCGTCGTACAGGGGGATGGGCGGGCGGACGCGAGAGTCGATCTTGCGGAGCTCACGGGACAATTCATCGCGGAGCTCCGGCATGGAGATTTCATACTTGCGCAGGAGTGGTGCGGCGTAGTTGCGCCCTGGGCGTTGAGTTTGCTTGATCCAGGCTTCCTGAAAATCCGCTGGGCAGTCTGAGATGCCGCCTGAGAGCATGACCCGGGCGCGATCAGAATCAGTGGGTGTCTTGTTGTCGTACCCGAAGGTCCATTCCATCTCAATGATGCGCAGGGCTGTTCTCTTCAGGAAGCGTTCGATGGACTTTTTGGCCTGGACTGGGGATTGTTCCTGAGCCTGTTGGTTATTTTCCTCCGCGCAGGATTGCTGGAGAATGGCCGAGACTGACAATGAAGACAGCAGCAGAAGTGCAGGAAGGGAATGAAGGAAGCCGGTGAGCGGATTCATGCGAGACTGGGGCGTGAGGTGGGTGGAGGGATGATGAATGGGGGGGGGAGCCTGATAGCAAATTGCCCCGTGGCTGGACGGGGCAATGAAGATGCAGGACTTTCCTGGATCTTTCTGAAACAGGAATGATTGGTCTTGGCAGGCTTTAGCCGATGCGGAAGCGCGAACGTCTCCCTTCCGTGGGGGCAGGTTGAGGTGCGGGCTGTGGGGCAACGGGTTGAGCCTGTTGTTGCTGTTGAATACGTTGTTGCTGAATCTGCTGTTGCCTGCGCTGGGCTTCAATTGCTTGTTGTTGCTGGATGGCCTGTTGCTGTTGAGCGGCTTCGCGGCGTTGGCGGTCGGCATTGATAGCGGCCTGGCGACGTTCCTGTTCCAACTGGCGTTCGCGCTCCTGTAGCTTGGCCTGTTCTGCAGCCAATGCCTGAATGCGAGCCTGGTTGGCGGCATTATCCACCGGGACGGGAGCAAAGCGATTGCGTGCCGTTGGATTGGCAGCGGCCTGGGATTGGGCAATGGCTTCCCTCTGGCGGGCAAGGGCATCTTGCTGTTGACGGAGGCGTTCCAGTTCGGCGGACTGAGCATCATTCGGGGCGGCAACCCTCAGTGATTTCTGGCGGCTGCCACTCTGGATGCGCACGTTCTTCTGATATTGAGCGTAGTGTGGATCAGACTCGACGTAGGCGGCGTGGGGACTTCCTTCCATGACTTCAACTGGGGCACGATAGCCCAGGGCAGCATTCATCGTCGGTTTCAGGGATTCCTCCACATTGCTGAGTTTGCTGGGCGGAGCCGGAGCCACGGAATAGTCTGCACCCTTCCATAGGTCGCCCTTGGAATCGGGGTTTTCCTTGGCGAGGGGAGCAAGCCTTTCTTCTGCTTCCTGAGCGGCAGTGAGCTTGCGCTCCACCCAATCCGGCTTCCAGTCCGGGCTGGAGGCCTTGAGTGAACTGAGCGTCTGGATGGCTTTGTTGATATTCTTGTGCGCGTCGGCGTAGGCCTGTTTGCCTTCCATCATTTTTGAAAGGCAGATGAGGGAATCCGCTTCGGCATACGTATCTTCCGGTGCTGCGGAGGCCAGAAGGCTCGTTGCCATAAAGGAGGCAGCAAGTAAACTAATGCGGCTAAATTTCATAAGCAGTAAATGGTTTCGTGTCTTGCATCATCACACAATGAAGGTGACGTACAAGCTTTTTCTTGTGAATAAGTGACCAAAATCGAGTTGCTTTTAACGTTCCCTGAGCCATTCGGCGGCCTGGGCGGCATAGTAGGTCAGAATCATGTCTGCTCCGGCGCGTCGGATGCTGGTGAGGGTTTCCAGGACGGCGGCGCGTTCATCGAGCCATCCTGAGGCGGCGGCGGCCTTCAGCATCAGGTATTCTCCGCTGACGTGGTAGGCGGCCAGCGGAAGGGTGGTCGCCTGGCGTATGGCATGAAGGACGTCAAGATACATCGTTGCGGGCTTCACCATGAGGATGTCGGCTCCTTCGGCTTCGTCGAGGGCGGCTTCGCGCAGAGCCTCGCGCAGGTTGCGTGGATCCATTTGATAAGTCTTTTTGTCGCCGCTCTTCGGGGCGCTTTCCAAAGCACCGCGGAAGGGTCCATACATCGCGCTGGCGTATTTGGCCGTGTAGGCCATGATGGAGACATCTTCCATGTGTTCGTAGTCGAGCGAGGCACGGATGGCAGCCACGCGCCCGTCCATCATATCGCTCGGAGAGATTACGTCGGCTCCGGCTTCGGCAAAGCAGAGAGCCTGGCGGCAAAGCACCTCGATCGTTGGGTCGTTGAGAATTTCATAACTGCCGTCCGGGTAGAACTGGACGATGCCGTCATGGCCATCGGTATTGTACGGGTCGAGGGCGACATCCGTATTGACAATGAGGTCGGGCAGGGCGTCCTTGAGGGCGACGATTGCGCGGGGGACGAGACCGTCCGGGTTGTATGCTTCTTCGGCACCGGGCGTTTTCTTTTCCTCCGGCACGGCAGGGAAAAGATCCACGGAGGCAATGCCGAGATCCACCAATCTTTTGGCTTCCTCGACGAGGCCGGGGATGCTCCAGCGGGTGCAGCCGGGCAGGGATTCGATGGGGACGTCTTCATCGGATTCGTGGATGAAAACAGGCAGGATCAACTGGGAGGGGGAAAGATGGGTTTCCGCGACGAGATCGCGCACGGCAGCGCTTTTTCTGTTGCGGCGCGGCCTGATGGGTTGGTTGAACATAGCGCCTATTATGCAACTGACGTGCCGGGGAGTGAAGGCAAAAGTGCGGCCTTAAATCCCTCCCTGCCCCCAGAATCTTGTCGGGTGACTCAATTTGTTGTTTCCCGAGGACAGGCTGGCATGTATGCACAAGTTTGTTATGAATGCCTTGATGACTCGATTTAGCCGATGGATGCTGACGATCTGCGCCGGAGCTGTAATGTGTGGGGCTGTCCATGCCCAGGAACCCAATGCAGATGCCTTGATGAAAAACCTGCGCCATGCGATGTCTCTTCAACAAAATAAGGACCTCAAGGGAGATATCCGCTGTCGTAGCGTAAAGGTGCCCTTCAACATCAGCCTGCGCGGCGAGCTGATGTGCTTCCAATATTTTCAGAATAATGTCTGGGAACGCTTCGACCTCAAATTCAAGGAAAAGGGGCAGGAGATCCAGTACCAGAAGGACGGCAAAATGGTGACCTTGCCCAAGGCGATGTATACAACACCCATCGCCGGGACGGATGTGACCTACGAAGACCTTTCCATGCGTTTCCTCTATTGGCCCAACGGACAGATTCTCAAGGAGGACGACAGGACGTCCACGGCCAAGGGCAATCTCTGCTGGATCGTCCAGATCAAAAACCCGACGCCATCCCTCGGTCAGTACGCTTGGGTGCGCCTTTGGATTGGCAGAGAAAACGGAGGCATGTGGCAGGTTGACTGCATCGATGCTCGCGGAGAATTGTGCAAGCGTTTCGTGACGGATTCCGTGATGAAACTCGATGACGGATCCTGGTTTTTCAAGGTCATGAAAGTGGAAGTCCGCGATCAGAATGATTCCAGGAAAACGATTTCCAATAATTACATCAGGATGAATTCTCCCGAATAGTTTGCTTTTTTGAATAAATATCAATTCCAGCGTGACATGTCCTCCATCGGGGGGTAAACAAGTGCACCCAATACCATGAAATATACGTTTTTCACTGCTCTTACAGCAGCTCTGATTTTGTCTTCCTGTTCCTCTCAAAAAGGAGGAATGCCTTCTGAAGCAAGCGTAAAAACTGTAACGGGAGCCGTTCCGGCTGCCAAAGCGACTCCTGCCGGAAAACTTGCCGCATCCCAGCGGAACCAGACACCGATCGACAAGCAACAGTTCCCCGTTGTCGCCAAAAATACCACCTTTGCCCCCCAGTCTCCTTCGATGCCCGGTCTGCGCGTTTCTCGCGTGAACGTCCCGGACAAGGTTGTTGCTCTGACTTTTGATGATGGTCCTCATGGGTCTCTGACTCCCCGTGTCCTCGACATCCTCAACCGTTACAATGCCAAGGGTACCTTTTTCCTGCAGGGCGTCAACGTGAACCGTTATCCCGGCATCGTGAGTCGCATGGCTCGCGAAGGGCATGAACCGGCTTCCCACACATGGAACCACGTTTGCATGACCAGGACGTCCCGTCCGATCTGCGAAGCTCAGCTGCAGAAGACGGATGAAGCCATCCGCAAGGCCACTGGCTCCTCCCCTAAACTGATGCGCCCTCCTTATGGTGCCGTCAATGCCGGTTTGTACACCTGGATGAATGAACGCTTCGGCTACAAGACGATTCTTTGGGATGTGGACACCAACGACTGGCGCAAGCCCGGCGTTTCCACGGTTATTTCCCGTGCCGTCAATGGAGCCAAGCCCGGCTCAATCATTCTTGTCCATGACATCCATGGCTCCACGGTCGATGCCGTCGAAGGTATTGTGCGCGGTCTGCAAAACCGTGGATTCCGCCTGGTGACGGTTTCCGAACTCATCTCGATCGGACAGCGCTATGCCAACAGGGCTGGCGTGTCCGCACCTTCGCCTGTGGCTCCGTCCGTAGCTCCGGCTCCGGTTGTTCCGCAAGTTGTAGCTCCGGTTATCAACGAACAGCCTGCTGAAGCCCCCATCGTGCAGGAAGCTGCCACGCAACCAGTCGTAGCCCCTGTGGCTGCTGAGGAAGCAGACGGCCCTGCTTCTGACCCTTTGCAGGGAGAGTAAGTTTTTTTATCACCAAACCAAGGCTACTCCACCCATGGTGAAGGTAGCCCACGTTGATCAAGGTATCGGGCATGGAGGGGATGTTTCCCCCCATGCCCGATTCATTTTGTGGGATTGGGATATGTGTAGAACTGGCGGGATGAGTTTTGATGCTGCTTCCTGATGTTGCGGGCGAACTAGGCGAGTTACTTTTCCCAGTGCCTGTGATGGATCATCCGGGGGATATCCGTATGCAGTACAAAAGCCTGCATGCCAGGAAAGAGAGCAGGGGTGCTGCCCCAACATTCTGGAACAGCACCCCTGGCAGCAAAGAGAGAGAGATTCCTCTCTTCGGATGATTAGAACGAATAGCTTGCCGTCAAATTGGCGGTCTGAGTGACTTTCCGGCTTGCCACATTCAACTCATAGTTGGCGTCTAGCAGCCAGCTTTTACCCATTTGCCAAGTACATCCGGCATAGGCACGCAGAGCATGACGTCCGACTGTACTGTCGGCGGCGCGCTGGGTTTCCATGCCGTTGGTCACGGTTGCAGACGGATTGCGGCGGAGTACATCGGGGACATAGCTGGCTCCGAGGTAGTTGGTGATGCGTGATGTCGTTTTATAATCGACCATGGCGCCAACAGGAAGTCTCAGGAGGCTTAAGCGGCTGCGGCTGATATCGAAATCCCCTGCGGCACCTGAGGCTGTATGGGCCTTGTGTTCCGCAAAGATGTATTCACTGCCAACATAAGGAGTAATGCTCATCCGGTCGCTAAGCTTCCTGTTCCAGGAGAGTTTAAGCTCCATATTGCAAATGTCGCTTGTCCATCCACTATGGGAACTGGTTTCATTCTTGTAGAACGTGGCATCATGGTATCCGCGGCCATAGGCTCCCATGAAGTCCAATGCCCAGGCACTCTTGGCGTCAGTTTTCAGAAGATGGCGTCCGTACACTGAGTACATCATGATCTTCTGGTCATCTTCAACCATGCGGCGATAGGTGGTTTCCGTGCCGATTGTTTGGCCGAAGCTGACGCCGAACATGCTCTTCTCATTGAGCATCGTGTCTGCACCAACGATGTAGCCACCACTATCTTTACGGTATCCGGGGAGGGCTTTACCGATGTTCTCATTCATGTAAAGACCTTTCATCCAGATGTGGCGACCAAGAGTATGGCGGTATGGTGCCAGATCCAGTTGTCCCATCACGGCTGACGAAAAGGCATCCATGGCAGAAGCCATTGACCAGAGGGAGTTGACAGTAATGTCTCCAACATCGGGAATGAGCGGGTTGACGTAGTGGAAGTTTTTGACGGCGTCCTTCTGATTGTAGGTGCCGGTTGCTTCGCCATAGTCAACGGTTTCGGCTGTGAGCGTGATATTGTCGCTGTACAGCTGGATGTCTCCCGTGTAGCTCTTGGTCAGTTTGCTGGTGTCCAGCTTGATGCCGGAGAGAGCATTGCCGGATTGTTCCGCGATTTTTGACAGTGCGTTGGATTCGTTTTGCGTGTCCAGCATGTCATCCGTAAGTACGAAGGTCCAGGTATCACGTCCTGCGCTGGTGTAGCCATCCATCTGGTTAAATCCACGGTGGACGAAAGCGCCGGTTGCCGCCGAGCTGTCGATGTGGCCGACGTGGTTGTTGCCGGAGAAGTTGACCGTAATACCAGCCGGAGGATTGACGCCTCCGCCCTGCGTCAGGTGGATCAATCCTTCCTGGACAGCTCCCACACCATAGTTCAGCAATACGTGAACGTTGACTTCACCTCCGTTGACTTTCAGGTGCGATCCCTGATCGACAATGAGTTTGTTGGCTCCGATGGTCGTGCCTGCATTGACCAGGGTTTCCTCATTGCCAGTGACAACGTGAAGTTCGTTGGCTTCGACGGTGTTGTTCTCCTGTTCGTTGAGGCGGATTCTGGCTGCCGTTTCATCGGTGGATGCCGCATAGGATCCCAGGGTGATTCCACTCCAGGAACTGGCTGTCAGATCGACATTGCCATTGTCCATATTGATCCACCCGAAGCGGTCTTTATTCCCGACCTTGTACGTGGCCGTGTCGGCAAGGGTGACTTCTTTTTCGACCACCAAGGCACCGCCCCGGTTTTCCAGGATGGTGTCAGCTCCGGAGATAACGAAGTTTTGAGCTTCGATCTGCATGGAGTCAACGATGACGGTTTTTTCTGCCGTTTGTGCCTGCACGGAGTCCAGAACGAGGACGGCAGGTAAAGATCCAGATTCGTTGATCTTGATTTCTGCAGCTGTTTCTACCGTGCTTTTATCTCCAAAAGAACCGATCATATGAAGGGGATTCGCTGAGGAAGTCGCTTTCGTGAGATCGGATTTGCCTCCGGAAATCGTTACTGTGCCGGTATCATTGATTTGATTGACCGTCAGGGTGCCACCATCATTGAAGATGGCGCCGGATGTGGAATTGACCGTAGCAATGGCGCCGGAATCTACATGAATGGATTCACGTGAGGTGATGGTGAGACCTTCCGAATTGTAGATGACTCCGTTTTTGAGAATGTACACATAGTTGCGCTGATCATTCTCACTATCCGTGGTGAACGCCTTATGCATGGAGAGCACAAGCCCGGCATGATTCATGATGCCATCTCCCGTACCTTTGATGACAAAGGTGCCGATTGTGGCAAGTTCTGCGATGTTCAGTTTGACGTTATAAAACCCGGTCAGAGTCCTGTAATCATCCTGGCCGTCCTTATAGGATTTGGTGGTCGTGCCTGTCCAGATGGTTGCGCCCTCAAAAATCGTCAATTCCGGGAGAAATTCTTCCGGTGCAAACGATGGAAGGATACGGCCATCTTTATCTGTTCCGTAGATGTCTTTTTCGGATGCAATGAAGCCATTTGCCTTGAGGATGGAATCCGAACCGATTGTCAGGGTACCTTGGCGGGCATCCAGATAAGTCAGTTCAAATCCTCCATTGGCGTTCCAAGTGGAGCCAGTTCCCATCGTGATACGGCCTTCCGGAGAGGTCGCGTCAGCGGATTCGGACAATACTTTGCCTGAGGAAATGTAGGTGGAATGTTTGCCAAAAGCAAGGGCACCACCCGCTTGGATGTGGGTTTCTCCGATGGCATTGATGATCCCCTGGGTGTTGAGGATGGCATGGTTCAGGATATTGACATCGCCAGTCGTGATGCTGATTTTGCGGTTAGCAATATAGTTGTCCATCTTAAGCAGGGCTTCCTGCTTGCTTCCGGTATTGTTTTCGGCGGAGCCAACGGTGAGGGAATCAAATGAAATGATGTTGTCGGCAATAAAGGCGCCGCCAGTCATGTTGACGTCTCCAAATTCAATTTGGGAACTCACCGTTAGGTCACCTCCGGAAATAAGGACATCACCATCGAATTGATAGTCTTTGATCTGGTATTCATCCTTGATCTGGTGGCTGCCACTTTGCACATGAATTGTGCCGCTTCCTTCAATGACACCGGTAAGAACGGATGTTTTTCCGTTGCCGCTCACGAAGTTAAGGGTGGTATTTTCATTGTCCAGACGAACTCCGGCGTTCACGATAGCGCCAGCCTGGATCTTGACCGACCCTTGATCGTTTACCTGGATGCCTTTGTTGAGGATATCCATGCTGCCGAGGCCTGCCGTGTAGGTCTTGCCTGAGAGGAGTGTCAGCTGCCCTTCTTCTTTAACAGTGACGGCTCCTTCCGATCTGCCTGAGATAGCTCCCTGGCCAACAACGTCAATCTTGTTGGCAACGCCTTCCGTGCCCAAATTCAAATACCCGCCATGAATCGTGACGAGTCCGGAACCAAGCCCGGTCAGGGTTTCAACCTGAATTGTGCCGCCATAGAGGGAAGTTCCTCCTTTGTAGGAATTATCCGTCTTGATAATCAATGAACCCGTGCCACGCTTTTCAAGAGAGGTGCCGTTGCCGGATAGGGAACCATTTCCCCACCAGGTAAGCACACCCTTGTCGGAATTAAACCGGACGTCGACTACGCCGAGGGGTTTGACGTGTCCCTGGACAGTTACACGACCCTGGATCTGGACGTCTCCGCCTTTCCAGAAATGGACGACGTCCAGATCCTCGAATTCCCAATCTTCGCCGTCAGAAGCATCCTTGTTCCATACTGTGTTGGTGCTGTTCTGGTTCCAGATACCGACTCCATTGCCGTCGCCAGATCCCTCGCCATCCCACCATAATTCGCCTTTTTCGCGAATCGTCGTGGACCAGACGGCATAAAGTTTGTCTCCTTCCCAGAAAGATGACCATTGGCCCTTAAAGCTGCTGCCCGATTCAATGATGCTCGAATCGCCGTAGCCTTCTACAAAGATATGATAAAAATCTTCACCGTTGCGGGTGGAAGTTTCATCGCTGAGCAAAAGGAACTTCTGGTCCTTTTCCCAGCGGGTGTCACCCCCCTCGAAATCGAGTGAAGTCAGGGTGATGTCGCCGTTCAGCAGCCAGTTATCAGCAGTAACTTTCAGTCCGGAATCTTTGGAATCCAGGAAGGGGGAAAGATTAAAGGACAAGCCATTGCTAATATCCAGTGTTCCTGTTGCCAAGGAAGCGCCACTTCCCGCGGTCAGAATCGTATTTCCCTGGATAACGACCTTATTCGCAGCTGCGAGGTGGGCTTCTTTCGTCATTTCCAGTTCAGTCCCGCCAGCTGCGGTGAACATGCCGTTTTCCTGAAGTGAATCAGTTTCATTGATCAATAGTTTGGCCTTGTCGGTTATCTCCAATTTGCCATGGTAGAGATTGACATTGCCGTCAACGCTGGAAGTCACTGCGCTGCTAATTCCGTCTTCACCCATGCCAGAGATGAGGATTCTTCCCGTATAGCCGGCCGGCTTGTTAAGCTCCAGAGCAAAGCTTGTCTCAGCAGTACAATCTACAGAGTTTCTGATGAAACGGAAAGCGTCGTAAAACCGTACGGAATTGCCTTCTGTTGCGCGGAATTCCATATCGCCGGGGGTCAAGGGCTGATATTTTGCAATCAAGGCTAGTCTGCCCAATGCTTCACTGATATTATTGCTGAAAACAATATCTGCCTTGTCTGCTGAAAGACGGCTTGTCCCGGATGCTCCAAATCCATCGATAAAAATGGCTCCTGAATCAGCCTTGGAAGTATTTCCGTTGATCGTGACGAGATCGTTATTGGAGATATCCAGCATTTTCTGAACATAGATAGCACCCCCGCCCATGCCGGCATTGCTGTTATTCTTAATCTCAATGAGGCCGTTGCCGGAAATGGTAAGGCCATTCGCCGCATAAAGAGCACCCGATACAGCACCTGTATTTATATTACCTGAGATATTTACTCCATTTGTGTTGTTTGTGAAGCTCAACCTGTTGGCGACATATATGCCAGCTACGCCTCTGGTTGATTTGTTCCCGGTAATACTAATGCTGTCATTCCCGTCGAATACTGTTGTTCGGAATGTATAGATAGCCCCGCCAATAGCAGCTTCATTTCCGTCAAAGGAAATTGCTCTATTCCCTATAAAATTCAATCCATCTGTTGTTGACTCGATGATGGGAGAGCCCTCCGAGTTTGCAAAATAAATGGCTCCACCATTGCCACTTGCTTTGTTTTCTGTAAATTTGATTGCTTCATTACCTTTGAAATTGAGAGAAAGAGAAGCATCTGAACGCATGTCGAGACAGATGCAGGCTCCATTTTTTTTGTCAACCGTATTATATCGATTCCCTTCGAACAGAACAGTTCCATTATTTTGAAAATCTACTGTCGTTGAGTATTGTGGTGAGAAAGTATTAACAATAATCTGCCCTGTATTGTTTTTGAACTGGACGGAGTCTGTGTTGTTGATCATAAACTGCCTGTCTGATACTGCCATTTTGATATAAGGGTCAGCCTTGTTTTCGTACAAAATATCAGGATTTGTATATGCGGCAAGGAGGACGGCGTCATTCAATCCTGTGGAAGATGACGATGTCTCTGCCGTGGCTTGAGTCGAAAGAGAAATGCCGGCGAGTGCACTTAGTAACGCTGCCTGCAGGAAAAGTGGCAATCTTAATTTCATAGAGCTTAATGTAGTGTAAGGGAAGTTGATGAGGGAGGCGGAGCAGGTGAATCTTGAGGAAAATCCTGCCCCGCCAGTGGGTTAGAACGAATAACTAAAACCAATGTTTGCGTTGTGATAAACTGAGTTCTTGCGAGCTTCCAGAGAGTAGCCAGCAAACATTGCCCATGCTTCGTTGAACTGAAGACGGGTGTCATAGGCGGCTCCTACTGCATTGCGGGCAGGATTGATGCCTCTCGCCATCCATGTATAATTCTGGCTGTACAGAGTGGCTTTTGATGCCGGGTTCTTCCTGTAAACATCGGGGATATAACTGACAGCCCAGCTATTGGACCATTTCATGCTGCCGAAGCAATTTTGCTGGCTGCTGATCGCGATGCCGGCAGGCAGAGCCAAATTCCGCAATGTGGACTTTTGGAAATTGCGAACGCGGGATCCCGATTCGGTGAATTCAAGCTGGGAGGCATCGTCATACTCCAATCCGATGAAAGGAGTTAATGTCCAGGTTTGGTTCAGAGCGTGGTTCCACGAGAATTTGAGGGTGAGCCGAACAGCATCATTATCCCACTTTCCGCAACCGTACATTCCATCGCTATAATATGTCTTCATTTTGTTGGCCGTCGTTCCCAAAGAAAGGCTGCCATCAAGGTTCAGAAGATTCTCTTTGTTGATTTCCTTCATCCACCTGGCATAGAACATGCCGATGTAGGTGGTCTGGTCGATTTTGGCGTTGTAATCGCGGCTCTTATTCTTGCCGAACAAATTGCCGAAGGCAACGCCGCCTACAAGATTGCTCTCCTTGAACAGGAGGTCGGTGCCGACCGAATATCCGAAACCGTTGTAGTTGTACCCGTCGATTCGTCCCTGGCTACGGTGATTTTTGAAATCACCGAGAGCGCTTCCCCAGAAATTGACGTCTTTGCCAAGCTTGAATCGGGAAATGCCGATTTGGGAAAAAGCTGTTCCACTCAGTGCTTCCATGTTGGAGACCGTACTCCAGAGTGAATTAATGACGATATTTCCGGCCAGCTCCGGGTTGATCTGAGGCTGGGGAGTCGGCGGATCGGGTTGACCCGGGTCAACGGGAGGTTCAGGAGTCAGATCGGCTTTCCAGACGGCAAACAGATCGTTTCCATCCCATTCCATAGTCCATGTTCCCTTGTGTCCGTAAGTATCGGGTACTTTGTTGCTTTCTGCCAGGTTGGAAAGAATGCCGCCGAAGTCTCCACTCTTGCCGGCAAGGGCTTCATCGGAGAGATGGAAAACAAGGTAGCGTTGGTTTTCAGCCCAGCGGCTGTTCAGGTAGAACTCAAGGTATCCGGTACTCTTGTCAGCGATGTGAAGGTTGCCTCCCAGAGAAAGAGTAGCTGTTTCGAGAATGGTTCCAGAGTCATGGCTATCAATGAAGGGTACAAAGTCGAATGTCAATCCGTTGTTGATTGTGATGGAGTTGGCAGTCATTCGAGCCCCTGTCCCATTTCGGAACGTACAGGAGGCGTTTGCCTGCTCCCCATTGCCGAATTGCATGCGGCTCGCCATGAGATGCCCGTTTGTCGTCATCTCCAGAAGACCTTTGTCCATGACGTAGCGTTGGGCGCCAATTTCCAATTCATCGTGGTTCTGCACATTGGCTCCGACGACGGCTCCGTCCATGATGGCTACTTCACCGCCATATTGGTGCATGGATACCTTGGATGAAGTATAGGAAATCAGGTCGTCCGGCGAAGCGTATTCGGCAAGATCCGTGTCGCCGCGGAACATGATGGCGCCTTCGTAGGAAGGGGAATCCGGAGTGCCGGGGCGATTGAAGGAAAGTTCGACATTCGCATTTCCTGCATCAATCACAATGGGATCGAACAGTTGGACGCTAAAGCCGGAAGTTGCGCGAAAATCGAGCCTTGATGCGCTGCCAGAGATGCCGGTTGCATCAATGTAGATGGAATTGGATGTACCTCCAAATGGGAATCCATTCTGATCTACCGCAATGACATTCATTCGGTTGCCTCGGAAAATGCTTTGTTTCCCGGAAGCAATGATATCCAGGGAGAAGTTGTCCTCCAGCGGGGCCAGATAGATGGCACCACCTCGGGACACAGGAGCCTCAATTGTATAGTTGCTTATGAAGGAACTGTTTTTGACGATACCGGAAGTCATGTAAAGGGCACCGCCAAGTGCGGACACTTCGCCGACCGGTGCGATTATGCCATTAATATTGGAAGCATAGGCCGAAACTTCTGCATAGTTCCCCGTGAAGGTACATGTGTCAAAATTGGTACCATAGGCAGCGCCACCCCAAGCTTTGGTCTGCACAGAAATATCGATGTCTTCCAAATTAACGCTGTTGGGAATCACTACTGTAGCACTAGCGTGATTGCCCGTGAACGTACAGCCAGTCACAAAGTCTTCCTGGTTGAAAAAGGCGGCACCGCCAATTGAAGAAACAATAATTCCATCTGTCTGTACATTATAATTGCCGAGGGCCTTGGCATAATTACCCGTGAAGGTATTGCCTTCGATCGTATTCGGAGCATTTCCATCCACATTCAGGAACAAAGCCCCGCCTTTTGCTTCCGACTTGTTGCCCTCATCCGATATCGCCGATGCATAGTTACCAGTAAAAGTGGAGCCAGTAACTGTTATTTCGGTATTGGCTCCTTCAGCTGCAATAGCGCCGCCGCTGGCGGAAACTTCAGCTCCCGACGTTAGCGCTTCCCTTGCTTTCGCATAGTTCTCAGTAAAATCCACCCCACCGATTTGGAGATGGTTTGCCCGGATTGCTCCGCCTTTTGCACTGGCCAAAGTTCCTTCCTGATCAAGCACGGCAATGGCATTGTTTTTGCTGAAAGAACTGAATAATACGGTAAACAATCCATCCCCGCCAATTGCCCCACCGGAAACAACCGATGTGCCGTCAACAACAGGTGTGCCGGAAACGTAAACAGGAGTCTTTGTTTCTGTCGTTTTCCATGCCATATCCTGCAGGATTGAATTGAGAGTAAAAGAACAGTTTATAATATTGATTGCAGAGTTTTCCGATTTTGAAAAAACGGAGGATCCTGTAGAATAAAGAGTTACTCCTGCCCCACCTGTAGAGGAACTGCGAGTGGCTTTGGTCATAATCTCTTTGGCCATAATCTCATTCTTGCCCTTCGAATTATACTCGAAGAGGTCGGAAAAATTGATATTCTTTAGAGTCAATGTACCTCCGTCGACGATAAATGCTCTATTAATGGTGGTTTCTCTAACTATAGCACCATTGGCTCCGCTGATCCCATAGCGGTTGTTGGCTCCATATCCCCCATTGATTTCCACGCTCCTGTCTGTGGCAATAGTCTTTGTGCCCTTATCAGCTCCGTCATAAGTGTTGGAGACAGAAATGCCGTCTGCCAATTGAAAGGAGGAGTCCGTATTGTTTAGATCAGTCCAGTAATGGACAGTCGTCGGATTCACGTCTTGCGCCAAAGCAGATTGAATGAGAGGAAGAGTTGGAAGAGCCAAAAGGACTTGCATCCAAAATAAGGGTAATCTGAATTTCATAAAACAGGTTCAGTAGATTGAGGCTTGTTGATAAGCTTGTACGCGTGTACGCGTGCAGAATAGTGGATTTAGAATCCGCATGCAATCTTTTTTATTATTCTCTGTTTGTAAGGGACATAGGGTAATCATCTCAACATCCAAATTGTCATTATGAGTCCATGTATATATGCATAAATAATTCAAATAAAATGACTTATAAATTTAATTGACGGATTCTAAATCCGCCAAACAAGCCTTGGAAACCTATGAACAAAAACGAGCAACGTCCCAGCAAATGGTAAACATGCTGGGAGTGTATTTGCGGACGGTTCAACGTTGGATAGCCGAATGGAAAAAGACGGGCAGGTTGCACCCAGGCCGCGAGGCCATTACCCATGTGCATTCGGTCAAGAAGTGTATAGTTAATCTTCTTTGCGTATAGTTTGTTGTTCTTTTTTGAAGGCTTCGA
>CAYVAI010000005.1:0-169938 GCA_964448375.1 uncultured Akkermansia sp.
TGCTCAGGCTGCACCCTCTAAAATTATGGTTCCCACTCTTTTTAGCGTTGACCCACGATTTTTTGATTTGCCTGCCATTTTGCATGGCGCGGGCATAATAAACCCCCGACTTGGAATCGATATACAGGTTAGGGTACTTGGTAGCCATCAGATCCTGAGCCATGTCAAAAGCCTATCAAACAGCCGCCAAGAAGCACGTTTTTTCTAAGAAGTTGTACTACTCTTTGTACTACCACCTTCGCCTCCTCCGAAAACAGAAAAGCCGTAAGTTGTTGAACTTACGGCTTTTAAAGTGGTCGGGAAGACAGGATTCGAACCTGCGACATCCTGCTCCCAAAGCAGGCGCTCCACCAGGCTGAGCTACTTCCCGTAATAAATGAGGAATGAAAAATTGGGATGAAAAGAAGTGGTGGCTCGGGACGGAATCGAACCGCCGACACGGGGATTTTCAATCACCTGCTCTACCGACTGAGCTACCGAGCCACTTACAACCCCTTGCGGAGCTGACGTGGGCAGAGATTACCACTCATTGCGGATTGTGGCAATAGAAAAATGATCAAAAAAATCGATTTGTATGATTTGAGGATATTTTCCGGGGTGCTGTCACGATTATTAGTATTTTGTTATCAATGTTTTGCGATTGATTTTTATTTTTTTCTTTTCTTGAGAGGTGTTTCGGCTAAGACATAGTAATGCGTCTTCCCCAACGAGTTTTGAGTGTTTTTTCGTGCTTGCTCCTTGCTGCATATGCCAGTGAAGGGGCGGATTATGATGGGGAATATGGATACGATACCTATCAGAGTACGTCCTCCAAGTATGATGCCCCCCAGCCGTATGGTGGTGCAGGGGGATATGATTCTTACGATTATTCCTCCTATGATCCTTCGATTAATGACAACAGCGGTACGGCCAGTTCTTCTCCCAAACCGTTGTTTCCGACTCAGTCCTATTATGAATTGCTGGGGCCGATGAAGGCTAAGAATGGTTCTGGACACGTACATTTGACGAACTGGATGACGAAGTTCAATCTGATGAATCATCGGGGAAGTCGTTTTGTATTCAATATGGATGCTGCCTTGCGCATGACCTGGATTCACGGACGGGAGGATGCAGATGTGGACATGGATCGCCTGTACACGATATGGCTTTCTGCTACGGCGGGATATCGCCTTTTTGGCTCGACGTATTTGATGGCAGGGCTGACCCCCGAATTGTCGTCGGACATGAATACATGGTGTAGCCGCGATCTGTATATGGGTGGGCATGCGTTGCTGAGGAGTAAGCCGTCGGATTCTTTCGATTACGCTGTGGGGCTGGCTTACGCGCCTCAATTGGCAAGTTCTCCCTTGTTGCCGTTCTTCATTGTGAACTGGAAGGTGTCTCCTGTGTGGACGATGCACTTTGAAGGCACCCGGCTTTCGTTGATGAATCGCGAGGGTGGTGTGTTTTCATGGGGGCCCTTCTGTTCAGTGGTATCTGGTACCTGGACGGTGAAGCATAACCGCCGCTATGAACGTTTTTCCTGGACTTCCGGCGTGCTGGGTATTGCCACGGAAACGAAGCTGGGTACTTGGGGGAGCGTTCGTCCGAAGCTGGTAGCAGACGTGGGATTCACTTTCTATAATTCAGCGAAATTCAAGACGGCAAATGGCCGGGATGAAATTTCGAAGCAGCGGATGGATCCCGGATTTTACATCAGGGCTGGTATCCAGTTTGCCTACTAGCGAAGCCTTTTTTGAAAGAATTTTATGATCAAGAATGCATTGATCGATGTAGGGAATGTTCTGTTGCGCATTCGGAATAATCCCTGGAGTGGAATTTTTGGAACCGATTCGCCAGATGAATCGCGGCTGGCAGCTTTTATGCAGGTGTATACCTTGTTTGAGTCAGGCGGTTTGCGTTCCAGCGAGTTTATCAGCCGTTGCAAGGAGATTACGGGGTTCCGGGGGAGTGATGATGAGTTCACCTTCCGTTGGTGCGATATTTTCAGTCCGATCCAACCCATGCATGATTTCTGCGCATGGATGAAGGAACGTTCAGTTCGCCTGGTTTTGTTTTCCAATACCAATCCTCTGCATGAGGAGGACATACGGAAAAGTCCTTTCTACCACTTGTTCGATAATGCCATTTACTCCTACGTCATCGGAGAGATGAAGCCGGGAGATGCGATGTATGAGTACGCGATTTCAGGCTTGAGGATGGACCCCTCCGAGACTTTGTATGTGGATGATCTCCCCGGGAATATTTTGACCGGCAAGGTGTTCGGATTTCATTCTTACAGGTTCGATCCTGCGAGTATTGAGCAAAATGTAGAGGAATTGAAAAGTATTTTTCAAAATAAGTAATTGATGGTGAGTCTGTTGTTTCTATCTGTGCAAAGTTTTTCATCTTTGCGCTTGCCAGATGGAGTGTCAACCGTCAGCTTCTTAGCGTTCTGAAGCGCTCCTTCATTCCATTTATTTATGTCAGACGTATCCTCCTTTTCCACTCTGGGCATTTGCCCGGAAATTCTCGAAGCCATTGAAGTACTCGGTTTTGAAACCCCTTCCACCATTCAGGAACGTGCCATTCCGGCAGCCTTGAATAACTCCGATATTATCGGTCTTTCCCATACGGGATCGGGCAAGACGCTGGCTTTTGCCATTCCTGCCCTTGAGATGATTTCCACCGATGTTCGCGGCGTCCAGGTACTTTGCCTGTGCCCGACTCGTGAACTTGCCGTTCAGATTTGCCGTGAGGTGGATAAGCTGGCTCTGTTCCTGGATGGGGTATCTGCCGTGCCTGTTTACGGTGGTGCATCGTTTAAGCCCCAGTTGGATGCGCTGCGCCGAGGCGTCCAGTTTGTCGTTGGAACCCCCGGTCGTATTATGGACCACCTTGACTCCGGTGCTCTTCGTTTGGAGAATCTGAAGATGTTGATTCTTGATGAAGCGGATGAAATGCTGGATATGGGCTTCCGCGAAGACATTGAACGCATTGCTGATGCCATGCCCGATCAGAAGCAGACCTTGTTCTTTTCCGCAACGATGTCTCCGCAGATCCATTCGCTGGCTTCTCGTTTCATGACGAATCCGGTGGAGATTGCTATTGAACGCCCGACTCTGACGGTGCCGACGATTGAGCAACTCTACTACGAAATTGTCTTTTCCTCCCGCATCGAATTGCTGAGTCGCTTGCTGGATACAGGGCGTGTGAAGATGGGGCTCGTGTTTGCCAACACCAAGAGAGTAGTGGACGATGTCGTCGATGGTTTGATTGCGCGTGGCTACGCCGTGGATCGTCTTCATGGGGACATGCCCCAGATCATGCGCGAACGCGTGATGGAATCCTTCCGCCGCGGCAATCTCAAGGTGCTGGTGGCGACGGATATTGCCGCTCGTGGCCTGGATGTGGACGATGTGGATGCCGTTGTCAATTTTGAACTGCCGCGCGATCCGGAAGATTACGTACACCGCATTGGGCGTACGGCTCGTGCTGGACGTAAGGGCAAGGCTATTACTTTTGTTGGTCGCCGCGACTTCGCGTTGCTGAACCGTATCGAACGTTTTATTGGGACGAAATTGACCTGTGAATCCGTGATGACCGCCGTCGAGGTGGAACAACTGCGCACGGAAGCACTCGTCGATGAAGTGATTGAAAAATTGAAGCCGGGTTCCGGTCTGCCCGAAGAGCTCCGCGAAGTGGAAGCTTCGGCCGAGGATCTTGTTTCTGCCCTTTTTGAGCTCGTCAAGAGCAAGTCTCATCGAGAAGTTCAACCGATTCCGGAAGATAAGCCTTCACGCTTCTCCTCTCGCAAAACGCGTGGGGCAGAGAGGGAAGATGGTGAAATGCCTCAGAAGGGCGATTCCTGGGAATCCCGTGGCGAGTCTGTGACGCTGTTCATGAACGGTGGCAAAATGTTGGGCATTCGTCCGAAGGATATTGCAGGTCTTTTCTATAATTCCGTGGAAATGGATCGTGGCGCCATTGGTGACATCCGCATGTTCCCCAAACATTCCTTGATTGAGGTAGATGCCTCGGTAGCACCGAAGTTGATTGAAACTCTGGCGACGACGACGATTTGCGGCTACGAGGTCAATGTTCGCGAGGACAAGGGAGCCCCTGGATTCGATCGCGAAGGCGGTGGCAGTGACCGCCCGCGACGCCCATTTTCTGGAGGATTCCGAGGAGGTCGCAACAATGATCGCGGAGACCGTGGCGGCGAGCAGCGTTTTGGAAACTCTCGTCCTTCCCGTGGTGGCTATGCCTCTGATTCCGAACGTGGTGGATATCGTGATCGCGGTAGCCGCAACGGAGGAGGTGGGTTCCGTGGTCAGCGTGAGCGTGGCAACCGTTGGTAATTCGCCCACGGAAAGCCCGTTTTTTATGAGCCGGACAATTGCCGCAAGGTGTGTTGGACGGCTCGTTTTTACAATCTATTAACGCGTTATCTATTTACCGTTGCGTGACGGTGTTGTGGCGCGTATAGTATTGACCAATCCGTGATAGCTTTTCTGTACATTATCGTTTCCTATCTGGTCGGTGCCATTCCATTTGGCTACCTGGCCGGAAGGATCAAGGGTGTCGACCTGCGGGAACATGGCTCACACAACATTGGCGCCACAAATGCTGTGCGTGTGTTGGGCAAGTCTCTGGGTGTTCCCGTTTTTGTGATGGATTTCCTGAAGGGATTCATTCCTGTTTTTTGCTGGGCACGCTTTTCTACATCTCTGATGGGAGGCGATAGTTCTCCGTGGATCTCTGCCTTGATTCTGGTGTTGGTCTGTCTGGCGTGTATCCTCGGGCACACGTACACGTGTTATCTTCAGTTCAAGGGGGGTAAAGGTGTAGCGACGACTGCCGGGGTGCTGATGGCTCTGTCTCCGCCGACTTTTGGCATTGCTATTGGTGCATGGTTGCTTGTGTTCCTGATGTCTCGCTACGTCTCACTGGCAAGTATTATCGCTTCTGTTGTTATGGTCGTGAGCGCGCTGTATTGCTACGGCTTTTTCGCGGAGGGTGGCTTCATATGGAGGCCGGAAGCCGTTGTGATTATCTTTTTGCTGCTTGTTGCCATCCTGGTGATTGCCAAGCATCGCTCCAATATTTCGCGCCTGATGCAAGGCACTGAATCGAAAGCATTTTCCCGGAAATAAATGAAAGAATTGCACAAGATCGCCATCATTGGCGCCGGTTCCTGGGGAACGGCTCTCTCCATGGTTGCTGCCGAGTCGGGCAGGGAAGTCGTGTTGTGGACGCTGGATCAAGCCCAGGCTGAGCACCTTGCTGAGACTCGCAGAAACCCCCTTCTTCTGGAAGCGGCCCCTCTGCTGGCTGACAACATTATTCCGACTTCGGATATGAGTCTTGTGCTCGATGCCGACCTTCTGTTGATTGTTGTGCCATCCGTCGCGATGCGTTCCGTGGCTGTCAGGCTTCAGGAAGCTGGTCTGCGTGAAGATGCTATCCTCGTGTCCTGCACCAAGGGAATCGAGCAGGGGACGCATTGTCGCATGACTCAAATTCTGAAGGAATACCTGCCCAAGAATCGCATCGGTGCCCTTTCTGGCCCCAATCATGCGGAGGATATCTGCATGGGGCTACCCTCGGCCACTCTGATTGGTTTTGAGGAACAGGAATACGCCGATTGTGTTCAGCGAGCTCTTGCCACGAGCAAGTTCCGCGTGTACACCTCCAATGATGTGACCAGTATGGAGTTGGGCGGCACCATCAAGAATGTTTTTGCCATAGGCGCTGGTCTTTGCGCTGGCCTCAAGCTGGGTGATAATGCTCTGGCTGCTCTGGTGACGCGTGGGTTGGCGGAAATGACTCGCATTGGCTCTCTCTACGGAGGGAACAAGGAAACCTTCATGGGGCTGTCCGGCATGGGCGACCTGGTTGTCACCTGCTATTCGCCTCACTCGCGCAATCAGCGCGTTGGGCAGAGCCTCGCACAGGGTGTTTCTCTCCAACAGACGCTGGACTCTGTCAAGATGGTGGCGGAAGGGGTTCCCAACACGCGTTCCGTCTATGAGATGGCTCGTGAGGTAGGAGCCAGAACGCCTCTGATTGATGCTGTCTATTCAGTCCTTTATGAAGATAAAGCTCCGCTGGCCGCCCTCAATGAACTCATGAATCGCGACCCTCGTCCGGAACATGATTAATCTTTTGTCATTTTTCGATTGATTTCCATAAGCGATATGTCATATATGAAGAACACCATGAAACGCGCCATCTATACTCTTCTATTTGCTGCCGGCCTGTTGGGCACAGCCATGGCAGATATTCAGGCTCCTCCTGCTGCCGAGTACACTCCTTCGCGCAAGTTGGGACGTGCTCTGAGCAATCTCCTTTACTCTGCTGAAGAAATCCCGGTTCAGATGATCCGTTGGAATTCTGAAGACGGTAACTATGCTGGATTCTCCGTCGGTCTGATCGATGGTTCCTCCCGCATGATCCAGAGAATGGGATACGGCCTGTATGAACTCGTGACCTTCTGGGCTCCGACCTACAAGTGCACCTACAAGCCCCCCTATCAGGGCTTCTGCGGCCAGAGCGGACTCCGCGAATACAATCCGAACGGCGGCTTGTCCGAATTCCCGTCCGAATTGGGCTTCCAGAGCTACTATCGCTATTCCCGCACCCAGCTTGACTAATCGGATTTTCCGCTAGTCTCTCGCAAGTTTTCAGAACCGCTTCCCGTAATGGGATGCGGTTCTTTTTTTATGCTCTGATGTGGTGTACCTCTATGTACATGGGAGGTGGGGTTTCTTAAAGAAAGGATGAGTTAATGAGTGTCCCAAGGTATCTAGGAGCATTTACCCGGGGTGATCCTTCCTTTATCTGTTACTGGCATGGACGGATACAAAAAGGGATGTCCCGCGAATATCCGGAACATCCCTTGTGAGAATGGCTTGGAAGGCCGTTGAAAAACGCCTTAGTTGGCTCCTGCAGGAGGAATTGTGGTGGGCAGAGCCTGCTTGGGATCGTCGGCAAAGGGATCCTTGTCTGGCATGGAGGCTTCCATCAGCTTTTTGTATTCTTCGGCAACGTCTTTGCGAATGTTGATGCAGATGGGTTTACTGCGGTTGCCGGAGTCGTCATAGGTGTAGATGAAGCGGCGGAGGAGAAGGTTGGTTTTGGAGTCATACATGCGTTCTTCCAGCAATTTGGCGGTGTGCTTGTCGTAGCCGTAGGAAACCTTGTAGATTTCATTCTTCTTGCCGTCGTAAATTTTACATCCAGTCAGCTGACCATATTTACCGGTAGCGTATTGGGTGACGGAAACCAGGATGCCGTTTGAGCTGTACATGCGCTTCTGCATGCCTTTCTGATTGGGGAGCCTTCTGAAGATGCTCTTGGAGCCATCGTCGTGGCGCACGACGCGGACATAGGGACCGTCTTCATCATTGAAACCTTCATCGACAGCGAAGGTAAGTCCTGTGAAGACCATGGTAATGATGGTCAGGAACATGGTGAATTTTTTCATAGTGAAGAATGGGGTTGTTAGGATTGTCGTAACCTTGTGAACCGCTCTGTTACTTCCTTGTATTATGATATGACGGCTTGGATGGCAATCAAATGATGGAGCATACGGGGGATTCGGTATGTAAATTTGAGGATAAATTTGCCGACATGTTGCGGAAAAGCCTCATCATGGGGTATAAAATAGTTCAGAATGCCCCTCATGACGATGCAGAACATGATTTGGCAGACTGGAAGGAAGGCCCTGGATGTTGGGGCGGGAGGATATTTGATGGGTATCCTGAACGTGACTCCCGACTCATTCTCCGATGGTGGTTCTTACGCCTCCTGCGAGCAGGCAGTGGCTCATGCCGTTCGGATGGTGGAGGATGGGGCAGCTTTGATTGATGTTGGTGGAGAATCCACTCGTCCGGGTTCGGAGGAAGTGGGGGACGAAGAGGAACTGTGTCGCGTTCTGCCCGTCGTCCGAGCCATTCGCGCCGTGTGCCCCGATGTCTTGATTTCGGTCGATACGCGCAAGCATGTTGTAGCAAGAGCCGTTTTGGAAGCCGGAGCGGACATCATCAATGATGTGGAAGGCCTGCGCTCACCGGGAATGGCTGAATTGTGTGCCGAGATGAGATGCGGCGTGGTTGTCATGCACATGAAGGGGCAGCCACGGACGATGCAGGATGCCCCGATTTACGACGATGTGGTGGCAGAAGTGCGCGAATTTTTCTCGACCCGTTTCGTTGAATTGATGGTAGCAGGGCTTCGCGAAGAGCAGATTTGCTGGGATCCCGGCATTGGCTTTGGCAAAACGCTGGAGCATAATCTTGAATTGATTGCCCGGCTTGAGGAATTGCGCGTTGCGGATCGTCCGATTCTTCTGGCTCTTTCCCGCAAGAGGATGATTAGCACCATCCTTGGTGAGGTGGATCGAGGCCGCCAGCCCTATGGAACGGCAGCTCTGACGATGTACGGAGACAGACATGGGGCGCAGATTCACCGCGTGCACGATGTGCGCGAATGCGCCGATTGTCTGAAGCTCTTGCGAGCTGTTGAAGCTTACGAACGGTGATTGGAAGCTTCAGCTTTGAACCATATATCTGCGTCTTTACAGGGATTCGACGCTGATTGTCTGGGAGATGGAGTGGCTATGTCCGGGTTCCAGACGAATGGCATTGCCGAGAGTGTTGGCTGCCTCGACGCAGAGGAAATTTTGCCATGATCCGGGGCTGAGGTCGGCCATAGAGGAGGCACCTTCTTCCCAGGGTGTCCAGATAATTGTTGAGTTTGCGCACTGTCTTGCGATGCGTATCTTGCGATGAAGTAAGTGGTCTTCGAGAACGAGTTCCTGAAGCTGCCCTTTCATATCGTACACTCGGTCCATGGGGGAACGAACCGTGAGAGGAAGGGAAACTTTGGCATGGTGGGGAGCCTGTCCTGCAAATTCCTCAAAGGGGGCGTCATTTAGTCCGGTGATACGGCACTGGCGTACATCGCCCACGGCAAAGTAATTGTGGAAGGCTTCCGTCAATTCGCAGGCATGGTGCCTCGCGGTGGTCTTGAGAGACATGGTGAGCGTCCTGCCAAGACCGATGAGCAGGAAGCCGGCTGGCATGTCTTCTTCTGCGGGAAGGAGGCGCAGGGCAATGTGGACGCTGGAATCGGTTTCGGAAATGTTGTCGAGCATCCATTCCGACGTTCTGGCAATGCCGTGAGAGGGGGAGCCCGGCTTTTTCCCGAACCACGGCCAGCAAATAGGGATGCCTCCGCGGATGGCTTTGCCCGGTTCAAAGGCCGAAGCAGAGCTCAGGAAAAGGCAGTCGTGTTCCTGACTGGCTGGCTTCCATGAGGTTAGATGGGCTCCCTGGATGCACAGGCTGGCCGTACAGTCTGCCGTGGCGATGTCGAGGAAGCGCAGTCCGTTGGGAGTAATCCGTTCAGTGATCATGGCTGAAGGCGTTCGATGGTCCAGGTGTTGTCGTCCTGCAGGGTGTACATGAAGCGGTCGTGGACGCGACCGGGGCCGCCTTGCCAGAATTCGACCTTTTCAGGCACGATGCGAAAACCGCCCCAGAAGGAGGGGATGGGCACTTCGCCATTGGCAAACTTGTGTTTGAGCTCCATGAGCTTCATTTCAAGGAGTTTCCTGCCGGAGATGACCGCGCTCTGGTTGGAGACCCACGCCCCGAGCTGGGACTCTTTGGGACGCTTCATAAAGTAGCGCAGGGATTCCGCCCGTGAGACTTTTTCCGCCTTGCCGTAGATGATGACCTGGCGTTCGAGCATGACCCATGGGAACATGAGACAGACGTTCGGGTTTTCGCTAATGTCGTGTGCTTTGCGGCTTTCGTAGTTGGTGAAGAAGACGAAGCCTTCTGCGCTGAAGTACTTCAGGAGCACAGTGCGTAACGAGGGGTAGCCCTGCGCGTTGGCAGTGGCAACGCTCATGGCGTTGGTCTCCGGGATTTTCGCCCCCAGAGCCTGGTTGAACCAAATCTGGAATTGTTCGATTGGGTTGGCGTGGAGATCCTTGCGGTGCAGGGTATCCTTGAGGTATTCTTCTCGAAAGCTGGACAAGTCCATGGCGGTTTCCTGGAGTGGGAGGTGTGAATGTTTTCAACGCGGGGCAGCTCAGGCCTGGACTGCGAAGTCAAGGCCGAGATCCAGCGAGGGTGCGGAGTGCGTGATATAGCCTACAGAGATGAAGTCAACGCCGGATTCGGCGATGGCGGCTACGGTATCCATTGTGACGCCACCACTGGCTTCCAGCAGAGGGGTGGCGGAGTCACCGCGCATGGCAACGGCCTGGCGAAGCATGTCAGGTGCCATGTTATCGAGCAGGATGTGATCGACACCTTCGAGCTGGAGGAAGGCGGCAAGCTGGTCGAGACGGTCCACTTCAAGCTGGATTTCGACGTCGGGCTTTTCGGCCCGCAGCTTGTTGATACAGGCTTGGAGGTGTTCCACGTTGCCGTCGGTCATGAGGTGGTTGTCCTTGACCATGGCGCGGTCGTAAAGGCCGAGGCGGTGGTTGGTGCCCCCACCGTGAGCGACGGCAGCCTTTTCCAGAAGGCGGTAACCGGGCGTGGTCTTGCGGGTGTCGAGGATGCGGGCGCTGGTGTGAGAGACCTTCTTGACGTACTGGCGCGTCAGTGTGGCTACGCCGGAGAGACGCTGGATGAAGTTGAGGGCGGTGCGTTCAGCTCCAAGAATGGACTGTGCCTTGCCTTCGATCAGCATGACGACGGCTCCTGGGGCAACGGCTTCACCATCGTGCAGGTACACTTCCACCTTCAGGGAGGGGTCCACCATGCGGAAGGCCTGAGCGGCTACTTCCACGCCGGAGAGGACGCCTTTTTTGCGCGGCGTCAGGATGGCTCTGGCGGTGAGGTTTTCCGGGACGAAGTACTGGGAGGTGACGTCACCGGAGCCGAAGTCTTCTTCCAGAGCGAGTTTGATGAGCTGATCAACGTTGTTGGAAACCATGAGTCTGCTTGTTGGAAATTGAATTAGTTTTTGCGTTTGAGAAGGTAGTCTGCCAGTTGGATGAGGCGTTCCTTGCGGTCGTCCGGGAAGATGGACAGGACGTCCATGGCTGCGCTGGTGATGAGGTCTGCTTCCTTCCGGGCTCCCTCCAGTCCGAGGAGAGCGGGGTAGGTGGATTTTTCAGCATTGACGTCCTTGCCAGCCGTTTTGCCAAGTTCTTCTGTGGTTGCGGTGACATCAAGGATATCATCGACGATTTGGAAAGCCAGCCCCAGGTTATAGCCAAAAGTAGTGAGACTTTCGAGTTGCTCTGGCGTAGCATTGGCGGTCATGGCTCCCAGGCGGAGTGCCGTGGTGAGCAGAGCTGCCGTTTTGCCTTCATGGATGGCGCGGAGCTCCGGCTCGGTGAGTTGTTTGTGTTCGCCTTCCAGGTCGAGCACTTGGCCGCCTATGAGTTTGAGGCTGCCTCCTGTTGAAGCAAATTCGGAAATGAAATCCCTGGTAGAGTAGCGTTCCGTCGGCGCGACCTGGACGAGTATGGCGAAGGCCTCGGTCAGCAGGGCATCACCAGCCAGGATGGCCATGCCTTCGCCGAAGGCCTTGTGGCAGGTGGGCTTGCCACGGCGGAGGTCATCATTGTCCATGCCGGGCAGGTCGTCATGAATCAAGGAATACGTGTGCATGGATTCCACGGCGCAGGCGGGGATCAGGGCTTCTTTCATGCTGCCGCCGCAAGCCTGGGCTGCGGCGATGCAGAGGACGGGGCGGAGCCTTTTACCTCCAGCGAAGATGCTGTACCTCATGGCCTGGTGAATCGTGACGGGAACCGTATCTTTCGAGGGAAGAAGGCGGTCCAGTTCAGCTTCGACCAGCGTGTTACAATGCGCAATGTATTCCTTGAGATTCATGACGAATGAAGGCTGCTGAGGATTTAGTCGCGGTTGACGAGAAGCTCGGCAATCTGCACGGCATTGAGGGCAGCACCCTTGAGTACTTGGTCACCGACGGCCCAGAGGTTGAGGGCGTTGTCGATGGCGAGATCCTTGCGGATGCGGCCGACGAGGCAGGTATCCTTGCAGGTCGTATCCAGCGGGGTAGGCCAGGTTGATGTGGCAGGATCATCCTTGACGGCGATGCCGGGCTTGCCTTCGTAGGCCTTGCGTGCTTCTTCGACATCGACCGGAAGTTCAAACTGGGCGATGGCTGAGATGGAGTGCGACCTGTACACGGGAACGCGGATACAGGTGCAGGTAACCTTGAGTTCAGGCAGGGAGAGGATCTTGCGGCTTTCGTGAAGCATCTTGAGTTCTTCCTTGGTGTAGCCAGTGTCCGTGAAGGCGTCGATTTGCGGGATCACGTTGAAGGCGATCTGGCAGGGATAGACGTTGTTGGTAAAGGGGTGACCGTCCGCGATGGCTCGCACCTGGTTTTCCAGTTCGGTGATGCCGTGTTGTCCACTGCCGGAAACAGCTTGATAGCTGGAGGCAATAATCGTTTTGAGACCGAATTTGAGGTGCAGAGGGTAGAGGGCCATCAGGGTGATGATGGTCGTGCAATTCGGATTGGCGATGATGTTGCGCGGGTGATTGAAGGCAGCTTCCGGGTTGATTTCCGGGACGACGAGGGGGACGTCGGGATCCTGGCGGAAAGCCGAGGAATTATCCACCACAACGCATCCTGCAGCTGCGGCAATCGGTGCGAACTTGCGGGAGATATCACCGCCTGCGCTGAACAGGGCGAGATCGACTCCATCGAAGGAATCCTCCGTAAGTTCTTCAACCGTGAGCATTTGTCCACGGAAAGAAACCTGTTTGCCGGCGGAACGGGCGGATGCTAGCAGTTTCAGGGATTTGAGCGGGAAATTGCGATTTTCGAGACAGGAAAGGATTTCGACGCCAACCGCACCGGTAGCGCCCACAATTGCGACGTTCATAGATTGAGTCATAGTTCCAGATCGGAGGGGGTAATATCCGTCCGCCCCGGCAGTGTACAAGGATGCGGCTGATTGGCAACCCGATAGAGTGACCGGCATGATTTTTTTCTTCCCCCCTGCATTGACAACTAAATCCTTGTGTGGATAGTTACCTCATGACGATTCGCCCTATTGGTATTGCCCTTGCTCTGCTGGCATTCTCCTCAGTATCCCAGGCCGTTCATGTCGTGATGACGGGAGGTCCTGCTCTGAAACGTTGGGAACAATTGAGAATCAAGGCTGATCGGCATGATAACTGGTGGGCGAACTTTGTGCGTGCATCAACAATTCGTCTCGGTCATATCCTGCAAAAAGATCCCAATGCGAAGATTACCTGGATTGTTTATCGTCCCGGCTATGAAACGCGCTCCCGCGAAGACGGCAAACCCTATGTTCGGTGGATCAATGATCTGGCTACCAAATACAAAGTCAATATCAAGTGGGTGAAGAGTGCTGAAGAAGCAATCGCAACGTTGAATGCCGTGCCGCGTACCCGTGGAGAAAAGGTGGAATCTTTTTATTACTTCGGTCATTCCAATGCCTATGCCTTCATGCTGGATTACGGCAATGAAATTATGGCCGTCTCCACCCAGTGGATTCATGAGACGGATCTCGACAGGATTAAGCCGGAAATCTTTGCTCCGCGTGCCGAATGTTGGAGCTACGGCTGTTACACAGGCATGAGTATGTCTTATTGGTGGAATAAGATCGTCGGGTTACCCTTGTGGGGGAATACTAAATCCACCCAGTATGCTCCTGTTTCCAACGGCTATTTGCCGGATGGCGGAGGCAAGTGGGTGGATGGTACCCGGTAAATCACCGGGTAGGGAATGAGATGCTTCCGTGGGTGTGCTACTTCTGCTTTTTGTCGAGTAAAGGGAGCAGGGCATCAGCCCAGATTTGGTAACCTGCTTCCGTCAGGTGAACATTGTCTCTGAAGATGCCGGCTTTGTGGGTTCCGTCCTCGTTGAGCATCTTGTCGTTCAGGATGAGGAGGTCGGAGTTTGGTAACTTCAAGGTGGCAAGCCGGGCATTGATTTCATCTCCCTGCTTCCGCTCAGGACTGTCAGGATTGTTTCCATAAGGAGTGACGCCCATCAGAATCAGACGGGTTTGCGGAAACTTTTTGCGGATGGCCTTGCAAACGCTTTCGATGCCCTGGACGATATTGTCCGTTTTCTGCTGGGCCTCCCATTTGCCGATATTGTTGGTACCCAGAAGGATCACACATGCCTGGGGTGGGGTTGTCGTTTTCAGTTTCGTATCCTTGATGCGCCAGAGAACATTGTCGGTACGGTCTCCGCTAACGCCGAAGTTGACAGCCTTCAAGGGGAGGAAGACGGATGTCCAGATTCGCTTTCCTTCCCTCTCCCATCCTTCTGTGATAGAGTCACCCACAAATAGGAGGTCACAAGGCAGTTCCTTCAGTTGTTGGTTGACTTCCTTGACTCTTGCCGGAACCCAGTGACTGGTGTTTTCCGTGGCTTTGGTGGCCGGGATGATTTTGTCCGGCACCTTGTCATCTGCTGCCGTGGCCATCATGGCAGGAATGAGTAGTGCCAGCCCGAGGGTACGCAGGAGTGGCGATGGATGGACTTTGTGCATGGATAGCCAGTATACGGGTAATCAGACTGGCGTCAAGAGGTCTTGGTTTAGTCACTTGGGGGTAACTCCAATCAAACATCTTTCGTTATGATTGAAGGATAATAACTATCGCTGAATATCAATGATTCATGAAGGTAAGTACATGAGATAATAGATAATTTCCAACAATCCTCGACGTACTCGGAAAAATTTCGGGAGCCTCAAAAAAAGAGAGACATTCCAGCTCAATAAGAGTAGAAACGAAATAACCTCTGAAGAGGAGAATTCCTGTTTATGAAAAAGTATATATTCATGTTACTTGCCGCAGCTCTTTGCGCCCCTGCATTCTCTGCGGATCCCCCTGCCAAAAAGCAGACTCCTGCTGAAAAGAAAGCAGCCTTGCTTGAAAAGTATGATGTCAATAAAAATGGTCGTCTCGATGCCGATGAAAAGGCCAAAATGAAGGAAGAACTCAAGAAGGAAAAAGAAGAAGCCAAGAAGGAGAAAGAAGCAGAGAAAGCTGAAAAAGCAGCGGAAAAGGACGCTGAATAAACAAGGCTTCCTGCCATTTTTACAATTGGTAAAAAATTTCACCCGGCGTTTCCTTAGAAGGGCGCCGGGTGCTTTGTTGGGTAGAGACTGTAGAACAGGATTTTACAACATTGTGTCGTCAGCAGTTGACGACATTGACAGCCAGCCCTCCCTGGGCGGTTTCCTTGTATTTGGACTGCATGTCGCGTCCCGTATCAAGCATGGTGCGGATGGCCTTGTCCAGGTGAACAAAGTGGGCTCCACTACCACGCAGAGCAATGCGGGCGGCGTTGAGAGCCTTGACGGAAGCAATGGCATTGCGCTCGATGCAGGGGATCTGGACGAGCCCGCCGATGGGGTCGCAGGTAAGCCCCAGATTGTGTTCGATACCGATTTCGGCGGCATTTTCCACTTGCTCCGGAGTTCCCCCCATGAATTCCGTCAGGGCGGCAGCAGCCATGGAACAGGCGACGCCTACTTCCCCTTGGCAACCGACGTCAGCTCCAGAGATCGAGGCATTCTTTTTATAAAGAATGGCGATACCTCCCGCCGTGAGGAGGAAGCGCTCGATTGGGTCGTCGTAAGGAGAGGAACAGAATTTTGTTGCGTAATTCAGGACGGCCGGAATGATGCCTGAAGCTCCGTTTGTCGGCGCGGTAACAACTCGTCCTCCAGCTGCATTTTCTTCATTGACGGCAATGGCGTAGAGATTGACCCAGTCCAGAATGGAGAGTGGGTCCTGCAGCTGCGCTTCGCCTCTGATGAGCAGACTCTTTCTCAGGTTTTTAGCACGACGGGGGACTTTGAGTGGGCCGGGGAGGTTTCCTGTAGCCATGAGTCCGTTTTTGATGCATTGCTGCATGGTTTGCCAGATGTGGCGGAGTTTTTTGTGAACCTGGAGTTCAGTCATGCAGACTGCTTCATTGGCGAGGACGATGTCCGAGATATGGACGCCATTGTCGCGAGCCATGCGGACGAGTTCATCAGCCGATGTGTAAGGGAAAGGATAATCCACTTCCGGCCCGGTTTCCGGGTTTTGTAACTCCTCTTCGGAGGAGATAAAGCCCCCTCCCGTGGAATAAATCACCATTTCCTCCACTGGCGTGTCATTGGCATCGAGAGCCATGAAGTGCATGCCGTTGGGGTGGAGAGGCAGAGGGGTGAAATTGCTGAGATCAACATCGCGTGAAGGGATGAACTCAATGGACTGGTCGGGAGTTAGAGGCAACAACTTGGTACGATTGAGCTCGGCAATGCGCTCCGGGATCGTCTTGGGGTTGACTTCTTCGGGCAATTCGCCCAGAAGCCCCATCATGATAGCCGTATCTGTGCCGTGCCCCTTGCCAGTTGCGGCGAGTGAGCCAAAGCACTGGCAAAGCACCCGGGTGATGCGATCCAGTGAGGGAGATTCCTGAAGCCTGGCGAGGAAACGGTGAGCGGCCCTCATCGGCCCCACAGTGTGGGACGATGAGGGGCCAATTCCGATATTGAATAGTTCGAAAACGCTGTAATGGTTCATGGAGAGGGAGAGAATAAATCCCTTGTAGAAACTTCCTGAAGATTACAGTTCAGAGATATAGCGTTCCGCTTCAATCGCTGCGGAGCAACCCATGCCAGCAGACGAAATCGCCTGACGGTAATGAGGGTCTGCCACGTCGCCAGCGGCAAAAAGGCCAGCTGTTTTAGTCGTCATGAGACCAGGCTTGCGCATGATATAGCCAGCCTGGTCACGATCGACAAGATCGCCAAGGAACGAACTGTTTGGCGTGTGGCCGATAGCCATGAACACGCACTTGAGGGGCAACTCGGACGTTTCTCCTGTCTGAGTATCGGTGAGGATAGCACCGTCCACTTCGCCCTTGTCATCCGTGATGTAGCCTGTGATGGTGGAATTCCAGATCGGAGTGATTTTTGCATTGGCCAACGTCCGTTCCACCATGATTTTAGAGGCGCGGAGCGTGTCGCGGCGGTGAATGAGGTACACCTTGGAGGCAAAGCGAGTCAGGAAGGCGGCTTCTTCGCAGGCACTGTCACCGCCACCGATCACGGCAACGGGAACATCGCGATAGAAAGCACCGTCGCAGGTTGCGCAAGCCGTCAAACCATGGCCAATCAACTTCTCTTCGCCCTCAATGCCGGGGTAGCGTGCGGAAGCTCCCGTGGCAACGATGACCGTCTTGGACTGGTACTCCTGGCTGGAAGTCTTCACCGTGAACAGTCCCGTGGTTTCGTCCTTGGTCACAGTAGCAACATCTTCATAGGCAAAACGCGTCCCGAACTTTTCTGCCTGTTCCTGCATGCGGAACATGAGATCCGGCCCCATGATCCCTTCCGGGAAACCGGGGAAATTCTCGACTTCCGTTGTTGTTGTCAACTGACCACCAAGCTGAGACCCCGTAATAATCATTGGGGAAAGGTTGGCTCTTGCAGTATAAATGGCGGCAGTATATCCGGCACAGCCGGCTCCTATGATGATCACATTTTCGCTCATGATTTTCCTGTTGTTTTACCTTGTATCATAGTGCCTCCCCAAGTCTTGACGAGCCAAAAAACTGCCATCGCTCACCCCCAATCGCGGCAGCCTCCTCGAGCCGGAACAGGCTTCATTTCTCCGAAAAGATGCATCATCATGAAGAATTTTTCTTGCCAAGTCATGCTATCACCCGTATAAGCCCTTCACATTCCAACCCGACGCAGGGATAGCTCAGTGGTAGAGCGGCTGTTTTACACGCAGTTGGTCGGGGGTTCGAATCCCTCTCCCTGTACCATTATAAAGCCCGTAAGTTCAACGACTTGCGGGCTTTTCCGTTTTGCGATTCAGGGAGGCTACACGTATTTAACGAAGAGCCAATTTTTTGATGGCTTGGTTGAGTGCTTCGGTCAGGTGGTTTCCTGCTGGGTTTGAGGAGTGAAACCTATGGTGGATTCGCGGGGGACGAGGCGAGTGGGGAGGATTCGCTCTTCGTGGACAAGTTTGACTTTGGTGTTGATCATGCGCTTGAGGAGGTATTCCGCTGAGGTTTTGCCGAGGGCGACGGCATCCTGGAAAACTCCGGTGATGGGGACGCGGGCGGTTTCCATTTCCAAAGTGCCGGAGAAGCCCGCTAGGGCCATGGTCTCCGGAATTTTGACGCCATGATTGATGAGGCCCATTTCAACGCCGATTGAGAGTGAATCGTTGAAGCAGAGCACGGCGTCGGGTTGTACCCGGCATTTCAATAGTTGGGTGGCTGCTTTTTTCCCGCCTGCTACATTGGATTCGTCGCGGATGATCCATTCCTTGCGGACGGTCAGATTGTGTTCTTTCATTCCTTCGAGGAAACCTCGGCGGCGTTCCCATTCGACGTAAGAGTCCTGTGCTGCGCCGACGTAGGCGATTTTGGTACGATTCTGGGCAATGAGGTGTCGCGTGAGAGCCAGGGAACCTTCGAAGTCGTCGGCGAGGACTGCATCGGCCTTCCAATCGGCAATTTTCCGATCGACGAAGACAAGCGGGCAGTGCAGCTTTTTGATGAGCTTGGCAGCCGGGATGCTGTCTTCCAGGTGAAGAGGAGCCCAGATGATGCCGTTAACTTGCCTTTCGAGGAGGCAGGAGACATCGTGGAATTCCTTGATGAGGTTGTTGAAGGTGCAGCAGAGAATAATACGATAGCCGTAAGATGAGAGTGAAGCTTCGATGTTTTCGAGGATTTCCGCAAAGATGGTGTTGCCAAGGTAGGGGAGAATGACGCCGACTGTCATTGAGGATCCCTGCCGTCCCAGTTCATGCAGGCTGCGGTTGGGCACGTAGCCCATGGAAAGTGCAAGTTTGGTGATGGAACGCTGGAGTTTGCGGCTGACTCCGGGTGCGCCGCGGATGGCCCGGGAAACAGTCATTTGCGAGACTCCGGCAGCTGTGGCAATGTCATAGAGTGTTACTTTGTCTTGTTTCATGATACATGAACCCGGGTTGGGGACTAGTCGTTTTTACTGCGTTAAAAGTCGGATTTTTGTCGTCTCAACATAAGGGTGAGAATCAATGAGTTCAATACGCATTTTTGTTAAAGGTGCGTTAATGGATTGCAGAGAGCTAAAGATATTGAATCCTTTTCCGTTTTTCTCCATATCAGAAGGTGAACTTCGCCTCCATTAGGGATGGTATGTTCCGTTTCAAACTTTCTATTTTACCCAGATGATGACGATGAACAAGAATCAACATGAGACCTGCCGGAAAGGATTTCGGTCTGGATTGTACCATGCTGCCAGCCTTTTGTGCTGTGGCCTGATGGGGCTGGCTCCGGCCATGGCCGAAGAAACGATTGATTTGTCCGGTATCTGGAAGTTCCAGCTGGATATGATGGGTTTTGGCAAGACGCCCGGCTCCGAGTTGTACAAGAAGGATCTGAACGACACGATTCTGCTGCCCGGCACGACTGATCAGGCGGGAAAGGGGATTGCCAATCCGGCTCGCCATGTGGACCGCCTGACACGCAAATTTGAGTTCATGGGGCCGGCCTGGTACCGCAAGAGTGTCGTTATTCCGGAGTCCTGGGCAGGGAAGGAGATTGTGTTGCACCTGGAACGCTGCCACTGGGAAACGGCTGTTTATGTCGATGGCAATTCGGTCGCTGTGGATGAACGGCTGAGCACTCCCAATCGCTTTGTCCTGACGTCGCAACTGACGCCTGGCGAACATGAGATCACCATTTGCGTGGACAACCGTCTCAAGTACCCCATGGATCAGTGGAACCACGGGACGACGGAATACACGCAGACGAACTGGAATGGCATTGTCGGGCAGATGGAGTTGATAGCGGATGATCGCATTCGCGTGGACAAGCTCAAGGCCATCCCTCAGCTTGCCAATAAGAGCGTGCGTGTGGAGGCCGTGGTTTCCAATCCCGACGCCGGACAGACCAAGGGAGAACTCACGTTCTCCGTGCGTGAAAAGGGCGGAAAACTTGTTGCCACGCAGAAGGTGCCTGTGGTGCTGGATAAGGCTGGTGCAACGGTTTCTACAGAGATAGCTCTGGGTGCAGACGTGAAACTGTGGGATGAGTTTACGCCCAATCTGTATGATCTGACTGCGGATTTGTCGGTGGGCGATGTGAACAATTTCAAGAATACCGTATTCGGGATGCGAGAAGTGACGCAGGGCAATCACCATGTCCAGGTCAATGGACGCAATGTCCACTTGCGTGGGGCTCTCGATTGCGCGGTGTTCCCGCTGACGGGGCATCCATCGACGAATACGGCAGACTGGAAGAAGATTTTTGAAACGGTGAAGTCGTATGGGATGAACCATATCCGCTTCCATTCCTGGTGTCCGCCAAAGGCTGCTTTCGAAGCTGCCGATGAAGTGGGGATTTATTTGCAGGCGGAACTTCCCATGTGGATCAAGGATGTGGGACAATACCCGGCGCGGCGCGATTTCTTCGAGAAGGAAATGTACGCGATTCTCGATGAATACGGCAATCATCCTTCATTCATCCTGATGTGTAATGGGAATGAAAACCAGGGTGATTTCAATGTGCTGGAGGATCTCGTGAAGAAGGCGCAATCCTATGATGCCCGCCGCCTGTATTCTGCTTCGACAGCGCGAACCCATGTCAAGTCCGACCAGTTCTACGTGTCGCACGTTACCGGCAAGGGGGGGATTACTGTGTATGAAGGTACTCCTTCGACAATGTGGGACAAGCGGAAGGAATCCGATATCGATGTACCTGTCATTGCTCACGAGTCTGGACAAAGGTGCATGTATCCCAACTTCGAGGAGATGAAGAAGTACACGGGCGTGCTTGCTCCACGCAACTTCGAGGTGTTCCGTGAACGACTGGATGCCAATGGTATGCTGGCTCAGGCCGATGAGTTTTTCAAGGCGACGGGGGCGCATACCGTCCTCCAGTACAAGGAAGTGAATGAGTCCCTTCTCCGCACGCCGAATTCGGGAGGATTCCAGTTGCTGGGGTTGGCGGATTTCCCGGGGCAGGGCTGTGCCTTCGTCGGGATTCTCGATGCCTTCTGGGAGAGCAAGGGACTGGTGGATCCAGCCAAATACCGGGAGTCCTGTGCCCCGACCGTTCTTCTTTGCCGCATCCCACAACGCGTTTATGGCAGTGGAGAAACGCTTGACGCACAGTTTGAAATTTACCACTACGGCAACAAGCCGCTTCCTGAGGGTGACCTCAAGTGGTCTCTGGAGACTCCGTCCGGCGATGTCGTGATCAATGGTGTACTCCCGATGAAGGAGATCCCGTGCAGTACGGTCGAGGGGATTGGCTCCGTCAAAATCCCGCTAAAGGACGTCACAAAGCCATCCAAACTGACGCTGAAGCTGGCTAGTGACGATAGCCTGAAGAATTCCTGGGATGTCTGGGTGTATCCCGATGCGGGAAATTCGGCTCCGACGGATGGCTATACCATTGCCCGTGAGTGGAATGAAAATGTTCGTCACGATTTGAATGAAGGCAAAAACGTTCTTTTTATCCCCCGCGATGCGAAGGGGAGGAAGGCACATTTTGCCAGTCATTTCTGGAACCCGATCATGTTCCGCTGGGACCCGATGATTGTTGGAACCTTGATTGACAAAAACAGCAAGGCGTTTAAAAACTTCCCGACGGAAGAATATGCCGATTGGCAGTGGTGGGATATTCTCAACTCAACTCAGGCGGTCGATTTGACGGCTCTCCGCCAGTTGAAGCCAGTGATTCAGAGTGTTGATACCTATGAATTCAACAGAAAACTGGGCATTGCCTTTGAAGCAAGTGTGGGCAAGGGCAAGTTGTTTGTTCTCTGCATGGATGTGGATAAGAATATGGATCAGCGTCCGGCTTCCCGCCAGTTGCTCCGATCGATTGCCAACTATGTTGGCGGCCAGGAATTTTCACCCAAAACCAAGGTGAGCCTTCCCGAACTGGACATGGTTTTCGGCGATTCCTCCGCGGCACCCAAAGCTGCCGAACAGGGTAATGATGAGGCCATTAAGCAACTCCTGAATCGATAAAATAGCAATTCATCCAGCCCTTTTTCAACACGATGAAAATTTACCTCCTTCTCATTTCCCTGGTGTCGGCCATGGGTGGTTTGCTGTTCGGTTACGACTGGGTCGTGATCGGTGGAGCCAAGCCCTTCTATGAAGTGTACTTTGGCATTTCGGATTCCCCGGTCATGCAGGGCTGGGTGATGGGTAGTGCCATCATCGGGTGTATTCTGGGGGTGATGGTGGCGGGTGCTCTGGCGGACAAGTATGGGCGCAAGCCTTTGATGATCGCATCAGCCGTCATCTTCATCATTTCTGCTGTCGGAACGGGTTGGGTGGATTCGATTTTCTGGTTTATCATCTACCGCCTGGCAGGCGGGGTTGCCATTGGTATCGTGTCCAATCTTTCCCCGATGTACATCGCGGAGATTTCTCCGGCCAACAAACGTGGGATGTACGTTTCCATCAACCAGTTGACGATTGTGCTGGGCATTCTTGCCGCTCAGTTGACCAACTGGGGTATTGCTGAACCGGTGCGGGATGGAGTCAATATTCTCAATACGTGGAATGGGCAGATGGGCTGGCGGTGGATGTTCTGGTCGGAGAATGTTCCGGCGCTGCTCTTTTTCCTCTTCCTCTTCCTGATTCCCGAAAGCCCACGCTGGTTGGCGATGAAGGGGGCTGTCGGCAAGGCGGAATGTGTGCTGGCTCGTATTGTCGGTGAGGAAAATGCCCGCAAGGAATTGATCCAGATTGTCCAAGGCAGCGCCGAAGAGAAGAAAAGTTCCTTCCGTGAAAGCCTCTCCCGACTCACGCAGGGCAATATGCCCCGTCTCGTGATGATCGGAGTGGTGATTGCGGCCTTCCAGCAATGGTGCGGGATCAATGTGATCTTCAATTACGCTCAAGAGGTGTTTGCCTCGGCGGGTTACAATGTATCCGATATCCTGCTCAATATCGTCATTACGGGCGTTACCAACGTGATTTTCACTTTTGTGGGTATGTACACGGTGGACAAGCTGGGGCGCCGGACGCTTATGAGTCTGGGTTCCATCTCCCTGGCCTGCATCTATGGGGTGATGGGGCTGTGCTACTACTTCTCTGTATCCGGTTTGCCTCTCCTGCTTCTGGTGATGGTGGCGATTGCTGCTTATGCTATGACGCTGGCTCCGGTGACCTGGGTGGTGATTTCCGAGATCTTCCCGAACAGGATTCGCGGGCTTGCCATGGGGATTTCGACCTTATCTCTTTGGGTATCATGCTTCCTGCTGACTTGGACTTTCCCCATCTTCAATGCCTCGATGGGCGCCGCAGGCACCTTTGGTCTGTATGGTGTCATCAGCGTGGCTGGCTTCCTGTTCATCAGGAAGTACCTCCCGGAGACGAAACAGAAGTCTTTGGAGGAAATTGAGCGTGAATTCAGTAAATAACATTGAGAGACAACGCTTAAGAATATTTTTTAAATCATTAGATTACTACGACAAAAGTCATGGAACCCATTACGGCTTATTTGATTCAATCCACAGTATCCACTCCGGGCGAGGTTCGGGCATGGGAAGAAACCGTCATGTTGCCGACCTACCAGGCCGGAGCAGAAGAGAAAGCTCCTGTCTTTCTGGAGAAACGCGTTTATCAGGGGAGCTCTGGCTCCGTGTACCCCTATCCGGTTGTCGAAAGCATTTCGGATACGAAAATCGATAAGCCTTATCGTGCCTTTTTCCTGGAGAATGAGTATGTGAAGATCATGATTTTGCCTGAATTGGGCGGACGCGTCCACATGGCATACGACAAGGTGAAGCAACGCCATTTTGTGTATTACAACCAGGTGGTCAAACCGGCTTTGGTAGGGCTCACTGGCCCATGGATTTCCGGCGGTATCGAGTTCAACTGGCCCCAACACCACCGCCCCAGCACCTTTTTGCCGACGGAGGCTCTGGTGGAGAAGAACGCGGACGGCAGTGTAACCGTGTGGTGCAATGAGGTGGAACGCATGTTCCGGACGAAGGCCAGGCAGGGCTTCACTCTGCATCCCGACCGTTCCTATCTGGAAATTTGCGTCGATGTGTACAACCGCACTCCCTTTCCCCAGACTTTCCTGTGGTGGGCGAACCCTGCGGTGGTAGTGAATAAATACTACCAATCCGTGTTTCCGCCGGATGTGCATGCGGTGTTTGACCACGGCAAGCGCGATGTGTCTTCCTTCCCGATTGCTACGGGTACCTATTATAAGCACGACTATTCTGCCGGAGTTGATATTTCCCGGTACGAGAATATCCCCGTGCCGACTTCGTTCATGGCAGTCAAATCCAAATACGATTTCGTCGGCGGCTACCAGACGGATGAGGAGGCGGGCGTTCTCCATGTTGCCAGCCATCATGTCTCCCCCGGCAAGAAACAATGGACTTGGGGGTGTGGGGATTTCGGCAAGGCATGGGATCGTAACCTCACGGATGAAGATGGTCCGTATATCGAGTTGATGACGGGGGTTTATACTGATAACCAGCCAGACTTCTCTTGGCTACAGCCCTACGAAGAGAAGTCGTGGAAGCAGTACTTTATCCCTTATTCTGCAGTAGGTTATGTCAAAAATGCAACGACCGAGGCTATCGTCAATATCGAAGTCCGGGACAGGCAGGCGCGCGTGATTGTCTATACGACGGGACGGTATAGCGATTTGCAGTTGATTTTGGAAGATTCGGAAGGGAATGTGCTGGCCTCCGAAATTTTCGATTCTTCGCCGGAACAGACCTTCGACAGGACGCTCACGGTGGGAAGCTTCGGAGAAAAGGATATTCGCCTGAAACTCATGGCTGCCGATGGCCGCGAAATCCTGAGTTACCAGCCTGAGCCGGCGGAAATCCATCCGGTGCCGGATCCTGCCGAGGCGGCGAAACGTCCGGCGGAGATTGCATCCATGGAACAACTTTTCCTGACGGGGCACCATCTGGAACAATACCGCCACGCGACCTACCTGCCGCAGGATTATTACACGGAAGCTCTCAAGCGCGAGCCAGGCGACATCCGCTGCAATAACGCCATGGGCTTGCTCTATCTGCGCAAAGGACGCTTTGAGCTGGCAGAAGGTCACCTCCGCAAGGCTATTGACACGGCGACGCAGCGGAATCCCAACCCTTACGATGGCGAGCCATACTACAATCTCGGCTGGAGCCTTCTGATGCAGGATCGCTGTGATGAGGCCTACGATGCTTTTTACAAGGCTACGTGGAATGCCGCCTGGCAGGATCCCGCCTACCTGGCCGTGGCTCGAATCGACTGCCGTCACGCCAATGCACCGGATGGTCGCAAGGTCGGGTGCTGGAACAATGCGCTGGAAGAAGTCGAACGTTCTTTGATCCGCAACTACCACAACCACCAGACCAGGCAGTTGAAGTGCTCCATTCTGCGCAAGATGGGCAGGATGGAGGAGGCGATGACGTGGGCGAAAGATTCTCTCAAGGTGGACGGCTTCAATATGGGGTGCCTGTTCGAGCTCTACCTTTTGACCGATGATGTTGATACCTTGACTGAATTGCAGGGACTCATGCGAGGCAATGCCCATTCCTACATGGAATATGCCTGCGATTATGCTGCTGCGGGGCTGTATGCCGAGGCGGAAGAACTACTCTCGATGGCGATTCCGGAATCGGGCTCTGTGTACCCCCTGGTGTACTACATGCTAGGCTGGCTGGCCTCTCGCCAGGGACGCGAAGCGGATGCTCTTGCCTATTGCTCCAAGGGCTCCGTTATGGACCCCGGCAAATGTTTCCCCAACAAGATTGAGGAAGTCCTTATTCTGAAGGAGGCCATGCGTCTGAATCCTTCGGATGCTCGGGCTCCCTACTACCTGGGCAACTTCTGGTATGCCATGCGTCAGTACGATCTCGCCCGCGAGTGCTGGGAACTCTCTATCGAACTGGATGCCGGTTTTCCGACAGCCCTGCGCAATCTGGCTCTCGCCTATTACAATAAGTATGATCTCAAAGCGGAAGCTATTTGCTTGTTGGAAAAGGCCTACTCTCTGGATGAGCAGGATCCGCGCATTCTGATGGAGCTGGATCAATTGTACAAAAAGACCGGTATGTCTCCCGACAAACGCCTGACCTTCCTTCAACAGCATCGGGACGTAGTGGATGGGCGAGATGACCTTGTGGTCGAGCTGGTTACTCTGCTCAACCTCCAGGGGCGCCATGAAGAAGCGTTGGATGTGATCTCCAGACGCCGTTTTCACCCCTGGGAAGGCGGCGAAGGCAAGATCACCGGGCAATACGTCGTAGCTCATGTGGCCTTGGCTAAAGACTCCCTGGATGCAGGACTTGCGGAACGAGCCCTGGAACACCTGAATGCGACAGAAGTTTATCCTGAGAATCTCGGAGAAGGGAAACTCGCGAATGCGGAGGAAAATGATATCAACTACTACAAGGGGCTTGCTTTCCGAGCTCTGGGGCGTGAACAGGAAGCTTCCCGCTTCCTGATGTTGGCCACTGCGGGTTCCAACGAACCTCAGCAAGCCTTCTTTTACAACGATCCACAGCCGGACAAGATCTTTTACCAGGGGCTTGCCTGGCGTGCTCTGGGGCATGAGGACAAGGCACGCGGCTGTTTCAACAAGCTGGTGGCCTACGGGGAAAAACATCTGCACGATGAATGCAGCATCGATTATTTTGCCGTCTCCCTGCCGGATCTCGCCATTTGGGAGGACGATATCAACTCTCGCAACAGGATTCACTGTTACTATGTGATGGGACTGGGCTACCTGGGGCTGGGTAATCGTGACAAGGCTGGAAATTGCCTCAATGAGGCTCTTTCCCTGTTTCCTTCACATCAGGGAGTTCTCGTTCACAGGAACATTCTTGTGGAATAAGTGCACTTATGGTTTATGGTATAAGCAATTCAATCCCCATACTGTATGAATTACACAATATTGTTTCAATCGGCTGTTTGCGTTGCCATGATCCATTCTTTTGCTTTTGGAGAAGAATCTACCACCTTTTCGACCATTCCCGTGGAACCTGGAGAAAGCCAGGAATCCATTCTCGGTAAGGCTGCTCACGTTGTCCCGACCTCCAACCAGCTGGATGCCCTCAAGAATGAGTTTATTGCCTTCATTCACATGGGCCCCAATACCTTCACCTGCAAGGAATGGGGGAATGGGATGGAAGATCCGAAAGTCTTTGACCTGAAAACTTTGGATACCGATCAGTGGTGCAAGTCCATGAAGGCTGCTGGCATGAAGATGGTGCTTCTGACGGTCAAGCACCATGATGGTTTCTGCCTGTGGCAGAGCCGCTACACGGATCATGGCATCATGTCCTCCAACTTCAGAAAGGGCAAGGGCGACATCCTTCGGGACTTGTCGCAGTCGTGCAAAAAGTTTGGTTTGAAGTTGGGCATCTATCTTTCTCCGGCTGACTTATACCAGATAGAAAACCCCAAGGGATTGTACGGCAATGGTAGCAAGACGACCAGGCGAACAATTCCCCGGAATGTTCCGGGGCGTCCCTTCAAGAGTACGGAGAAATTTGAATTTGAAGTCGATGACTACAATGAGTATTTCCTGAACCAGCTCTATGAATTGCTGACGGAGTATGGTCCGGTAAGCGAGTTGTGGTTTGATGGCGCCCATCCCAAGAGCAAGGGGGGGCAGAAGTACAATTATACTGCCTGGAAGGAATTGATCCACAAGCTGGCGCCGAAGGCTGTGATTTTCGGACGCGAGGATATCCGTTGGTGCGGCAATGAAGCCGGGGGCACGCGCGCTTCCGAATGGAATGTGATCCCCTACCAGTTTGACCCGCGGACGGCACAGCAATTCCCAGATATTACGGGAGACGACATTGCCAGCCGGGAAAAACTCTACGGAGCCAAATTCCTGCACTACCAACCGACGGAGGTCAATACATCGATTCGCGAGGGCTGGTTCTATCGCGATGATACCAACCAGAAGGTGCGCAATGCCGACGATGTGTTCGATATCTATGAACGCGCCGTCGGAGGCAATTCCGTGTTCCTGCTGAATATCCCGCCGAATCGAGAGGGGAAATTCTCCCCGGCAGACGTCCAGTGTCTGGAGGAAGTTGGGCAACGCATCCGGGAAACGTACGGAACGGATCTTCTGAAGGGTGCCCAGGGAGAAGCGGCTCTGCTGGATGATGATCTCGATACCTTTGTTCAGCTTCCAGGCTTGTCGGGTGAGCTCATCCTGAGCATGCCACAGCCGGTGACGATCAATCGCGTGGTGATTCAGGAAGCCATTGCCAAATGCGGGGAACGCGTAGAAGAACATGCCGTGGATGCCTGGATTGATGGTGCCTGGAAGGAAGTTGGCCATGCTACCAATATCGGTTACAAGCGGATTCTGCGCTTTCCTGACGTGACGACGGATAAGATCCGCGTGCGCGTGCTCCAATCCCGCAGTGTGGCTCCTGGTATCGCCAAGGTTTCCGCGCATTTTTACAAGAACCGTCCGCCGCAATTGCAGGCAACGGTGAGCAGAGAGAATAGGGTAACGCTGGAACCAGTCCGCCACCAGTTCGGCTGGAAATCTCATGGGCAGGATGCGGCAAAGAATCTCGGAGGCACGATGGAAATCCATTACACGGTTGACGGTAAAGAACCTACGGCTTCATCTCCCGTGTACAAGGCTCCCTTCATGATGGAATGCGGTATGCTGAAGGCTCAGGCTATGGCAAGTGGGCAGGCTGGCCCGGCATTCAAGGAAATCGTCGGTTATCCGAAGATCGATTGGAAGTTGGTGAAATCGTCCGGGCAAGAGGCCGGACATGAAGCAGACAAGGCTTTCGATGGCGACGACAAGACCTATTGGACGACTCCGTCCGGGCAATCGCCTTATTTCCTGGAACTCGATCTGGGTTCAGAACGTCTCCTGCGCGGCTTTGCCTATACTCCGCAGAAGGACAATGCCAAGGGGATGATGGAACGCGGCGTCATCAAGACGAGCCAGGACGGAGGAAGCTGGTCGGTGCTGGAAAACTTCGAATTTGGCAACCTGATCAATGATCCGACGAAGCGCGAACATTTCTTCAAAAAAAAGGTCAAGGCTCGGTACATTCGGGTGGAAGCTACCGGCATCGCTGCTGGAGGCAAGGAACTGAGCATCGCGGAACTATCTCTGTTCTAGCGGTGCTACCCCAGGTTTTTTCTTATGACAACGATACGACACATCCTATCAACAGCCATTCTGGCGGGCGCATTGAGTTATGCGTCTATGGCGGACATTCCGCTCCAGGGTACATGGAATTATGCTCTGGATCCCGATGACAGGGGTGTTCAGGAACAGTGGTTTGGCAAAAAGCTGGATCATGCGTTGTCGCTTCCGGGCTCGATTCAGAGCCAGGGCATAGGAGAAAACGTGGGACCAAACACAAAATGGGTGGGCTTGATGCGGGATACGAAGTCCGTGCTGGGAGATCCCGTGTACAAAAAATACGCGCAGGGTGGAGACTCCCCGTACAAAGTTCCTTCATGGTTGCAACCGGACAAATACTATCAGGGTGTTGCCTGGTATCAGCGGGAGATTGATATTCCCGTTTCATCATCAGGTGAATGGCTGGTGGAATTGGAGAGGACGCATTGGGAGACTTCTCTTTACGTGGACGGCCAGCTCGTGGGAAGCAGGAATTCACTCGGCACGCCCCATCGCTACATGCTCAAGGATTTGTCTCCGGGCAAGCACCGTTTGACAGTGCGGGTGGATAACAGGGTACACATCCCTGTGGGCATCGATGCGCACAGCGTTTCCGACCACACGCAGAGCAATTGGAACGGCATTGTTGGCAGAATGGCGATCGATGCTCTGCCTCCCGCTCGCGTGGAAGACATGCGCCTGACTCCATCCGCGAAGGACAAGTCCGTCCGCATGGAAGCTTCCGTCAGGAAGAATCCAGCCCGTGCCAGCAAGGTATTTGCCGAAGTGGTGACGGAAGACGGGCTGAGAATTGGTGATCCCGTAGAATTGCAGGTGGGGCAGGGCGAGGGAACCGCTCAGGTTCAGGCCACCTTTGTCCTTGGCGACAAGGCCGAACTTTGGGACGAACACAACCCCGTGTGCTACTATGTCCGGACGACTGTCGGTGAAGGCCGGGATGTCGATGTGAAGAAGACGGTTTTTGGACTTCGCGACTTCAAGGTGGATGGAACGCGTTTTTCCATGAACGGGAAACCGGTTTTCCTGCGCGGTACGCTGGAGTGCTGCGTCTTCCCGAAGACGGGTTACCCGGCTACTGATGTGGCCTCGTGGGAACGCATGTTCAAGGTTGCCCGTGAGTACGGGCTCAACCACATTCGCTTCCATTCCTGGTGTCCGCCGAAGGCCGCCTTTGAGGCGGCGGACAAGTTAGGCATGTATTTGCAAGTGGAATGTGGAGCCTGGAGCATGGTGGTCGGCGATGATCCCAAACTCAATGACTGGGTTCGCGAAGAAGGAGACCGCATCCTCAAGGAATACGGCAATCACCCGTCGTTCTGCCTGATGGCCTATGGGAACGAACCCGGTGGCAATAATCTTGTGAGTTATCTGGCAGGTCTGGTCGATAGCTGGAAGAAGACAGACCCGCGCCGCGTTTATACGGGGGCCGCCGGGTGGCCGTATCTGGAACGTGCCGATTTCTGGAATGCACCTGATCCCAGAATCCAGGGCTGGGGTGCCGGACTCAATAGCCGGATCAATGCACAAGCACCAACGTTTGACTATGACTTCCGCGATATTATCAAGAAGAACATGCCCACCATCAGCCATGAGATTGGCCAGTGGTGCGCTTTCCCAGACTTCAAGGAAATTGCCCAGTACACGGGCGTTTTGAAGGCGAAGAATTTCGAGCTGTTCCAGGAGGTGCTTGCCAACAAGGGCATGGCCGATCTGGCGGACGAGTTCCTCTTTGCTTCCGGCAGGCTCCAAACGCTCTGCTACAAGGCGGATATCGAAGCTGCCCTGCGCACGCCGAACATGGGTGGTTTCCAGCTTCTGGGGCTGACGGACTTCCCCGGTCAGGGCTCGGCTTTGGTCGGGACCTTGAATGCTCAATGGGGCACCAAGGGCTATGTCGATGCGCAGGAATACCGGACATTCTGTAGCGACACCGTGCCTCTGGTGCGGTTCCCGCGCATGATCTGGCACAACAATGAAACCTTGGAAGCCCCGGTGGAGATTGCCCATTTCGGCAAGGAAGCCTTGAAGGGCGCCACCGTGGAGTGGAAGACATCGGGCCGTGACGGCAAGGTGGTGGCTTCCGGTCAATTCTCCGGCGACATCCCCCAGGGAAATGCCAACCAGATCGGGAAGATTTCGTTCCCTCTGGCTCAGATTGCAAACCCCGCATGTTTGACCGTGGAGGTGAGCATCAAGGATGCTTCCGGCGCATCTGTTCAGGGGCGCAATATGTGGAACATCTGGGTGTATCCGGCCACACTTCCCGAAGTGAAGGATCAAGCGTATGTGACGCATTGTTTCGATCAGAAGACCAGGCAACATCTCGCGCAGGGCGGGAAGGTGTTGCTCTCTCTGAAGAAAGGCTCTCTCGCTCCGCAGAATGGCGGTAACATCGCCGTCGGTTTCTCGTCGATCTTCTGGAACACGGCCTGGACGAACAATCAGGCTCCTCACACGCTCGGCGTGTACTGCAATCCCAAACACCCGGCTTTGGCAGTATTCCCCAATCACGGCTATTCCGACTGGCAGTGGTGGGACATCGTGCACGACAGCCAGGCTATCGTGATGGATTCTTTGCCGAAATCGTATCGTCCCATCATCCACTACATTGACGACTGGTTCATCAATCGGAAGCTGGGTCTGCTCATGGAAATGAAGGTAGGGAATGGCAAATTGATCGTCTGCGGCGCGGATCTCGACAAGGATTTGGAAAAACGCCCCGGTGCTCGCCAGTTCCGCCACAGCATCCTGCAATACATGGCTTCCGAGGATTTTAACCCATCCCAGGAACTGGCCGTTGAGGATTTGGAAAAACTTCTTCCGGGGTCCTGACCATTCATTATTCTCTGGTGTGCTCCCTCTCGTGTATGATATAGGATCGACTTATGAAAATGTTGATCATCATGGGGTTCCTGTTGGCAGGAATGCTGATGGGCAGGGGGGATGCCGGGGAGTATTCTGCTGACTGGAAGGCCTTTGAAAAAGAAGTGGATGCCAAATATCCTTTTTTTGAACTGAAAAAAATCGGTAACGACTGGAAGAAGGCAAAACGCGAACTGAAGGACAAGGCCGACCAGGCACGGAATGATGAAGAGTTTTTAAAGGTAGTGATGGAGGCTCTGGGTGTTTTGCGCGATGGGCACGCGGGGTTTCAGAAGACCCGCTGTCCCATCCCCGCCAGAGAGCCGAAATATGCGTTGCCGCTCACACTGATGCCAGCTATCGACAAACAGGTGGTCATTGTGGATGCTTCCCCGGAAGTGCTGAAAAATCTGTCGCCGGGAACACTGGTTCGCAGTATTGACGGAGTTCCTGCCCGAAAATTTCTGGATGCCAGGACGGAGGAATCATGGAAGCAGGGCGGTGGATTCTCCAGCCCCCAGCGTGCGGCTGTATTCGTCTATCGCCAGCCTTTGGCATCACAGAAAATTTCGGAACACAAACTCGTTGTCAGCGACGGGAAGCGCGATCGTACCATTACCTTGAAAAATGATTGGGAAGCGAAGGATTGGAATCATACCTACCACATGCCCAGACTGTATCGTGGCGAGGGATTCTGCTCATACACCCAGCTCCCCAGCGGCGTGGGATACATGTATCTGCGCCGCATCCGTGGGGAGGAAACCCTGCAAGGCGTTCGTGCTGCCTTGGGCAAATGCCCGGATGTCAAAGGGTGGATTATCGATATGCGCGGCAATGGCGGGGGTAATTATAGCTCTGAGTTGCCTGCGGCATTGGTGGAGACCAAGCTTCCTCTGGCAGTGATTATCGATGCCGGCTGCATATCGGCAGGCGAGACTTTGGCTCGCGATTTGAAGATCGGTGCTGGTGCCAGGTTGTTCGGTTCCACAACTGCGGGATCTTCCAGCGCCAAATATACCTGGAACTTCCCCAGCGGTGTTGCTACATTGATCCTGTCTGAACGGAGTCGCGGCGGTTTGGACCGAAAGCCCATTGAGTTTTTCGGAATTGCTCCCGACTTTCCCATTGAAGCCGATCCTGCTGAACTCGCCCGCGGTGAAAACAGCGAAATCAAGGCCGCAGAAGCGTACATACTGAAGTCTTCGTGACAGGAGGGCCAGCAGTACGGGCTGCCCCATTTTGGATGAGGCAGCCCTGATGTGATTCGTAGCTCTATAATGAAAGATTACCTGGCATCATTTTTTCGGCGCCCCTTGTAGAGGAACTCAGTTGTGGAATCACGGCCGACAGTCCGGTCGATGAGTTCATCAATTTGGTTGTCCTTGTAACCAGCCATGCGAATATATCGAAGGACTTCCCCCTTTTTTCCCGGGAATAACTCAACCAAAGTCGGCACAAAATAAGATTCCAACATTTTAATATCATTAGTAATATGAATATTCCTGTTTTGGTTTAATGTGATTTTGTTGCTGTAGGTTCTGGCTATTAAGTCACATGTACCTCCAAAAAGTTCCTTTTCCAATTGTTCCGGTGTAGCGTTCTTTCGCCACGCGGCAATTCTCGTCTTGCAGTTTTGTTCGGCAATTTTTTCACGTTTTGGCAGATCAGCAGAGTAGGCTGAACGCACTTTGTAGAGCGTATGAGCCCCATAAAGACTAAAGAGTTCAACCAATTTCTTTCGATCTATTGCATGAATGGTTATAATATCGTTCAGGTTATTTCGTGCTAATTTAAGAAATTCACAATATATTTTTTTTGTCATATCTAAGTCTATCGTATTTCCCAACGAAACGTAATTGTCTTTATCGTAATCCTCGAATGGAAAGAGAGAGGCCATGGAAATATAATACGCAAGCCAGAATGATTCTTGAATCGATTCGATGTTTTCGCTTTCAGGATTTAATTTGAGGTAAATTTCATTTGATTTCTTATAAAATTCTTTAATATTGTTTTCTTTAAGAAGCGAGGATAATGTTTTGATACTTTTGGATTCATGGTTGAGAGCAGTTATGCAATCCGGTTTTTCCATTTTTCCAGTAAAATGCTCCGTTGCCGAGGAAATGTGTATTCCTGCAATCAGCAATAAGGATAGAATGTAATATTTAAATTTCATCGAATATTTCAGGGCTGGGTTGAATATTCAGCAAGTTGTAGATTGCGTATTCCTCTTGAGAGGTCTGATGAGGATGAAGAGGACCAGGGAGAAGATGGCTCCGAGGGTGTCGCAGAGCATGTCTTTCTGGGCATCCCAGATATCGCCTTGCGAACCGAGGATTTCGAGCCCATCGTCTCCGCCTTCTATGGTGGCGTAGGCCCATTCAAAGATTTCGTAGCTGGCGGCGACGGCCATGATGGCGCTGAGGGAAAAGATGAGTGTTACTCGCATGGTCAGCCTGTGGGTGCGCGTGAGCCATTCGGCGATGGGGAAGGCGTACAGGCCGATGAGGAAGTGGCTGATGCGGTCAAAGTGGTTGCGTGGCGAGTCCAGCAGGTCTGAGAACCACTGGAAGGGAACGTTGGCAAAGGTATAGTGAGCACCGATGGTGTGCCAGCAGAGCCAGGCAAAGATCAGGATGCAGCTTGTGGAGCTGAGGCGAAAGCGGCGGAAGATGATGTGGAACAGGATGAATATGGCGATGGCTGGAGCCAATTCAACAACCCATACGCTGCGCGACACCGGCTCCCACCCCGACCAGATGGCGAGGACGACCCAGATAAATGAGAGGAGAAGCGCGAGGAATCTGTTCATATGATCGGAGATTACTCAATAGACAAAAAAAGGGAACCCAATTCCAATGCTCTGTATAAAAAGAATCCCTCCTTCCGGGTGTGGGGAAGGCGGGATTGATGAGACTGTTGGGGGCAGTACCCCGGAATGTTATTGGTCGCCGAAGCAGACGCCGAGGTCGCGGCCTGTCTGGACGAGCTGGCAACCGGGATCGACTTGTTTGAGTGTCTTGACGGCTTCTTCGATTGGTACGGAGACCATTTCCGTGCCGTGCAAGGCAACCATGTTGCTGAATTCCTTGTCGGCAATCAACTTGATGGCGTGGGCTCCGAAGCGGGTGCCAACAACGCGGTCGAAGGCGCAGGGGGCGCCGCCACGCTGGGTGTGGCCGAGGACGCAGGCGCGGGTTTCGATGCCGGTGGCTTCTTCGAGCTTGGCGGCGATGACGTTGCCGATGCCTCCAAGGCGGACTTCGCCCTTGGTGGCTCCGTCGATGAGAACGAGTTCGTTGGCGAGTTTGGCGCCTTCGGAGACGACGACGATGATTTCGCGCTGGCCTTTGGCCTTACGTTCATTGATCGAGGCAATGACGGTGTCGAGGTTGAAGGGGATTTCGGGAAGGAGGATGACGTCTGCGCTTCCGGCGATGCCACCCTGGAGGGCGATCCATCCGGCGTGGCGTCCCATGACTTCGACGACCATCATGCGCTGGTGGGCGCAAGCGGTGGTACGGAGGCGGTCGATGGCTTCCGTGACGACTTCGACGGCGCTGTTGAAGCCGAAGGTGACGTCAGTGGCGCCGAGGTCGTTATCGATGGTCTTTGGCACGCCGACGATGGGCAGGCCGATGTCCGAGAGGAGGAGAGCTGTGGATTGGGAGCCGTCGCCGCCGACGACGAGCAGAGCTTCGATGTTGAGGCGTTCCACTGTGGCCTGGGTCTTGGCGAGAACCGAAGGTTCGATTTCACCTTTTTGTCCGACGCCAATCTTGATGGCGAAGTTGCCTTTGTTGACGGTGCCGAGGATGGTGCCCCCCATGGAGCGGATATTGCGGCAGCTTTCAGGCGTGAGAATTTCGTAACGAGGGTTTTCGGGTTCGGAAAGAAGGCCTTCGAAGCCATCATAAAAACCATAAACGGTCCAGCCTTTCCTGGAAGCCGCGCCGACGGCTCCTTCGATGACCGCATTAAGTCCGGGGCAATCGCCGCCGCTGTTCAGAATACCGATATTCATAAATGTGTATGCGTGTGATATGGGGTAATAAAAGTGCCGGGTGTAAGTCCCGGCACGTTTCATTATTTGGTTGGTTGTTGTGCGGTGGGAAGTTGGAGAAATTCCTTGGGATCAAGGGCGGGAGCCCCCGAAGTGATCCAGCGTTCCCACGATTTCCAGCTTTGAGCGATGAGGCTCTTGGAAAGTTTGAAGCGATCTTCTGTCCCGAGAACGACGATGATCAAGCGCTGGGGATAGATCATGTCGGCGCCAGTCTGCGGATTTTTGCGGACATAGGCATTGCGGGTGGCACTGGCCAGCACGCAGGGACCGGAGATTCTCGATTTGGCAGTTTTGATGCCATCGACTCCCGGTTGAGCCAGGAGAGGGTTGGTGTTGCGCACGTCGTAGAGCATGGTGCCGCCGGAGAGGGTTTCGACTCCGATGCGACGGCTGGCCTGCTTGACGATGAAGCAGAAGGCTGGCCTTTGGGTGGCGTACATGCCCAGCAGGGCAAGGTCAACCGCGCAGGAGGTGGAAGCGGATTCCGGACCTTCGAGGCCGTGAGGGGCGACGAAACGCGTTTTCTTCATGCCGATAGCGGAAGCGAGGTTGTTCATTTCTCGGACGAACTGGGCGATCGGGGCTCCTCCTCCACGGCGTGCGGCGAGGTCTTTACCGACGAAGTTGGCAATGGTCAGCGAGGAAACATTGTCGGCACCCAGAAGGGTGGAGTAGAGGGCGTCGCGCAGAGTGATGCGGTCACCGGGGCTAAGATTCATGGGATTGCCTACGGTGATGGCATAGGCTTCCTGAGGGACCGTGATGATACGGTTGAGTTCAACCTTGGTGCGTTCCACCCAGTCCAGGGCGACAAGTGCCGTAGCAACCTGGGCAAGGCTGGAGATGGGGCGTTCCTTCTCTGCGTTGCTGCTGAACAGTATTTTGCCGGAGTTGGATTCAACCGCGATATAGCTCGGTACGTTCTGCTGTGCCATGGCGGGCATGACGGCGAGAGCGATGAGCGCTGCGAATGCTAGAATCAATTTCTTCATATGGAGGCGGGGCAGATAATGAAACGAAAACAGGGGTTTGGAAAGCCAAAAAACGGTTCGCATCAAATGTGATGCGAACCGTTGGATTCAAATGGTTTTGAAAGGTCGGGAAATCACTCGCTGATGGCCCCGCAGTACTTGGCGCAAGTCCACATGGCGCGGGGGTGGTGGAAGAAGGATTTCCACAGGCTACCCTTGAGGGTATTGGCGGGAGAACCGTTGCGGTTGAGGTAGCCGTACCATTCTCCGTTGTCCTTGTCCTGGAAGTGGTTGAAGGACCATTCACGCACCATGTTGTGCATGGTGGCGTAGCGGGCTTCGCCAGTGAGAACGTAGGCAAGCGTGGAAGCGATGAGGGCTTCGTCATGAGGCCACCAGAACTTCATGTTGTGCCAGTATTCCTGGACGGGCTTGTTGTACACGTCGCAGAAGTAGAGGAGGCCGCCGTGTTCGTGGTCCCAACCGCGCTCGAAGGCCCAATCGATCATATCGCAACCGATTTTGATCAATTCGGGGTCATTGCCTCGGTAACGGGCTTCTTCCAGCACGAACCAGCCTCCTTCGATGGTGTGGCCGGGGTTCAGGGTGCGTTCATTGAAGTGGTCGATGATGCTGCCATCGGGGGCGACGACTTCCATGACGGCCTTGATGTCGGGCTTCACGAAGAGGGTGACCAGGTCGTGAATGCAACGGTCGATCCACTGGGTGAAGAAGGGATCTTCTCCCAAGAATTTGCGCATTTCCTGAGCTGTAACGAGGGCGATCATGCGGGAACCCAGATCAGTTGCGGGGCGGTTGCCCGTGAACTTCGGAGCCATGGCTCCGGGGTCGAACTGGATGTGCGTGAAGATGTCGAACCAGTGGCGGGCCTTGGCGGCGGATTCGCTGTTGCCTGTTGCTGCCGCGTGGGCGGCGAAGGCGATGGCAGCAAAGGATTCGCTGTAGGCATAGCGGCGCTTGCGAATCGGGGTGCCGTCCTGAGCTACATGGAAGTACATGCGGCCGTCGGTGGCATCGACGCAATGGGTTTCCAGGAACTTGAGGGCGCTTTCCGCCCATTCCAGCCATTCCGGGCGGCGTTCGATACTCTGGTACATCGTCAGGAGCATCCAGGCCATGCGGCCCTGTGCCCAGACGGATTTGTCAGTATCGACGATGCTGCCGTCTGCATCAAAGCAATGCAGAAGGCCGCCGTTGACGGTATCAACGGCGCGTGGAAACCAGAACGGAACGACGTCATTGAGCAGGCGATCCTTGTAGAATGCGCCCAATTCCTTTAAGTCGAGTGTGTCTGTCATGGCAATTGCCGGGCTGGATTAGTTGAGTGCCCATTGGAAGAAGCCGATGGCTTCCAGCTCGGACTTGAGGTCCTTGAGGGCGGCTGCGGACGGATTGCCCTGGGGAAGACGGGCTGGTCCGAGAGGGACTCCCTGCCAGCCGAGGACGGCCTTGGCGCATCCCATGTAACCCTTGGAGGCCAGGATGTTGATCATCTTGACGGAGAGAAGTTGGCATTCGTGTGCCGTGGCTTGGTCTCCTTCGGCATAGGCAGCCATGAGCTTCTGATACAAGGCGGGGGCAAAGTTGAAGGAACTACCGACGGCACCCTTGGCTCCGGTGGCGAGGGCACCGAGGAACCATTCGTCAACACCCCAGGGGAGGTCGTACTCGTCACCTGCATAGCTCAGGGCGTCCATGTACAGAGCGAGGTCGGGGTTCGTGAATTTGATCCCGGCGAAGTTGGGGATGCGTTCTTTGGCCAGCTTGATGAAGGCCACCGGGCTGAAGCGGACTCCCGTCAGCACGGGGATGTCGTAGAAGTAGTAGGGGAGGTCGGGGGCTCCGGCAGCGGCTTCTGCGCAGCAATCTACAAGGAGTTCCAGAGAACCGGGCTTGTAATAGGACGGGGCAAGGGAGCTGGTGGCGAGGAAACCAAGTTCCTGGGCATAGCCAGCCAGTTCATGAGCGTCGCGGACGCTGTTGGAGCCAGTGTGAGCGATGACGCCGACACCGTACTTGGCTCCGGCTTCCTTCCATGCGGCATAAATTTCTTTGCGTTCAGCAAGTTGCATCGAGGAGGATTCGCCCGTGCTGCCGGTGATGAAGGCAAGCTTGACGTTTTGCTCTGACAGGTGACGCGCCTGGTCGACTACGGCAGCAGGATTCAGAGAACCATTTTCGTGAAATGGCGTGTGGACAGCGGCGACGAGGCCGTGGAGTTTTAATTGGGGGTTCATGGGAGTCTTCTAGTTGTTGATGATAAGAAGGGGGGCGGGGGTGATTATTTGTCAGTCGTAATACCGGCTTTGAACAGCTGGAGAGCGAGCTGAGACCATGTTTCGAGGCGGTCGAACAGTTCGGGAGATTCCAGTTCTTCCAGTGATTTGAATGAAAGATTGGCAAGAGCGGATTCGTTGGAGGAGACGGAGTCAGATTCCAGCTCAAACAGGTGGACGATGCCGAGATGGACAGCGCCAACATCGTTGGTGTCATCATTGATAGCTCCAATGACGCGCTGGGCGCACGCACCCTTGAGGGTTATTTCCTCGCGGACTTCTCGATCAACCCCCGCCATGTAGGTGGCTATACTGATGGATGAATCACCCTGATTGTCAATGGGGTTGATGTGTCCTCCGATGCCGAGGGAACCCTTGTCGTGCAGGCGGGCTTCTCCACCGGAGCCGCCGCGGGTGTAATGGAGGATTTTTCCGTCGTGCATGAAGATGCCGTAGGGGATGATCTGTTTGAAGGACGGATCCTGTTCCGCAGCTTCCCGATCCATGAAACGGGCGACGCCTGACTTCATACTCGCGGCAAGCAATTGCTCAGCCTGAGTGCTGGCTCCTTGAAAGTAGCCAGCTTCTTCGAAAGCGGAACGGGGAATGACGAGGACATGCTCTCCATGGTACCGGGACATGCATTTTAGCCTATCCAAAACGCACCATCTATCAATCCAAATATGCGTCTGGCAACAAGATAGGAAAAATATGCCTCGGAAGGCGGAAAAAAAAATGAGCGTTTCCGTTGCTTAGTTCTGTCTAACTTCCATGGAAGAATTAAGTATCATTCAAATTACAGGCCGTGAAGTATTGGACTCACGTGGAAACCCGACAATCGAAGCCGATGTCCATCTGGCTGGAGGAGCCATAGGTCGGGCCTCGGTACCTAGCGGGGCTTCGACGGGAGAGCATGAAGCCTGGGAACTTCGCGATGGCGACAAGTCCCGTTATCTGGGCAAAGGCGTGACGCGTGCCGTTAGCAATATCAATGATCTGATTGCACCGGCTCTCGTTGGATGGGATGCGACACGGCAGACTGATATTGACGCGATTATGAATTCTCTGGATGGTACAGTCAACAAGGGTAAACTGGGTGCCAATGCCATCTTGGGAGTATCCATGGCTACAGCCAGGGCAGCGGCAGCTCAGCTTGGTCTGCCTCTGTATAAATATTTGGGCGGACCGAACGCGAAGGTGCTTCCCGTTCCGATGATGAATATCATTAATGGCGGTGCTCACTCTGATGCGCCGATCGATTTCCAAGAGCTGATGATCATGCCCAAGGGGGCGCCTACTTTTCGTGAGGCTCTCCGCTACGGAGCGGAAATTTTCCATTCATTGAAGGATGTGTTGCATTCCCGAGGGCTGTCGACGGCTGTTGGCGATGAAGGGGGATTTGCCCCCGATTTCAAATCAGTCGAAGATGCCTTTGACTGCATTGCCCTGGCGGTTGAGAAGGCGGGCTATGAACTGGGCTACGACATCGTTCTGGCGATGGATGCTGCGTCGTCCGAGTTTTATGATGCCGAGTCTGGGTTGTACATCTTCAAAAAGTCTGATGGCAGCAGGAAGACGGCCACCGAGTTGGCAGATTACTACGTCGAATTGAAGAAGAAGTACCCCATTGTTTCGATCGAAGACGGCTGTGCTGAAAACGATTGGAATGGCTGGAAGGTTCTGACGGAGAAGCTGGGCGCGACGACGCAGCTGGTGGGGGATGACTTGTTTGTGACGAATGTTGAATTCCTGAAAAAGGGGATGGAACAGGGCGTTGCCAACTCCATCCTCGTCAAGGTCAACCAGATTGGTTCCCTGACGGAAACCTTCGATGCTGTGGATATGGCGATGCGCAATCGTTACACCGCCGTAATTTCTCACCGATCCGGAGAAACAGAGGACTCTACCATCGCGGATATTGCCGTGGCGTTGAACGCTGGGCAGATCAAGACGGGTTCCCTGAGTCGCTCCGACCGCATGGCGAAGTACAACCAATTGCTGCGCATTGAGGAAGAACTGGGCGATTCCGCTCGTTTCGGCAATGAACTCTTGAGGTTCTGATTCTTGCCGTTAGGTTTCGTGCCGCGTGACGGGAAATGTTCCCTTTGGGGGATTTTCTTATGTTGCGCGGCACTTCCTGTCTTGCGGCATGCGTGTCAATTCAGTAGGTTGAAAGTGTGAATCGGAAAGTCATCATCTTTGCCATCGCTGGTGGCATCCTGGCGATTGTTTTATTTTTCCTGCTGGGGGAAAAACCGGACCCCCGTGAAGTGGTGCTCGGTTACTGGGTGGAGCCTCATTACAAGGTTGAAGCCCGCGTTACTCCCGGAGAAATCCGCTTCTCGTTGCCGGACGACCGTCGGGGGCATACCTTTGCCTACCGCATGGATACGGAGAAGGAACCTTGTGAGATGATTCTGTTGCAAGCGGATGGCAAAACGCCTTTTTTTACTGCTTTGCTTGAATTCGAGGGCAGAGACAAGGTAAAGTCTCGCAGTGCTACGCGCCGTTCCTTGCTGGAGGGGGGCATGGCGGGGAATTGGCAACGCATGCAGGATGAAAAAAAATGAATTTGCAGAGGAACTTTTTCCATCTGCGCGTGTTTAATAGTCAGAAGCACTATGGAAGATATGAATCAAGACCGTCCATTATGGGATTTGCTGGGCAAGGCCGAGCGGGCGAAAGCCCCTGCCGGATTTGCCGAGTCCATCATGGCGAAGATCTCTGCGGCAGACCAGGCTGCAGCCCCTGTGTCCCACGGCTTGTGGGGACGCTGGAAGTGGTGCGGTACAGCGGCGGCGGCTGTAGCCGCATGCCTGAGCTTGGCTATTACACTGCAGGATTCATCCGAATCCCAGGATGCTTATGCCGCCGTTCAGGTGGATGATGAGTTGTTGCTGGATGCTGCCTATGTCTCGTTGGGTAGCGAAAGCCTGCAAGATGCAGTGTGTCTCATCTCCTCGCAGGATGACTCGGTTGCCGATATGACTGACTCGGATATTCTGGGGCTCATCTTTTGAGTGCCCCTGTGTAATGTCCTCCTCACTCCGTGACAATGGCTTCCGCGAAGGAAGCCATTTTTGTGTCTGGAAAAGCCTTGCCTGGGAGTTCTGGCAGAGCTTATGTGAGGGGACTGCAATCCCGGCCAACCAGAAGGGATAAGAGAGGATGCAAAAACGCAACTGTTACTATGGCCTGCACGTTGACGTCAGTGCAGGGTATGCGTCGGCTCGATGCGGATAATGTTTTCTTCCGGCAGAGCCAGGTTATTTTTGTCTCTGGCGATCATTTCAAAGTACTCCGGATCTTGAGACATCCAGATATATTCCTGCTTGGCCTGCTTCAATTTGGCTCTGGCTTTTTCAAGTTTCGTATAGGTTTGAGCCTTGTTCTGCTCAATATTGCGCAATTCCTTCCAGGGTTTGAGGCACAGGAGAGAGAGAAGCGTAAACATCACGAAAAACAAAACGACCGCAAATAAGGGTAGTGTGTGCCGGACGACGTCCACACGCTTCTGCCGCCGAAGGGCAAGTTCGTTAAGTGTGTATTTGGAGTGACGGCGGCGAAAGGGAAACATAGGGGTATCCTGACAAAAGCTTTTGACGATAAACCTCGCGCATGTCAATTCGGAAATGCAAAATACCTAATATTTTACACAGTAATACTGCCTTGGAGCAAGCGTCCCCGCCACGGGGCAGGTGGTTTATTGCTGTTCCTGCTCGAGAGAGGCTCGGATAAGGGCGATCATGTCGTCTTTTTCCAGGATGTGCCCCGTCATTGGATCGTGCCACATGAAGGCAATTTTGGACGAACGATTGCTCCCAACGGGATCAGATTCGTGGGCTACGGGAAGTTTATCCTGAAGATGGGGGGTAACTTTCTCGACGAGTTCGAATGTAGTAATTGGTTCGGAGACCAAAATGGCCGAGAAAATGCCGCAACTCCATGCTGTCTCGACATCTTTGACGATGCGGGAAATCGGGTAGAACTGATGGCGTTCCAGGAGGGAGACATTGAGCTTGCTCTTATCGGAGTCGAGTTCATCAAGGACGGAAAATCCCTTGCCGAGGCCGATGATTTCCGGCAGGCGGATGGTGAGTACACGTCCAAATTGAAGGTTGACGAAGTCCCGTAGCTTGATGCGGTCATTCAAGTAGGGATCGGGACTTTCCTTGAGCTGGACGGAATCTTCATTGCCGTCCTGGGGCAGGAGATCGAGCGTCGTGATGTAAGTCAGACGCTCGATTTTGGCTTCGTGAAGTCTGTGAATAAGCTTGTCCGTCAGGATAGCATATTTTTCAGGCTCCGCTGCTGCTGCCGCAGGCCCTTCCCAAAGGGCTGGATCAATGAGGACGAGTTCTCCGAACTGTTTATTGCGGAGAAGATCCCAGTTGTCCGGGTCAAAGAGGTAATCGTAAAACCTCTTTGATGCCCAGATATTGCCGAGCGCACAGGATGATCCGATAAGGGCCGTGTTGGTCATAAAAAAAGCCGAGGGGGGCAGACGTGGGAAAGCTGTGTTTAGCTCAGAGCGTCGAAGGCAGACTTGAAGAAGAAGTATCCCCAGCCCCAGTCAGAGTTCCCTGCCCAGTCGCGGTCGTAGTGGCGGTCAGGCGTGACGAAGCGTTCCGGGTGGGGCATGAGTCCCATGGCGCGGCCCGTCTTGTCCTGGAGACCAGCGATTCTGCTGGCAGAACCGTTGTGGTTATCAGCGTACTGGAGGGCGACGAGACCTTCTGCAAGGTATTTTTCCGCATCGCCAGGGTTGGTGACGAGGCGACCTTCAGCGTGTGCGGAAGGAAGTTCGAATTCATCCGGGAGTCCCTGCAGGAAGGGCGAAGTCTGCGAAACCTTGATAAGGCGATCCCACATGCATTCAAAGCGTTCGCTCTTGTTGTCGATGAGGCTGGCCTTGGGCAGAATGCCGAGTTTGGTCAGAATCTGGAAGCCGTTGCAGATGCCGAGGATGAAGCCGCCGTTGGCGTGGTGCTTGTGCAGAGCATCGCCGATGAAGCGTTCTGTTTCCATTTGGGCGAGGCGTCCGCTGGTGACGTAGTCGCCGTAGCTGAATCCGCCGCTGAGGACGACGAGTTGGGCTTTTTGCACGTGATCCGGCGTGGCCGTCGCGATGGGCTGGACTTGCGTGGAGAAACCAGCGGTCAGAAGAGCGCGTTCGGTCTCCACATCGCAGTTGGTGCCGGGGTACTTGAGGAGTAGTGCGTGGGGCATGGTAAAAAGGGGGATGAAGGTTGAAATGGGACGGAGTTGAGGATCAATAATAGGGCGTCAGTCCGTCTTTCCAGAGCTTCTTGAGTTCCTTGACGGAGCTGTCGAGGATGAGCTTGCCGCCACAGCAGGTTGCCTTGAGGGTGTCCGTGTCTTCCGTTGCCTGGCCGATGCAGGCGCAGGGGAAGCCTTCCATGGCTGCTTCAAACTCAGCGGCGAGGTCAGGATCAACTTCGACGAGGATGCGTCCCGTGCTTTCGCTGAAGAGGGGCACGGCGGGGGAGTTCCACTTGCCCTTGGTCGGCAACTTGGAAAGATCCAGCGTGATGCCGCCCTTGCCGGAGAATGCCATTTCGGCAGCGGCTACAGCGAGACCACCTTCCGAGATGTCGTGAGCGGAGAGGACGAGGCCGGAGGTCAAGGCTCCGTAATAGGCTTTGTAGAGAGCGAAGTTTGCCTTGCAATCCGTCTGGGGTACCTTGGCGTCCTTGATGCCGTTGATGCGAGCGAAGACTGAGGCGCCCATTTCATCTTCCGTAGAGCCGATCATGTACAGCATGCTGTCGTTGCGGCGCAGGGAGGAACCCGTGGTGTGGGCGGGGTCTTCGACGATGCCGAAGCCGGAGCAGAGGAAGCTGACGGGGATGTTGATTTCCTTGCCGTCCAGCTCAAAGTAGTTGTAGAACGAGTCCTTGCCGGAGATGTACGGAGCATTGTAGTCGAGTGCTGCCTGGGCGATGCCCTTGACACATTCGACGATGCGTCCGAGTTCCTTCGGATTATGGGGGTTGCCCATGCAGAAGTTGTCGAGCAGACCGATACGATCCGGGTTGGCACCCACGAGGATGAGTTGGCGGACACATTCGTCCACCGTGCCGGTACCCATGGCGTAGGGGTCAGTCTTACCCCATTCTGGCAGGATGGCGCAGGCCATGGCCATGCATTTTTCGGAACCGTTGACGGCGACGACGGAACCGTCCTGGGGGGCGTCTGCCGTGGCTCCTGCGAGGGGCTTCAGGATGGTGTTGCCCTGCACTTCGTGGTCGTATTCGCGGATGATGGGCTCGCGGGAAACGATAGCGAAGTCGGCCATGATGGCCTTCAGGGAAGCGTTGAGATCCTTGTCCGGGAGGTCGAGCCCGGTTTTGGCCGGAGCGGCGTCGAAGGAGGATGTGAGTTGCTTGGTGGGGGCTTCGTGCAGCTTGGAGTTATCCAGGCAGCAAACGAGTTCGCCGTTGTGCCACACCTTGAGGATGCCGGTGTCGTCGGAGTGGCCGAGGATGGTCAGTTCCGTCTGGAAGGTGTCGGCGAGCTTTTGGAGTTCGGGGATGTCTTTTTCTTCGACGGCGAGCACCATGCGTTCTTGGGATTCGGACAGGAAGATTTCCCAGGACTTGAGGCCCTGTTCCTTGAGCGGGGCGTTTTCGAGGAAAATTTCCCCACCGGTTTCGCTGAGCATTTCACCGGTAGCGGAGGAGAATCCGCCTGCGCCGCAGTCGGTGATGAAGACGATCAGGCCGCGTTCACGGGCTTCAATGATGAAGTCGAGCGTCTTCTTCTCTTCGATCGGGTTGCCGATCTGGACGGCGGTGAAGTCTTCTTCGTGGGAGGCTTCGTCCAGTGCGGCGGACGAGAAGGTGGCTCCCTTGAGGCCATCGCGTCCGGTGCGGCCGCCAATGGCGATGATCTTTAGGCCGGGGCGCATTTCCTTCTGGATGTCTTCGCGGGGGATGACGCCAGCCGTGCCGCAGTAAACGAGCGGGTTGTAAATGTAAGTCGGGTCGAACTGGATGGCTCCGTTGACCGTCGGGATGCCCATGCGGTTGCCGTAGTCGCGCACGCCGTGGACGACTCCGCGCATGATGCCGAGGGGGTGGATGACGTCGTCGCCCTTGATCGTCTGCGGGTCGGTATCCGGTGCGCCAAAGCAGAATACGTCGAGCGAAGCGATGGGCTTGGCTCCCTTACCGGCTCCGAGGATGTCGCGGATGACGCCGCCGAGTCCGGTGTTGGCTCCTGCGTAGGGTTCGATAGCGGATGGGTGGTTGTGGGTTTCCGCCTTCAGGCAGACGGCGAGTTCGTCGTCAAGGCCGATGAATCCGGCGTTGTCCACAAATGCGCTGAGGACGAATCCGGGCTTGCGAGCCATGATTTCCTCGGACGGGCGCAGGATGAATGTTTTGAAAAGGCTCTTGATCGTTTCCGGTTTGCCATTGACGGAGTGGTCGATGGTGGCGGAGAAGATACGGTGCTTGCAGTGTTCGGACCAGGTTTGTGCGATGACTTCGAGTTCAACGTCGGTGGGTTCCCGGTCTTCTTCGATGAACATTTTCTGGATGACTTCCATGTCCTCGGTGGACAGGGAGAGTTTTTGCGCCTTGCTCAGCTCGGCAAGCTGGTCACTGGTCAAGTCGCGGATGGGGATGGAGCGGTATGTTTTTTCGGACATGGTCGGAAAAGGGGGGCAGGAGGAGATGAAGGGTTGCGGATATCAGGCGATTGTCCAGTTATGGATGGCGGGGTTGCACACATCCTTGGCAAAGCGGGCGGACAAGGCGGCCTTGTCTCCTTCCCCGAAAACATACACGCGCTGCGTGATTTTGAGTTTGTCGATGGTGAAGGGCTGCCCCGGGCGGCCCTTGTAATTCTGGATGATAGCTTCCTTTTCCAGATCCAGGGCACCGGCTTTCATGCCGTAGTCGAGGATGAAGAGAGCCCCATCGAGCATGGGCTTCTCTTGTTCCGAAAACTCTTGGGCGATTTGATCGACCAGAACACTCAGAAGGTATTCCCTGGCCTTGTCGGCATCGCCTCCTGCCTCAACTGCATAAACGCGGCTGCGGCGGAAGAGAAGCCCGGCTTTGAGGGGGGTGTACAGCAGGTTGTCGGCATTGGCCGCATCCTGGAATCGGCTGATTACTTCAAAGTGGAGTGTCATATCGCCCAAGAGTATTACGGGGTGTTGTTAAATCAGGTGTGGTTCAGGCGTTTTTTTGAAGGCGGTCAAGCACTTCTTCGTAGGCTTCCATCACGTTGCCAAGGTCCTGGCGGAAACGGTCCTTGTCCATCTTGGCTCCGGTTTCGATGTCCCACAGACGGCAGGTGTCGGGGGAAATTTCGTCGGCGAGAACGATCTGCGTCGGATCTTCTTCGAGACGGCCGAATTCAATCTTGAAGTCCACGAGGGTGAGGCCGACCTGCTTGAAGAAGTCGATGAGCACTTCGTTGACCGTGCGGGCCTGATCCTTGAGGAACTCGCATTCAGCTTCAGTTGCTGCACCCAGTTCGCGGGCGTAATCGTCATTGATGAAGGGATCGCCCAATGCGTCGTCCTTGTAGGAGAACTCGACGATTGGCTTGGTGAAATGGGTGCCTTCCTTGACGCCCATGCGCTTGCTGAATGAACCGGCGGCAATGTTGCGGACGATCACTTCAAGAGGAAGGATGGAAACCTTTTTGACGTCGATGTTGATGTCATCCACATCGGCGACGAGGTGAGTCTTCACACCCTTGCTTTCCAGCATCTTGTAGATAACAAGAGTGATCGCCTTGTTCATTTTTCCCTTGTTTTCAAACTGGGCCTTTTTAGCGCCGTTGCCGGCGGTGGCATCATCCTTGTATTCCATGCGGAGTACGTTGGGATTGTCGGTCGTATAAAGTCTCTTGGCCTTTCCTTCGTAAATGGGTTCCATGATTAGTGTGCGCGGAGGTTAAAACGCGGCTCCCCCTCCTACCTTATTGTGCCTGTAAGGTCAAGCCGCAACAGAATCATTCGCATGGTTTTCACGGGAAAGTTGCGAGCTGATTTTGATGTTACAACTTCCGCCTTGCCTTCTTGAGTTTCACCGGGCATGCTGTAGAAAGGGAGGAATTTCAGGATTACGGAAATTCGCATTGATTCACGGTGGGGAAACGCTATGGTAAACGAAGTATGCATGCCGATTTGGAGAAACTGAAATCGTTGGGCAAAATCAGCCCTTCTCTCGCAGAAAAACTTGATCATCTATCTCCCGGTCGTTATTGCCACCACAAGGAATGGGGAACAGGGAAAGTTACCAAATGGAACCTCCCGAAGAAAACCCTGGTGATCGATTTTGAAGCTGAAGCAGACCACATGATGGCTCTTGACTTGGCGTTCAGGTCTCTGACCCTTCTCCCGGACGACCATTTCCTCGTCAAACGCTACGAAGAACTGGAAAAATTGAAGGAACTCGCCAAGTCGAATCCTGTCGAACTGATCCGCGTGACACTGGAAGGCAATAACAACCAACTCAAGCCAGAAGAACTGGAAAAACATCTCAAAGGTAGCGTCGTTCCTGCTGCCAAGTGGAAAAGCTGGTGGGACAATGTCCGCTCCGACCTCCACAGCAAGGTGGAATTCGCAATGCCTACCCGCAAAGGGGAAACCATTCGTCTGCGCCAGCAGGAAATGAGCTATGTGGAGTCCGTAATTGACGACTACAACAGCCACAAGGATATCAAGGCTCGCGTGCGTGTCGTCGATTCCGCCAAGATGGAAAAAATGGTTGCCGATAAGGAAGGCTCCCGCGAATTGCTCCAGATGCTCAACCAGGATGTCGTCAATGGCAGTACCATCGTGCTTCAGCAGACGCTGGAACTTGCCGTCATCCGTGATATGATTGCTTCTGCTATCGGAGAAGATACTTCTTCTCTCAAGGCCCTGTCCGACGTGCTGGTTGAATATTTCGAGACTCTTCCAGTAATTCTGGGAGCCATTCCCGCTGTTCGCCAGAAGAGTATCTACGAAGCTTACCCCGTTGCCTTCGGCGATGCCTGGGTGGAACAGGCCTTGCGCGTGTATGACCTCGGTGGAGCCCGTGCTGTTGGCGAAGTCGCCAAGTTCATCAAGGAACAGAACCAGGATGCAGCCCTCCAGGAGCACCTGCGCAAGGGAGTTCTCAGCCAGACCCTCCAGCCCGATGGCCTGATCTGGATTTGCCGCAACAGAAAGACCGATGCCCAAAAGGCATTCTGCATCGAAGTAGGCTCCGCTATCCTGGCTCTGATTGACCAGGATTATATGGATGGTGGTCCCAACCGCATGTTGCGCCTCAAGAACCTGATTCTTGACGACAAAAATCTCGTTTGCGATCTGATCAAGGATGTACCTTTCGGTGAAGTCCGCCAGTTTGCCAAGATCCTCTATGGCTCTCCCGCTTTCTCGGAACTTGATCGTCGTGCCTTGCTGGCTCGCATGATGAGCGTGCATCCTACCTTGCAGGACATTATTCTCAATGCCGGTAATGACGAGAGAAAGAAGACTCAGGATCCCGTTTTCGTCTCCTGGGTCAGTCTCGACAAACGTAAAGCTGAATACGAAGATCTCGTCAACGTCAAGATTCCGCAGAACAAGCATAACAAAACCGTCTTCCGCGCCGAAGGTGACTTGCGTGAAAATGCCGGTTACCAGGATGCCAAGGAAGTGGAACGCGTGCTGAATCGCCGCCGTGCAGAATTGGAACGCGACCTCTCCATGGCTCGCGGCACCGATTTTAAGGCAGCCGATACTTCCGCTGTGTCCATGGGCACGATTGTGACTCTGGAAACGGAAGCAGGCGATTGCGTGGATTACACAGTTCTCGGTGCATGGGATTCCGATCCCGAACTGCACGTCGTCTCCTACCTCTCCGTGGCTGGCAAGAAGCTGGTGGGGCGCAAGGTTGGCGAAACTGTGACGATCGTCCCGATCAACGAGGACCGCAAACGCCTCTTTACGGTCAAGGCCATCAAGGCTGTCAATCCGTAAGATCCGGGCATTTTATTTTTGCTTCAATCCAGGGGCTGTTTCGCTGATCAATGCGGAACAGCCCCTTCTCTTTGCCCGCATCCCGTAATAAAAACTCGAAGGATGTCAGGCGAGACAGGGTGAACCGGACAACTATTCCTGAAGAAGGGAATCCTGCCATCAATTGATCGCTCGCGGAGGAGGCAGGTATTCTCCCAGATCATTCGGGCGTGGGATGGAATCTTACCCTGTCTCAGGAAAGCTCCTGCACTGTTGCTATGGTGTGGAGGCTTTTGCGTTATAGCAAGAAGCCCCGCCGTTCCTGCGAAGGAAGGCGGGGCTTGAAATGGACCAGGCTATACCTCGGTTTAGAAGGTGTAGCGGACGCCGACGTTGGCGGTGAAGTCCCTCGTGCCGCTGCGGAATTCGAAGGTGGTTCCTCCGAAGCCGGTGAGGCGGTCATTGATCGGGATGTTGACTCCACCTCCGAGCATGGCGCCGACGCGGCTGTTGGCGGCGGGCTTCGTGGTGAAGTGACGTCCGGGGGCTCCGAGGAAGGAGGCCGTGACCGGGGCTCCCTGGTCGCCTACGTCGAAGGTCATGAGTGCCATGGCTTCGAAGTTAGCGGCGGGGGCATTCTTCAGAGCCGTGAACTCACGGGTGTAACGGCCACCGAAGCCGAGGACGGTTGCCCAGGCATCCTGACGGTCAACATGCAGGCCGGCATTGCCGATGTCGCCCTTTTCCGAGTAGCTTCCAATCCAGCCCAGCGTGCTCTCGAAGGTGAAGAGAGGTGCGATGGTGGACTTATCGTCCAGCTGGAAGATGTAGGAGAGCTCGTAGGAGAAGTTCAACGAGGTACCCGTCGTTCCGCCACGGGACATGTGGGAGAACCTGTCTGCAACGCTCACGTAGCGGTCGTTGGTGAAGTCGTGGAAGCCGATGCCGAAGGAGGCGCGGTTGTTCCAGGCTCCATCCGAGTAGGTGCCGTAGAGGTCGATGTTGTAGGTATCGGTCTCGTCGGTGGCACCCATGACTTCGGTGCGGGCGTAATCGTAACCCAGCGCGATGCCCAGCATGGTGTTCGCATCGACACTGCGTTCGGCACCCATCATGGCACCCCAGGCACTGCGGCTGAATCCAGGAGCATTGTAGTCTCCGTTGACCTTGTTGAAGGCGTGGGTCGGGGTGACCCATACTTCCGTGCTGGTGCGTCCGTGGCTGATCATGCCTCCCTTGGCGTCGGGTGTGACGGTGATGGCGTAGTTGCCCGTGCCCATCGATCCGCGCAGTGTGCGCAGGTGGTTGATGTTGCCTGCGAGCATGGAGCTCATCATCGTGCTCAAGCGAGTTCCTCCGGCAGCGTCGAGGGCGGCCTTAGCTTCTGCTTCGCTCTTGGTGTGCTTGAAGGCGTTGACGAGGTCAAGCAGTTCGCCTGTGGCGATGCCGTCGTTGTCGATGCCTTCAATGACACCCGAAATGCCTCTCTGGTTATCGTTCTTGTCAGCTCCTTTGTGGTTGAGGGAGAGGACGAGGTCGGTTCCCGTGAAGGTATTTTCGAGGTGTGCGTTGAGCAGGTAGAGGTCGTGCTGGACTTCCGTGTGGAAAGTTCCGGTAAGTTCTCCGGCTTCGACGACATGGAAGCGCGTACCATCGGCGATGGAGCGTTCCTGAGTCGGGGTGTAGGCTCCCTTGCGGATTTCCACGAGCGAGTTGTTGAGGTCGGCCTTGCCGGTGACAACGAGTTTGTCGCTGACGGAGTTGGAGAGGTCGAGATCAAAGATGGTCTTGGTACCAGTCTTGTAAACACCCATGCAGTCTGCTTCGGAGCGTTCGAATGCTACGGAGCCAACAGTGAGGGTTTCTACGCCGCCGTTGAAACCTGTCCAGGCCTTGCCGGCTTCACCGATTTCAATGATGGTGTTGTTGGCCTTGGCGTTGACGTGTCCAGCGGTAGAACCGTTGCCGGAGAGCATGGTGTCCTTGGACAGGGCAACGTCGCTGCCGATATTGCCATTGAGAGCGAGGGCTCCTTCATTGACCTTGATGGCGGTGGCGAAGCTTTGGCTGTTGGCGTTGTTGATGGCCAGGGTGGAGTTCCCAAGTTTGGTCATGGTGCCCTTGGCTCCGGAGAGTTGCCCGTTCCACGTGGTGTGGGACAGGGTGTTGACGGTGAAGGCGTGGTCGCCGTCCACCATCATTCCGGAGTCGAAGACGACCGGGGAACCGTTCTGCGTGCCCGTGAGGACATTGACTCCGCCGCCGTGGATGCACAGTGTGGAGGTGCTGCCGTAGGCGTTGGAGGCAGTCGCGCCCAGCGTGCCTTCAGTCAGGTGAAGCGTGCCGGTGTAAGCGGCATTTTCCTTATTGAATGTCAGCGTGCCCTGGCCTTCCTTGTGGAGGTCTCCGGAACCGGAGAATCCGCTGTTGACGTTGATTGTCTTGCCTGCATCGACTACCATCTTGCCATCGCTGGTCATCAGTATGGAGCCTTCCATGGTGAAGTCTTCGTGGACGTTCACCACGCGGTCGCCAGCGATTCTGGTGCGGCCGGAGTTGAAGTCCAGCGTGCTGTCAGCCGTGATGATGGAGGAGGAACCAGCGAGGATGTTGATCGTACCGTTGGAGAGGGCGAGGTCGCTGTCGATGACGCTGGCGCCGTCGATGTTGAGTTCGCCGCCGTCCTGGATGTAGATGGCTTCATCCAGCGTCAGGGTGGTGTCCTTGATGGTGGTGGTGCCGGAGTTGACCAGATCGTTACCTTCAATGGTGCTGCCATCGAGGGTGAGTTCTGAACCAGTGTCAACCGTGGTATGGGTGACGGTGCCGGTGGAATTGCTCAGGGTGGCGGTGGAGCCGATACCATTGACGCTGGTGCCGTGGTTGAGTTCGTCCAGGCCAAGGATGGTGCCCTCGGTTTCCAGAGTGGAGCCATCAAGGTTGACAAGGCCGCTGTTGGTTTCCGAGTCACCGAGGATGTCGGCCTTGGATCCGTTGACGGCGGGGTTGGTGGCGTTCAGGCTGATGCTGGTGCCTTCACCGGCAGTGATGTTGTGGATGGTGTTGCCACCCAGTGAGGAGAACGTGATGTCTCCGGCTGCCATGTTGAGGTCGCCGATGGTGTAATCGGTGCCGTCGACGATGATGTTGCCTTCATTCTGGTTCAGCGTTCCGATGATGGACTTGGCATCATTGAGTACGGGATCGTGGGAGAGAACGAGGTCGGCGTCACCGGTCTTGGTGATGGTGTCTCCGGCGGCGTCGAGTTGTCCGGCCAGAGTCAGATTCTGCTCCGTCTGGATGGTCAAGCCGTTGCCCAAGGTTTCGATGTCCTTGCTGACGGTGGCTCCGTCGGCAGTGTTCTTCAAGGTGACGTCCGTTCCGGTGATGGAGAGCGTGCCGTCCTTGCCGATGGCTTCATTGGCGTTGATGACGAGCGTTCCGCCTCCGATGGCGATGTCATCTCCGAACCCTTCGTTGGTGGAGTTGATGACGATTTCGCCCGTTTCACCATTGCCGTTCAGCGTCAGCGTATCGTCTCCATTGGAGCCGGAGCTGAGCGTACCGTTGATGTTCAGGGTTCCATTGACGTTGATTGAGGCGTCGGCATCGACGGTGATTCCCATGTTCTGGTTGTGGAGTCCGTTGACGTTGACGACGGGAGCGGAAGCACCGGGGTAGGTCAGATTGTCATTGGGCTTGAAGGCTATGGAACCGTTGAAGTTGTTGCCTGCCGCATTGCCATTGATGGTGAAGCTGCCTCCGGTCATGGTGACGTTGGAGGTGAAGTTGCTCTTATCATCAATGGTGAGGCTGGCATTCGGATCGATCGTTGTGCCTTCCTTGACAACCAGGGTGCCGGGTTTGCCGTCCTTGTCGTTGACTGTCACGTTCACCGTGTCGGAGATATTGAGGCTTCCGGAGACGGTGTTGTTGTCGGAGAGGACGAGGTCGCCCCCGACGACGGTCAGGTTGCCGTTGATATCAACCTTGTCCAGACCCAGATGGGTGGAGTCGGTGGACGATGTATTGGTGGTCGTGATGCTGCCGTTGATCGTCGTGTTGGCGATGTCGAGGCTGGAGCTGTCATTGAGGATGATTTCACCCTTGCCGCCGTTGAGGTTGAGGACGGTGTCGGTGATGGAACCGGAGGCCGAATCGTTCATGACGATGTTGTCGGCGGTGACGCTGTTACCGTTGCCGTCGATGGACAGGCTACCCTGATCATTGGCGGTGATGTTGCCGAGGTCGCTGGAGCCGGTGGCTGCCAGATCGACGGAACCATTGCCGTTGATGGTGGTCTTGTCCGCAACATTGGCCGTGCCAGCCAGATCGACGGAGCCGTCGCCCGAGACAGTGAGGCTACCGCCCACTGAGGTTGTTCCGTCAACTGTGACGTCTCCTGTGACGTTCATGTTGCCGCCTGCAGCAAGGCTGCCTTCCACGTTGGCGGAGCCTCCAACCGTGATGTCGGTGCCGGCCGTGACGCTGGAATTGCCTGCCATGTCGAGTTCAGCACCTGCGCCGATGTTCAGTCCCTTGTCGGCGGTGATTGTACCGTTGGTGCCACTGACGCTGGTTCCGTTACCCTGGATGGTGATGTCCTTGCCGGAGATGGTGCCGTCAATTGTGGCTGTGCCGCTGAGATCGACATTCTTGGCGACGTCGAGCGTGGAGCCGGTGTTGATGGTGGTGTCGCCGGACAGGGTGGCGTCCGTAGCTACGTCAACGCGGGTGCGGTCGCCAGCGGCGGTGGAGCCGATGGCGAGTTTGCCCGAGGAGGTAAGGACGTTGAGGGCGAGTCTGGCGCTTTGGTCGATGGTCATGTCACCGTCGTTGAGGGCTTCATTCATCTTCAGGTTGCCACCGTGGACGAGGATTTCCCCGTCTTCCGTCGTCGTCATGATACCGCCGTTGGAGGCCTTGGCTCCGTTGAGGGTGATGGTGCCGTCGGTGGCGTTGATGTCGGCATCGGCCATGAGCTGGTCTCCCGTGTTGAGGGTAATGTCGCCTCCATCTGCCGTCAGGTCGCCGAAGGTGTTGTCGCCCGTGCTGGTGACGAGGCCGTCGTTGGCTTCCAGATTGTCGATGACTGCGTCTTCGAGCGTCAGGGTGCCGGCGCCGACCTTGGCGATAATGCCGCGGGAATCGATGCTGCCGTTGAGCGTGACGTTACCAGCATTGTTGATGACAAGGCCGTCGCGGCGCGTGGCAAGGAGGATATCCTTGTCTTGATCGCCCGTGACGTTGAGCGTGTGGACTCCGTTGACAACCAAGGTGCCGTCTGTGCCCAGAGCATTCGTGGCTCCGGCTGTAACGTTGACGGTGCCGTTCAGGACGATGTCGCCGGTGTGGGCACCCGTGTTGTTGAGTGTTAGGTCATGCGTGCCGTTGACGGTGAGCTTGCCGTTGCCGGAGGCGATAGCTCCGAGCGTCAGGCTTCCGCCAGTCAGCTTGATGGTGCCGTCAGCATTGGCGACGAGCGTGTTGTTGGAGGCATTCCATGCGGCGTTGACGTTGATGTCGCGAGCGAAGCCAGCTTCACCCGTCAGCGTGATGCTGTGACTGGTGGCGATGGACGAGGCGGCGTTATCGTAATTCAAGGTGCCGTAGGCCAGAGCCAGGTTGCCGTCGAGTGTACCTGCATTGTCAGCGGAACCGAGGTTGACGGTGCCGTTGTTGACGCGGATGTTACCGGTGTGGGTGCCTTCAATGAGGTAGAGACCATTCTTGTCGATCACAGTTTCCTTGCCGGTTGCCGTCAGCGTTGCGCCGTTGTGCAGGGTCAGGTTGATGTTGGTCGTGTTCAGCAGGAGTTCTCCGACGGTGTTGGCTCCGTACAGGTCGAACTGGCCGCCATCCATCGTCAGAGTCTGGTCGATGGCAGAATCGGTCATGGACAACTTGTTGCTGGTGCCCAGCAGGGTGACGTTGCCAGTGACAGACGCTTGATTCAGCGTCAGCGTGTTGGCATCGGCACTGACGAGGATGTTGCCGGTCAGGGCCGTGTTGGTGAGGCTGGCGACAGAGTTGTTGCTAACCTTGATGTCGGCGGTCAGGGCGGATTTCGTGCCTGCCGTCGTGCCCAGCAGGGTCAGGGCACCGTGGTTATCCACGGTGACGTTGCCGAGTTTGCCGAAGGCTCCCGTGTTGGTGACGCTTAGCGAGGAACCGTTGCCAGTGATGTCAGTGCGAGCCACATTAAGCGTGACGTTGGTCAGGGATGCTGCGGCGTTGACGTCCATGGTGCCAGCGACGGTGATGACTCCGCGTCCGGCGTTGTCGCCCGTCGTGGTCAGAGCCGCATCGATGATGAGATCCTGAGCGGTGACGTTGAGGCCGTTGCCGGAGATGGCGGCATTGATGTCAACCGTGCCCTTGGCGGCGGTAATCGTGTTGTTGGCTCCCGTCATCGGGGCGTTCAACGTGATGCTGCCATCCGATGATGTCAGCGAGTTGCTGCCGCCGTCCGTCAGTGTGCCGGAGATGGTCATGTCCGTCACGGAGGCAAGCGTTGTGTTGCCCAGCGTGGCGTTGGTGATGGTCATCGTGGAGGCAGAGGCGAGCGTGCCGTTCGTCAGGACATTGCCCGTACCGCCCAGTGTGATGGAGCTGCCGGTGAGGGTGCCGTTGATCGTCGTCGAGGAAGTGGCTCCTGTGGAAACAACACTGCCCGTTGTGTTCAGCGTGCCGCTGATCGTCAGCGTGCTGTTGTTGGTCACCGTGGATGCCTGAGCCGTCGTGTTGGCGGACAGGGTTATGGTGCCGGAGTTCACGAGGGCGCCGATGTTGTGCGTGGTGCCGCCCGTCAGGGTCAGAGCCGCGCCATTGTCCACCTGGGTGGTGACGGCGGTCAATACTCCGTTGGTCAGGGTGGTGGCGCCGCTGGCGATGTTCAGGCGTCCGGCGGTGACTGCCGTGTTGGTCAGCGTGTTGGCTGCGCCCTTGAGGGTGATGAGGCCGTCATTGCCTGCATTGATGGCGGAGCCAGTGCCCGTCATGCTCACGTTGCCGGAGAGGGTGATGGAACCTCCGTTGGAATGGATGGCTGAATTGGCGCCATTCATGGTCAACGCTCCGTCAACGACGATGGTCTGGCCGGAAAGGAGACTGTTGACTCCATTGATGGTGTAGCTTGTGCCGTGGAGGGCCAGTAGCTTGCCAGCGGTGAGCGTCAGTGTGTTGGACGTCGTGGTACCGTTGGTCAGGGTCAGGTCTCCGGCCGATGTGATTGAGCCATTGGCATCGTCAGCCAGGGTTGTCACCAGTAGCTTGCCTGCTGTGGTCAGCGTGGAATTGCCTGCCAGAGTCAGGTTGCCGATGGTGCTGTCTGCCGCCGTTGTTGTGTCGAGGGATGATGCAAGGTTCAGCATGATCGTGCCGTTGGCAAACAGGATGGCCGTAGCTTCCGCATCAGCTCCGCCAGCCAGGGCAAGGGTGCTACCCGTGCCGCCGTTGAGCGAGCCGAAGCTTTGGGTTCCACCGACCAGGCTCAGGGTCTTGCCTGCGCTGATGGAGGTGGAGTCCGAGGCTGTGATTCTGGTGTTGCCCATGGTGACATCCGTGCCGATGGTGAGCGACTGCGCGTTGATTGTGTTGTCAGTGCCGCCGGCAATGATGCCATTGAGGCTGACGAGTGTTCCGCGAAGCGTCGCGTTGCCGAGGGTGGCGTTGGTGATGTCGAGCTTGCCGGAGGCCTGGATGGAACCAAAGGTCAGGGTATTGTTCGTGGCATCAGTTCCGCCGGACAGAGCGATGTCGGTGCCCGATATCAGACCGTTGAGTGTCAGCTTGCCGGTGGAGGTGACAGCACCCGTGGAGTTCACGGTTCCTGCGATGGTCATGGTGCCAGTGTTGCCGATGGAGAGCACGGAGGCTGTCGTGGCGGCATTGATGGCCATGGTTCCCTTGTTGTCAAGCTTGCCGAGGCTGTAGTTGCTTCCTCCGATGAGGGTCAGGCTGGTGCCAGCGGCAATTGCGGTCGTATCATGCACATCCACCGTGGAGTTGTTCCAAGTGTAGGTGCCGCTGTTGAGAGCCAGCGTGTGGCTGGCAGTCAGCGACAAGCCGGTTGTCGTCAGGGTGGAGGCCGAGGCCAGAGAGACATTGCCGCCCTTCAGGGTGACGTTGTTGCCAAGGGCTGTGATGCCATTGAGGGTGAGCCCCTCCACAGCAGTGAGGCTGGTATTGGCTCCCAGAGCCGTCGCGCTAGCCAGAATGGAGCGAGCCGTCACTGTGGTGCCGGACAGATCGATAGATGCTGCCGTCAATCCGTTGGTGAGAGCCAGCGTGCCGTTTCCAGCCTTCAAGGAACCGAGGAGGTTCATGCTGTTGGCAGTCAGCGAGGAATTCCTCATATCGAATTCTGTTCCAGCGATACTGGTGATAGCGTTGCCTGTGAACTGTAGGCTGGGGGCAGTTTGCCAGGTGCTCAGCTTGATCAGACCCTGTAACAGGTTTAAATTGCCAAGGTTGGATCCTGTCTGAGTCAGATACAGAGGAGTGCCATTTGAGGGTGTGTTTACATTCAAGGTTCCCTGGTTGTTAATCAATCCTTCCCATTGCAGGTCGCGTGTCGTTGTCAGATTGATGGTGGAACCCTCATTAATGATGAGGCCCTTGCTCTGGTCTCTGCCAAGTGTAAGCGTATGTACTCCAGTGTCGGCAATGAGAGAACCAGCTGTACCAAGACCGTATTGTGCTGAGGTCGTGACGTTGACGGTGCCGTTCAGGACGATATTGCCTGTGTGAGCTCCCGTGTTATTGAGCGTCAGCGTATTCGATCCATTGACGGTGAGGTTGCCTGTGCCGGATGCGATGGCCTTGAGCGTCAGGCTTCCTCCTGCCAGGTTTATGGTGCCGTCGGCATTGGCGACGAGCGTGTTGCCAGAGGCATTCCATGTAGCATTGACATTGATGTCGCGGGCGAAGCCAGCGTCACCCTCCAGTGTGATGGTCTTGTCTGTGGTAATAGCTGCTGCTCCGTTGTTGTAGTTCAGCGTGCCGTAGGCCAGGATCAGGTTGCCATCCAAGGTGCCGGCGTTGGCGGTCGAACCGAGGTTGACGGTGCCGTTGCTGATGCGGATGTCGCCTGTGTGGGTTCCTTCAATGTTGTAGAGGCCATTCTTGTCGATCACGGTTTCCTTGCCGGTTGCTGCCAGCGTGGCGCCAGTGTGCAGAGTCAGGTTGACGTTGGTCGAGTTGAGCAGGAGTTCCCCAACGGTATTGGCTCCGTACAGGTCGAACTGACCGCCGTCCATCGTCAGTGTCTGGCCGATGGTAGAATTGGTCATGGACAAGCTGTTGGTGGAGCCCAGCAGGGTGACGTTGCCAATGACGGTCGTTGTATCCAGCGTCAGCGTGTTGGCATCGGCACTGACAAGGATGTTGCCGGTCAGGGTCGTGTTGGTGAGGCTGGCGGTGGAATGGTTGCTGAGGTTGATGTCGGCGGTCAGGGAGGACTTCGTGCCTGCCGTCGTGCCCAGCAGGGTCAGTGCTCCGTGGTCGCCAATGGTGATGTTGCCGAGTTTGCCGAAGCTTCCGGTGTTCGTCACGGTCAGCGAGGAGCCGTTGCCGATGATGTCCGTGCGGGCTACATCAAGCTTGACGTTGGTCAGGGCAGCAGCGGCGTTGACGTCCATGGTGCCAGCTACGGTGATGATCCCGCGTCCGGTGTTATCGCCTGTGGTGGTCAGAGCCGCATCGATGATGAGGTCCTGAGCGGTGACATTGAGGCCGTTGCCTGAGATGGCGGCATTGATGTCAACCGTACCCTTGGCAGCAGTAATCGTATTGTCGGCTCCGTCCATGGAGGAGTTCAACGTGATGCTACCTTCCGACGAGGTCAGTGAGTTGTTGCCGCCGTCCGTCAGCGTGCCGGAGATGGTCATGTCCGTCACGGAGGCAAGCGTCGTGTTACCCAGCGTGGCGTTGGTGATGGTCATCGTGGAGGCGGAGGCGAGCGTGCCGTCCGTCAGGACGTTGCCCGTACCGCCCAGTGTGATGGAGCTGCCGGTGAGTGTACCCGCGACTGCGGTGCTACCTGTAGAGGTAACCGCGTTTGCGACCATCAGACTGGAGCCCGTACCGATAGACAGTTTGCCGGCATTGATGAGGGAGCTTGCTGTGGCGGAGGTTGAGGCGTCAACTCCGATGATCAGGTTGCCCGCGTTGTCAATTGCTCCCAGGACACTGGTGTTGGATTTCCATTTTCCATTGAGCGAGAGTGTTGCTCCCTGGGCAATTGTCAAGGCATTGGTTGTGATTTGCGATGTACCCCAGATGAGCTCCGTCCGTACATTGAATTTCTCGGCCTCGACGATGTTGTTGATTGATTCACCGAATGTGCCTGCCAGAGTGACCGTCTTGCCTTTCAACGTTGTTGAGGAGTTGGAATTCTCTTCCAGAACTCCGTTCGTGATACTTAAATCACCGGAAGCAATGATGGAACGGGACGTGTTGTAAGCATTCAGAATGTTCTCTGAGCCGGACAAGGTGATGTTGCGTCCGGTCAAGATACCGTTAATCGTGCTGTTGCCCGTGGCCACAATATCGTTGGTGACATTCAAGGTCGTCCATGCACCAATTGTCAGATTGCCGGAACCCTTCAGGGATTCTGCTGAAACGGTCAAATCCTTCGTCCCATACGTAAGTTCCAATGTTCCATTGTTCGTTACTGTTCCGAGAGAAACTGGTGCACTGTTTTTGTTTGTCTTCAGTGTGAATGATACTCCATTGGCAATGTTCGTAGCCTGGGCAGAGACAGAGGATACATTGAGAGTCGTATTTGCATTCACATACAGCGTTCCGCCAGCCTTCAGTATGGTGTTGGAGTCTCTCGTTTCAACATTCAGCAAGATGTCCTTTGCTGCCTCCATGGAGGTGTTGCTTGTGAATGCTTTTCCAAGTGGCTCAACTGTGTTTGCCACCTTCCAGTCAATGCTTCCGCTTTGAGATGTCAGTGATAAACCGGCGTCACTCCAAATACCGTAAATCTCGCCAGCGATGTCAATGTTGCCAGTGGCAACCATTGTTCCTGTACTGATCCTGATTTGGTTGATTGTGATATCGCCGGCTGTCGCTGTCAGCGTTCCTCCGGTAAATATATTATCAGTGTTTTGAGTTCCATTAATTGTGATGGATGCTCCAGTCAGCGAACCTGAAATCCGAGCCTTTCCTTGGGAAAGAATGTCTCCCGTGGCTGTCAGGGACGAACCTTGCTCGATAGACAGAGCATTTGTTCCAGTTCCGCGATGGGTAAATGAAGCGGCTTGAACAGCAACATTATTTTGCAATGTGAGGCTGTTATTGTTAATCAGATTCCCGAGATTGTACAATGCATCATCTCCGCCGGATAGTGTGAGAGATCCATTGTTGGTCATGGAGCCCTGGACAGTCACTGTGGAATTTGTCCACCCATAAGACCCGAGATTGAGAGTCAGATCGTGATCCGCATGGATCAATATATTGGAGGCAGAATTTCCGTTGCCTAGCGTAATGGATGAGCCGTGCAGGGAAGAGCCATTACCAAGAACAGCCTTGCTCAGGAATATATCACCAACGGCATTCAAGGTGCCATTGATTGTCTGACTGGGGGTCGTGCCAGGTTCTGTTGTGACATCTCCTCTGACATTCAGGGTACCATCGACTGTCAATGCATTTACAAAAACAGATTGTGCGTTCAGTGTGGTGTTGGACGACACGGTCAGAGATTTTGAACCAGATTTCACACCAGTGATGGAACCGGCAGACATGGTGAGCGCATCAATTCCATTGCCTATCTGTACAGAACCGTAAGATGCATTGTCATCAAGAACCAGGGTTCCCAGATTCGAGTTGTTGCCCGTGAAGACGATTGAACCACCAAATGTAGTCTTGATCGTTCCACTGATGTTCTGGATTTGGCCGGACCAAGTCCAGGGAGTGTTTCCAAGAACTTGCAGATTGACGGTAGAATCGTTGTTTAGCGTCAATCCCTTGCTCTGATCTGCCGAGGATTGTATGGTGTGCGTTCCGTTGGCTACGATGGTTCCGCCTGTACCAAAGGCATCCTTGGCGGATCCAATCAGCGGTACCGTATCATTCAAAATGATGTCGCCGGTGTGGGTGCCGGTGGCGTCTATGGTGAAGCCCCCCGTACCGTTGAGAGTCAGTGTGCCGGTACCAGTCAAGCCGTGGCTCGTCATGTTGCGGGCTCCCATGTTGATGGCTCCATTGCCGTTGACGGCAAGTGCCTTGCCAGCGGCAAGCGTCCAGTTGGAACCCAGGCTGATGACGGAATTGCCAACCGGATTGGCAAGGAAGGCGAGTTCTCCGGTGACACTGCCGCCGTTGTAGGTGAGCGTGCCGCCCTGGAGCCCAAGGTCTCCTGCAACTGTTCCAGTATTAGCCAGCGTGGCGGTGCCGCCCATCAGGGTAATGTTGCCCGTGACCGTGCCGTTGATCTGCATGTCGGCCCCGACACCGATACCGGTGGTATCTACCGTCAGAGAGGCTCCGTTATTGACATTGACGCGGGCGTTGTTGGCTAGCGTCAGGGTGTTGATGGTGTTGTTACCCGTGGCGAGCACATTTAGGACGGAACCGTCAAGAAGGAGGGTTCCGGTCACCGTGGATGTCGTCATGTTGATGACGTCTCCGGCGTTGATGGCTGCATTGGCGATTGTGGCGTTGGTCAGGTTGAGCGTATCGACGCTGCTGTCGGCAAGCGTTGAGATGTTGCCCACAAGGCTCAGTGTATTCAAGCTTGCCATGGAGCCGCCCTTGATGGTCATGCCCTTGGTTTGGAGTATCGTGCCGGCAATGCCTGTTGCGGAGAATGTGCCGCCGGATACGGTGACGGCTCCGAGTGAATCCATCGTCCTGGCTGTTGTCCAGACGAGATTCAGGCTCCCGGTGCGGTCGATGAGCGTCGTGTCGGTGATGGCAAAGGAGGTGTTTGTAGCTGTCAGGGCATCCGTGCCGTGGATGGCAAGGTTGTTGGCAGTCAGGGACGAACCGTCCTTCAGGGTGTCGCCGTTGGCGATGTCGATGAGATTATTGGCCGTCAGGGTCAGTTTACCATCGACGTGGCTCAGGTAGATGTCGGAACCGGATTCAACATTCACATCTCCAGTGACGGTACCGTTGAAGGTCAGTTTATTCGCCTTGATGGAGCTGCCGTCATTGAAAGCGACGGCTCCGTTGGAGACAAAGTCGCCCGTCAGGGTGATCTGGCTCGTGGAGGAACCATCTGTGGAGCCGTACGTGCCCAGTCTCAGGGTGGTGCCTGCCTCGGTTGTCATGGACAATCCGGATAGCGCGGTGTTGACCAGCACCAGGGCGCCCGTCTTCAAGGCTGTGATGCCGTTTGCTCCGAGGTCGAGATTCAGCCCCGTCAGTGTGCCTGTGCTGCCGTTGAGGATGAACCCTGTGCCTGATACGACGGTTCTGCCCGTTGTGTCGGCACCCGTCAGAGCGAGGGTTCCGCCCGTCAGGTTGATAAGCCCCAGTTGGGATGCTACGAGTTTGCCAAGGGCGAGACCACCGGAGATATTCACGCCGTTGGTGACGTGGATGGCGGTCGTCATCTCATCCAGCACCACATCGGAGAGGTTGAGGGTGGCTCCGCTCAGATCGACCGTACTGGTACCAGTTCCGTCGGCATCGGCCAGGCCGGAAAGGTTCAGATTGCCAGCTCCGGCATTCAGGGCGAGGGAGTCTGCCAATTCGGCATTGGTACCGTTGATGGTGATTCCGTTGGCCGCAGTCATGCTGGCACCGGAAAGATCCTTGCCGTCTCCGCCGACGGTGATGGCACCGGTTTGGGAAGTGACAACGCCGGAAATAGCTTCTGCATCGGCAATGGAAACATCGCCGCCTGCGGCCAGAGTGCCGCTTATCATGCTGTCACTTCCGTTCAGGGCGACTGTTCCGGCGGAGACGAGGTTACCCTCGATCGTTGCTGTGCCGCCAACCGTGGCATTCCCTCTGAGATTGAGGGTGGTATCTGCTCCGGTTAGAGTCAGTTGACCTGCGCCGGAGAGTGTACCACCGGCTGCGGTAGCCGATCCAGCAAGAGCCAGTCCACCGCCATTGTTGATAGTGGTGCCGAGTTCATGCCCTGTCCCCCCGTTGATGGTGAGCGCGGCATTCAGTGTGGAAGTATTGGCGATGTTCAGAAGGGAACCAGCGTCCGTTGAGGTTGCGCCATTGATTACCAGCAAACTGGCAGTGACAGATGTGTTGTTGAGGGTCGATGACGCACCGAGTGTCAGAGTATGAGTACCAGCATTCAGGCTATTGCCCGTGCCAGTGGTTGCGATACCACCGGTGAAGGCCATATCGCCTGTGGCGATGATTGAGCCGTTCATGTCGTTGACCTCATTGGTGACCGTGAGGGCGCCGTTTGTGGTCATACGCGATGCTCCGGCCAGAGCCAGAGATTGGACGGTAATGGCTGTCGTTCCTGAGAATGTGATGGAGCTTCTTCCTGCGAGGGAGAGAGAGCCTGTGCTTGCCCAACCCGTAGCTGTTGCCGTAGCCTGAGCGGCGTTTGACAAAGAGATGGTACCGGTTCCGGTGATGGCGCCCAGCGTGTGGGTGCCCGTGCCTCCCTTGAGTTCAAGTGTTTTATCGCCGATGTTTGTCGAGTCGGAGACCGTGAGCAGGCCGCCGTCCATCGTCAAATTTTCTGTAATCTCAAGATCCTTGGCGGAAACCGTGGAATTCGTCAAGGTATTTGCAACGATGAATTTCAGGGTACCGGCATTAGCAGCAATGCGAAGTGTGTGATTGCCTGCGTTGTCTATTGTCCCCAGGGTGATATCTCCTCCTGTACTGGTCAGGGAATTGTTGCCATTGATCAAGTGCAGAGTTGCTTCGGAAATGTCTAGTTTCCCTCTGGACGTTAGATCTGTGGCATTCAAGTTCAGCGTCGCTCCTCTTTGTAAATAGACTTCGTTGAATAAGGCCGTGACTGCTTCCAGTTCTACTGTGCCTTTGTTTCCGGTCAAGGAGCCGAGATAGGCATTGATGTTACTTCCCTTGATGTAGATTGTTGAACCTTCCCCTGCGTAGATGGAGCCGGTTACATTGGCGTTGGATAGCGCAATCCGGCTTCCATTGTCATCGGTTGTGAGGGAACCGTATTCGGAACGATAGGCAGGGGCACTAGCCAGAGTACCATCGATGACTCCACCGTTGGAAGCCGTCAGGCTTTCAATCTGATTGATGAAGTTATTTTGCTCTCCCTTGTTGCTCAATACGATAGTCGAATCATCGGCCGTCAATTCTTTGAGACGCAATGTTCCGGAGAACGTCACATTGGTGTCGGAGCTCACATTCAGAGTGCCGCCAGTCAGGTTTCCGGACAAGGTGAATGCGTCGTTTTGTGGTTGGTTCCCTGAGAGAGTCAAGGTCTTATTGCTAAAGACCATGTTGTTGTTCTGAGTACCTGTGACAAAAAATTCTACCCCGTCGTTACTGAATGTCAACGTTCCAGAACCGAGTGAGTTCTCTTTCTCAAGGAACAGTGTTGTTCCTCCAAAGTTGACATCTCCCGTGAAATTCGCATTGGTGCCTGTGATAGCCAGCGTGCCGAGGCCAGTCACATTCAGACGACCACTGCCAAAAAGGTCACCATCATTTTTCAGGATGATTACCTGATTGACGTCCATATCCAAGGTTCCACCGGTGGTACCTGTATTTAACCCCAGATTGGTTTCTGCAGAATTGATATTAACAACCTTAATTTTACCGCCGTTGAGCGTCACTGTGCCTATGAGGGAAGCGTCATCAGTACCAGTACCAAGAATTAGCGAGGTGCCTCCGGACAGGGTGAAATCCCCTGTTGTGGTTCCAGTGATGGCGGCTGTGCCGGAGAGCATGGTCACCATGGCGAAACCGAGGTCGTTTGTTCCGGCGAATGTCAGGCTGCCTGTGGAGGCCATGTTGATACTGCCTACTCCGGCGAATGTGACGTCCGTCAGGGTGGCTGAGGATGCGCCAGACAGGGAGAGATTGCTGTAACCCGTTAGCATTGCGTGATCCAACGTCAATGTCGAGGTTCCCAGAAGGGAGATTGAGGAATTGCCTTGATCACGGAGTTCGAGATCGGTGACTTCCATGGAGGAATCCCGCAACTCGATGGTGGATGTGGACAGGTAATCGTCTGAAGTGGCATCACCAGCCAGGCTGATGGCTGATTTGTTGGCCTTGATGGAGCCGAGTGTGCCGAGATCAGTAGCGCTCGTCGCCTTGTTGGAGAGCTCCAGCTCGGCTCCGTTGGCCATGCTGAGCGTATCGCTGATTCTCATCTTCGTCCATTCAGTGCCGGACTTGTCGGAAATGTCGACTTTCAGAATGGTGTCTGCATCATGCAGATTCAGGTTGTGAGTTGTTACGCCGGAAGTATAAATTTCCGAGCCATTCAGAAGAGAGATGCTGTAGCTGCCTGTCGTCACTATTTCTCCGCGCACGGGAGTTGCCGCCGTTAAATCATCCTTGACCCCATCGAAGGTTATATTTCCTGACAAGGTCTTGATGGCTGAAGAGGCATCCCACTTGATTTTCTCTTGATTGGCAGTGTTGATGATGAGATCCCCGCTTGTGAAGACGAGGTGGGCATTGTTGGCAAGGCTGATGCCGGCGAAATCTCCTGCCAGAACATTGGCATTGCTCAGCGTCAGAGATGTGTTGAGTTTGCCCGTTCCGCCATCAATGGCTAGGAGGGAAGTGGCCGTCATGGTCAGCGAGGACGCGGAGACCAGTGTTCCGTTGGAAATCAACAGCGTGGTCAGCCCCGTACTCCCCTGAAGGGAAATGGAACCGAGGTTCAGAACGGAACCGGGGGTAGCATTCTGGCTGACGCCGTTGAGTTCCAACAGGGTTCCTTCTGCGATGGATGTGGTGATATTGCTGCCGCTGAGCGCCAATGTGCCCCCGTTGAGCTGTGTCGATTTGGAGACGGTCAGCGATGTGCCGGTGATGGCGTTGTCGGTGCCGACCATTACATCTGAATATTCAGAGGCGCTGGGGAGATTACTGACAAGGGTGTCAACGGTGACGGTTCCATCCCCAGTGGAATTGAATGTCAGGGCTGTGCCGGAGATTGTGTTATTGTCCAGCTTTGTGGTTTCCCCAGCCAATGTCCATGCCTCTCCTGCAGTCAGTTTGGCGTATTCGATTGAGGAAGATTTGCCGTCTTTACCGATGGTCAGTTTTTTGTCCGAAGAGACGATGGCTTCGCCAGTTGCTCCTTCGACTCCCTGGATCGTGTTATTTCCCAGCAAGGAGAGGTCTCCGCTGGTGGTCAGTTTGGCCTGTTCATCATCTGCTGTGTTGGTGATGGAGACTGAACCATTGATGGTGACCGCATCGGTAGAATTCGTCTGGGTCAGGGCGGAATCAGTGATTTCCAAGCTGGATGTCGCGGCATCAGCGAAGGTTTTGAAGTTGGCTTGAGTTCCATCTTCAAGAACCAATTCGTTATCTCCTGCGGTCAGGTCGATATCCCCCAGCTCGGATACCAGGGTGGCGGCTCTCGTTTTGGGAGTATAAGCTCCACGAAGCGTGAACGTGGCATCTTTGGCAACTGTTGTCGCAAGTGTATTGACGTAGCTATTGGCCAGTGTAGCGGTTTTTTTGACGTTTACGCTGGTGGTTGCGGCTACCGATAGTCCGGAACCACCCAAATTATCGGAATCCAGAACGATGCTATTTCCCTGCAAATCGGAATCGGTGAGAGCTGTGTAGGAACCGGACAAAGTCAGGGCAGCGTCCGAATGGATTGTATTGCCGTCCAAATTGTTATCCGATCCAGCAAGGGTCAGGGAACCTTGGGTTTCCAGAGAGCTGTCCTCTGCTTCCACCGTTGAATTGATGGTGATGTCTCCGGTCTGGCCTGCGTTTTGCGACAGTGAGCCGGAGTTCAGGATCACACTGCCTGTATTGCCAGTATCAGACCATGAATCGAAGCTGACTGTGGTGTCTTCATTGAGAAGCAGATTGGCTCCATTGGAAAGAGAGAGAGCCTTGAGATTGAAGGAGTCTGTCGTGCCTGATTCAACATGTGAGAAGACCAGACTTGCCTTGCTTACCGTTGTTCCGGTTGTGAGAGCGAGGGAAGTAGAATTATTGATTTGGACGTATTCATACTGATCTGTACCTGCTCCCGTGATTTTCAAGGTACCAGCAGTCAAGCTGGAATCGGCGATATCCAATTTGCTGAAATCCAACGAAAATTCTAATGACTCTGTTGCGTTGGCGGTGACGAATTCGAATCCCGAATTGAATGTAGTCGGCTTGATGACAATATTCCTGGCAGTCAAGGTCAGTTGTTTGTCCGCAGAAGAACCGGTTACGATGCCTCCTAAGGTCAATTTATGTCCGCTTGCACTCAGGGTTCCATAGGCCATCTCATCAAGCTGGTTGATAGTGAGATCGCCATTTTCCGCAACCAGATTGCCTTGGGTAAGCGAGGTTCCAGCATGATATGTCCCGAGGCCGACGAGTCCATTCAGGGTTGTTGTTCCTGCACCTGTGATTGTTAGAGTCGCACCTTCTCCAATGAACAGGAAGGCGTTGGTGTAAGAGGGACCACCAGTTGCATCAACCGTCAGGCTGCTTGTCTTTATATTGCTCGTTACTTCCATCCACCCGCCGTTGACATCAATGGCTGTCAGGGTGCCTAAAGGAGAGCCAATACCGGCGACAAGATTGATTTCTCCTTTTTCCAGGACAAGTGTACCGTTAAACCCGCCCTGATTGTTCAGTGTCAATTTTCGGCCTGCCGCATCCAGTGTCAATGTACCTTTTCCTGCAAGCCCTCCGTCGATGGTGCTATCTTTAGTGGTGCCGTTGATCGTCAGTTCTTTGTCCCTGTCAATAGTCAGGTTGAAAGTTTGGGTTTCAATGGAGCCAATGGTGCCCTCTGCTGTGGTCTTTTCCGTGAGGATGACATCTCCACCGAAGGAACCGGTACCAATAGTTAAAGTCTTACCCACATTGATGGTGCCATTTCCGCTAATTGTATTTGCGGTCAATCCTCCTCTGGCCGTGAGAGTGCCGATGACGGCAAGGTTACCGTCTTCGATGTCTAATGCTTTGGTTACAGTTAGGACTTTATCCTTATCTACAGTCAGAGTCTTACCATTTATAGTGATGGCGTTGACAGCTCCTACTGCTGTGGTGTCAGCACTGAGGGAGGCAGTTCCAGTGTAAGAACCGGTAGAGCCCAAATCCAAAGTCTTGCCCACATTGATGGTGCCAGTGGTCCCGCCAATAACTTTGTCTGTAGCGGTTAATCCTTCGCCAACATTGAGAGTACCAGATACGGTAAGATCGCCAGTGATGTTTAAGGCATTGGTTATATTCAGTATTGAATCTTTAGCTACAGTCAGACGATAACTCCCAACATCGATGGAATTGACGGTTCCGGTAGCTGTGGTGTTGGCTGAGAGGGCGACAGTTCCTCCGAAAGAACCAGTGCCCAAATTCAAAGTTTTACCCACATTGATGGTGCCATTTCCACCAATTGCCTTGTCTGTAGCGGTCAATCCATTGGCAACATTGAGAGTGCCGTTGACGGTGAGATTAGCATTACTACTAGAGGTGCTGAATGCGTTATTTACAGTTAGTTCTGTATTACTGGCTACAGTCAGATGAAAATCTCCAACATTGATGGATTTGACGGTTCCGGTAGCTGTGGTGTCGGCTACGAGGCCGATAGCCCCACCATAAGAACCAATAGTGCCCAAATTTAAATTCTTTCCTACATTGATAGTGCCAGCAGTGCCTGAAATGGTTTTATCTGTAGCGGTCAATCCTTCGGAAACATTGAGAGTGCCGTTGACGGTAAGGTTACCGTTTCCGAGGTCTAATGCGTTGTTTACGGTCAGGGCGGTACCTGTACCTACAGTCAGAAGAGAAGTTCCTAAATTGATAGAACTAACGGTTCCAGCAGCTACAGTGGCGGCTGAAAGGGCGACAGTTCCTCCGAAAGAACCAGTGCTCAAATTCAATTTGGAACCCACGTTGATGGTGCCATCACCCCCAATTATCTTGCCTGTAGCGGTCAATCCCTTGGCAACATTGAGAGTACCGAAGACGGTGAGGTCACCGGTTCCAATGTCTAACGCGTTGTTTACGGTCAGGGCTGTACTTGCGCCTACAGTCAGACGATAACTATCAACATTGATGGTGCCGACGGTTCCGGTAGCTGTGGTGTCACCAGTGAGTGTGACAGAGCCGGTGTAAATACTCGTTCCCAATAAAAAATATTGACCAACATTGAGAGTACCTCCTTTGTTAGTAATACTGCTCTTATCTCCGATAATCTCAATGCCTCCATTAGCGTTCCAAGTGCCTTCCTTGGAAATACTGGCAATTCCTGTTCCACTGTTTTCTCCTGTTTCTTCTCCCAGAGTGACTTTTCCGTCAGTGGTTAGCGTTCCATTTACAAGCTCAATTTTGCCTGTTCCTCCCTCAAATCCAGCGTTAATAGCATTTGCGACTGTTAAATCGCCTCCATTGACTTTGATTGTACCAGTGCCCTTAGCTTGACCAAGAGAAATACCATTGGATGAAGTATTTGTTATTGAGAAACTATCTCCCGTAACTAAAAGAATACCATCACCATTTTCCTGAAAACCGATTGTCAAGGGCTGGTTGCCCTGCGTCCATGAGCCTGTGGATAATTCCAGTGTTCCTCTTGAGCTACCTCCAATAAGTATATAACCATTTTCATCGAGTCCTGACGTATTCAAACTCCCGCCATTGAGTTTCCAGTATGAACCCGTCTCAATTTTGACAAATTCACCCGTTGGTGTTTCTGTGGAACCTGAACCGATGGTTACATTATCAGCATAGGATGTTGCCATGGAAAGCCCGATGGCGGTGGAGTAGAGGGCAAGGAGAGCCTTGCGGAGATTGATGGGGAGGTGGAGTTTCATGGGATTTGAATAGTTGAAATATTGTTGTTGTAAAAATGAGGTGGATAAAATCCGAGGGAATGAAGATGGTGACTGTTCAGTGGTGAGAGCAGGGAGAGGGGACAAGGAAACGCCCGCATGTGCGAGAGAGACGAGTGGGGGATATATCTGTCAGAGATATGAAGCTTGCAGATGCCGCAGGTATGGAAATACAGGCTTCCCTCGCGGTCGTTTCACTAGGAAATTCTTGAGGAAAATCAAGATGAGAGACCGGATGATGTTGATAGAAACCATCGAATGAATGGTTGATGTGAACGATGCTGAAACCGTTGATTCTCACGACAGTATCCATAAGTTACTTTTCCGCATAGCGTATTTGCAATCCGCTGTCAATGCATAAAAATTCATCTTTTTTTTATACCGAGAGCATTGAATTAGAATGATTCAAGATTATTTGCCGTCGATCATGCAGTTTTCACGATAGGGGCTTTTTTCCTTATAAAAAGCATCATTATTCCCATGAGTGATCGATTTATGCGATTTTAGGAGATCCGCAATCTATTGATAGCAAGATACCTATAAAAATCCAAAATATGTATATCAATCGTATAAACACGAAATAGTAAAAAAATCTTTTGTATTAGTCGTAATGATTACATAATAAGCGACTTATATAATGGATATAAGCGGATTGCAAATCCGCTGTTATTTACTGATTATTTAATGGTACGATTGATTAGTTGTTTTCTTATAAAAGGCACACTATGAGTATATTGAGCTATTTACGAAGCAAAATATATTTCAAACGTATGGTTAAATGTGGATTTCTGTTTTTGTTGTTCAGTTGATGATGTCAAGGTACTGCATGACAAAAAAATCCCGCCCGGGAAGACCCGAGGCGGGATAGAGGGAGTGAATCCTGTGTGGAAATTTTTTGGGGAGGGATCAACCGTTGTTTGTGCGTCTGATGGCATCGGCTTCGACGTCCTTCCAGAGTGCGTTCAGGGTGTCCTGGACGGAGAGCATGGAGGCGGCGACATCGCAGCCGGGGGTGCCTTTGCCGAAGAAGTAGTATTTGATTTTGGGTTCGGTGCCGGAGGGGCGTACGGCGAAGGAGTATCCGCCTTCGAGATCCATGAAGATCATGTCTGAGGGCGGGATGGGGTCTCCTTCTTCATCGTACATGTCTCCCTGGGTGAAGTCTCGGACGCCGATGACCTTCTTGCCGTGGACTTCCGTCATGGGGGAATCGACATAGGATTTGGCGAGTTGGGCGATTTTGGCTGCGCCATCAGCACCTTCCATAACGAGAGATTTGCCCATTTCGAGGTGGACGCCGAATTCGGCGAAGAGGTCGTCGAGAAGGGTGGGGATGGTTTTGCCGATGGAAGCGGCGAAGGCGGCAAGCTCAGCGAAGAGGAGAGCCGCGGCGTTGGCGTCTTTGTCGCGGACGAAGTCCTGGGCGAGGTAGCCGTAGCTTTCTTCACCGCCGAAGACGAAGAAGCGGCTGTACTCGAGGCGGAGGGCGCGGGTGGCGTCCTCGGACATGGCGCGGTAGTTATCGCGTTTGGCTGCGGGGATGGCTTCTTCGTATTTGCCGAGCTTTTGGGCGATGTATTTGAATCCTGTGAGGACGTTGACGACTTCGACACCGTAGCGGTGCCCGATGGCATCCTGGAGCTGTGAGGTGACGAAGGTTTTGATCATGACGGCGTGGGAGCGGGTGGCGTCGTTGATCCAGCCGAGATCCGTCATGGTTTTGCAGCGGTACCAGGCGAGGAGTGAGCCGATCTGGTTGCCGGTGATGAGGCGCATGTTGCCGGAGGCATCGCGGACGGCTACGCCCATGCGGTCACAGTCGGGATCCGTGGCGATGACGATGTCGGCTCCAGTGGCGTTGGCTTGCTCGATGGCGAGCGTCAGGGCATCGGAGTTTTCCGGGTTGGGTGATTTGACGGTGGGGAAACGTCCGTCCTGGATATCCTGCGAGGCGACGGTCTGGACGTCACAACCGATTTCGCGGAGGAGGGGGACGATGATGTGGCCGCCGGTGCCGTGAAGGTTGGTGTAAACGATGGTGGCTCCGCCGTTGGCAAAGAGGCCGGGCTGGAGGGTGATCGTTTTGAGGCGATCCATGTAGATGCGGTCGAAGTCATCGCCGAGTACGGTGAGGGTGCCTTGAAGTTCGGCGGGGAGGGCATCGTAGGCTTCGGATGTCAGGCAGTTGACTTCGTCGATGACGCCTTTGTCGTGGGGGGGGACGAGCTGAGCACCGTCGTCGAAGTAGGCTTTGAAGCCGTTGTCGTGAGCGGGGTTGTGGCTTGCGGTGAGGACGACGCCAGTGTCTGCATGGAGTTCGCGGATGGCGAAGGAGACTTCGGGGGTGGAACGAGGGGCGTCGAAGAGGAAGGCATCGCAACCGAGATCGGTGGCGATTTTGGCGCAGTATTCGGCGAAGTCCCTGGAGAAGTGGCGGGTGTCGTGCCCGATGACGATGCGCGGTTTGCGGGAGGGGGCATGGGCGGCAACGTGGCGCTTGACGTAGATGATGAGTCCGCGCATGGCTCTGCCGACGTTGAAGTAGTTCATGCAGGCGGTGCCGATGCAGGGGAACTCGGGGCGGCCATTGGAGCCGCCCTGTCCTTGTTCGGCGGTGGTGACGATAGAGCCGATGGTGCGTCCGCGGAGGCCGCCGGTGCCAAAGGCGAGAGTTTTGTAAAATCTGTCGTTGAGTTCGTTCCACTTGCCATTTTGGGCGAGTTCAGCGATGGCGTCAGCTGCAACGGGGCTGGTGGTTCCGGAGAGGAGGAGGGAGATGTTGGTGCGGGAGGCTGGCAGGAGTTGACCTGCTGCAACGGCGTCCTGAAGCAAAGTATCCAGCTGTTTCATGGTGGGATTAGATTAGCGTTTTTTTGTGCGCTGGCAACCATGCAATGCGAAGCATTCATTTTAGCGAACAGCTGTGCTGAACGAATTTTGTAGAAAAAATCGTGATAGCAATAAGAAGCAGTAAAAGCCGATTCCAGAAAAGTACCCCCTGTACTCAAGTGTTTTGAGGTGGTGATGGACCGGAAAATGCATGATTGAGCCAGTGGCAAAGATCCAATTTGGCAAATAAATTGAGCTGAAGGAATACGACCAGATTGGACAGGCTCCAACCATATTGCGGCCTGGCGCAGGTGCGGTACAGGATGCGAGCTACTCTTCTGATTCCGGAGGCGTAATGAAAAAGTCAAATGGCAAGCAGACTATTGTCCCATCATTGCGTAGAACAGCCTTACAATTATCAGGACGTACATCAGCTATATACACAAGAGGGTGCTTATACACTTTCCCTTTGTAATGCCCCGAAAACTCACAGCCATCGTCCACTTCTTCACACCCCATGGACAACATGAAATCATCCAGTTGACCGGACCGGGGCGTCTCTCCTCGTATTTCTTCCTGGCGCGTTAAAACAGCATAATCATAGCCTTGAACGGCAATACCTATGAGATCAGTATTTGTCCCGAAAAGAACATCGTGATAGGTCAGTCGGAGGAGATACTCAGAGACAGTGGCAGAACAGATTCTCTTTAGTTCGGGGTCGAATACGTAACCTGCTAAATTCCACTTCGTTCTTTTGTAGTAGTACCCTTCGTCAAGAAAGACGAAGTGTTCATGGCCCCCTTGATTATCGGAGAACCGCCCGAAGGAATCCGAATAAACAGCCTGTCGTACTTCCGCCCATTCACGAAACAATCGCCACTCAATAATATCTCTCTCACTTTCATCGACTTCGTGAATTCCACAAAGCTTTTTCTGAAGCTCCAGGAAGGCTGAGATCGGCTTATGGAGCGTAATTCCTCTCCACGTTTCACATATTCTTCCGGAATTCTGAGTATTTGAGCTTCCTTTGTCATCGTCCGATTGATCATGCATAGTAAAACCCGACCTTCACCCCCACATTACAAGCAGGAAAGAAGACTGATCACCTTCATTAAGGAACATTTGCATGCCATGTCAAGCCCTCTTGTGCGTCTTCTCATACTGGCCACAGCTGTCGTAAACGAATCCTTTCAAGGCTGTGCTCTCGGATGGTTCGAAAGTGCAGGTTCCTGTTCCGGGGAATTATATCCTGCCCGGTCGGCGCAAGTCTGGCAAGACGGGTGGCAAAAACGTTGGGGCGTGTTGGGTGAGCGCGCATTCTTGTCTTGAGTGTGCGGGGGCTTTGGTATGATAATATCTGAACATGGAAAATGGAGTGAGTGGGAAGATGCCCGAAAGGGGTAAATGTGTTGAACGAACCGAAGCGATCGGACGGGTTGTTTTGGTGGCTCATGGTTCGGGGGTGGCGGCGTATGATGCCGTTTGGCGGGAGCGCGTGCTTGGGTGTGTGCGCGAGGCGTTTCCGGCGTTGAGTTTCCATCTGGCTTTTTTGAATGGCGAGGTGGAGGCCTGGGAGGCGTTTCCGGAGGATTTGGGCGTGGGGGTAAGGTGGGTGGTGTTGCCGCTTGTGCTGGCGGATGGTGTGGTGACGCGGGTGCAGTTGCCGGCGGCGTTGGCGGAGTATGAGCGAAGGCGAGGGGTGAGGGTGGAGGCGGAGATTCTGCCTTTGCCGGGCGGGAGGCCGGAGCTGGATGGTATTGTGAGGCGTGCGCTGGAGGCTTGCCCTTCCGAAGATCGCGGAAAGTGTGGGGTGCTGGTGGTTCAGCATGGGAGCGGGAGGCGTCCGACGCGTGTGGGGGATGAGATGGCGCGGAGGTGGCGGGGTGAGTACCCGGATTTTGGCGGTTTTTATGCGGGTTATCTGAGTCAGGAACCGGGACTGGTGGAGGTGGTTTCCCGGATGAAGGAGGAATGTGTGGTGGTGGTGAATTGGTTTTTGATGTGCGGGAATCATGTGATGGAGGATATTCCGTTGCTGCTGGGGCTGTCTCCTTGCTGTGAGGAGTTGTTTGGGTGGCACGAGGTGGAGAAGGACGGTGGGGGCAGGTGGCGCGTTTTGTACACGCGCCCGGTGGGGGAATGCCCGGAATTTTTAGATGCTGTGTGCGGAGTGTTGCGAGATTGGCTGGCGTGGAGTGGCTCCGTGGAGAAGGACTAACATTTTTTTTGTGTTTGGTGCGTTTGTTTCTTGAGCGGGAGGGAATGTTGTTTTAGTGGTATGAAGTATGAAGTTGAAATCCTTTTTGATCGGTTCGTTAGTGGCATCATTTACGTTGCCTCTGGTCTCGATGGCTCAGGAGTCGTCATCCGGGAGTCCTGCCTTGCAGGAAGCCAGGAAGCTGGCGGAGTTTGACCCTGTGCGCAAGTGGACTAGCGCGGATGGCAAGCGCAATTTCATCGGCAAAATCACGTCTGTGGAAGGCAACGAGGTGACGATTGAACCCCAGACTGCCGAGGGTGAATTTGGCGAGGCCAAGACCTTCACCGCGGGCTTTTTGTCCCCTGCCGACCGCAAGTGGGTGAAGGAGAATCGTGAACTCGTGAGTGTGACCCCGGAGCAGAAGGCTGAAGTGATGGCGAAGGCTCTGATGCCCGCGCTGGAAGCCAAGGATGATGCCCTGTTGGAGATTCTGAAAAAGAATGGGGTGTCGGTGACGGGGCGCGACGCAGACAATGTGACGGTTTACCAGATGTTGATCAATAAGGGCCAGAAGGAAATGGCCGAAAAGGTGGCTACGATGATGCCGAAAAAAGCCGGATTCCCCGCTGGATCGCTGAGTGCGGCGGTGAAGGGTGTGCTGGAAAAGCAGGCTGACTTGAAACGCTTGATTGCGAAGGCTGGGTACAATGCCGTGAGGCTTGAAAACAAGGATGGCAAAACGCAGCTGACGGCGAAGAAGGATGCTTTTACGGCCGAGATGTTGAAGGAGTATGGAGCAGGGGCTTCGCTGGTATCGGACTTGATGCAGGAGGCTATCGGGCTTCTTCCGTCCGCAAGCGGCACCGACCTAGTAGCTTTGTGGAAGGCGAACCGGATGTCTCAATTCTATCCCTGGCCTCAGGAAGTGGTGTTTGCTGGCGAGAATCCGCCGGAGATTGTGGCGTTGATCCAGAGTACGGCCTGGTATTCTCCGGAGCAGGATGCCGCCCTGGCGGAGATTGGCACGGGATTTGTGAAGGAATGGAAGGCTCTGATGGATGATGCGGCCAAGCTGGGAGACAAGGCCCCGGCGGAAGCGGATATTACCAGGATGAAAACGGCTGTGGATAAGCTGGAGGCCGACGCGACGAAGCTGGCTCTTGCCGCCAGGATTTTGCCTCTCTATAAGGGGAATGAAAAGTGGAAGAAGACGGCTGATGCGCTGGAGGCTGCGACCAAGGCGGCTGCTGAACCGCGCACTGAAGGAGCGGAAGCGTTTTTCCGTCAGGATCAACCGGATGTCCGCAAGATGGAGGAACGCCTCGGGGCTTTGCCCCTCCGTCGCTGATGGCGTAAGGGGGTGAACGGAAAACCGACTGGATGCAGGGCTTGGCTCTGCTCTGTGTAAAATCTATAAAATGATCGAGTCAATATACTATTTGTGTATATTGACGCGATCAAATCAGATGATGGAAAGATTAGTTGTCACATCCGGTATTCCGAGGAATAAGGTATCAATGACGCCTGTTCTGGAACCGGGGCATCTGACGCAGAGGCCGTTTTTCTTCCTTGATTCGGGGGAGGATATCGGTCAGTTTGTTACGCAATGAGGGTTGAAATTCGACATGGTCTTCTGTGCGCGCTGGTATGCCTGCTGGCGTTGCTGTTTGTTTCGTGTACGAGTCAGCAGACGGAAGCTCCGGAAATGCTTCCGGGTTACCACTATGTGAAGGGGAAGACGGCTGTTTTGCTGAAGAATGGCAAGGCTGTTCCTCCCCCCAATGCACCACCTCAGGTTAAGCGGGCTGTGTATGCGGCCAATTCGATTGTGGGCAAGCCGTACCGGATGGGCGGCGGGCACAGGCGGCATTATGATTCATCCTATGATTGTTCCGGGACGGTTTCATTTGTGCTTCGCGAGGCGGGTTTGATGACGTCGATCCGGCATTCGAAGTTGTTTTTGAATTACGGGAGCCGGGGCCCCGGCGACTGGATTTCCATTTATGCTAAAAACGGGCACGTTTTCATGGTGATCTGCGGGATTCGCTTCGATACGACTGGGCGCGGGAGCAAGGGGCCTGCCTGGAGGCCGGAACCGCGAAGTGCGAAGAATTTTGTCGTGCGCCATCCCACGATGCTGTGATGCGTCGGTGAGTGGGGGTATGAGGCGGAATCGTCACTCGGTGTTCGGGGGGAGCTGTGTTATCCTCGCGGGCACATGTTATGGAAGGATTTGCCGCGTTGAATTATCGGGCGCATGCCCGGGATAGCCTCAAGTTGTTGCTGGGGACTGTGTTGCAAACGGCTGCCTATGCTTTTGTGATGGTGCCTTTGCAGGTGGTGAATGGCGGGGTGACGAGTTTTTCTCTGGTGCTGCACGGTTTGACGGGGCTGGATGTCGTCTTGTTGGCGAATGGCCTGCTGATCATTCTGATTGTACTGGCGTGGTTGGGGCTGGGGAAGGAATGCGTGGTGAAGTCCATTCTGGGCTGTGCCTTTTACGCGTGGAGCCTATCCCTGTTTCTGGCGACGGAGTGGTCTCTGGGGTGGCCATTGCCGCTGGGGGTGGCGTTGGCGGCTGTGAGTGTGGGGACGGGCTATTATTTTTGCATGGATGCCCGAGGGAGTTCGATGGGCTTCGATGTTGTCGCGCTGATTCTGCACCGGAAGAACCCGGGAATTCGGATTGAGCGAACGATGCGCGTGATTAATGTGGCGGTGATTCTGGCGGGCTTCGCCGTGTTTGGCTGGGTCTCCGTCGTCGCAGGGATCGGCTTCACCATGATCCAGACGTGGGTGCTGGGCCGGTGGCTCAAATACCGACCGCTGGGGGGGAATGGCTGAATAAGCAACAAGCCGCCCCCGTTGGATGGAGGGCGGTTTGAGGAAGGAATGTGTGCCGTGCGTTGTGTGGTTATGCCCAGGCGGCAGCGGCGTTGCGGAGGCGGAGGATGGATTCCTGTTTGCCGAGGAGCTGGAAGATGTCGGAGAGGTCGGGGCCGCCGTGGATGCCGGTGAGGGCAACGCGGGCGGGGAACATGATGGCTCCGGGTTTTTTCATGCCCTGGGCTTTGGCTGTGGCTTTGAGGATGTCGATGACTTCGTGGCCGTCCCAGGTGTCAATGGTTTCCAGAGCATCGGCCAGGGTGCCCATGAGGGGACCGGCGCCGGGCTGGAGTTTGGCGAGGGTTTCTTCATCCATGGTGAGGTTGAAGAAGAAGGAGATGGAGGACGGGACTTCCTGGAGGGTTTTGACTTTGTTGTGGACGGTGGCGATGGCTGGCTTGAGGATGGGGGAGTCTTGCGGGAGGCCGGCCTGGAGGCAGAAGGGGAGAGCGCGTGCAACGAAGTCTTCAGCGGTGAGGGCAGCGATGTGTTGCTGGTTGACCCAGGTGCATTTGGTGATGTCGAACTTGGCGGCGGAGCGGTTGATGGCTTCGAGGGAGAAGCGATCGATGAGTTGGGCCGGGGAGAAGATTTCCGTGTCGTCTTTGGGGGACCAGCCGAGGAGGGCGAGGAAGTTGACGACGGATTCGGGGAGGAAGCCGAGTTCGGGGTAAACGCCGAGGGCTGCTCCGGTGTCTCGCTTGGACATTTTGGAGCCGTCGGGGTTGAGGATGAGGGGGATGTGCCCGTAGGCGGGAGGTGTGACGCCGAGCGCTTCGAAGATCTGGATGTGCTTGGGCGTGTTCATGATGTGGTCTTCTCCGCGGATGACGTGGGTCATGCGCATTTCGATGTCATCGACGACGTTGACGAAGTGGAAGACGTAGCTGCCGTCGGAGCGTTTGATGACCATGTCGGGGGTGTTGGAGGCGTCCCGGTAGTCGATGGAGATGGGGCCGCAGATGATGTCGTTGAAGGTGACGGGCTTGGAGCGGTCGAAGCGGAAACGCCATGCGCCGTCGCTCTCATAGACGCGTCCGGCGTCGATGAGTTTCTGGAAGTAGGTGTCGTAGATGGCGTTGCGCTGGCTTTGAAAGTAGGGGCCGCAGTCGCCGCCGGCCATGGGGCCTTCGTCCCAGTCCATGCCGAGCCAGCGGAGTCCGTCGAAGATGGCCTGGGTGGCTTCCTGGGAGTCGCGTTCCTTGTCGGTATCTTCGATGCGAAGGATGAAGGTGCCCTTCATTTTGCGAGCGAAGAGCCAGTTGAAGAGTGCGGTGCGGGCTCCTCCGATGTGGAGATAGCCTGTGGGGGAGGGTGCAAAACGGGTGCGGACCTTGTCGTTCATGGCAATGAGGTTAGACGCGCGAGGCGCGAGGTCAAGCACTAGAAGCGAGCTGGGAGGCAAAATTGGTGTTGGAATGGGGTGGATGACGTGTTTTTGCAAGCTTGTCTCTTGCCAAATGGAGGGAGAATGGATTGACTGTTTCGACGTGTTTTTTCTGAAACATATATTTCACCTGCGAGAGAAGATGCAGATTACCGGAGTGGACGAGGAGAAGCCTTTTCTCGACCATCTGGAGGATTTGCGGAAGATGATTTTGCGCATGGCTATCTGCCTGGTGATTACGACGGCGGCGAGTTTTGAGTTTTCACAGGAGTTGATGGATATTATCCGGAAGCCTGCGGATGAGGTGTGGACGACGTATGAGAATACGCATTTGCCGTCGGATGTTACGTCTGAGGAGTGGGGGGATGCCAAGACCTTGGCTTATACTTTGCCGGGCTTGCCGGAGAAGGCTCAGGAGGTGATCAAGAAGCGTGTGTCGGAGGAGATGTGGAAGCTGTCCGAGTGTGCTTTGTTATTGCGTTCGGCTCGGTGTTTGCCTGAGGATGAAAGAATGGATTTTTTGAATGATAGCGCTTCCAGTGAAGGGGTTGCGCTGGTGGCGACCAAGTTGGAGAAGTCTGGCGCGGTGATTACGGAAGGGACGGGGCGCGGTGCGTTGAAGTTGATGGGTGCGTTCCAACCGGGGGAGCCCTTCATGCTTTCGATCAAGCTGGCTTTTTACGCGGGGATTGTGATTTCGTTCCCGCTTTTGATGTATTTCCTGCTGCAGTTTATTGTGCCGGGCTTGTTGACGAATGAACGGAAGTTGCTGTATAAGAGTTTGTTTATTGGCTTTGGTCTTTTCCTGACTGGTGTGGCGTTCTGTTACTGGATTGTGCTTCCGCGGGTGCTGACGTTTTTCTATACGTATTCGTTGGATTTGGGGATCGCGAATGAGTGGCGCATTGGGTATTATATTTCGTTTGCGACGCAGTTGGTGTTGATGTTCGGCATTGGTTTTGAGCTGCCGGTGGTGGTGATGCCCTTTGTGAAGATGGGACTGCTGAGCTACGAATTGATGAAGTCTACGCGTCGTTATGCAATTATTGCCATTTTTGTGCTGGCAGCGTTTATTACGCCAACGCCTGATATTCCGACGATGATGCTGATGGCTTTGCCGATGTATGCTCTGTACGAGATTTGTATTTTCCTTGCCTGGCGGGAATCCCGCCGTCGTGCGAAGGAGGATGCCGCTACCTACGAGCAGATGGAGCATGACTACGGCTTGAAGGATTGAGTCTCCCGAACCGGGGGGCGGCCGATGTGGGGAAAGGCGGGGAGGGATGGTTTTTCCGTTGAATCTCCGATACGCTTTTTATCTCTGATGTTTGTGTCGTGTGCGTGGGGTGGATTGCGTTTTTTTGATAGGTATAGAAGCAATACCTGTGAGAGCTTGAGGGTATGAAAAAGGAGTCCGGCTTGCGACGAAACCGAACTCCTGATGAAAAGATTGTTGTGTAGGAAGAACGATCAGTCGTCCAGCAGGGCGTATTCTTTGAGGTTCTCCTGGGTGACGGGGGATTTCTTGATCTCCTCAAGCTTGTCCTGAAGGCGTTTGACGATGTCGGGATGTTGAGCGGCGAGGTTGTTCAATTCCCTGGGGTCTTGTTCGAGGTCGATGAGGATGCCTCCTTCGGGGGCTTTGGACATTTTGGCTCCAAGGCCGTTGATGCCGTCGCGGATGGGGATGCCAGCAGGCAGGTATTTCCATTTACCGGAGCGGATGCCGACCATTTTGGCAGAGGAATTGACGATGTGGTAGTCGCGCCCCTTGGCATCTTTGCAGGCGAGAGCCTGGAGGTGGTTTTCGCTATCCGGGAAGGGCGATTTGGCTTTGGGATCGAGAAGGGCGAGCATGGAGGCGCCGATGTCCATCTGGTTGATGAGAGCCTTGCTTTCGGTGCCGGGCTTGATGACTCCGGGCCAGCGGACGATGAAGGGGACGCGGGAACCGCCTTCTAGGATGCTGTATTTTCCAGCGCGGAAGGGACCGGCGGGGCTGTGTCCCTTGTTGTCTTGGATGGCGTTGTCGGCGTAGCCATCATCGAGGACGGGGCCGTTGTCGCTGGTGAGGATGACAAGGGAGTCTTTGGTTAGACCGCATTCATCAAGGGTTTTCATGAGGCGTCCGACACAATCGTCGAGCTGGACGGTGACATCGCCGCGGACGCCACATTTGCTCTTGCCGACGAAGCGTTTGTCGGGTGTGCGGGGGACGTGGATGTCATGCGTGGCGAAGTACATGAAGAAGGGTTTTTGGGCTTCTGCATTGCGTTTGATGAACTTGATGGCTTCGTCGGTGATGACGTCGGCATTTTTTTCATCGTCCCAGAGGGCCGCTTTGCCGCCTTTCATGAAGCCGATGCGTCCGATGCCGTTGATGATGGCATTGTTATGGCCGTGGCTCCACATGATTTTGAGGAGGTCCTTGTTGTCCTTGCCATTGGGAAGACCAGGGAAGTTTTGCTTGTAGGAGACTTCGATGGGGTCACTGGGGTCGAGGTTTTCTACTTTGTCGTTGCGAAGGATGACGCAGGGGACGCGGTCGCCAGTGGCTGCGAAGATGAAGCTTTCATCAAAGCCGATGTCGTTGGGGCCGGGTGAAATGGTTTTGTTCCAGTCGATTTTGCCATCGCCGAGTCCGAGGTGCCATTTGCCGAAGACGGCTGTCTTGTAGCCGTGCTGCTGCATGATTTTTGGGAGGGTTGGCTGTGTGGTGTCGATGATCATGGCGGCGTCACCAGGCAGGATGCCTGTACCTTCCTTGCGCCAGGGGTATTGACCGGTCAGGAATGCGTAACGCGATGGGGTGCAGACGGATGTCGTGGAGTAGGCATCAGTAAATTTGGCGCCCTGTTTGCAGAGACGGTCAATTGCTGGGGTAGGTATTTTTTTTGGGTCGGCGCCGTAGCATCCGACATCGCCGTATCCGAGGTCGTCCGCGAAAATCACGACGACAGCTTTGGGCGGCTTGGGAGCTTTATTATTCTCCGCTACAGTCTGTTGAGCAAGGGTGGGCAGAGAGCTGAATGCCAGTGTCAGGCCGGAGAAGAGGAGAGAAATACTCTTATTCATGGTTATTATTATATACTTGGGTTAGAGGAGGGCTCTTTCATGGATTGCCAGATATAGCGTCTGAAAATGACTTTGAGCCCAGCAGTGAGGGGAACGGCCAGCAGGGCGCCGAGGATGCCGCCGAGGACGAGTGTCCAGAAGAGAACAGAGAACATAACCGTCAGGGGATGAAGCCCTACGGAGTTTCCGACGATTTTGGGTTGGATGACCCATCCATCGAATTGGTTGACGGCGGTGAAGATGCCGATGACTAGGACGATGTGCTGCCAGTCATGCCAGACGAACCATGCGATGAGGGCTGCCGGGATGACGGTGATGATGGTGCCGAGGTAGGGGATGATGCCCAGGATGGCTACTGCTGCGCCGATGGTGAAGGCGTAGGGGAGTCCGATGAAGTAGAGGATGATGGCGGTGAGGGCGCCGTCGATGAGGCTGACGAGCATTTGGCCACGAAGGAAGGAAATGATGTAGCCGTTGATTTCCTGGACGGTATCGACGACTTCCTTTTTGAAGTGGGATTCCTTGATGGGCAGGATGTCATGCCAGTGTTCCTTGATGGAGTGGCTTTCTGCGAGGAAGTAGAAGAGGAAGATGGGCGTCATGACGAGGCCGATGGAAATGCCGATCCAGCCGAAGACGGCTTCGCTGCCTGAGGTGAGCCAGGAGGTGATTTTGGAGAAAAACCGCGATGCGTTGAGATCCATGGTGACGGTGAGCTGCTGCTGGGGCGTGGTGGCAGAGCGCATTTGGGCAAGGTCTTCCGGGGAGTAGGATTCGGCATCCATGTCCCGCAGGCTTTTGCGGTAGTATTTGTCGATAGCGCCAGCGACCATGGGTTTTTCCATGGCGGTGAAGACGGCATTGGAGGCAGATTGCCAGATTTGGGCGCGGTTATCCACGAGTTCATTGGTCTGGTGGATGAGCGGTGGTACGATGCCGAGCAGGAAGATGACGATTGTGAGGGCTCCAGCCCCCATAACGGCGGTGACTGCGAGAGGACGCGAAATCCTGCGCCGCACGAGCCAGCTGACGATGGGTTCCAGAAGGTAGGCGATGACTGCCGCGACAAGCACGGGGAGGAGTACGGGCTCCAGAAAACCGAGGATGCGGGAGATCAGAAGGATGGTGCCTACAGCGAGGGCAAGGATGACGGCAAATGAAAGGCCGGTGAGGGCATTCCAGCAGGTTTGTTTACGGAAGTCGTTCGGATCAGAGCAGGGTGGGGGCTGATTCATGGGGAGATGAAGAAGGGTTGTTAGAATCGGTAGAGGCGGGGTTGATGGCGTCGAGGAAGTCGTGGATGGCGCGGAGGCGTTCGTAATCCTCCGGGGCGACGGCTTCCGGGGTTGGGTGGTAGTCGCCGGGTGCCGGGCGTGGCGGGACGGTCCATTCGACGGTGATGATCTGATTTTTGCGTTGGACGGTGACGGTGGCTTCGGCTCCTTCCTGCATTGTGATATAGTCCAGGACGTTGTAGTCGAGGAATTTACGTCCGTTCATCGAAATGAGGATGTCTCCCGTGCGGAGGCCGGAGTTCCAGGCGGGTGACCATTCCGCGACGAATGCCTTGCAGGGCGGGTTTCCATTTTTGTCCGGGATAAAGGTGGCTCCCGCCATGTTGAAGGGAGAACGGATGTATTGTGAACCGCGAGGGGAACTGAAGTAGAGTGTGTTGCCGGGGCCATCGAGCCAGGCTTCGCGGCGGTAGAATGCTTCGATGCCGAGCATGATGTCGATGTCCTTATCTGTGTTCATGACGTCTTTGTCGGCAAAGCTTTCGCAGGCGACGACGTTTTTGAGCTCCAGATCGCCGATTTTGTAGGAGGTGATCAGGGAACATTCGTAGGCGTAGTAGCCTCCTGCGGCGGGGGAATAACCACTGTACACGGAGACGGGGGCATCGGGGTAGTCCAGCTTAAAGGCTTTCCAATCCTTGCGAGCAATGTAGAGGGCATAGGGAGCACCAGTATCGATGATGATGGTTCTACCCTTGGGGTCTTTGATTTGGGCGTAGTCGGATTTGGGAATGAGTTTGAGTTGATCCCAGCGTTTGACTCTGGCCGGCAGGGTGTTGCAGAACTGGTGGTGGCCTTTGGGAATGTCGAGATTCCAGACGAAGTTGCTGATGGTCGCCCAGCCGAGAAGTCCATCGTAGGGTGCTGTTTTCACAACGGAAACATCGGTGGTTTCCGTAAGATGAGGGCCACGTTCCGTGAGGGAGATGGAGACGTTGGCGGATTGCATGGAGCCTTTGCCGCGTATTCTCTTGCCCAGTTCCGAGACAGCGGGGGAGAAGAGGATGGCGTGTTGAACCGCACCGGTATCAACGCCCATTTTCAAGGGTTTTTCTTCATACCATGCAAAAGCCATCGGAGTTCCTTCAACGGGGTTGATGGCTTCGATGGGGGGAGTCCCCGGCGGAATGGGGACGTGTTGAGAACATGAAATACAGAGGAGGGCTCCGCAAGCCGCTGGGAGTAACCTTGTCATGGAACCTCAGGATGTTAACAAATGGTATTCTGCTTTGCAAGGATGCGGGAGGGAGTTTCTCGTTTTATGTCTCTGTCTTGTCATTTTCAGTCATCAGGCCCCGGGATGACGCGGCGGTGGAACGAGGCTTGGGGGTCTGCTCTTGCGGTGCTGGAAGATTACCGTTATGATCTCCCCCTCTTTGTTGATATGAGCCCCATTTCGTTCGACCAGATTGTGATGCAGATTGTTTGTCGTGATCCCCGCTATGCGCCGGAGGCCTATTCCTTTATTCGCGAAGCGCTGGATTTTACCTTGGAGAGGGTGGTGAGAGCTGAAGGAGGCTTGGGGCGTCACGTGAAAGGGAAGGAACTTCTTGAGGGAATCCGTGATTATGCCTTGCAGGAGTATGGGCCGATGGCTTACACGGTGTTGGAGCAGTGGCATATCAAGGCAGGCATCGATATTGGCAACATTGTGTTTAATTTGATTTCTGCCGAGGTGTTCAGCAAAGAGGATTCTGACACCATCCATGATTTCGATGGAGTGATGAATTTGAAAAATGCTTTGGAACAACCCTTTAAACCAACCCCTGATCATGAGTGAAATGAATGTAAGATGGCCCGCGGAGTGGGAAGCACTGGATGCTGTTTGGCTGTCGTGGCCTCACCGTCAGGATTTGTGGCAGGGTGGGCTTGCCCGATTGCAGGAGACTTTTGGCAAGGTGGCGGCAGCCATTGCTCCTCATGCTCGTGTGTGTGTGAACGCGTCTCGCGATTTGCATGGAGGCATTCGCTCAGTGCTCGGCGGGCTTGGCGTGAAGGAGGAAGCTTTTACCCTGTACGATCACCCGGCCAATGATGTGTGGTGCCGTGACCACGGAGCCATTTTTGTGAGAGATCTTGCTACGGGCGGACTGGTGGCTGTCGATTGGCAATTCAATGCCTGGGGCGGCAAGTTTCCCCCCTGGAACTTGGATAATGAAATTCCGCGACACATGGCGGAATCCCTGGGGTTGCCCCGAGTGGAGTCTCCGATGATTCTGGAAGGCGGTGCGATTGAAGGCAATGGCGCTGGTCTGTTGTTGACGACGGAAGCTGTGCTGCTGAACCCGAATCGCAATGCCGAGTGGAGCCGAGGGCAGATTGAAGCGGAACTGAAGACCAGGCTCGGTGTCGAATCCATCTTCTGGCTTGGTTCCGGGATTGAGGGAGACGATACGGACGGGCACATTGATGATATGGTGCGTTTTGTGAAGGAGGATGCCGTGGTGTCTATCGTCGATCTTGACCCTCATTCTCCCCATTACCGCACGCTGGCTGAAAATAACGAACGCTTGCAGGACATGCGCACGGTGGCAGGAAGCCGGGTGGAGGTGATCCCCCTGCCGATGCCGGATCCGATCTGCGCTCAGGACTGGAGGCTGGAACAATTGCCAGCCAGTTATGCCAACTTCCTGATTGTGAATGATGCGGTGATTGTTCCCATCTTCATGCAAGAACGCAATGATGACCGTGCTCTGGGCATTCTCCGGGAGGCGTTCCCCGGTCGGATGGTTCGTGGTGTAGATGCCCGCCTCCTTGTGATTGAAGGGGGGGCCATCCACTGTATTACCCAGCAGCAACCAACAGCTTTTGCGCAATGATGAGCGAAGAACGCGATCCTCTGTATGCCGATATCGTCCTGTCCCTGGAACAGGCCGGGGATGAGAAGGTCCGCCGCCGTGCCGTGGCGGAGAAACTGGGTATTCAGCCTTCAAGAATTACGGGGATACGCCTTCGCAAGGAATCTCTGGATGCTCGCCACCGCCCGGTGCGCGTGCAATTGCGGTTTGAGGTGGGGGTGGATGAGGAATTGCCGGAGGAGTCTCTTCCGACGCGTTCCTACCCCCATGTGAAGGATGGGGCTCCGGTGGTGGTGATTGTGGGCTTTGGCCCGGCGGGGATGTTTGCCGCGTTGCGTTGCCTGGAACTCGGGGTGAAACCGGTGGTGCTGGAGCGAGGGAAGGATGTTTCCTCACGTCGATTTGATCTGGCGCCGATTATGCGGCAGGGTGTGGTGAATGAGGAGTCGAACTATTGCTTTGGCGAAGGCGGGGCAGGGACTTTTTCCGATGGAAAATTGTTTACCCGTGCGACGAAGCGGGGGCCGGTGCGCGAAATTTACGAAACTTTTGTGGCTCACGGTGCCCCGGCTGAGATTTTGACGGATGCCCACCCGCACATTGGCTCCAATCTTTTGCCCAATGTGGTGAAGGCGATCAGGTGCTCCGTGTTGGCAGCCGGAGGCGAGGTGCACTTCCAGGCTCGCGTGTCGGGCTTGCTGCGCTCGGCGGATGGCAAGGCTTTGCGCGGCGTTGTCTGTGCTGACGGTCGCTCGTTTGAAGCTGGAGCTGTGATTCTTGCGACGGGGCATAGCGCGCGCGACGTGTACCGCATGCTGCTGACGGAGGGCATCCACATGGAGCGGAAGCCTTTTGCCGTTGGGGTGCGCATAGAACACCCCCAGTCTTTCATCGACACGCACCAATATCACTTGCGACCCGGCGAAAGCAGGCATCCTGCGTTACCGGCAGCCCGCTATAATCTTTCAACCAAGATTGCCGGGCGCGGCGTTCATTCGTTCTGCATGTGCCCGGGCGGCTTTATTGTGCCAGCGGCGACGGAGAACGACGAGGTGGTAGTCAATGGCATGTCCCTGTCTCGGCGCGATTCTCCCTTTGCCAACTCTGGCTTTGTTGTGACTGTGGAGCCGGAGGATACCAACGACTTCAAGGAAGAACATGGCGTGCTGTCCGGTATCGCCTACCAGAAGCGGCTGGAACGGGCTACGTCCCTGGCAGGAGGTGGTCGCCAGAAGGCTCCTGCGCAGCGTGTGGTGGACTTCCTGAAAGGCAAGGAATCCGGAACTCTTTTGGAAACGAGCTACTTTCCGGGGCTGACTTCCTTCCCCTTGCATGAATTGTTGCCGAGGGATGTGGCGTGGCGCATGCGTGACGGGCTGAAGATGTTCGACCGCAAGATGCATGGTTTTGCCAGTGGAGTTGCCCAATTGATCGGTTGCGAGACGCGGACGAGTTCCCCTGTACGTGTGCCGCGCCTCGATACTACGCTGGAACACCCGGATTTGGCAGGGTTGTTCCCCTGTGGAGAAGGGGCTGGCTATGCGGGCGGCATTGTATCCGCCGCGATGGATGGCCTTCGTTCTGCAGAAGCTGCCGTCGGAAAACTTCTATCTCCCATGGGCGGGAAGTAAGATGCTTAGATGTCGTAGTTGCCTTCGCCTCGGTGGGCATCAGAGCTGGTGTCCATATCGGGCGTTTGGAGTTCGATGCGGCTCAGATCGTCTTCCGGTTTGGGCTGGGAGAGGACTTTGGAAAAGCACCATACGGCGAGGGTGAGAACCCCGCCGATGGAGAAGATCATTGTCATCCAGCCTTCAATTGTCATAGCAGGGGCAAGATTGCCCCGTGCTGTTGACGATTGCAAGCAATGAATTGACCATGGCGCGGTTTAGAGGGAAGCCGTGGCAACGGGTACAGGAGCAGCCTGTTGTTGCTCCGGGCGTGAACCGGTGACGAGTGTGCGCTTGCCATTCCATGCAACGGCTTCGATGCGGGTGGAGCCTTCCGGGAACTGAACGAGCGTGCAGGATTTGTCCTCGGCTCCTGTGCCCCAGATGGAGATGTGCGTCAGGGTGTCTCCGGCGTAGGTTTCAAAGGCGACGGCGTTTTTCCAGATATCGTGGTTGATGGTTCTGGTTTTGTCTTCACCTGTTATTCCTTGGTTGAGAAGCCCTTTTACGGGCCGGCGATTTTTGAAGACGTCCGTGGTTCCAGAAGAGATGTAGTAGATGACGGGAGATTCCGGCAGGGGGTAGCGAGAAGCGTATTTTGCGACTTCATCGCACTGCTCCTGGGTGATGGTGAGCTGTGCCTTGCGGTAGTCGATCAATCTCTTGTCGATGGGCTTCAACATGCCGATGGACTTGAAGAAGGGAGCGAGGTTCTTTTTGGAGGCATCGCAGGCGTACTTCATGAAGTTGAGCTGGTGGTCGCCGTCGGTGAGCTCTTTGGTATCCGTTTTACGGATACGTTCCAGGACATCACCGAAGAAGTCCTTGTTGCCCATGGAGGCTATGTTGAAGTACTGGTGGAGTTGCCAGAGGGGAAGTAGCTTCGAAGCGTGATCTCCGTCGAATTCGTAGTTGCTCTGGCGATCGGAACCGCGTTGGCAGAGCCATTGTTCCCCAGCGATCAATGCTGCGTGGAGGTAGCAATTGATACCGCCACCGACGATTTTGTTACCGTCCCAGTCTTTGCCGACGCGTGCTTCCTGATTAATTTTGCCATTGGCGAGGTTGTAGGCGACCCAGAGGGAGTAGAGGTTGTTGGTTGTTTCCGTGGTGCAGACCCATTTGAAGCCCGGGCGCACCTGGTTGACGTGGCCGAGTTCGTGAGCGATGCCCCATGAGTTCCCAGTGATGTTTTCCACGTTGGCGACCTTGCGCATCGTGTTGTTATTGAATGCGGCGCCGATTCCATCGGCATACATGTAGCCCTTCCAAATTACGCGGGCAAACATGCGGTTTTTCGGGGTGCGCTTGTGTTTGTCGAGCCCCATGAAATTGTGTTCGAGGGCGACGATTCTGTCGTACAGGCGGATGAGTTCCAGTCCTTTGTCGGGGCATTGTTCCTTAAGTGCCTGGACGGGGTAGGCGAGCTGGATTTTTCGGCCTTTGATGTCGAGGATGGGGCCGACGGCTTCATCGAGGAGCTTTTTCCAATCCTGATTGGTATGCTTCGTGACGTCGAAGTAGCCATTAGCCTTGCCGCCCTGAATGGTGATTTTCAGTTTGGGGGCTGTTTTGTAATTGTCCGAATAGTACGAGATGTAGCCGAGGCCTGGGACATCGGCCGTGATCGTGTTTTCCCCCGCCTTGAGAGGATAGTACTTTTTGCCCTTGCCATCCGGGCCGAAGTCCATGATGAGGAGGCTTGGTGTTTCCTGACCGATGTTGCCTGCAACGGTAACCTTGATGGCGTCCCCAGGCTGGAAGTAGATGCCGGTGGGGTTTTCGTACTGGCTGTACTCGCTTGTTTTGAGCTGGCTGGCCAGGGATTTCACAGGCTGGTATGCCTCATAGATTTGCGTGCGGAAGTTCTTGTGAAAGGAATCTTCCGCAGGCTGAATGACCGGAGTCTGGATGGCATCAGGGGTGGTGCCGTTGGCTGTAGCTCCCGGATCCGCAAGGCCTGCCGAGCAGAGGGTGAGCGAAAGAAGAGAAAGAGTAAGAGTCTTCATGATTGATATTGACGTACCATGTACGTTAAGAAACGCAATGGTCTATCAAACAGAGTGAAATATTCAAAGAATGACTCCTTCCTTGTATAGGGAGATTTCCCTACAGTCATGTGTTTCGTTGCGTGTAGCATGTCCTTCGGCTACCTGCATAATGAGCGTCTCCAGATGGAGGGAAGCCTTCTGCATGCTTTCATTGTTGGATATGATACGCCCGGCGTCAAAGTCGATCCAGTGGGGTTTGTTTTCGGCCAAGGCCGTTCGGGAACTGATTTTGATGGTCGGAATGATACTTCCAAGAGGAGTGCCGCGTCCTGTTGTGAAAAGGATGATGTGGACACCGGAAGCTGCGAGCAAAGTCATGGCAATGGCGTCATTCCCCGGCCCACGGAGCAGGTTTAATCCTGATTGGAGGCATGGTTCGCCCATGTCAAGAATGGCCTGGACAGGGGTATTCCCGGCTTTTCTGATGCAGCCAAGGGATTTTTCCTCCAGTGTGGTGATGCCGCCTGCCTTGTTGCCGGGGGATGGATTTGATTCCGGAGGGCATCCGTGTTCGATGAAATATTGTTTGTAGGAGTCGATCATGGCCAGCCCCTTGTGGAAAATCTCCGCATTCGCTCCACGATTGAGCAGGACTGCTTCTCCTCCGAACATTTCGGGAACTTCTCCCATGACGAGGTGGATGCCGGAGAGAGCCATATCTTCTGATGCAATTCCGACAAGCGGATTGGCTGTAATGCCCGAGAAGGCATCGGAACCACCACATTTAAGGCCAATTGCTAATTGATTGACAGGGCAGGGGACGCGTTGATCCTCTTCCATTCTATCCGCCAATTCCCGCAACAATCGCATGGATTCTTCGTATTCATCACCTACGTTTTGGACAACGATGCTTCGTACTCGGCTTTCGTCGAAAGGTACCATTTCCTGGAGGAATTCATCCAGTGTGTTGTTTTCGCAACCGAGGCTGACGATCAGGACTCCTCCGGCATTGGGATGTGTTGCCAGTCGTGTCAGAATCCGCCGGGTTGTAGCGTGGTCGTTGCCTTGTTGCGAGCAACCATAGGGATGTGTCAGAGCCAGAGCTGCCTGGGAGCCCGTCCATGAGCGTTCGCTGTTGATGGTCTGAGCCAGCCGCTGGGTGAGGGCGTTGACGCATCCTACGGTTGGAATGATCCAAAGCTGGTTGCGAATCCCAACTCTTCCGTCCTGCCTCAAGTATCCCGGGAAGGTGGCGGGGATTGCTGAGGATTGGGAAGCTTCCGATATATCGGACGGAAGTGGACCGGGTTGGTATTTGAGTTCGCGGATTTCATTGAGTGCAGAAACCAGATTGTGCGAGTGGACGTGTTCACCTTCAGAGATGTCCTGGCAGGCACGGCCAATGACAGCACCGTATTTCGTGATGTATTCTCCTTGGCTGATGGGATGCAATGCCCCTTTGTGTCCGGCGGGAATATCATTCTTCAGGATGATGCCTTCGATGTTTGTGCCGCAGGAGAGGTCTTCCAGGGCGATGAAGACGTCATCATTCTGGTTGAGGCGAATCGTCTTTTGATGAGGATCCATGATTATTTCCAAAGGACTTGTTCAAGAGGTTCTGCCACAAGGAGCCTGAAGTCATGTTCCAATTTCTGGGCGAGTTCAAAATCTTTCGTAAGATCCTCCTTCCACAGGGCTTGTTCGGAGAGAAGCTGGTGGACGATGCAGGAAAGATCAGCCCCGCGCGACCAGTCCTTTTTGCAATTTTCCAGCACATGGATATGGAAGGGAGAATCAGCGACGGGCATGTTCCAGTACATGAGAATCATGATGCCCCATGAGCGGCATAGGCGGGAGGGCCAGCTTCCATGCAGTTCCTTGTATTGCCGGATGGCAGGCAGAACCCGCTCCTGCCATTTTGTGATGCAGTTCATGGTGATGGCATCGAGCTTGTGAGCCATGTAGGGGTTGCGGAATCTGTCCAGTACTTGACGCCCGAATTCCCGTGTATCCATCGGAAGAGGCGGAAGAGAAGGAATGAGTTCCTCTTCCAGCACTTTTTGGATGAAGGAGGCACTTTGTTCTCCTTGCATCAAATCTCTGACGGTCGTGATGCCTGCCAGGCGTCCGGCGGGGGTGCAGCTTGTGTGGAGGGCGTTCAATAAACGCAGTTTACGCAAGTACCAAGGAGAGATGTCATTGGTGTAAACGGCGGGGAACCCACACGATTTCAGAGGCAATTCCTGCTCCAGTTCCGACGAAGTTTCCAGCACCAGTTCGCAGTACGGTTCTGCACAGACGAGCAGACGGTCTTCATATCCCAGTTCGGCGAAAATCTCCTGTTCTTCATCGGTGGGAAATCCCGAGACAATGCGGTCAACCAAAGTATTGATAAACTGGCAATGGACCGATACCCAATGCATGAAATTTTCGGGTAGTTTCCAGTTTTCAATGTATTGGAGAACAAGTTTGCGCAGGAGTTCTCCGTTCTTGAATAACAATTCACAAGGGATGACGATCATTCCCTTGTCCGTGGCCCCCTGGAACACTTGGAACCTCCGATACAGGAAAGCAGTCAATTTTCCCGGGAATGTTTCAGGCGCCACCGTCGGTTCCCATGCTTCATCTTCGTAGAGCAGGCCTGCTTCAGTTGTATTGCTGAAGACGAATCGGCAGGATGGACCTTCCGCCAGTTTCAGGAAGGAGTCCCATTCCAGATATGGGTTCAGGCATCCAGCGATGGTCGTGATAATGCGAGAGCGATTGACGAGGTGACCATGTTCTATGCCGCGTTCGATCAGTGTGAAAAGGGCATCCTGCCGGCGGATGGGGTCCATATTTCCATGGCATCTTGGTTTGATCATCATCACTTTGCCATGTAAACACCCGCAGTCTTCCAGTGTTTGAAGCATGGAGTCGATATAGGCTCGGATGAAGTTGCCTTCTCCGAATTGAATGGCGCGAATGAGGGAAGCCTCTTTTGCTGGTTCTTTCCCCAGACTTGCGAGCAGACTGTGGTTTAATGTCTCCATATCAGAAATGCCAGTTGTATGGGAGTTTACTTGAACGATGACTTTGTGACGGTGTATTCGATGACACAGGTGCCCTGATCTGGAAATTGTGGCCTGACTGGGGCGAGTCTTGTAACCTGACGTCCGGCAGGGATAAATATGTTCTTGAGCTCGAGTGAACTGATGAGGGTTCCCTGTAGCGTTTTGACCTGTATGGAAAGGTCAACCGTGCAGGAATCCCCTTCTGAAAAAATAGTCGGAACGATTTGATCATTGGGGCCATACACGACATCAACGTTGTCACTCCCTGCAAAAATGGGCTGGGTCAGCAACTTGTGAATATGCCATGCCAGTTTGGCATGCCCCATGGGGTCCAGAAGCGGTTTTTCGTAGGTTCCGCTGTTGGCACCACCTTCGATGGTACACCATGAGAAGACTGTGACGCCGCAGGCGATTTGCTTCTTCATGGATTCGTAGGCGCTGAATGCCTGCCAGGCCTGGCTTTCTTTCCATTCATCGGTTGTAAGTTCCCTGCCGATACTTCCTTTTTCATAGGGGGCTTCATAGGATCTGACTCGATGCCAAGGGTAACCCAAAGAGAGATTCCAGTTTGGTTGGGCGGCGGATTCTTCGTGCTCAAAGTTCATCCACGCGCGGATTTTATTGTCCAGAGCGTCTTTGGCTTTTCCATAGGGCCATTTTCTCAATTGGCTCCATTCCGCACCGTAGCCGGTGATGGCGTCTTGCGAGCCGCGAGTGACCATGGGATGCGTGTATTCCGGGACGGCTTGAATGGCATTGCCCTGCTTGTCGCGAGTGCCGAGGTCGTCGGCGTAATCCGTCCACGACCAGAATGTTGTGGGAGCGATCAATCGGGATTGATCAACGCTCAAAATGCCTCGGACAATCTTTTTGACAAAATCGTCAGTTCGTTTTGTTCCCTGGTTTTTAGGGAAGCGGTTGGGGTGGTTGCTTGCTTCCCATTCAAGAATGGAGGGATGTTTTTTCAAATAGCTGATGTGCTTGCACATCTGTTCGACATCGATGTTGCGTTCATCCCCTTCGCGAATCCAGCCTGGAACTGCCCAGAACAGAGCAATTCCGAGTTGATCACTCATTTCCGCGATACGGGGATCTCCTGTGCCATCGGGGGTGTCTTTTGCGACGTGATTGTGAACTCTGAGAAGGTTGCCCCCCATGTTCTTCACAGCCAGTAGCTCGCGCATCAATATTTCCGCCGGAGCGCAGCGGTTGTATTTGGCAGAATGATCCAGATGAGGGTAGGGGCGGAAGCCCATGGTCTGGGCTCCGATCAGGACGATGGGATGGCCATTGAGGAGTAGTTTTCCTGCCTCTTGGGCGATGGTTCGGATGCCCTGGGTGAACACGTAGTCGTCCACGGCTTTCCCGTTATTGTTCCTGAGTGTGAAATGGAGTTTGTAGAGGTGGGGGGACTTGGGAGACCAGAGCTGCATCTTGTTGAGTACCATGGGGAAATCCAATTCTGTCTGGCTGTTTTCCGGCAACCGTACTGGGAAGGACGCTTGGGCGACTGGCTCTGCTTCTTCGGGGAACCAAGGGGAATAGGCTATTTCCAGGGTGCCCTCAAAGGGCGTATTTTCGACATTGTTGAAGACAAGATGGTGTTGTTGGCTTGCTCTCTTTTCCCGTGACAGGCTTTGTGTTGTGGCGAACGCGTGCTGAATTGAGGCCTTCCCGGGTATCAGATGGAGGCGCATGCGTCCACTGAACCATCCGGCTGCACCATCAAATGAGGAGTGGGCAACCAGGTTGCTTACGTGGCGGGAATCCACTTTGAGAGCCAGCAGGTTTTTCCCGGGATGCACGTAAGGTGTGATGTCGAGAAATCTGGGATCTCGATCATCGAAACGAACTACGTGCCGGCCATTGATATACAGATCACCGCCGGGATCGACCGATTCGACTTCCAGCAACACGCGCTCAGGTATGTGAGGAACTTCAACAAATCTCCGCAAATAAAGATCCATGCCAGCTTCGCGGAAACCACCCTGGATGCAGGGAAGTTCGCTCTCTTTCCATGCATCATCTTGATATTCCAGTGTTTGCCACTGTTCCATGGGGACATCATTACGGAAGTGATCATCAAGTAGAACCCGGGCAATATAGGGGCGAACGAGAGACTGAGTTCTGACTACGCCACCCCCATCAGTGACCCCTGCGTTGTCGTTGTTGGGCGGGTAGATGATCAGGAGAACATCGGTGATATCAAGGGGGGAGTCTGCCAGGACTTCAATGGCTTGAGATGTGGCATTTTCAGGCAGATCAATTTGAGCAACTTTACTGCCATTCATCGAGAGGACGGCCTTCTTCACTTGTTCATCCACCTGAATGCGATAATCGTTCCACTCACGAGGCGTGCCCTTAGGGAAGGGCAGGGTTGTTTTGTCCCAATGCCAGGTGGCTACTTGAAGCGGAAACCTTGCCTTCCATGAGAGTTCGTAATGGCTGGAATCCAAATTTTTGAACGGGATAATTTCCGTTCGTCCCTGAGGTATGGTGACGTATCCGTCCTGGCAAACGATTCCGGATTGAGTCCTCAGGTGACTTTGTGGCAACTCCTTGTTGGCAGGGCAGGGAGCTTTTTTCCAGCCTTTGTCGAGATTCTGAACCGTACGGATTTCCGGCAGAGGCTGAGTTTTGATGTTTTGCAGCGTTTTTGTGACTTCTTCGTCGGAAACAGCATGTCGATCCAAAGCAGGATCATTGAAGTACGATGAAGCGAAGCGTGCGTAATCCTTCAGGAAGGAAATACGCTCGTTCGTATCGAAGATAGCCGTCGCTCCTTTGAAATCTGTTTCTCCATCAGCCTGTGGCAAATGAGATATGGATCTCATTTCAAAGTTTTTGAAGGATGTTTGATTCGCAGAGGACTCGGCGACGGTACAAGTAATGGAAAGCAACCATCCCAGGATGCATATCATTTTCAGAGGCGGAAAGAACCCGGACGTATGGATGGAAAGAGTCACCATGGTTCATTAGATATCCCGTTTCTCTCTCGACATCAACAGGAATGATGTGATAAAAAACAGGACATTTGTGACACTGTATGGAGTTTCAACGCTACTTCCGCCCCCATCTTTCGCCCAGTTTGGGCTTGCCCTTTGGAGCCCGGAGTGTCGGATACTATCACGTTTCCGGTCAATGGGAGGACGATGTGGTAAAGAAACACTTTTTCCAGTTATTTTGGGGAGTTCGCGGGCGAGGGCGGATTGGCATCAACGGAAAGAACTATAGTATGGAAGCGAACATGATCGCCATTTACGCTCCCGGAATGGAGCATCAAATCAGTGCCTGTGAGGAAGAATGGGAATACCGCTGGTTAACCCTGGATGGTATTTATGTTCCGCATATCATCGAGGGTTTGGGACTTGGGGTCGGCGTGTTGCAGGCTGGCCCTGTACCTCATGAACAATTTGAAAAACTGAGCTGTACGATCAGTAATTACGACAAGGCTTCCGAATTGCTGGCCAGTTCGCTAGCCTATGAGATACTGTGTCTTGGAGCATCGTACATCCAATCTCCATATCGTCTGGAGCCATATCAGAAAATGATGACTCGTATTCTGGATATCTGCAACAGATACTGGGCGGATTCCCGCTTCAACGTCAATGAACTGGCGTCTCTTGTTGGCATCCATCGTTCTCGTCTGTCGCGTCTTTTCAAGGAAGCTGTCAAGATGAGCCCGAACAGTTATATTACCCAAATCCGCATCGATCATGCCTGTGCCCTGTTGTCGGAAACACGTATGCCGATGGCTGATGTTGCGCTTCACTGCGGATTCTCCGATCCGGATTACTTTGCGCGTGTTTTCAGGAAAAAGCAGGGAGTGACGCCCCGCGATTACCGACGGGAGAGAGAGGAATAACCGGGATAAGAAAGAGCCATCCCGCACGGTGGCGACATGGCTCTTGGATGAATGGGGCAATGCTGCGAGTTTAGCGCTTGCCTGTGACAAGCATACGCTTGCCATCCCAGGAAACGGCTTCGATGCGTGTGGAGCCTTCGGGGTATTGGACGAGTGTGCTGGATTTGTCTGGTGCACCCGTGCCCCAGATGGCGATATTGGTCAGCTTGTCTCCGGCGTAGGTTTCAAAGACGGTGACATTTTCCCAGACTTTGTGGTCGATTTTGCGCGTTTTGCCTTCGGTGGCAACACCTTGGTTGTAGGCGCCATGAACGGGCAGTTTTTTGCGGTAGGCATCGACCGAGCTGGAGGTGATGTAGTACACGACCGGGGACTCGGGCTTGGGATACTTCTTGGCGTAGTTGGCCAATTCATCGCACTGTTCCTGAGTGATGGTCAGTTGGGCGCGGCTATAGTCATCCATGTCCTTGTCGATGGGTTTGAGCATGCCGACAGTCTTGAAGAAGTCAGTGAAGTCCTGCTTGTTGACGTCGCAGACATTCTTCATGAAGTTGAGCTGGTGCTGGCCGTTTGAAATGCCATTGTCATTCTGCTTGCGGACGATTTCAAAGATGTCCGGGAAGGTGTCGGCATTACCCTTGCCAGCGGCATTGCAGTACAGCATGAGCTGCCAGAGGGGGCAGAGTTTGACGAAGTGGTCGCCGCCGTTCTGGTAGTCGGTGAGTTTGTCCGGTCCCTTTTGGCAGAGCCACTGTTCGCCGTTGACGATGGCTGCCTGAAGGAAGCTGTTGAAGCGCCCACCGGTGAGGCTGTTTCCATCGCCATCGTTGTGGTGCTCCTGCTCAAGATTGATGTAGGAGGGGTTCAGTTTGTACTGGATCCAGATGGAATAAATGTTGTTGGTTACTTCCGTGGTGGAGACCCATTTCATGCCGGGACGGACCTGATTGACGTGGCCGAACTCGTGGGCGACGCCCCAGGGGCCTTTCATGAGTTTGTCGATATTGGCCAGCTCTCGCATGGTGCCGTTGTGGAAGGCGGCACCAATGCCGTCGGCATGCATGAAACCATTCCAGATCACGCGGCCGAACATATGATTTTTCGGGACGCGATTGTATTTGTCCAGTCCCATGATTTCCTGTTCATAGGAGATGATCTTGTCGTAGAGGCCAATGAGGCCGAATCCGTTTTCCGGGCACTGTTCCTTGAGCGCCGGGACGGGGTAGGCGAGGTTGACTCGCTTGCCCTTGATATCCAAAATATTGGACTTGGCTCCGGCGAGGAGCCGTTTCCAGTCGGCGTTGGTGTGAACGGAAGAGTCGAAGTAGCCATTGGCTTGGCCACCTTCGATGGCAATTTTCAGTTTGGGAGCCGTTTTGTAGTGGTCCGTGAAGTAGCTGATGTAGCCATGCCCCTTGTTGAGCACCTTGATTTTGTTGACGCCGTTTTTGAGGGGATAACGGGAGTCCTTCCAGTCGGCTGAGCCGAAGTTGGTGATGCGCAGTTCCGGTGTCGCATTGGAGGGGACGCCGCTGACTTTGACGACGATGTTGTCTCCTTCGTCAAAGACGATGCCGGTGGGGTTTTCGAACTGGTTGTATTCGCTGGTTTTCATTTCCCGGGCCGTGGACGAAGTTGGGGGATAGGCTTCGTAGATTTGCGTTCTGAATTGCTTGTGGAAAGCGTCTTCAGAGGCACTGGCGACGGCGGACGGAGCGGCAGAAGCCGTCGGGATGCTTGTGACCAAAGTGAGGCAGAAGGAAGATACTGCCACAGCGGTGAGCATGTAGGATGCGTACTTTTTCATGGGAGGCGAAAAGAATGGAGTCTTACCTATTACGGGGATGGAGCCCTTGATCTTTCACAGGTGTCAGGAGATACTGGTGTAGGCCCCAAAAAACGGGATGGGACCCCTGGTGGAGTTTTTGCCCATCCCGCTGATATTTGAAAGGTATTTTATTTCAATGTTTTGTCAACGATATCCTGAACATCCTTGCCGGGGGCGGTCATCTTGATGGAGTCGGCAGGGAGTTCGCGCGTGCCCCAGATTTTGAATTCGCCCATTTTGGTGTCGCCACCGGTTTGGATGAGGAATCTCTGTTCTGCGGGGATGACTTCAGCCGCGATGTGTTCGGACGGGGTCGGGTCTTTGGTGAAGGTGCCGTTGGTGACGGGAATCCAGCCTTTTTCTTTGGTCCAGCTGAAGTTGGGGCCGTACTTGGCGGAGCGGATGTGTTTGGTGGATTCGTAGTTGCGGCGGAAGTCCTCGACGAAGGAGACAGCAAAGGAGAGTTCGCCTTCGCGGCTATGCGTCTTCCATGCAGAAATCAATTCCCACTGTTTGGTGTGGTTGTTGAAGAAGTAGCCGTAGATTTCCTTGAACTTGTTGCCGAGGGGCTTGTTGATGACGAGGAACTGGAGATTTTCTCCGATTTCCCATGGGTAGGCGAGGAAGCTTTTGCCTCCGGTGCCTTCGCCTCCAAAGCGGGAAACTTCGGCATTTTCATGGTGTCCGATGCTTTGTACTTGTTCTGATTCGGGGACATCATTGGGGTTATCGCCATGGGCGACGGGATCCCATACAGAGAAGATGAGCACCTTGCGATCCGGGCCAATTTCCTGGAACCCGATGTAGCATTCATCCAAATTGCCAGCGCAGAAGTAAGTGCCGGGGGCGGAACTGACGGCTTCGGCCTGGAGATAGATAGCCTGAGAACTTCGCTGGATGGGGGCGTGGCGCAGGTGGACAGAGCTGCATTGGCGCTTGGTGAGTTCTTCAGGGGAGGTGTCTGCTGTGGCAAGAGTGACGGAGGTTGCTGCCAGCAGAACGGATGCAAGGAGTCTTTTGAACATGTGTTTTTATTACTCCTGCGGGAGTCCGAAGTCTTGCCAATTTGTCTGCGATTCTGTCATGTGTAGATTGATGCAGTGGGATAATTTTGGCTATCTGGGATGATACGATCAGTTTTTTGTTGAAATTTAGCGGGGAGTAGGTTTTATATGGAGTATATGAAAACGGCATTTTTGTTGCTGACCTGCATGTTGTATCTCTGTGGCTCTTCTTTTGCTGAAAGTCGCACGTGGACGAATACTGCCGGAAAGACGCTTGAGGGGGAATTTGTACGCTCGACGGACAAGGAAGTGTCATTGAAAATGGCATCCGGCAAGATTGTGAAGTTGCCTTTGGCTTCCCTGAGTCAGGAAGACCAGGACTTTGTCAAACAGGCTGTCGATGAAAGTAAGGCTGCCTCTGCTGCTGAGGAGAGAGCCAATTTGTCCTTCAAGTGGGCGAAGAAGCTTGATGCGGCCTTGAAGGATGCCAAGGAGTATGATCTTCCAGTGATGGTGTTGTTTACGGGGGCTAGTTGGTGCCCGTGGTGTGTGAAGCTGGAGGAGGAAGTTCTATCCAAGTCGGAGTTCAAAAAGTTGGCTGGCGGGAAGATGCTGGCCGTCAAGTATGAATGCCCCTCTCCCGGTGCCTATTCCGCCGAAGGTAAGAAGAACGCCAAGACTTATAATATCAAAGGCGTGCCTCACTATGTGATTTTAGACAAGGATGGCAAGGTGATTGGCGGTGGCGGTTATACGAAGGGTATTAGCCCCAAGTCGCTCGTTGACAAGATCACCAAGGCAGCAGGCAAGTAAGGTTTTTTGCTCGGAACAATAAATAGCGTAGAGCTATTGATCGTTTTTGGAATAGTGCCCCTCTGTGGTGTGGGGGCATGATTCATTCCAGCGAGGCGAGTAGGGATTCTCTCTGTTGCAGAGGGATTTTGCCGAAGTGGTGCCGGATGGCAACATGGGGTGCCAGGTTGCTTCCCTGGAGTCCGTGGAGACGGATGATTTCTTTCTCGAAGTGGAGCAGTGCCTTGCGCGAGGGGCTTTCTTGTTCGAGGTAGTTGAGAGCGCGTTCGAGGAGGTCGTAGAATTCCGGGGCGGGGGTGCCTGGTTCAACGACGAGGAGGATCAGGCGGGCGAAATAGGAGGCAAGTGAGAGGCGGATGTATTCCCCCCGGATGTCAAATCTCGGCTGGTGGAGGGTGGCTGCCGCCAGGGTGTGCAGGTCACCGTTACGGGCTTCCTTCCAGTGGATGAGGCTGTGGAAAAACAGGTCGAGCTGCCCTTGGTACTGGCTTTGTGGGCGGAGAGCACCCTTGGCGGAAGTGCGGATGATGCCATGAGTTTCCGTAAGCCAGACGACGATCAGGCCGGTTTCACCCAGAGGGTAGGTTTTCAGGAGCGTTGCGTGGCTTTCATTCACCGTAGCCGTTGTCGGGATGGGAAGTGGTGTCCAGGCGGGTATGGAGTTTGTTCAGAATACTGGCTTCCGTGAGTCCGTATTTTTCTCGGAGGGAGTTCAGGTAGCCGTGTTCGATGAATTGGTCTGGCCAGCCGATGATTTCCACAGGAGTGGAGACTCCCCCGGAACTGAGGCATTCCAGCACGGCGGAGCCGAAGCCGCCCTTGACCGAATGATCTTCAATGGTGCAGACGACTTTGGCATGACGGGCGTATCGCAGGATGCATTCTTCATCCAGTGGTTTGATGAAACGGGCGTTGATGATGGCGACAGAGTGGCCTTCTCGTTCCAGTTGATCAGCGGCTTTGCGAGCCAGGGTAATGGCGTCTCCCAGAGTGATGAAGACGATATCCTTGCCGTCGCGTTCGACTTCGGCCTTGCCGATGGGCAAGAGTTGCGGGGTAGAGGGAATGGGGGCACCGATGCCACAGCCTCGGGGGTAGCGGATCGTCGAGGCGCAGTCGTTGATCGCATTCATGGTGTGAAGCATGTGGACGAATTCCGTCTCGTCTTTCGGCTGCATCATGATGAGGTCGGGCAGGCATCGGAGCATGGCGATGTCAAAAAGGCCGTGATGCGTAGGGCCATCGTCCGGTGAGAGCCCGGCGCGATCCATGCAGAATTTGACGGGCAATTTCTGGAGGGCTGCATCGTGCTGAATCATGTCCACGCAGCGTTGCATGAAGGTGGAGTAGATGGCGACATAGGGTTTGAGGCCTTCGGTGGCCATACCACAGGCAAAGATGGCGGCGTGTTCTTCCGCGATGCCGACATCGAAAAATTTGTCGGGGTGGCGCTCCTTGAAGAGGTCGAGCTTGGTGCCGCTGGGCATGGCGGCGGTGACGGCTACAATGGAGGGGTCTTTGTCCGCCATGTCGGCGATAGTGCGCCCGAAGATTTCCGAATAGGTTGGGGTGGGTGGGGCATCCGTCTTGCCGTTGTTGATGCAGTAGGAACCGAGACCGTGGAATTTGGTCGGGTTATCGATGGCGGGCTGGTAACCGCGGCCTTTTTCCGTGGTGATATGGAGGATGACGGGATCCTTGAGGTTTTTGATGTGCTCCAGCGTTTTGATGAGCAGGGGGATGTTGTGCCCGTCGATGGGGCCGAAGTATCGGAGACCGAATTTGTCGAAGAGGACGGAGGGGAGAATCAGGCCTTTGGCGGAATTCTCGATTTTGGATGCAAAGGATTTGGCCTGTTGTCCGCCGAGGCGCTCGACGAATTCAGCCGTTTTTTTGCGAACCCATGCATAGGTGTCCGAGGTTTGGAGCGAGTTGAAGTACGTGGCGAGCGAGCCGACATTTTTGTCGATGGCCCATTCGTTGTCGTTGAGAATGGCGATGAATCGCTTGGTTGTCTGGGCGATGTTATTGAGGGCTTCCAGTGTAGTGCCGCAGGTGAAGGCGGCATCTCCGGCGACGGCAATGACGTTGTAATCCTCATTTTTACGGTCGCGTGCGGCACAGATGCCGAGTGCGGCGGAGAGGGCCGTTCCTGCGTGACCAGCCCCGAAAGCATCATGATTGGATTCCGAGCGTTTGAGGAAGCCTGAGAGCCCGTGTTCCTGGCGGATGGAGGACATGCGCTCCGCACGACCTGTCAGAATTTTGTGGATGTATCCCTGGTGGGAGACATCGAAGAGTATCTTGTCCTTTGGTGTGCTGAATACGTAGTGAAGGGCAATGGTAAGCTCGACGACACCGAGGTTGGGGCCGAGGTGGCCACCAGTGACGGCGAGGGTATTGATGAGCAGGTCCCGTATCTCTTGGGCGAGTGCGGGTAATTTGTCCGGCGGCATGTTCTTGATATCCTCCGGGGAATGGATGGAGGACAGAAGTTCCGGAAGCTCAGGTGAGGGAGAATGGGGCTGATTCATCGGGCGTCTGTTCCTGAGGGGCGTCCAGGGGCGTCGTGGTGGATTCGGGGTTTTCCAGGGCTTCGATCCGGAGTTCCGCCTTCTTAAGGATGGATCGGCAGTGGCGGATGATTTTGGTGCCTTCCTCTGCGAGCGAGATCATGGATTCCAAGTCGGTGACCGGGGCGTCCGTCAATTGGACGATTTCTTCCAGCCGGGCGATGGATTGCTCGAATGTGGGAGATTCCTTGGGTGATTTTTGTGCCATGGATGTGATGGAAAGGAGTGGGAAGTCTAGTGGCTGTCTGGTTGCCGGGAGGCTTCCGATTCCGGGGAGTCGGATGGGGAGAAGTCTTCGGCAATTTTTCTCTGGAGTGTCCTTCGGCTGATGCCCAGGAGTTTGGCGGCTGCCGTGCGGTTGCCTTCGGTGATGCGGAGGGCCTGGCGGATAGCTTCCTTCTCAAGAGATAATAGGTTCAAACACTCGGGATGGACAAGCTGAATATGCATTACAGACGAAGAAGTCTGCTCTGGAGACGAGCTTTCTGCCTGTAGCGGTTCTTCTGCCCGTAGAGTGGCGGGGAGGTGGGTGAGATCGATGGAGTTGCCATTGCTCATGACGACGCCGTGTTCGATGGCGGTTCTCAGCTCGCGGACATTGCCCGGCCAGGGGTGGGAGAGCAGGGCGCGGGAGGCCTGATCGGAGAGAGGCTTGACAGGGCGGCTGTTCTCTTCAGCGAATTCCTTGAGGAAGGCGTTGGAGAGGAGAACGATGTCTTCCTGGCGCTCGCGCAGGGGGGGCATGTCGATTTTGACGACGTTGAGGCGGAAGTAGAGATCTTCTCGGAAACTGCCTTCAGCGACGAGCTTTTTGAGCGATTTGTTGGTGGCGGCAATGACGCGAACGTTGATGGGAATCGGGGTGTTGGATCCGACTCTCTCGATGGTGCGCTCCGAGAGGACGCGCAGGAGGCGCACTTGGGTGGCGGGGTCGATTTCTCCGATTTCGTCGAGGAAGATCGTGCCGCCATTGGCTTCCTCAAAGCGACCGAGGCGTTTTTGGACGGCGCCGGTGAAGGCTCCTTTTTCATGGCCGAAGAGTTCGCTTTCCAGAAGTTGGGGGGAGAGGGCGGCGCAGTTGACGACGACGAAGGATTTGGATGCGCGTGGGGAGAGGGCGTGGATGGCGTGGGCGACGAGTTCCTTGCCAGTGCCGCTTTCTCCCTCGATGAGGACGGTTGTCTTGCCTGGGGCGACCTGGCGGATCATACGGAAAACCTTTTCCATGGCTTCGGACTTGCCGAGGAGTTTGTCGAGTCCCTTGTCGGGGTGGAGGGTGGCTTCCAGTTGGCGGTTGGTGGATTCGAGGGTGCGGGTACGGAGGGCTCGCTTCAGCAGGAGTTCGACTTCGTCGAGGTTCAGGGGTTTGGTGACGAAGTGGTAGGCTCCGCGGCGCATGGCTTCCACAGCGGTGTCCACGGAACCATACGCTGTCATGACGATGCAGACGGGCGGGTGCTCGCGCGTGGCCGTCGAGGTGAGAAGGTCCATGCCGCTTTCTCCACCGAGCCGGAGGTCGGTAAGGATTAGATCGACGGGTTCGGCATCCAGAATATTGGCGGCCTGTGTCAGGTTGGAGGCCGTGTACACGTCGTAGGAGTCCTCCAACGCCATGCGGAGGGCATCGCGAGTGGGCTTTTCATCATCGACAATCAGGAGGATCGGCTGGCTCATGGCAAGAGGGACGGGCGGGGAGGGGGGGATTATTGGAGGAGTCTTGCCGAGGAATCCGTTCGCGGAAAGAACAGGGTGATAGTCGTACCTTTTCCGGCATGGCTGGCGATGGTGAGGTTACCACCGTGATCCTTGACGATGCGGCGGACGATGAGGAGCCCCAGCCCGGTGCCTTCTGTCTTGGTTGTCAGGAAGGGTTCGTAGAGGCTGCCCATGACTTCGTGGGAAATGCCGCTGCCGGTGTCGGACACGGTGACACGTACTTCGTAGGCATTGCATTCCGTCTTGATAAGGATGGAACCTCCGCCAGTGGGGATGGCCTGGTAGGCGTTGCGGATGAGGTTGTAGAAGACTTGCTTGATTTGGACGGGATCCATGTCCATGACAGGCATGGGGTCGCCGAGGTCGGTTGCGATCAGAATGTTGCGTTCCTCGATTTCCGGACGGAGAAGATGGACGGTTTCTTCGATGAGCGGGTTGATTTCGACGCGTTCGCGGTTGGGTTTGGTAGGGCGGACGGCCTGGAGGAATTGCCGAAGGATGGCATCGAGGCGCTCAACTTCTGAACGGGATGTCTGGACGAGTTCCCGGAGTTGTTCCGCCTCCGGGGTCTGGAGTTGTCGCGTTTTGCGTTCCAGAAGCTGAAGATGGAGTCCTATGGAATTGAGAGGGTTGCCGATTTCATGGGCAACACCTGCGGAAAGAAGGGTGAGGGAATTGAGTTGTTCGGCTTCAAGGATTTCCTCGGTGCGGAGGTATCGGGCAGTTTCGTCGCGGATGAGGATGAGGTAGCCGGTGGTGGTCTCTTCGCCTATGGGGGCGATGTAGAGATTGAGGTAGCGGTGTTCCGGGTAGTGGATTTCCGTGTCGTGGGAGACAGCCCCTCCTTCTTTGGCGACTTCGCCCCAGGCATTGTGGCGCCCGAAGAGGATGCCGAGGTCGTCCGTTGTGATGTCGCGCACTTCCTTATTGAGTATCTTGGCGGCGGCTTTGTTGACGTACACGACGCGCCCGTTTGTATCCAACAGGATGATTCCCTCCTGCAAGACTTCGAAGACCTGTTGAAAGAAGCCCTTTTGCTCGGAGAGCTTCAGCAGGAATGCTTGGAGTTCCGCATTATCGAGGTGACCAAGGCGGTTGATGAGCTTTTCGACAGTTTCCTTTTTCATGACCGGAGGGGGAGGAGGATATGTGTTTGTAACATAAAACCCTCCGGCAAATCAAGAAGAGCTGTGACAAATTGTCACGATAGCTCCCGGATGCTAGTACTCACGGGAGGATTGCGAAGGTGAGTCCTTTTCATCATCGCCCTGGAATATGGCTTTGTAGCCTTCGACAGGAAGGGTGACAAAGACATCAGTGACGATTTTTTTTACGATAAGGCTTGTGACGATGATGATAGTACCAGGTGTATCAATGACGATTTCATCTATATCTGCCAGGCGGCGTTGAGTCCAACTACTATTTTCCTCGTAGAATGAAGAACAATAATCCCATGAAGATTTAAATTTCAGAGGGGGCTCCTCTTGTTGAAAATTTGTTAAATGGAGTATAGAACTGTAGTTTAGATAATAGCTGCAATATCTGATTTTATGTGAGGATTGTTTTGCTATTCTTTTTTGTTCGTATTTTGTAATACGGCGTGAATGTTTGAGATCGAATTCGTTCCCCGGAATTGAGAGGAGCGTTCTATGCCCAATTCTAGTTGGATTGATATATATTTTTTTGGGATATGTGTTTTCAGGATGCCGGGGTGGATAAATACTTGCTAGCCATATTCCATACGCTGATTGATCTAATGGAACGTAATATTCTTGCATCGGAATACTTTCGTCACGAATCAACTGGTGCGGAGTACGACAATGGGTAGTGAGATTGGGTCTTTTCCTATAGTGATAAAAGGAGACTTTGGCGTAAACCGTCTTTTCGAATTCCCGGAATTCTGTGTTGGAATTAATATTTCCTACTTCATGGCGTAAACCTGCTTCTCGAATGAATTCATTGGAATTGAAGTTTGGCAGACAACAAGAGCATAAGAATAAACTAAACCCTGCGAGCAGAAGAAAAAAAAGATAGAGTTTCATAGGCTGGCGTAATTACGCCTAATCCAATATCTAGCGATAAAATTTAAAATTGTCAAATTTAAATTTGCGAGACATTTTCCAAATTACCGGGGAGCGCAGATGATTCTGGACGCGGGGCGGTGCTGTGTCCTAAAGTGGCACTATGAGCCAGCATGAAAAGAGCAACCACAAGGGAGGATTCCACTACCGTCGCGAGGTGAGTTTTGCCGATACGGATGCCGGGGGTGTGGGGCATTTTGCCCGCCTCCAGTGTATCTTTGAGGAGGCGGAACACGCGTGTATGCGCGGGCTGGGGTTTCCGATGTATGCTTCCGGGCACGCTTGGCCTCGCGTGCATGTGGAGGTGGATTACAAGTCCCCGGCACATGCGGGGGATGTGCTCGATGTCTTGGTGATTCCGTCGCGCATTGGGGAATCGGCCCTGACTTGGTCGTTCACTGTGACGAAGGGTGAAGAGGTGGTTATGGTGGCCTCGTATACGGTGGTGCGCATGCTGAACGGGCGTAAAAATCCGTTTACGGACGGTGAACGCCGGCTTCTGGAAGGTCTTCTTTGATGCTGTCGGTTGCCGGGTGGAGTTCCTGCCGTGAATCTGGTGGCAGGAAGGTGTAAAACTCGAAGCCTTTCTGAATGGCACATGAACTGCATGCCGTTACGGTGAGGCAGGCAAGGGCGAGTTGGGGGATACGAAGGAAGGGCAAAGCCACGAATGAGGGAATGAAGAAGAGCAGGAACTTCACAAATCTGGTGTCAGGCCAGGGTCGTGTCGCGAGAGGAGGTGGATTGTCCTGTGGGGTCATGTTTGTGAGGTCGTGGGCAATTGAATTGATGAAACTGGAAATTGGATTCGTTCACCTATATGATGTAGATTCCAGTGACGTGGTGAGTCAAGCGATTTTCTACTGAATGCTGGTGTTGGACTTCCTCGTGGCTGGCATGTGTCCGGGGCGGAGGATTTCTCTACAAGTGGCTGAAGTATGTTATTTACATCTGCTGGATGCCTTACTATATAGTAGAACTAACGATGAATGGGAAAATATGGTGGAAGATTGGGCTTGTTCTTGTGTTGGTGGTTTCTAATATCTGGCTGGGACGCCAACTATACCAGTTCAACGAACTGCGAGTACTTTTGCAAAAGAATGGAAGTACGGATTTGTCCGAGGAATACGATTTGTTCAGAGGTGGTATGCTGTGGTGCCTTACAGGAAGGGACGACGGTTGGTTTATATGTGGCGGGCTTTACCAGAAGAAGAGCGATGTTTTGATGTCGTCCGTGACGCGAATAAATGATTCGAGTAGTATGGAAGGTGTGTGTTTCGATTATATTCTGAATCGCAATGTTCTTCCGTCCGGGGAGATTACCTGGAGGAGACGCTGGGCATGGTCTCCTCATTGGAGCGTGGAGTATAACGACAGCCTGTGCTTCGACCATGACGGCGATGGGGTACTCGATGTGCAAATGGTGGCTGATGGAGAATATCGGGAGCTTGAATACCCGGTCAGTGCCGAGCAGGAGGGAGGGCAGAAACCATGAGATGGTTCCGATGGTCCATGTGGGGGCTGGGAGGGCTTTTGTTGTTCCAGAGCGGTGTGTTTTTCTGTTTCATAGCGGTGTGGATTGTGGTATTTGCTTCATATGGCAATGTTGAAATGGATGTTACCAAGGAGTTGACAGCCAATCCGAAGGTACATGTCTTTGAGGAGGGGTTTCGTTTTGTGGCTTTCCGGGAGGAAGGGAAAGACATTTTCCGGTTTGAGGAGACAGAGACGGGCGAAGTCATGTCGGAGTTGATATTGAATAGGGACAAGGCAGAACAGATGCTGTTGCCGATTCCTGTGTCGGAGGGCAGGGGCTGGGTGGAGTACCGGGACGGCAGCAAGTGGGCTTGCGCTTTGCGATTCCCCGATGAATCATCGGCGGTGAAGGGAAAGTGTGTTCGCTATGAACCTCTGGTGGGGGATGACGGGCGAGTGATTGTGAAACGGGAGGAATACGACAAGCGGGGGGTGAAATTGAAGTGAGATGAGCTTAATAAAATGCAGATGGGCACACTTCCGGCTTTTCAAACGGGGGAGTCAGGGATAAAGAGGGGCATGTCAAAAAAGCCAGTCGTACTGATTATCCGGGATGGTTGGGGACGCAATCCCCAGGGACCTTCCGTTGCTGAACAATATGGTGACGCCACCGTTCTTGCTGAAACTCCTTTTACGGACTCCTTGCTGGAAACCTGCCCCCATTGCATGATCGGAGCTTCCGGCAGTGATGTTGGGTTGCCTGATGGACAGATGGGAAACTCGGAAGTGGGACACTTGAATCTGGGCGCGGGACGAGTCGTTTTCCAGGATCTTTGCCGCATCGCGAATGCCATCCAGGACGGCACTCTTGCAACGAATCCCGTCCTTGTGGAAGCTTGCGAAAAGGCCAAAAGCTCACGCCTGCATCTGTTGGGTTTGGTGAGCGATGGTGGTGTCCATAGCCATATCGACCACTTGATTGGGTTGGTACGTCTTGCTTATGAAGCTGGTGTGCGCGATATTTGTATCCATGCCATCACAGATGGCCGCGACTGCTCGCCGACGAGCGGCGCCGGCTACCTGAAGCAACTGGAAGAAGCCGTGGCTCCGTATGGTGCCAAAATTGCTACGGTGATCGGGCGTTTCTATGCGATGGATCGCGACAAACGCTGGGATCGCAACAAGTTGGCTTGGGACGCCATTGTCCTTGGCCGTGGCGAACAGTGCTCATGCGCTCCTCACGAATACATTGAACAGCGATATGCCGAGAAGGAAACGGATGAGTTCCTCAAGCCCGGCATCTTTGCCTATGGCGACGAACAGCGTATTCGCGACAATGACGTGTTGTTTTTCTTCAACTTCCGTGCTGACCGTGCCCGCCAGATGTCAGACGCCTTCCTGTACCCCGAGTTTGATGGTTTTGATCGCGAAGTGACACCCAAGGTGCATTTCGTGACGATGACCGAGTACGATGCCAAGTACCCGTCGCCGGTCGTGTTTGCCTCCGAAGAGCTCCAAAACATCCTCGGTGAGGTGGTTGCTTCCGCCGGATTGAAGCAGCTCCGCATCGCGGAAACGGAAAAATATGCCCACGTGACTTTCTTCTTCAACGGTGGTGTGGAAACTCAGTTCGAAGGCGAAGACCGCATTCTGGTGCCTTCTCCTCGCGAAGTGGCCACCTACGATCTTAAGCCTCAGATGAGTGCGGAAGGTGTGGCTGACAAGTTTGTGGAAGCCATTGGCGATTATGATGTGGCTATCCTCAATTTTGCCAACCCGGACATGGTGGGGCACACTGGATACGTCGAAGCTGGCATCAAGGCTTGCGAAGCCGTTGACAAGGGGCTCAAGCAAGTGGTCACGAAGGTGCTGGGATTGGGTGGCAAGGTGCTGATCACCGCTGACCACGGCAATTGCGAATACATGCGCAACGAAGACGGCTCTCCGAATACCGCACATACGACTAACCTCGTGGATTTGATCTATGTGGGTGCCGATAAGGACAATGTCGTTCTTAAGGATGGTATCCTGGCTGACCTGGCGCCAACTATTTTGGGGCTGCTCGGTATCGCTACCCCTGCCGAAATGTCCGGCAAGAGCCTGATCGAACAGAAATAATTGTTCATTCACAGGTCACTTTTTGATCTGCCTCATCTCCTGTTACTGGGAGGTGAGGCATTTTTTTTGACCGCCATGCGATGATTTTGCGTCAAGAAGGCGGGGGCTTGCCAGCGGGCACGAAACGGAACGCGAAATGGAGGGTAATGAGTGGAGATTGTCGCAGATGATTGAAAGCGTGTATTTGACGGTAAAATCACCCCGGAGCGCAGGCGGATGGGGGCGGAAATTGTAAATAAATCCATGAGGGGGAGTAAAAAGCGGCGATTGGAAATTTCACAAAACGCTGCATTTCAGTTGATTGCATAAATTTTAGGAAGTGTTTGAAAAATGCTAATAAAAGTCTTGTCATAGGCCGATTAATTTATATACTTGTTGCCCCAATACGGCACCGAAGGGTGCAGGAAAATAAGTTTTCTATCGGGGGTGCCTCCGGAAAAAAGGCCGGTTCCTGCTATGCAAGGATCGTTCGTTTTGATACCGGAAACAGCACTCCGACGAACTAAAACCAAGCAGGAAACATGCCGACAATCAATCAGCTCGTCCGCAAAGGACGCATTACTCCGGAAGAGAAGTCCAAGTCTCGTGCCCTCCACAGCTGCCCGCAGCGTCGTGGTGTTTGTCTTCAGGTAATGACTCGTACGCCGAAGAAGCCTAACTCTGCTCTTCGTAAAGTTGCCAAGGTCCGTTTGACCAATGGCGAAGAAGTGATCGCCTACATTGGCGGTGAAGGACATAATCTCCAGGAGCACTCCATCGTCCTTGTTCGCGGTGGTCGTGTAAAGGACCTTCCTGGTGTTCGTTATCATATCGTTCGTGGCGCTCTTGACTGCCTCGGCGTTGACAAGCGTCGCCAAGGTCGTTCCAAGTACGGTGCCAAGCGCCCGAAGGTTGGTGCCAAGAAGTAAGCCTTAACAATCATTAATCCTCAAAATCTGATATCATGGCCCGTCGTAAGCGCGTCTATAAGAAAATCGAACGTCGTGACCCCCGTTACGACAGTGTCCTTGTTGGTAAACTGATCAGCAAGGTAATGTTGAGCGGAAAGCGCTCCCTCGCGGAACGTATTGTATACTCCGCAATTGATCTTGCCAATGAAGGTACGGATACGGTTGATCCTCTAGAAGTTCTCACCCGTGCCATTGAAAATGCCAAGCCTCGCGTTGAAGTGAAGAGCCGCCGCGTTGGTGGTGCAACGTACCAGGTGCCGCTGGAAGTGGATCCTGCCCGTTCTGAGTCCCTGGCTATGCGCTGGATTGTCAACTATGCTCGTAGCCGCCGTGGCGTGCCGATGCACAAGGCTCTCGCCAATGAAGTCAAGGAAGCTGCCAACAATCAGGGTTCTTCCGTCCGTAAGCGTGATGACGTGCACAAGATGGCTCAGGCTAACCGTGCATTTGCTCACTTCCGCTGGTAAATGACCCGGTGATGTTGCAAACACCACCTTACACAAGAACATTCCACTTAGCATAGAAATGTCCGATAATATCAACAGCCCCAACCGCAAGTGCCCGCTGCAGCGCTACCGTAACATCGGTATCTCCGCACACATTGACGCTGGCAAGACGACTCTGTCCGAACGTATCCTGTTTTACACGGGTATGATCCACAAGATCGGTGAAACGCACGACGGTTCCACCACGACTGACTGGATGGAACAGGAACGCGAACGCGGTATTACCATTACGTCCGCAGCCGTTAGCGCCAACTGGAAGCAGCTTCATGACGAAGGCGTATACAAAGTCTTCGAAAACCAGGAGTTCCAGATCAACATCATTGACACTCCCGGACACGTGGACTTCACAGCTGAAGTGGAACGTTCCCTCCGTGTGCTCGACGGCGCTATCGTCGTCTTCTGTGGTGTGGCCGGTGTTCAGCCTCAGACTGAAACCGTCTGGCGCCAGGCTTCCAAGTACAGCGTTCCTCGTATTTGTTTCGTCAACAAGATGGACCGTGTCGGCGCCAACTTCGCCAACGTTCTTGATGACATTCAGAATAAGCTCGGCGCCAACGCCGCTGCCATTCTGATTCCGATTGGTTCCGAAGACAATCTCCGCGGCCAGATCGACGTCGTCAACCAGAAGGCCATCATGTACAATGATGACGACCGTCTTGGTTCCACCTACACCATAGTTGAACTGACCGGTGAACTGAAGGATACAGCCGAAGCCGCTTACGAAGATCTCGTGTCCCGCGTGGCCGACGTCGATGAGGTGCTCGGTGAAAAGTTCCTCATGGAAGAACCGATCACGACGGAAGATCTCAAGAAGGCAATTCGCCGTTCTACGATCGCCAATGAGTTCATCGCTGTTGCTGGTGGCTCTGCTTTCAAGAACAAGGGTGTGCAGTACCTCATGGATGCCGTGATCGACTACTTGCCCTCTCCTCTTGAAACGAAGGCCATCGAAGTTGAAAGCACAATTGATCCTGAAATCAAGAAGAATCTTTGTGTGAGCGACAGCGAAAAGCCTGTTGCCCTTGCATTCAAACTCTGGGCTGACAAGTTCGTCGGCAAACTGATTTTCATTCGCGTGTACTCCGGTGTCATCAAGAAGGGTGATACGGTTTACAACCCCCGTACTCGCAAGACGGAACGCGTGGGCCGCCTCATTCAGATGCAGGCTGACACTCACAACGACATCGACGCCGTTTACTCCGGTGACATCGCTGCCATCGTTGGTCTCCGCAATGTGACCACAGGTGACACCGTTACCTGCGACGACAATGACTTCGTTCTTGAACCGCCGACCTTCCCGGAACCGGTTATCGCTATGGCCGTGGAACCCAAGACCAAGGCCGACCAGGAAAAGATGTCTAATGCTCTTGGTCGTCTCTCTGAAGAAGACCCGACCTTCCAGGTCAAGACCGACGAAGAAACTGGTCAGACCATCATCGCCGGCATGGGTGAACTTCACCTCGAAATCATCATCGACCGTCTGATGCGCGAATTCAAGGTTGAAGCCAACGTTGGCAAACCCCAGATCGCCTATCGCGAAAGCATCAATGCCCCCGCCCATGGTGACGGCAAGCTTGTCAAGCAGTCCGGTGGTCGTGGTCAGTATGGTCACGTTGTGATCGATGTGGCTCCCAACGAACGTGGCAAGGGTCTTACCATCGCCAACAAGGTTGTTGGTGGTGCCATTCCGAAGGAATACATGAACGCTGTTTACTCTGGCCTCAACGAAGCCATGACGACGGGTGTCGTCGCCGGTTACCCCGTTGTTGACGTACACGTTGAAGTTGTTGACGGTTCCTACCACGAAGTTGACTCTAACGAAAATGCGTTCAAGATGGCAGCCATCTTCGCTATGAAGGATGCCTTCAAGAAGGCCAAGCCCTTCATGCTTGAACCGATCATGTCCGTCGAAGTGACTACCCCGACCGATTACCAGGGCGACGTCATGGGTGACCTTAACCGCCGCCGTGGTCAGATCAGCTCCATGGAAACCAAGGGTACAATTTGCATCCTCAAGGCCATGGTTCCCCTCGCCGAAATGTTCGGTTATTCCACCGTTGTCCGTACGCTCTCCAGTGGCCGTGCTTCCTACTCCATGGAACCGTCCCACTTCGAGCAGGTGCCGCAAAACCTCGTTGACCAGATCGTCAACGAACGCAGCAAGTAATCACAAAGTTTACAAAGTAATTTAAAGCACTGCACGTCATGCAAAGTCCTAAAATCCGCATTAGACTCCGCGCTTTTGATTCCCGCGCCATCGACCGTTCCGCTCAGGAAATCGTCGAAACAGCCAAGCGCACGGGAGCCAAGGTAGCCGGCCCGATCCCGCTTCCGACCCGCATCGAGAAGTACTCCGTGAACCGTTCCGTTCACGTCAACAAGAAGTCGGCCGAACAGTTCGAAATCCGCACTCACAAGCGCCTCCTCGACATCGTCGATCCGACCGCTCGTACGGTGGATGAGCTCAAGAAGCTCAACCTCCCCGCTGGTGTCGACATCACGATCCGCATCTGATCAGGTGTGAATTAGGATAGGTTAATTTAAGAAAAAGAAAGACACAATACAATGGCTCTAGGACTTATCGGTAAAAAGGTCGGAATGACCCGCCTCTTCGACCAGGAAACGGGCGCCATGATCCCCGTGACCGTCATCGACGTTGCCGGCAATACATTTGCCCAGCGCAAGACGGAAGACAACGACGGCTACTCCGCCATCCAGGTTGCTTTCGCTGCCCAGAAGGAAAGCCGCCTTTCCCGTCCGGTTGCCGGACATTACAAGAAGCTCGGCATCCAGCCCTCCAAGGTACTCAAGGAGTTTCGCGTTGAAACTTCCGAGTTGCCCGCAGAAGGCGCCGAACACCCCGGTGTGAACCTTTTCACGGACGGCCAGTGGGTCGACGTGGTGGGTACCTCCAAGGGTAAAGGCTTCCAAGGCGTTATGCGCCGTCACAACTTCCACGGTTCCCCCATGACGCACGGTTCCATGATGCATCGCCGTACTGGTGGTGTGGGTGGTTGCTCCACTCCCGGCCGCGTTTGGAAGGGGCAGAAGATGCCTGGTCAGCACGGCAACTTCCGTCGCACCGTCCAGAATTTGAAAGTGGTCCAGATTCGTCCGGAAGACAACGTCATCCTCGTTTCCGGCGCAGTACCCGGTTCTCGCGGTTCCTACATCGTCATCCGTCCGGCCAAGAAGAAGCTGGCCAAGTAAAGCTTAACCAGAGGAAATACATTCCATGTCAGCCAATACTTTTACACTCGAAGCCGCCGCCGCCGCCAACATTCAAGTTGTCGGTAGCGACAAGGGCTCCCAGGCCGTGCACGATTTGATCGTTGCCTATCAGGCCAACCGCCGTACGGGTTCCGCCAACACCAAGACCCGTGGTGAAGTGAGCGGCAGCAACAAGAAGATCTTCCGCCAGAAGGGCACAGGTAATGCCCGTCACGGCGACAAGCGCGCCCCCATCATGGTTGGTGGTGGTGTGGTCTTCGGCCCCCGCCCCTGCGATTACACCAAGAAGGTGAACAAGACGACACGTCGTCTGGCTCTTCGCCGCGTACTCGGTGACATCATTGCCGCCGGTGCCGCCAGCGTCGTTCCTTCCTTCTCCGTTGAAGATGGTAAGACCAAGAGCTTTATTGCAGCCGTCAAGGCTTTGACGGACGCTCCTTCCAAGGTTCTGATCGTCTCCGCATCTTTCGATGAACAGACATACCTTGCTGGCCGCAACGTTCAGGAAGTTCTCCTGATGACGGCCTCCGAAGTCAACATCGAACAACTCATGAACGCCAAGGCAATCATCTTTGTTGAAAGCGCTTTGGAAACCCTCGCAAGCCGCACCGCCTAAGGCCATGAAAGACATTTATCAAATCATTAAAAAGGTCCGCATCAGCGAAAAGGCGACCATGCTGCACGAAGTTGCTGGCGAAATCGTCTTTGAAGTTCAGTGCGACGCCACCAAGATCGAAATCAAGCATGCTGTGGAAAAGGCTTTCGGCAAGAAAGTTGCTTCCGTTCGCACCGCCAATTATGATGGTAAGCTGAAGCGCCAGCGTCGCGCTGATGCCGGCAAGACCGTCAACTGGAAAAAGGCCTATGTGCGCCTTGCCAATGGCGAAACCCTTGATCTCGTGTAACCCCTGAATCAGGAAGGAAAGAGTTATCATGTCCCTCAAGTCATTCAAGCCTGTCACCCCCTCCAACCGATACAAGGTTTGGTCCTCCTTCGATGAGATCACGAAGACCACGCCTGAAAAGAGCCTTTGCACGCCCCTGAAGAAGTCGGGTGGTCGTAACAACAATGGCCGTATCACCACCCGCCACATCGGCGGTGGACACAAGCGCAAGTATCGTCTCGTCGATTTCAAGCGCAGCAAGTCCGACGTACCTGCAACGGTTATTGCGATCGAATACGATCCGAACCGTTCCTGCCGTATCGCTCTCATCCAGTACACCGACGGTGTCAAATCCTACATTCTGGCTCCGGTTGGTCTGCAGGTTGGCGCAACGGTTCAGAGCGGCAAGACTGTTGCCCCCAAGGTTGGCAACGCCATGCCTCTGAAGAACGTGCCCCTGGGTACGGCTGTACACAACATCGAAGTTCGTCCGGGAACGGGCGGCAAGGTGGCTCGCGCCGCCGGTCAGCAGGCCATCGTTTCCAACCGCGAAGCTGGATACGCACTGGTCAAGATGCCCTCCGGTGAAATCCGCCGCTTCAACGATGACTGCTACTGCACGATCGGTCAGGTTGGCAACACCCAGCACATGAACGAAATCTCCGGCAAGGCTGGTCGTTCTCGTTGGCTTGGCGTTCGTCCTACCGTCCGTGGTATGTGTATGAACCCTGTCGACCACCCGAACGGTGGTGGTGAAGGTAAGTCCAAGTCCGGTGGTGGTCGTCAGCACCTCAAGTCCCCGTGGGGACACGTCAAGGGCCAGAAGACCCGCCGCCTGCGCAAGCCTAGCGATTCAACGATCGTTCAGCGCCGTAATGCTAAATAATTTCAACTAAAGAAAAGGATCACACACAATGGGACGTTCTCTTAAAAAAGGCCCCTTCGTCAGTCAGAAGCTTCTTGCAAAGATTGACGCTCAGATCGAAAGCGGCGACCGCAAGCCCCTCAAAACGTGGAGCCGCGCATCCATGATTACTCCCGACTTCGTCGGCCTCACCTTCCTCGTCCACGCTGGCAAGTCATTTGCTACCGTGTACGTCACGGAAAACATGGTCGGCCACAAGCTTGGTGAATTTGCCCCCACGCGTATCTTCAAGGCGCACGGCGGTATCGGCAAGAAGTAATCATTAAGTTAATCATTCACAATGTCGATTTCATCCTCCAGCATGTTCAGGACCTTCCTTGCCGCCTCTATGGTTGCAACGGGATACCTTGCACATGCAGAGGATGAAACATCGGCAGAACTGACGCGCAGAATCGAGCGCCTCGAAAAGCAGAATGCAACGCTTCGGGTATCTTATGCCCAGGCTCGCAAGGATGCCGACGAAGCGACAGCCAAGCTGGTAGAAATACGTTCACGCTTGGAAGCCCTTGGAGGCGCAGCGCTCGGTAACAGCGAAGAACGACTGGTGCAAGCCGTCTCCGACCTGGAAATTCTCAACAAAAAAGTTCAGGATTTGGAACAGGCCGCAGTCAAGCTCTCCGGTGCCGTGAACGCTTATATGAAACTAGCCATTTCCGAGGAATCGGCAACCAGACTTGCGGTGGAAAGTTCTCTCCGCGAATTGGACTCCGTTCTTGGATTCAGGCAGGCGCCCGTGCGAGATGGCGCGGGCAATTTGGCGGAAGCCCAGGTTTTGAGCATTGACAGCGACTCCGGTTTGCTGGTACTCAATGCAGGCCGAGCCGCCGGAATGCGAATCGGGATGCCATTGTCGGTATTCCGTGGAGCTCAAATCATCGGAGAAGCCGTCGTCACCGACGTCCGCAAGGAAGTCAGCGGCGCGCTAATCCAGAAACTCCAGACGCCTGCGGAACCCGTGCGCGTGGGAGATTCTGCCTCAGTAAAGACTATCAACTAAATTATACCTTCTCTCAACCAACACCCCCCGACCACGAGGAAATACCATGGAAGTGAAAGCTGTTTACAAATACGCACGCATCTCCGCAAAAAAAATGCGTGATGTGGCTCGCGAAATCCAGGGCTTGAGCGTTTCTCAGGCTACTGACATCCTTACCTACACCCCCAAGAAGGGAGCTTATCTCCTGAACAAGACGTTGAAGTCCGCTGTTGCTAACGCGGAAAACAACAACGAACTCTCCGCTGACGAACTCGTTATCAAGTCCGTCACCGTCGACGAAGGCCCCATGATGCGCCGCACCATGCCCCGCGCCCGCGGATCTGCTAACATGATCCAGAAGCGCACGTCCCATATTACCGTAGTCCTGGCTAGCACGAAGGACTAAGACTATTCTTAACTCATTACACACTATTCAGCTCAACTAATATCATGGGACAGAAAGTAAATCCGATCGGGTTCCGTCTCGCCGTGAATAAGGACTGGCGCTCCAAGTGGTATGCTACCGGGCAGGACTATGCCAAGAAGCTCCACGAAGACCTTAAGATGCGTGACTTCATCAAGGGCCGCCTTATGTCCGCCGCCGTCTCCAGCATCGTTATTGAACGTGCCTGGAACAGCGTCCGCATCACCGTTCACACCGCTCGCCCCGGTCTTGTCATCGGCCGCAAGGGGGAAGAAATTGAAAAGATGCGTCAGGAACTCCAGACCATCTGTGGTACGACCACTCAGGTTAACATCGACATCGTCGAAATCCGCACACCCGAAACCGACGCCCAGCTCGTTGCAGAGAACGTTGCCGTTCAGCTTGAACGTCGCGTTTCTTTCCGCCGCGCCATGAAGCGTGCCGTTCAGATTGCCATGGAACGTGGTGCTGATGGTATCCGTATTCGTTGCGGTGGTCGCCTTGGTGGTGCTGACATTGCTCGTGCCGAATGGTACCGTGAAGGCAAAGTGCCGCTTCAGACACTGCGCGTGCCGATCGACTATGGTTTTGCCGAAGCCAACACGGTGTACGGCAAGATCGGTGTAAAGTGCTGGGTTAACAAGCGCCCGGAAGAACAGGGACAGCAGCAGCAGCAGAGCAATCGCCCGCAAGGCCCCCGTGGTCCGCGTCGTGCTCCTCGCGCCTAAATGTCCGACCCCCACAAACAAGTTTAAACAATATAATCACTAGGAGGAATAAGACATGCCCTTAATGCCCAAAAGAGTGAAGCACCGCAAAATGCACCGCGGTAGCCGTTCCGGTAACGCCACGAGCGGTACGACGGTTGCTTTCGGTGAGTTCGGTCTTCAAACACTTGACCGAGGCTGGATCACAAACAACCAGATTGAAGCCTGCCGTATTGCCATCAACCGTTATCTCAAGCGTAAAGGTAAAGTTTTCATCCGCATTTTCCCGCAGAAGTCCTTTACGTCCCGTCCCCCGGATACCCGTATGGGTAAGGGTAAGGGTGCCGTCGAAGGCTGGGTGGCCGTTGTTCGCCCTGGCAATATCCTGTTTGAAGTAGGTGGTGTCTCCGAATCCCAGGCTCGCGAAGCTATCCGTTTGGCTTCCAACAAGCTTGGTGTCAGAACCCGCTTCGTTACTCGTCCGGGTACTCACATCGGCTAAAATTCAACACGGAACATATCTATTACAATGTCTGACAAGAATTCTGCCAAAGACCTTCGCGCCATGTCTGCCCAAGAGCTCACCGCTCACATTCGCAGCCTTCGTGAAGAAGCCTTCAATCTCCGCATCCAGCTCTCCACTGGTCAGCTGGAAAACAACCAGAGAATCCGCGCCGTCCGCAAGGAACTTGCTCGTGCTCTCACCGTCCAAGGTGAATCCAGCAATAAGAAGTAAGGTCACGGTCGTCCGAACACATAACATTTGAGACAACATTATGAGCGAACAAACTGAATCGGCTAAAAAGCCCGGACTTCGCAAGACGCGCGTCGGCGTTGTCATCTCCACCAAAATGGAGAAGACCATCGTTGTGGAATACGTAGCTCGCGTTCCCCATCCCAAGTTCAAGAAGATCGTCAAGAAGAGCAAGAAGTTCTATGCCCACGACGAAGAGAGCAAGGCCCAGGAAGGCGACAAAGTTCGTATTATCGAAACCCGCCCGCTTTCCAAGCTGAAGCGCTGGGAACTTGTTGAAATCATCACGCACTAAGCCTGATTGACAATAACCATTAACTAAAAGGAGACTTGATACAATGATCCAGATGGAAACAGTTCTTCAGGTGGCTGACAACACAGGAGCCCGCTCCGCCAAGATGATTGGCGTGCTCGGCAAGCGTACTCGTCAGGCTCGCATCGGAGATATCATTACGGCTCACATTCGTGAATCCATTCCCACGGCTGCCGTGAAGAAAGGTTCCGTAGTCCGTGCCGTAGTCGTCCGCACTGCTGCTCCGATCCGTCGTGACGACGGTTCTGTGCTTCGTTTTGACGGTAACGCTATCGTTATCATCGATAAGGACAACAACCCGCGCGGTACCCGTATTTTCGGGCCGGTTGCTCGTGAACTTCGCGAAAAGCAGTTCATGAAAATCGTGTCCCTTGCCCCCGAAGTTCTCTAAGGAACTTCGATACGGTTTTATCAAAAACCCTGTCTCACCCGGCCTGATGGCCGCTGTGGGGCAGGGTTTTTCTTTTCCCCGCACATTATGGAAGTGTGGCTGATGCCTTTGCGGGGCTTTGGTGCAAGTTTTTGGCTTGTTGTCCGTGTTTTCCTGGTGTGGATTCATCAGTGAGGGTAGAGAGACGTTTTGACGCCTTTCTGTGGCAAAGTGCGCAAAAAAATCCCCCCTGGCGATGTGATATACACGCCGGGGGGGCTGGGTGAAGAAAATGGGAAGTGCTTTTTCCGTTTAGCGGAAGCAGGCGTTGTATTTACGCTTGTCGAAGTGGTAGTAGCGTGCCGCCCGGTGGGTGACGTTGGTTTCCCACTCGTCGAGAGGAACGATGTATGGGGTGGACATGACCTTTTTGTGGAAGTTGCGGATGTCGAGCTTTTTGCCGAGGATGGTTTCGTGCAGGCACCGCAGTTCCTGGATGGTGAACTTGGGGGAGAGGAGCTTGAAGAGGCTGTCTGGTGAGCTGGTAAGCTGTTCCTGGAGGGTCTCCAGGGCTGTTTCGATAATCAGACCATTATCGAAGGCCAATTCGGGCAGTTCGCTGACGGGGTACCACTTGGCCAGGTAGGTGGAGGAGAGTTGGCGCAACTTGGTGGAGATGCGGATGGTAGCCATGTAGGCGACGGTGATGACCATGTCGATATCCATGCCGCTTTCATAACGGATCCATTGGATGTCTTCTTCGTTAGCCATGCGGGATGGGGAGCCGAAGGTATGGAACTGGTTGAGTTTTTGGCGGGTGATGCCCGTGTAGGACTCAAGAATATCGCTGGCTGCATCATCAGGATCTTCTCCTGTGAAGATCAATCGTCCTGGGAGTTTGTGCTTTCTCGCGGTCGAGAGGCCTTCAGGGATATTCGTTTTCTCGATGAGAATGACGTGAAGACGAGAACCATCGAAGCCGAACAGGACACAGTCTGTGGATACGTGAGGGTTGCGAGGTGCTGGGGTTGACATATGGAGGAAAGAGGTATGTGGAAGGTAATATGTATGGAAGGATGGTGAGGGGTAGAAATTCTAGATTTCAACATCCCCTTCAAAGACGAAGTCCGCAGGGCCTGTCAATTGGACCTTGGTGAAGGAAGTAAGCTGCTTGTCAAAGCTGACGACGAGGGTGTCTCCGCTGGCTACATCAACGAAGATGGGAGAAGGAGCATTCGTCAATGTGGCATGGATGAGGGCTGATGCCGTGATGCCAGTACCGCAGGCGAGGGTTTCTCCTTCCACTCCGCGCTCGTAGGTACGGATGGCAATGTGATCAGGAGCTGTGATTAGCGCGAAGTTGACGTTGGTTCCAGAGGGAGCAAATGCTTTGTGGTAGCGCAGGTAGGCGCCTTTTTCTTCAACATCAAGGTTGGCAAGGTCATTCACGAAGAGGACGGCATGGGGAACGCCAGTGTTGAGGGAATGAACAGGGGCGGGGACGACGTCGTCTCCAGAGATTCTGTTGAGCTTGAGATCATGTGGCTCTGTGAGGTTGATTGTGATGTTACCATCTTCGTTGAAGTGGGCGCTAATCATACCTGCCTGGGTTTCAAAATTGATGGGGGCTTCTCCGTTTTCCGTCAGAGCATCGGCAAAGGCTGCAAAACAACGGGCTCCATTGCCGCACATTTCAGCTTCTCCTCCGTCTGCATTGTAATAGCGCATCCGACAGGAGGCTTTGTGGCCCTGCGGAGGCTCTACGGCGATAAGACCATCGGCGCCGATTCCAAACCGGCGGTCGCAGAGGGCTTCAATGGTTTCCTTGTCCAGTGCTGTGGATAGAGAAAGATCCCGGTTATCGACCATGATAAAGTCGTTACCGGCTCCGGTCATTTTATAGAAGTGCAAGAGCATGTGTTTAGAGGGAAAGGAGATAGAACTTGCCTAGATGTATTTTGCCCTTGGAACATTCTGACGTCAAGCAAGATACGTTACATGAATGTATGCGCATCAATATCCAGTACGGCTGTGACATCATCTCCGAGGGGAAGATTGTCCAAAACGTTTTTTACGACTCTGGAAATGATGCGAGCACGAGGCGCTTTCATCGTGATTTGGTACCTGAATTGTCCGTGCGCCTTGGGGATGGGGGCTGGTATGGGTTCGGTGACGGACATGTTTGGAGGGGCTGCTTCGCTGATTTTGCGGTAGAGTGTTTTGGTGGCAAAGGCGGCGAGGTTGTCGTGGGGGGAACGCACGGTGAGCAGGGCAATGTGGGCGAAGGGAGGTAGATCGAATGCTTGGCGCAGTTCCAGCTCTTGTTCGGCAAAGCCGTCGCAGTCATGGTGGCGCGCATACTGGATGGAGGGTGACTGTGGGGTGAATGTCTGGATGATGACTTCGCCGTCCAAGTCTCCTCGCCCGGCGCGGCCTGCGACCTGGGTCATGAGCTGGAAGGTGCGTTCTGCGGCGCGCAGGTCGGGGATGTAGAGGCTGATGTCGGCATTGAGGACACCGACGAGGGTGACGTTAGGAAAGTCCAGTCCCTTGGCAATCATCTGCGTGCCTAGAAGGATATCGATCTTGTTGGAACGGAATCGGTTGAGAATGTCGCGAACGGCGTTTTTTCTTTTGGAAATGTCGGCATCGATACGGGCTGTTCGGGCGGTAGGGAAGGTTTTACGGAGGATTTCTTCGACTTTCTCCGTACCGTAGCCTTGCAGGAGGATGTTGCCGGACTTGCAATCCGGACAGACGCGGGGCGTGATGGCCTGGAAGCCGCACATGTGGCAGATGAGACGGTTTTCAGCCTTGTGGTAGGTGAGTGGCAGAGCACAGTGGGAACAGGTCATTACCAGCCCGCATTCCGGGCATTGGAGGGAACGGGCAAAACCGCGCCTGTTGAGGAGGAGGATGACTTGTTCGCCCTTGGTAAGACGGTTATCGACGGCCATGCGGAGGCGTTCCGAGATGACTCCGGGGCCTTGCTTGTTGCGCCCCTCCGTTTTCATGTCAAGCACACGGATGAGGGGGAGTTTCTGCCCGTCGGCACGTTCATCCAGCCGGAGCATGGCGTACTTGCCGGAGACGGCGTTCTGTGTGCTTTCCATGGACGGAGTGGCGGAGCCAAGGATGATGGCTGCCTGTTCCAGGTGGGCGCGGAGGACGGCGAGATCTCTGCCGTGGTAGCGTGGCGAGTTCTCCTGCTTGTAGGAGCCGTCGTGTTCTTCATCAACGATGATGATGCCTAAATCCTGCACCGGGGCAAAAACGGCGGAGCGCGGCCCGATGACGATGCGGGCTTTTCCCTGGCGAATGGCATGCCATTCATCGAAGCGTTCGCCAGCGGAAAGCAGGCTGTGCAGGACGGCGACAGAGCCGGGCAGGGAGGCGAAGCGCGATTTGAAACGCTGGAGCGTCTGCGGTGTCAACGAGATTTCCGGGACGAGAATGAGAGCGGATTTGCCCTGTCTGACGATGTGCTCGACGGCCTGGAGATAAACCTCCGTTTTGCCCGAGCCCGTGACTCCCTGGAGGAGGATGGGCTTCCGTTCTGCTGTGGAGTAGTTGGCGAGGATGCCTTCCAATGCTGCTTGTTGCCCGGGATTGAGGGGAAGAGGGCTGCTTTCGGTGAACTCTTCATCAGCGCAGGGGTCGCGGTGGACGGCTTCTTCCTCCAGGCTGATCCATCCCTTGCGGACAAGGGCGCGGGCTGGCTCCAGAAATGGAGTACCGCCGATGTCTTGCAGGGGGATTCCTCCTTCGCCTGCTTCGGAAAGTGCGTCGAGGATGGAGGCTTGTTTGGGCGCTTTGGCGAACAGGGTTGCCAGTTCTTCATCCGAGGGACTCTTCAGGAGGCGGAGGACTTTGCGCGTCTTCTCAGTGGTACGTTCCTGACGGACAGTCTCCGGGAGGAGGCACCGGATCATCTGCTCCAGCGGGACGACGTAGTAATCGGCGGCCCAGCGCGCCAGCTCCATCAGAGCCGGAGAGATCAGAGGCTCCGGGTCAATGAGCCGGAGCAGGGGCTTCAGGCGATCCTTCCATTCTTCCGGGGCTTCATGCACCAACAGAACGGTACCATTGGCCGGGCGATTGCGTAGAGGTACCTGCACGCGGCATCCGGGCTGGATGGCGGCAGCGCCTTCCGGGATGGCGTAGTCGAGGACGAGGTCGGATGCCCCGTCCACCAGGACTCTAGCGGCTTGTGTCATGTGTGAGTTGTTGCGTCAGTTGCCGCAGGCCTTTTGCCCATTGGGAATCGGGGAATGCCATTGAGGTCGCGCAGGACGGCGATGTTGCGATAGCCGAGACGACGCATCATTTCTTCGATTTTTTGGCCCTGGTCATAGCCGATTTCTAGGGCAACCATGCCGTCCGGGGACAGATGGACAGGGGCATCGGTCAGGAAGCGTTCGATGATTTCCCAGCCTTGAGGACCGCCATAAAGAGCCGTCGAGGGGTCGAAGGTGACTTCACGATCCAGTGCTTCATCATCGGCAATGTAGGGGAGATTGGCCACAATCAGGTCGAATTGTTGCGATACCGTAGCAGAAGTGAGTTCGGCTGATTCTTCGGAAACTGTGTGCGGTATTTCGGCGGTAGCATCCCCTTGCTCTGGTAAAGGAATTTGCGATGGATTCTGCACAGGAAGCTGCTGAATGCCTGCAAATAAGTCTGTCTGTATCGTGGCTACTTTGACACCCAGACGCATGGCATTCTCCAGCGCGAGGTCGAGTGCTTGCCGGGAGATGTCCGCCAGGGTGACGTCCTTCAGGCGTTTGCCGAGCTCCAAAGCTAGTGTAATGCCGATGATGCCAGAGCCCGTGCCCATGTCCAGCACCCGTAGATCGGATCCCGTGGTGTACTTCAGGACGAACTCGACGAGTTCCTCGGTTTCCGGTCGGGGCACCAGGGCGCGGGAATCCGTCAAGAACTCCCGGCGATAGAACTCCGTCGTGCCCAACAGGTGCTGGAGAGGGATGCCCTGCGCCTTCTTCTTGATCAACTCGCGCAGGGGAAGAAGAACCTCCTCCTCAAGCGGGCGGTCAAAATGGGAATACAGGTAAGTTCTGTTGCATTGGAGCACGTGTGCCATCAGATGCTGCATCACGGAACGCGCCTCTGGGCAACCCTGTTTGGTGAGGTACTCCGTACCGCTATTGAGAACTTCGAGAAGAGTTTTCATGGTTTATTGCTCCAGCCCTGCTTCTGCAAGGCGTTCCTGCATTTCGGCGTGCTGGAGGCGTTCAATGACTTCCTGGACTTCGCCCATCATGATACCTTCCAGGTTATATGAAGTGTAGCCGATACGGTGATCCGTCATGCGGTTCTGCGGGAAATTGTAGGTGCGGATCTTTTCCTCGCGTCCGCCGGAGCCAATCAGGCTTCTGCGCTGGGCGGAATACTTTTCATGCTCCGCCCTCTGCTTCATTTCGAACAACTTGGCGCGGAGAATCTTCATGCCCTTTTCCCGGTTCTTCATCTGGCTGCGTTCTTCTTCACAGCGCACCATCAGGCCGGAGGGAAGGTGAAAAATCTGCACGGCGGATTCTGTTCGGTTCACGTGCTGACCGCCCGCGCCGCCGGAACGGCAGGTTTCAATGCGCAGATCATCGGGGCGGATTTCGATATCCACTTCCTCTGCTTCCGGAAGCACGGCCACCGTTGCCGTGGACGTATGGATACGGCCCTGAGTCTCCGTCGCAGGGACGCGTTGGACGCGATGCACACCACTTTCGTACTTCATGAACCGGAATACCTCGCTCCCGGCAATGCGGCAGACAACTTCCTTGAATCCTCCAACATCAGAGGGGCTGCTCTCCATGTGCTCGAACTTCCAACCGCGTTGTTCGGCATAGCGTTCGTACATGCGGAGGAGATCCCCAGCGAATAGAGAGGCTTCATCGCCGCCCGTACCCGCGCGGATTTCCACAATCGCGTCGCGGTCTTCCGTCGTATCGCGAGGGAGGAGGCTGTATTGAACCTCCATCGTCAGGTGGGCGATTTTTTCTTCAAGCCCGGGGATTTCCAACTCGGCAAGCTCGACCATTTCCGGGTCTTCGCTCTTGGCGAGTTCTCGATTTTCAGCCAATTCACGTTCAGAATTTTGGAGATCGGCCCAGATATCCATCAGCTTTTTCAGGTACGCGTGTTCACGCATTGTTTCCGATGCCTGTTTGGGGTCGTTGAAAAAGTCCGGTTGGGAAATAATCGTTTCCAATTCCTCCAGCTTCTGCCGCCTCTTTTCGATGAGAGATGAATAATCCATATCCGTGAACCGCCACTTGGAGCGTCCCCCATACTAGGGCAAACACCCCCGGACGTGAAGACAAAACGCAAAATGTGTGCTGATTTTTCTTGCCATTCTCTCACGAATATGATTTGTTCTCCCCGCGCTTGCACTCCAAGCCACAACAAAAGCCCCATAGTGTAATTGGTAACACACCTGATTTTGGTTCAGTATTTCTAGGTTCGAGTCCTGGTGGGGCTACCAAAATTTTGAAAAGAGTCTCCCGTCATGGGGGCTCTTTTTGTTTTGTTGTGTGTGACGATGGTCAGGTGTGAGTGGTGTAATACTCAAATGAGAGCAAGAGAAGGAGGTAAGTCCGGTTTTAACGAAGAGCCGTTTTTTAGAGAGTGAGGAGGTAGTTGACGAGATCGTGTTTTTGCTGCGGGGTGAGGTTCTGGGCGGCATTGTGGATGTTGAGGACTTCGTCGAGGGTGGCGGCTCTGCCGTCGTAGAGGTAGGGGGCTGAACGCCAGAGTTCTTTGAGGGAGGGAACGTCCATGGGGATGGTTTTGTCGTTGCCGGTGGCCCAGGAGACTGTGTATTGCTGACCGTTGGTGTAGAGAGGGGCGGTGTGGCAGGTGGTGCAGTGCTGGTCGAAGTGGGCTTTGCCGCGCAGGGCGGATTCATTTGGTTTTCCGTCGATGAGGTAGGGGGATTTGGCTGTTGACAGGGAGCTGAGGTAGGCGTCGATGGCTTGTGCAGTGGGCTCGTCTTCGCGGGTGAAGAGGATGTGTTTCATCCCGGATCTGACGGCTGTTTCGGCATTTTTACGGATTCCTGTGACCATGCAGGGTGGGGTTTTGTGGGCGTTGATGAGGGATTTCGTATTTTTCGGGTTGCCTGCACCGTCGTTGAGTAGGTCCCAGTTGAAACCGTCGAGGCGCGCGCCGTTCGGGTGGCAGCTGGCGCAGCTTTGCCAGCCCTGGTAGCTGAGTGTGGCATCGTGGAAGTACATGTTTCCCAATCCTTCGGGGGTGCTGGTGAGTGGCTTGCCGAGGCGGGTTGTTTCCGGTTTGGCGTCCAGGGTGTTCCAATGCACGAGTTCTCCGGTGAAGTAGTTGGCTGCATAGGCTTGTTTGCCCAGCATGGCGACTGTTCGGGGACCTTTGCCGAGGGTGGGGATGAAGCGGCGGAGGCCGTGGAGGAATCCGGTGTCGTTGGGGATGTTGTCGAAGCAGGTAAAGGAGGGGACGACTTTTTCGCCACGGCGCGCCTGTTCCAGGCGTTCATGAAGGGAGGGGAGGTCGATGACGGCGAGTTCTCCGGTTCCGGTGAGGGCGACAAGGAGTTGCTGCCCGTTTTCGCTGATGTGGAGCCCTGCGGGGTTGGCTGCGCCTTTTTGGGGGGCATCAAGGAGGACGGTTGTCAGGTATTTCCCATTTTTGAGGTCTATGATGCTGAGGGCATTTGTACTCATCCATCCGCGGTCAACCTGGTTGGTAGGCAGCTGGTAGCGTGAGATCAGGTGGCTTGCGTAGGCGTATTTTCCTTCGGGATCGGAAATGAGGGCTCGTACGTCGGTGGATCCGTTGGGGAGGAGTTCGCTTCTGCTGGAGCCGTTGGTGGGGTTGAGCCAGCGAAGTTCGGCAGCAATGGGGAAGTCGGTTGCGCTCTGTGCTGGCAGGTTGTGGGCGACGAGCAATTGCCCGGTGTCGGGGAGGCTGAGCATGTACACGGGTTCGCGCCCGACCTGCATTTTGCGAGCTATTGTTTCACGGACGGCATCAAAGGCCCATACTTCGTTGATGTTGCGTTGAGCGATCCAGATGGTTTGTCCATCGGTGGCTATTGCGAGGGCGGCAGGCGAGGGCCCCATGGCATAGGTGTTGATGATTTTGAGGTCGGGGGATGCCAGTTTGAGCAATCTGCCTTCCGGGCCTTCGCAGGTGACCCATAGGGTGCCATCGGGAGCAAAGACCATATCGACGGCGGGGGAGGGTAGTTTCCGTTGAGATACGATTGTCTGTGTCTCGGGGGCGATCATGAGGATGCGGCTGCCTTCATGGTCGGCGAGCAGCAACAGTTTTTTGTCGGGTGAGACGGCGATGTGGTCTGGAGCACACAGGGTTGCGGCGGGCGGAGAGGCATCGCATGATACCAGGGTGCTCAAGATGAAGGCTCCGGCGCCCAGGCAGGCGGCGATCATGATGGGGTGGTTCATGGCGGCTTATTGTTGGTCGGTGGTTGCAGAGGATGGCTGAAGCAGATTTTTCTGGTACTGTTGGATGGCTTCCTGTTCTTCCTGGAGGAACTGCTGTTTTTTGCGTTCGTACTTGTCGTAGATGGCCTTTTGACTGTCCGTCCAGGTGTTGGCTTCCCGGTAGTCTCCGATGAAGGGTACGGTCAGGTCGATCCACAACATGATGGTGGCAATTTCTCCGGGGGTGAGTTTGGTTTTGCCGTGTCCGTTTTTGAGGCGCGAGATCAATTTGCTTTTGATGGAGCCGCCGGAGCATGGCGGGAGGAGGGAGGGCTCGGACATGCAACTGATCCAGTTGACTTCGGGGTTGTCAGGCGTGCCTTGCCAGCCGCCGCGTTCTCCTTCGGTGTTGCGGGCCTTGGTGAGGCTGATGTAGGCTGGGGAGAAGGCTCTTTCTGCTCGTTTGTCGAGGATACTCAGATCTCCTGTGAGATTCATTTTCTGTTTTTCACCATTGTGGCAGGAGATGCAGTGTTTATTCAGAATCGGCTGAACTTCCTTGATGAAGCTGAATCCTCTGACGCCTCCCGGATGCGGTGTGATAGTCTGGACGCCGTGTTTCATGGCCTGCGAGACGGGATGCTGGGCGAGGGGAACGGTGTTTTTGTGTTCGTGGCAACCAACGCAGCTTTGGAATTCGCCGGGTTGGAGGGTTGACCAGCTGCGCATGGTCTGGATAACGTAGCCGTTTTCATCCAGAGCCTGGAAGTAGAGAGGGGTTCTGGCGGGCACAGTGAAGAAGGCGGAGCCATCGGGCGCTACATCTACAGTGCCGTGGACTTTTTTGACGTCCCAGCTGGCGTTGCCGACGCCTACGGGGCTGGATGCCAGGGCGGCACCTCCTTTGCCTTGGTTGGAGACGGAGCCGATGCCAGCCACGCGGTATTCGATTTCGACGATGCGGAGTTTTTTGATGCTTCCGGGGGCGATGCCTTTCATGCTTTCGCCCGCGTAAACGTTTTGCAGGTAGTAGGTGCCTGTTGTTTGGGAGTAGTCCACTGTGGAGCTTCGCTGGAAGGGACGTTTGCGAGGGGTGACGAGCCGGGGTTGGTTGCTCGATATGTCTTTGTCCGAGAAGAGGAGTTCGCGGTTGCCATCTACGTCCATCCAATAAATATCAAAGAGGATGTTCCCCGGCAGACTGTAGCCAACGGGTGAGTAGGAGACGAGGAATTCGCGCTCGTTGAGAGGGCATGGGTATTGGAATTGTTCTCCGTATTGACCATAGGAGTCGATGACTTCGGCCTTGGGCTTTCGCAGTGGTGCGACGAATGTGACGCCTTCGTTCTCTTCGCGCCCCGCTTCGGGGTCGATGATTCCCAGCTTGCCGTGCTGGGGCGAGTGGTGCCCGGTGATGGTTGCCATGACTTTGCGTGTGCCCGGAATGCCGCGTGTGTGGACGATGGTGGTGGGAAACCAGCTATTGAATCCGTAGTAGGCTGTCTGCCCGGTGCCGTCCGGGAACATCTGAAACAGGGGCTGGACGTAGAGTTGGCCACGGTCATTGTAATCCCAACGGGTGTAAACGACTTTGCCGTCGTCGAGGAGAGTTGGCGCGGTTGTATGTACCTGGTCGAAGCCTACCTGGCGGATGTATTTACCCTGTGCATCGCAGAGGTGGAGGTTGCTGACTTCGGTGTACCAGCAATCGACGGATTGCCCCGAGCGGGTCGAGTTGAAGAGGATGTTGCCGTCGGGGAGGTAGATGCCTTCGATATCGGCACGGCCGAGGCCAGAGGTGAATTGCTTGAGTGCGCCTGTTTTCAGGTTTTTCTCGTAGAGGTGGTAGTCATCGTCCTTGGCAGATTTCTTCCAGGAGAAGAGGATTTTTTGTCCGTCAAAATGAACATCGGGGTCACGGAAGGTGCCCTTGTCATCGTCCATGAGTGTTTCGGGGTGCCCCCATATTCCTTCCATACGGCCGAGGACGAGTGATCCCCCCGGGTTGAAGTTGCACTCGTGGCGGGCATCGGAAACGCCTTCGGTGTATGCGAAAAAGGAGGGACGCCAGGGTTTGAAGCGGGTGAAGACAATCGACGGGTTGCTCTGGGTGAACTCTGCCAATCGTTTGGCTCGGCGTTCGGTACACAGGGAGATGTATGTTTCCATGTTTTTGGGAGTACCGATGACGAGGCTGTGCCCCAATTCGCAGGCGACCTTGCCGATGCGTTTTTCCAGTTCGGACTGGAAGGTGTTTTTGTACCATTCGATGGAGTTGTTGCCATCCTGAAGCCACCAGTCGTAATAGACGGGGTGTTCCTTGCGTAGTTCCTGATAGAGTTCGGCTACTGCCTTTTTGTCCATGGACGGATCACGTTGGCTGGCAGCGGCAAGCTTGCTACTGAATTCTTTGTGAGAAGCCAGTTTGTCCTGAGCGAGGGAAAAAGAGGGGAGCAACAGGACTCCCAGGAGAAAGAAATGCGACCATGGTTTCATACCCAATGTGTTTGGCGAGTTACAATTTGTTCAGAAATACGTATGTCTCAGGTAGAAAGTTACAAAAATAAACAGTTGAACCATATTTCTATGAAGATTGTAGGGAATAAAAAATCCCATGGGCGGTGGCTCCATGGGATTGAATAAAGGGGGAAGGGCTTGTTTGAATCAGGGTTTGCCGAATACTTCCAGTTCTCCGATGATGAGAGCCTGATCCTTGCCCAGGGATTCGATGCGGAGGCCACGGGCTTTGACTGGCTCGGGGAGGTTCCATATTTCGACTCCGTTGACGGGAGTGCCGTCGGTGTGGAAGTCTTTTTCGGCAACGATATCCTTGTTAGAATTGGCTAGCTTGATTGAGAAGTTGGTCATGTTGCCGAGTTGTGCATTGCCAACCGGGGAATGGATGGCGATTCGGCTGATGGTACGTTCGTTGTCTTTACCGAAGTCGACGGCAAACCAGGAGGCTTTGTCAGATTCGGGGTTGGCGGCGGCGATGGATTCTCTGTCTCCGTCGATGAGTTTTTCTGCATCGTAGGCGGAGAGGTGCTTGAATGGTTCGTTCGAACGAGCCTTGACGCCGTCTTCACGGCACAAGTTGGTGAGTCCATCAGTATTTGCGGGGGCGGCTACTACAGGAGCTGGAGCAGGTGCCGGAGTGGAATCTGGCTCGGGAGATCCGAATGGATTATCAGTCTCAGATACCGAAGTTGCTTCGTTGGACGCGTCCTTTTTGCGTGGCTCGACGATGATGATCTTGCGGTTCAATCCGGCTGTACGAACGATTTTAGCGGATTCGGCTTGAATCGCTTTGACTTCCTTGCTTGCGTCGGACATGTCGAGCCTGTAAGAGACGGAGATGGCTGCCAGAGTGATGCCGATGATGAGAGCCGGGATGAGGTAGAAGTACAAGACTGGCGTGCTTCTTTGCTTTGCTGCCTCTTTGCTGAGGTCTGTGGCATTGGGCAGGGCGGATTGACGGGGTGCCTTGCGGACAGTTTTGGTGTCGCATCCGGGAAGGATGGTTTCCAGCTCGGAAATGAGTCCCATGCAGGATCCAAAGCGCTCGGTGGGGTTGGGATTGATGGCTCTGGCTGTGAGCTTGTCAACGCCATCGCTGCATTTGCAGTGGTTGGAGGGCATTTCGAAGCCTGTGCCGGACGGCGTTTTACCGGTGAGCATGAAGTAGAGCAGGATGCCGAGAGAGTAGATGTCAGTCCTGGCTGTCCGATGGCTTCCTGCGATGAGAGATTCCGGCGCGAAAAATTCGAGCTGGGATTTATCTGTCTGCAGGGGGGTGATATTGAAGGGGATTATTTTGGGGATTTGCCCTCCAGCCATGGAGACGAGAGACGGAGCGAGGCGTCCGTGAAAGATCCCCTTGTTGTGAGAAAGAGCTAGCCCAAGGGCAAGGCCGCGGATGTAGAGCAGAGCGTCTTTGGTCTTGATCCCTTCGCCAAGGCAGACCTGGATGAGGCTTGGTGAGGGCTCTTCTTCTGAGGCGATGTAAAGATATTGACCATCGGCGGAAATACCGCTTGCAGAGATACCTGCGAGATTGGGGTGCTGGAACTTGATGGTTTCAGCAACATCATTCATGAAAGGCTCGCTCCATCCCACTGTGGCAGCCTGAGCAGCCGGGACGATGTAGATGGTGAGCTGTCTTTGTCCACTGGAACTGGTGGCCTGATAAACAGCCGGAAGGGTGGCAGCGGAGATGAGCCCTGTGATGATGAACTGCGGAAAGGATTGTTGAAGTGCTTCGGCAGAAGGTGCGCTTATTTCCATGGGTGATATGGGGACGGTAACTGGTTCACGATAGCAGGTTTGGTCTAACTGGCAAAACAATTGTCAATGCTCTGGAGCTTAGTGGGTGACTGTCCGGGGGATCTCCATGGGCGGATTTGATTGCCAGAGAACGGGTTTGGCGTTAAAATCATTGTCCGTGAAGGGGATCTTGTTTTCCTTGAGGTGGAGTCTGAGGATGCGATCAAGTTCGAGGGCCGCCGGGATGCAGTCCTGGACACTATGGCTTGTTGGGACGATTTTTTCCGATTGAGCCCAGTCGAGGTGGGATGAGTTGTAAGCGACGACTCCATCGGATGAGCGAGGTGTATTGTCTCTGCCTCGATCACCGATGATGGAATGAACGGGAATTTTGGAAGAGGGGCGGATTTCATCGAGTCCCTTGATGAAGGGAGAGGAAGGGGAAAGCTGGCGAATGCTGGTGAGTTCCTCTTCAATTTTCATCGGGTTGAGGAGGAGCATGTCGTTGCTGAGCGTCCCGGTTTTGATGACTTCAGTCAGGATGGTATCCGGCAAGGTGATCAGCTTTTGCCCGATACGCCCAATCCATGAATCGGCAAATTTGGAGCCGCGGTGCGGGGTAGCCATGAAGACGATGCGGGAGGTCTGGGTGGGAGGATTGAAGATAAATGTTTCGCGGAGTTTTTCATCATTTTCTCCCTGAGACTTGGACATGATTTCCTGCACGCGTTGGGTGACTTGGTTGTAATCCATTTTGCCCGCATCGTTCATGCCTTTGAGGAGTTTGCCGAGCATGGTCCAGGGGCGTTCGGAGTTGTTCATGCGGGTGATAAGCCCCCCCATGGAATGGCCGACGACGACCATTTTGTTGAGAAGGTTATTTTTGTCCCTGGTGCCGTATTCTTCAAAGATGTATTTGAGGGCATCGCGCTGGGCCTGCGCCGATCTTGCCCACGGGATGCCGGTGGGGTAGCCAAAGTACCAGAATTGGTAGTGGTGGCGGATGACGGGATCGGCCATCAGTCTGTTGGTGATGTTGGCAAAGGTGGCAGGGGTGGACATGAGCCCGTGGGTAAAGAGGACGGGAATCTTGTTCGGGTTATAAGGCTCGGTGAAGTAGAGCCCCATGTAGTTAGCGGCTTTCTTGGGGCGGAAGGCTCCGAGGATGCCTGCGTTGGAGATGTCTTCGCGATCCCAGAAGAGAGAGATTGGAGCGGAGAAGTCGGCAGCCAGTGACTGGTGGGTGGCGCCAACCTTGACGGAGTCGTCAATGAGCCGGGGGATGACTCTCATGACGGGTTTGCCGTGGGCGAGGTGGTCGAAGTCGAGAATGGCTGTCAGGGTGTGAACGTTTCCGCTGTCCTTGAGGGATTCATTGCGTCTCTTGGCGCTTGTATCCGTTTTGACGATGCCAGCGAGGGGGATACCCATTCCGTTGACGGTCACGCGTTCGTCAAGATAGAAGCTGGTGGGGATTTTGTCGCAGGGAATGAAGTCTTCGTAGAGGCGTATGTTGCGGTCATTGCCTCGAGTCGAGGCTTCGAAGACGAAGGCATTGGAGGGAGTCAGGAGGCTATCCTTCGAGTTTTCATTGAGCTTGCGGCCACGTTCCAGCAAGATGCGAACGGCGTGGTTGTATTGCTTGGTGGCGTCAGGCCACTGCTTTTTCAGGGCAGGATTGCCGAGGGTGTTCCATGCCTTGTGAGCGATGGCGATTTGTTCGGCGTCTGTGGGTTCACTGGTGCTGTAGATTTCTCTTGTATCCGGCGCATACTGAGGAGTGCATGAAAGGACGAGAAGGGAGGCCGCCAGGAGGGCGATGGATGCGAGGTGTTTCATGACTCGGCAGTGTTGCGGATGTGAGGGATCAGGATAGCATGGCAACGGCTTTTGCTGTGGCTGCCAGGGCTGTACGGACTTCTTCTTCCGTGTTGTACACGGCGAAGGAGAATCGCGTGGTGCCTGTGGTGCCGAGGCTTGCCATCAGAGGCTGGCAGCAGTGGTGGCCGGTGCGGACGGCTATGCCCATCTGGTCGAGAAGGGTACCTAGGTCGTAGTGGTGGACGCCATCAACGAGGATGGAGATGACGGAGCCATGTTTACCGGGTTCTCCGAGGATACGGATGCCGGGGATGTTTCGGAGGCCTTCCATCATGACATCGACGAGGTGCTGCTCATGGCGGGCGATTTCGTCAAACCCGATGGATTGGATGAAGCGGATGGCTTCAGCCATGGCGATGGCGCCCTCGATGTTGGGGGTGCCGGCTTCGTATTTGAAGGGAAGCTTGTTGTAGGTGGTGCCTCCGAAGGTGACTTCGTGGATCATTTCTCCTCCGCCCATCCAGGGGGGTAGAGCATCGAGAAGATCGTATTTGCCCCAGAGGGCGCCAGTGCCCGTGGGGGCATAGAGTTTGTGACCGGAGAATGCAAGGAGGTCGCACCCGAGTTCCTGTACCTGAATGGGGTGGTGGCAGATGGACTGGGCTGCATCGATGAGGGTGATGGTGTCCTGATTATTGGCCTTGGCCATGGCGATGACCTCCCGGATGGGATTGATCATGCCGGTGGCATTGGAAATGTGGGCGACGGAGACAATTTTTGTCTTCGGTGTCAGGAGTTTTTCGTACGCCTGGATATCCCAGGTTTGGGCGTCCGTGAGGGGGATGACCTTGATGATGGCTCCCGTACGTTCGGCCATCATTTGCCAGGGGACGATGTTGGCGTGGTGCTCCGAGGCGGAAAGGATGATTTCGTCGCCAGCCTGGATGCGACCTGAGAGGCCGATGACGGAGGCAGCAAGGTTGATGCCCATGGTGCACCCGGACGTGAAAAGGAGTTCTTCCGGGCGGGAGGCACCGATGAAGTTGGCCGTCACGATTCGAGCCTGTTCATGGGCATCTGTCGCGATTTGGCTGAGGTGGTGTGCTCCGCGGTGGATATTGGAGTTGTAAAGCTCGTAGTATTTCCTGGAGGCATCAAGGACGGCCAGAGGTTTTTGCGTGGTGGCAGCGTTGTCCAGATAGACCAGTTGTTTCCCATGTACGATGGTGTCCAGGATGGGAAACTGGGAGCGGATATGGTTTGAATCAAGCATGACTAAGGGGATAGGGAAGGGTCTTTCCGGATTTCATCCCATCCACCTTCGAGGACATAGATGGGAGCCTGAAGCTGGAAGTTGCGTAGCATTTCCGCAATGTCTGTGGCGGCGTTGCAGCTACGGTCGCAGAAGACGACGATGCATTTGCCATCGACTCCTGCCTGGTGGAGGGCGGGGAGGGCTTTTGCTAGAAGGTCGGCGGCTTTTTCATCGTTGCGGATGGAGAGAACCTGACCATTTTTGATGGTGCCGCGTTCGAAGGCGTCCTGGTTTCTGGCATCGATCCAAACGATTTTGGCGTTGCTCCATTGCATGAGGACGTTCTTCAGGCAGATTCGGCCTTCGGGGAGTTCACTCTGGTTGCAAGGGGGCGTACGGTTGGGTTCCAGCCAGCGGAAATCGATGTAGGCGATGGCGCAGGCTAGAAGTGTAGCTCCGATGAGCAGGCGAAGCGCCTGAAAGATGGTTTCTCGGTATTTGTTCATTTGTCCCGGGAGGGGGGCGTAATGGTCAGCATGCCGACATAGCGGGAATAACGCGGGATCTTGCTGTCTGTAAGAACCCAGAAGGTGTTGCAGAGAGGGGCTGCCGTGTTTAGGGGCGTGACGATGATTTTGTACACTTCGCCTTTTTTGACGGTGACCGGCTCGTATTTGAAGTCTTTGCCAGCAAGGCTGAATTCCGTGAGCTTGACGCCGGAGTTCGGGTCCACAGTAACGGTGATGGTCTGAGGCTTGGCGGGAGCACCCTGCACCCAGTTAAGCTGGCGTGAGGAGAGGGTGACGACTTCCGGGACTTTGACGCGAAGCGTCAGATCATAGTTTTTTTCACCAGCGGTTACAGTAAGTTTTTTGGCATCGGATCCTGAGAACATGCCGATTTTCATCGTGGCGGATACCAGGCAGGATTCTCCAGCGGCAAGCACTTTTTTGTTGCCGGCGAATCCAGCTTCCGTGCATTCGCAGTTTGCCTTGATGGATTCCAGCTTGATTGGGCTGGACGATGTGTTTTTGAACGGGAAGGAGAAGGTGACCGTTTCTTCGTCAGGTTTGGCGGAGATGGTTTGTTCTGTGCGTTCGAAGACCAGTCCTTCTGCCAAAGCCATGGAAGAGGCTGGCAGGAGGAGGGTCAGAAGGATGATCGAAGGGAGTTTCATCGTGGTGTCTCGTGGTGATTGCCGTTGAGTCAGACTGATTTTGTTTCCGTCTGTTTCTTTTTGTCCCCATCAGCCAGGAAGGAGCTGATGATGAAGAGGACAGCAGCGATGCAGATGCAGGAGTCCGCGACGTTGAAGGCGGGCCAGGTGTAGTTGATCCAGGGAATGGTGATGTCCACAAAGTCCACGACGTACCCTCCTGTCAGGCAATCCCAGAAGGAATTGGTGCCATTCAGGTACTGGTGGTTGAGGATGAATCCCTGGACGAGGCGATCCGTCAGATTGCCAGCGACTCCTGCGAGAAGGAGAGCCCAGCCAATTCTGAGGAGGCTGGTGTTGAAGAATCCCTTGCGGAAGGCCCAGCAGAGGATGCACATGGCGGTAATAGGAACCAGCATGAACACGTAGGAAGACCATGCTGTGCCGTTGCCCATTCCAAAGGCTACCCCTGTATTATGGACGCGAACGATGTTGAAGATGCCATCGATGACGGGCACCGTATCCGATGCGATCATGAATCCGGCGCTGGTGACGCGCGGAGCCGGGAGGTCGAAGTTGAATACGATGAGGAGTTTGGTAACCTGATCGAAGATATAGAGTCCGATGATCAGGATCAGCAAGCCTGCTGTGAGCTGGCGGGGGATGTTCTTGGTGTCGGGCATGGTTCCGGGGCGGGGGTGAGGGCTGAGGAGAATATTAGGCCATGACTTCGGAGCAACGATCGCATACGCCGTTGTCGTCCAGGGGTTCGTAACGGCGGCAACGCGGGCACATGGCGTGCTCGGTCTTGGTAGCCGTTGCGGAGAGGACTTCGCCTGTATTGACCTTCAAGTCGGCGATGATGAAGAATTCCGTAGAGAAGATGCGATCTTCCAGCAGGCTGACGACGTCTTCTCTTTCATTGGTGGGTACGGTGACTTGGACGGAGGCTTCGTTGTTCTTATTGAAGGCTTTGGCTTGGATCTGCTCCTGGATGGCGATCTGGATGACTGCCTTGATTTCCTGCATCCGGGCAATGGTGCCCGAGGCTTCGCGAGCCATGAAGGCCTGGAAGGTATCCGGGAAGTCTTGCTGGTGGACGCAGCTGGTGTATCCGGCGTGTTCCCAGGCTTCGTCTGCCGTGTACACGAGGATAGGTGCCAGGAGGCGGCAGAGGGAGGTGAAGACGTGGAACATCACGGTCTGCGTGGAGCGGCGACGGATGGATGTCTCGGCATCGCAGTACATCCTGTCCTTGGTGATGTCGATGTACAGGGCGGATAAATCACTGGTGCAGAACTGGTTGATAGTATTGAATACCTTGCGGAATTCGTAGGCCTCGTAAGCCTTGCGGGATTCGACGATGACTTCGTTAAGGCGTTCCATGATCCAGCGGTCGAGGACGGGCATGTGGCCAGGTTCGACGGCATCGGTAGCTGGGTCGAAGTCGGAGATGTTGCCCAAGAGGATGCGCAGGGTGTTGCGGAGGCGACGGTAGGGTTCTGTGACTTGCTTGAAGAGGTCTTCACCGAAGGGAACCTCATTCTGCCAGTCCACAGAGGAGGCCCAGAGGCGGACGATGTCTGCGCCGTATTTGTCGTAGAAGTACTTGGCGTCGGTGGGCTTGCCGGAGGCCTTTTCATCGGACTTGGAGGTCTTTTTGCCGGTGTCTTTGTCCACGACGAAGGCGTGTGTCATCACGGCCTTGTAGGGAGCCGTGCCACGCCAGGCAACGGAGAGCATGAGGGAGCTTTGGAACCATCCGCGATGCTGGTCGGTAGCTTCGAGGTAGAGATCGCAGGGTGCGTGCAGTTCCGGGCGGTTTTCGAGGACGGAGACGGAGGAACAACCGGAGTCGATCCATACATCGAGAGTGTCGCGGCCCTTGCGGAGATCTGTGCTGAGGCCAAGCTGGGAGCAGAGGTCTGCATCGGAGAGTTCAAACCAGATGTTAGAGCCCTTTTGTTCCACGAGGTCGGCAACCTTGCGGACGGTATCGCCGGAGAGAACAGCCTTGCCTTCTGCGTCGAAGAAGACGGGCAGAGGGATACCCCATGTACGCTGGCGAGAGATACACCAGTCGGGACGGGCTTCAACGGTGCCGTAGATGCGGTTGCGTCCCCAGGCGGGAAGCCACTGCACCTTGTCGATTTCTTCGAGTGCGGTAGGTTTGAGTTTGTCCATCGAGATGAAGAACTGTTCGACGGCGCGGAAGATGATCGGCGTTTTGGAGCGCCAGCAGTGAGGGTACTGGTGGGAGTAGTTTTCTTTGCCCAGGGTGTGATCTCCCAGCATGGCAATGATATCATCTTCCACAGAAAAAACGTGTTTGCCGACGAGAGCCGGAATGCCAACTTCGTCTGTGTATTTGCCGTCGTCGTCCACGGGGGAGATGACGGGGAGTCCGTTTTGGCGACCGACGACATAGTCATCGGAACCATGACCAGGGGCGATATGGACGGCGCCTGTGCCGGTGTCCGTGGTGACGAACTCGGCCATGATGATTTTGGAGGTGCGGGGCAGGAAGGGGTGGGTGGCTTCTTCGCCTTCCAGTTCGGCTCCCTGGAATTCGCGCAGGGTTTCTGCCAGAGCCCAGCCAGTCTTCAGGGTGAAGGCTTCGATGGTATTCTTGAGGATGATGAGAGTCTGGACCTTGTCTTCCTTGAGGAATTTGCCAGCGACGTAGGTGAAGCGGGGGTGAAGGGCAATGCCGACATTGGACGGGAGTGTCCACGGTGTTGTCGTCCAGATGACGATGGAGGCATCCTTGATTCCGAGTTTGTCACCGATGAGCGGGAAGCGGACGAAGATAGAAGTGCTGGAGATTTCCTTGTACTCCACTTCGGCTTCGGCGAGGGCGGTGTACGCGCCGTAGGACCACTGGACGGGTTTGCGGCTCTGGTAAACGGCGCCCATGTCAACGAGTTTGGCAAAAACGCGCAGGATGTTAGCCTCGTAGGAGGGGTCCATCGTCAGATAGGGGTTGTTCCAATCGCCGAAAACGCCGAGACGACGGAAGGAATTGCGCTGGATGTCGATAAACCCTCTGGCGAAGTCCATGCAACGGCGACGGATTTCGGCGGGATCAAGGTCTCGAGCTTTCTGAACTACCTTGAATTCGATTGGCAGTCCGTGGCAGTCCCAGCCCGGGATGTAGGGGGCAAGGTATCCGGCCATGGTCTTGGACTTGATGACCATGTCCTTGAGAATCTTATTGAGAGCGGTGCCCATGTGCACATCGCCATTGGCGAAGGGAGGACCGTCATGGAGGATGAAGGTGGGAGCGTTCTGATCCTGGCGACGTTTGATAATGCTGGAGTAGAGTCCGGCTGCCTCCCACTTTTCGAGGCGTTTGGGTTCATTGATGGTCAGATCGCCCCGCATGGGGAATGTCGTATTGGGGAGAAGAATGGTGTCCTTATAGTTTTTCTCGGGCGCGCTCATGGCGCAAAAGACTACCAGTCATACACTCCAAGGTCAATCACCGGGTGTAACATACTTTCCTCTTGAAATTCATCCACTTGACGCTCTTTTGATGATTGGGGAATACGTGCTCGCATTTTGGTCTGAGTGATTGGCAGTCAATCTGTATGGAATAAACGTTCGGAATGGCATGTTGACAGCCTCCTTGTCGTGTTTTACGATCATAAACATGGGAATCGAAGTTTGTTGGGAATGGGACATATCGGGAACTCCCTGTCCGGGGCCTGCAGAAGGTTTTGAACACCTTGAGCGGTCGCGCGATGGGTTTCTGATATGTACAGTTGGAAATCACGATCTGGGCTACAGTTTTATTCAGACCTCGTTCGACGAAACTGGCTACTATCTGGAGGCAGCCGTCGATGAGGGAGGAGGGAGAAATGCCATCTATTCGCATCCGGGGGATATTGGTCTTGAGGAAGTGAAAAGTTTGATTATGCGTTTTGCGGAAGGACAGGATTTTTCCTTTATCCGCAAGGAGTGGAAATATGAGTCCTCTGTGGAGAGGTCGTTCCGTTTGTTTGCGGAAGGAAAGGAGCTCGGAATGGGGGGAATGATGTCCCACATGCTGATCAAGGGGGTGGTTTTTATCCTCCTTCTTGTTTTTCTTCTCTACTGGATGTATCAGCTATTCGTTGGTAAATAGAATCGCTTACGTCGAATTTTCCATGTCCCTTGAAGGAGGAAAATTGAGAGAGTATCAAAAAAGGTCTTTACAAAAAGGAGCAAAAGGGTATCTTCTGTTCCCCGAATCAACCCTAACTACAGGAGTTATATACGATGAAAGTCCTTTCTTCCCTCGCCTCTATGAAGCGCCGTCACGCTGACTGTCAAATCGTGAAGCGCAAAGGCACGCTGTACGTGATTTGCAAAAGCAACCCGAAATTCAAAGCTCGTCAGGGCGCAACAACAGGCACTCGTCTGAGCAAGAAGGGTGTGAAGTAAAATTCACCCCTGACTATTAACAATCTTCTCATGAGACCGGTGGCCTGTGCCCCCGGTCTCTTTTTGTTGTTTTCATCCCAAGTCACTCCTCTTTTCCATGAACGAAGACCGCGTAGCTACCAGCTTCATGACTCTTCCCTCTGCCTTTGAGTTGGAGAACGGGGAGATTATTCCCCAGGTGCAGTTGGCCTACGAGAGCTATGGAACCCTGGCGCCCGGGAAGGACAATGTGATTTTGCTGTTCCATGCGTTGACGGGAAGCCAGCATGCGCATGGATGGAACGATGATGTTCCTGGAATTGGCTCCCTGTGGCAATCGGAGAATTATGAAGGCTGGTGGAATTCCATCATAGGCTCTGGAAAACCGTTAGATACGGACAGGTATCATATTATCTGTGCCAATTATTTAGGCAGTTGCTATGGTTCGACTGGGCCGGCATCCCCTCATCCGATGGATGGCAAGCCTTGGGGCTCACGTTTTCCGCATGTGACGGTGCGCGATCAGGCGCGTTTGCTGGCTTATTTGCTGGATACGATGGGGATTGACAGGGTGTCTCTGGTGGGGCCGTCGATTGGTGGTCTGGTAGCCTTGAGTTTTGCTGTTCAGTTCCCGGAGCGCGTGAAGTGTTTGATTTCCGTGGGATCTGGTTATCGTTGCAGTATTGAGCAGAGGTTGTCGGTGTTCGAGCAGATTTTGGCAATTGAGCTGGATCCCGATTTTAACGGTGGGGATTACTACGATGGCAATTTCCCCTTGCGAGGGTTGGCTTTTGCACGCATCATCGGGCATAAAGCTTTTGTGTATCAGGACGGGTTGGAGGCTCGCGCACGACGCGAGGTGGGGAGCGGCTGTGGCATGCTTTCCTGGCTGAAACCGACGCGTAGTACGCAGAGCTATATGTTGCACCAGGGGACGAAGTTTGCCCTGCGCTTTGATGCCAATTCCTACATTCGCATTGCGGATATGTGGGGTGAGTTTGACATTTGCGAGCAGATGGGGGCGGGAGATTTTGTGAAAGCGCTAGCTCCCTGCGCCAGAGAGGATATACCCTTCCTGGTTTTTTCTATTGATACGGATTATTGCTTCCGCCCGGTAGAACAGCAGGAATTTGTCCGATTGCTGAGGCATGCGGGGATAAAGACAGAGTTTCATACAATTCGCTCCGATAAGGGGCACGATTCTTTCCTGCTGGAACCGGAACTCTACGCTGAGCCTATCGGGCGTTTTCTGCAAGCCTGAGTTTCTCCAATGAGCCTCCCTGCGTGGGGGGGCTTTTTTATTGCCAAGAGAGGCGGTTGGGGGTGATTGCCATTTTGCGCCAGTGTGTTTCGATGGCTTGAGTGAAATCCGGTCTGACGATTTTGGCGCGCATCAGGAGTTTGTCTGCGGTGTCGGCGCGGAGGTAGAGGCCTTCGGCAGGTTGGTTTCCCAAACGTGAAGTGGAGAAAAGGGCTAATAGCTCGTTTTGGGAAAATTGCCCATGGGAGAGGAGGGGGACTGGGACGATGCCCATGCGGTGAAGTATGGTGTCGCGTTGACCGTGTGGCAGGAAAAGGCCTGTTTTTTTATCGTAGATGTCGAAGCCTAGAAACCAATCCGGCAGGGAATGGTAGCAGACGGAGTGCCTGGCATAGCACCATTCTCCAAACATGATGAAGCGATCCTGGAGATGGTCCAACAGGGCATCCTGATGGCTGGTTAACCAGTCTGGCAGCTTTTTCCATTGCCCGCCGATATGAAGGTCAATCCAGGAACCTCGGTTTTGCAAAAGAAGTTTGCCTTGGTGGTTGAAGGATAAGCCGAGGTTGGCTCCGTCCACTTTTTCTTCGATGGACAGGGGGTGGGAGAGGAAGTCGCTACGCTCGTCTTCCGTCATGATTTTGTCTCCACGGACGTCCTGGCCGGGGGGAAGGAGGTAGGGTGTGGAGGGAAATTTGAAAAAGTCGTTATTCATCAAGTCCCTTTCTATGGTAGGTATTGCGGCAGTATTCTTCATCCATGAAGCAGACTTCGATGTTGCATGCGGCAAGGGCGTCTTTCCACCCCCACCATTTGGAATCGGTAGCCTGGAGGATGCCTGCTTTGGTCGGGAGGGCATTGGCAACAGCGATGAATTTGCGGTCGGATGGGTCGAAGTTGCGGAGTCCCGGATGAGCAGGGAATTCCAGGTAGGAGGTGCCATCGGGCGTAGGGGTGATGTGAACCCGATTTTGGGCAGGCAATTCCCAGGCGTGATCGTGGATCCATTTGACGAAGCGGTCTCCGACGCCGGGTTGGCCTTTCATGTTGAGCTTGTGGCGATATTCAGAGCAGATTGCATCATGATCATCAATGACGATGTTGCGCTTGGCCATGATCTGGCGGAGGCTGGCAAGCGAGGCGATTACGCAATGGACTAAATCATCGGGAATCTCATCCGGCGTAACGGCCCGGTTGGCTGTGAGGGGGACGTTGGTGTCGACGACACAGAGGTCAGGCAGGGTGGGATTCATCGGAGGAAGTGTTCCTTTCTCTTATGCGTTTTTCCATGGCGGCTTCGCTTTGCCTCATGATGTCGTCCATATCGTCGCCGAAGAAGTTAGCGGGCCAGTTTTTAATGAAGCCGTAGGCATCGATTTGCAGGGTTTCCAGCCTGGCGGGGTATTCGTCAACCTTGGCGAAGTAGGCGGCTACTTTTCTCTGAGGGATGCTGTCTTCCGCAATGCGGCGTTGGAGGCGCCTTAGGAAATGCTCGGAGTGGGTTTCGATGATGAGCTGTATGTTCCTGTCTTGGTCGTTTTCCCGTGATTCGACGACTTTGATCAAGGCATCAGCCAGCATGGCTTGGGCGGATGGGTGCAGATGCAATTCTGGTTGCTCAACGATGATGATACTGTGGGGTGGGGCGTAGTAGCACTGGACAAGGACGGGTAGAACTTGGGAAATGCCGAAGCCTACATCGGGGAGATCAACCCAGTCGTGTGAGCCGCGCGTTCTGACTTTGACTTCGTATTCCTGCCTGTTTTCCGTGAGGCGGGTGACTTTGAACTCATCAATGAGCCCCATATCGTGCAGGGATTGGGCGACGATTTCTTCGATTGGTTTTTTGTCCTGATTACCGGTGGAGCTGATGCGTCTGTCCCGGCTGGATAGCATCGCTGCGACGGTGTTTTCACCGGATGCCCCGACGCTGTCCGGAGTGATGCCTGACCAGGTGTAGAGGCGATCGGGTTTTACGCGCAATGGCCCCAGATAAGAGATTGAGGCAAAGAGGCGTTCGTGAACGAAGTTAAGTTGTTGGATAAAGCCGGCGTTCTTGTACGAATTGACGATTTCATCCGGGAACCCATAGAAACGAACTGGGGGGCCTGCGTGCCAGCTCATGTCCTGATTGCGGGAGAAACCGTAGTTTTGGCTGACGATATCGTAGGCTAGGTGTTTGCCGGGGATGGGGTACATGAAGACATCCAGCTCTCTATCGTGCGGGTAGTTGGAGAGAATGTAGCCCAGTTTTTTCATGGAAAGACGTCCGGTTTCCCTGTCGTCCATATTAACGCTTGCCTCGAAGGAAACGTGGGTGAATGAATAGGATTCTCCTGTGTTGTAATTATTGAATTTCAATGCTTCGGGGAGATCCCACGCATACTTGAATTCTATGGAGTGTTCCAGATCCCGTCTGAATACCATTTCCCGGTAGGAGCCCAGGTTGACAGGGGTGTTCTTGCTGCCGGGATTGAAGATGGCTTTGCGATCAGATGATTCGACTGTCTGCTTGAGCATCATCAGGAATTGGCCGATACTGGACTTCCCGCTGCTGTTGGTACCGAAGAACAAGGTGATGGGTGCCATGCGAATGGTTCCCGTATCGGCCCACCCCTTGAAGTTCCTGATGGATAGTTCGGTTAGCATAAAGTAGATCCTCTTCGTTTTACTTCCCCTTTGTAATTCCTGGGGGGGAGGGAAGCAAGGTTAAGTTTGGGATTCGCCGGGGTGTGGCATTTAGACAACAAAAAGGGCTGTTTCGATGTGAAACAGCCCTAATAAAATTGGCAACCAGTACGGGAATCGAACCCGTGTTGCTCGCGTGAAAGGCGAGAGTCCTAGACCGCTAGACGAACTGGTCGTTAAGTGCGTGCGCGGATTAAACGCTAAGTCGGGCGGCTTTGCAAGATTTTTTTTGCACAAAGATGATTTTTTTCAATGCGAGTAGTCTCTGGCGCCGAAAATGGCGGTTCCAACGCGTACAAAGGTGGCGCCTTCTGCGATGGCTGCTTCGAAGTCATGGCTCATTCCCATGGAGAGTTCGTCGAGTTGTTGGAGGCCGGTGGAATTGAGTCGGTCTTTGAGGTCGCGGAGTTGACGGAAGTAGTGTCGAGCCTCGTCAGGGGATTCAACTGGAGGCGGGATGCACATGAGGCCGCGGATGTTGAGATGCTGAAGCAGGCAGAGTGAAGGCCAGGATGCTTCCAATTCATTGGCGTCAAAACCGAATTTGGATTCTTCTCCACCGACATGGACTTCGAGCAGGACATTTTGGACGATGCCGAGTTCAGCAGCGACATCATTCATGTATTCTGCCAGTTTGGTGGAATCCACCGTATGGATCATGGCCGCTTTGCCAATAATTTTGCGCACCTTGTTGCGTTGGAGGGGGCCGATGAGGTGCCATTGAGCATCTGCCGGGAGGATGGGGATTTTGGTCAAGGCTTCCTGTACCTTGTTTTCGCCGAAGAGACGCTGTCCGCATTGGTAGCATTCCTGTGCATCTTCGACAGGGAAGGTTTTGCTGACGGCAATGAGTTTGACTGATTCGGGCTTTCGTCCGTATTTTGTCTCAGCCTGACGGATGAGTTGTTCGATATGTTCCAGATTTTGAGCGATACTCATGATTAGGAGAAAAAATCAGTTGAGGAAGGAGAGACGGGGGGCTGTCGCGATGATTGCGTGATAGGGAGAAATTCCTCTCAAAATGGTATTCCAGAGGGATTCATCATGGGCATGTCCCAGAATATTTTCGGGGCATATTGTCTTGAACCATGCCATGAGTTCCATTTCCTGTTCCAGTTGTCCGCCTCTCCAGGCTGAGTTGCCGATGAAGGCACGGATTTGGGTGCCTGGTTTTTGAACGTGCTCCATAGCCTCTTCCGCAGGGATTTGCATGCGGTACAGGAGCTGCCCGTCGCGTGAGGTCAGGGCAGCAAAGGTGAGGTTTTTGGTCATGACGGGCCCACCGATGAAGACATCGACGTGATAGAGTTCACGCGGGATTTGAGTGTCGCTGGCAATTTGACCGACGGTTTGTCCTAATGGGCGGTTGAGAACGAACCCCAAAGCCCCTTTTTTTGTAGTATGCTCTACGATGAGCACAACGCTGTGTTCAAAGATGGGGTCACCCATGGAAGGTGACGCCAGAAGGAGACTTCCGATCAGCTCGGATTTGGGGGAGGGTGATGTTCCCATAGGACGATGGAGAGATTCTAATGTGTTGGCTTCAGGTCGAAGACGAAGACATCAAAGGGATTGAGGGTAAATGTAATTTCATCATCAGATCCGATGGTCTTATTGGTGACTCCGGAAAGTTCCCTTTGATCGTCGTATGCGTTTTTGACAGTGAACTTTGTCTTAATGTTCGGGGGAAGATCAAGAATCTTCCTGAGTGTCGTTTTGAGGCTTTGCTCCTTGTCATCGGGATTGCGGAGAGCAAACACGGCTTTGTTGGGATTCCATGAGGCCCATCCGTAAATTTCCGCCTCGCCACTTTGTTCGTTCCAGGGATTACCTCCGACCCAATGGGTGTCGTCGAGGACATCAGCATTGCTTCGGAACCACTTGATACATTTGACGAGTTCGTCCCAGAGGACTTCATTTTCGCCAAGCGTGTTCATGAGTGCGTAATCAACATAGAGTTCCTGGAGAGCGGAACCGCTACCGAAAGCGCAGCGCATTTCCTTTTTGATGCTTTCAATATCCATGGGCATGGAACCCGGACCGCCAGATTTGGAGATCAGAAGGCCGTGAGTCATCAGGGAATTGATCGGGCAGTAGGGAGCTCCTTTGACAAAGACTTCGTGGACAAGCCTGTCGCGATAGGTGATCCATTTTTCACGGCTATTGCCCTTGCCGGTGTTGCCCCAATCATTTTCCTGTCTCCAGATGGAGTCGGCATAGCGGAACCAGAAGGGAGATGCCCATGTGCCTACGGTACAGTTGATGAAGAGGTCTCCGCGCTTCTTGCGGAGGTCTTTGGTGAGGGTGAGGATGCCTTCCGCGTCTTCGAGTCGCGAGGTATCCGGGCCAGTAGCATGGAAGATTGCGCTGATGCCATCGAACTTGAAGTAGCGCATGTCGTAGTCATGCACCATTTGTGAGCATCTGTTGAGGAATGCATTGTAGTATTCCGGGTTGGCGAGTTGGAAATTGTTGATTTTGTTGTCAGGATGAATCTTGTTCCAGTGGTCGAGGCGTTGTTGTTTGGAGCTACCATAGCCACCGACGGGGCCGAGCCATGCGCCGATGCCAGCTTTTTGAGAGATACCGATTTCATCCAATTTTTTGAAACCACGAGGGAAGCCTTTATGGAAGTCCCACAGGCTGTTGAACTCATCCCAGCCATCGTCCCAGACGAAGGCATCAATATTGGCACCGCGCTTGGTGTAGAGTTTATCATGCCATGCTTTGAGGACGTCAACGCACTGTTGCTCCGTCATGCGCTTCATGGGATCCGGGTCATTATTTCTGTCGATGTTCAGTTCATACCATGAATTATAATGGATGAAGGGACGGTAGGAGACTGCTTTTTCACGTTCGATGTAAGCAAGGAAGGAGCGACGAGCCTGATCCGGGGCAATGACGCCAATGACGGAGGACACTTCCCAAGTTTCTCCCTTGTGGAGTTTGGTCTGGCGAACCCACTTGCCCTGAGCCATTTGAGCTTTGTCCTTGAGATTGTCCGGTGCATTGACAGCTGGCTCAACTGTGTTGAGAGCCATGGGGGTTTCCAGTGCCGCGAAGGCCTTGGGGCTGATCAGGAGGGGGCCGCGTGTATTGCCACTAACGACGATACCTTCCCCGGAGTCTGCATCGGGAAGGATGTTGTATTGCATACCGATGATTTCTTCCATCTCCGTATCCTTGTCTGCGGAGATGAGCATTTCCTGCCTGAGGTAGTGGGAACCGTCGCGAAGAATGGCACGCCAGATGACGCGGATGTTTTTATCAGGGGAAGTGAATGTGGCTGCCAGAGCTTTGCCTGGTTCTTTGCCGGCAAGGTTGAATGCTTTGGGGTCTGCCTTGATGTCAGAAAGGACGGGGCGTCCGACGATGGTCATTTGCGAGGCAGGCAGAGTTGTGCCGTTCTTGAGTTTGATGATGAACAATTCTCCCCCCGGAGCAGCGATAGGAGTTTTGTCTGCTTTGAGACCTTGGAATTGGAGTTTGCCGCCAGCATAGGAAAAATCAGCAAGAAGGATATCATTGCCGAGGAAAAACTTGCCAGCAGAGGATTTAAGCTTGGCCTGCCCCGGTATTTTCCCCGGGAATTGAACCAATGCATGGAGGGGGGGGGACAATGTTGTTAATAGGATCAGGGCAAGTGCTGAAGCTGTAATTAATTTCATGGAAGAGAGGGGTAGGGAGTTGATTCAAACTGTCCATTCTTTATACACGAATTGATCATAGATGCAATGTTAGTCGCGAAAAGTCTGGGCATAACGTGATCAATTTTTCGAGAAAAGATCTGTAATGATTTCATCCACAAGGAGTCTTCCTCTGCCGGTTAAAACGAGGGAAGATTCTGAATCTGTATGGATTATTGTTGCCATTTTTTCGGAAACAAGGTTTTTAATGAAGTTCTCCGTGCTTGGTGGTATCCACTTCATAGGAGCTCCAGTGTCGGTGCGGAGTAGAAGGGCTACTCGTTCAAGTTGGATGTCATCCGGCGTCAATTCTTCTACTTCCGAGTCCGGGAGCCCTCGTTCGAGTGTGGTACGGATATAGGCAGCCGTGTCCATCGTATTCTGGATGCGATGGCCTCGGATGGTGCTGACGGCTCCCGGGCCGATGCCGACATAGTCGTCTCCTTGCCAGTAGCCAAGGTTATGTTTGGAGATGCAACCGTTGTGGGAGAAGTTGGAGGTTTCGTAATGGCGGAATCCGGCTTCAGACAGCAGGGTATCCGCGAGTTCAAAGTAGTCTGCGTCGTGTTCGGGATCTCTGTTGATTTCTCCTTTGGAGAGGCTTTCAAAGAAGGCGGTGTCTTCTTCGTAGGTCAGGTTGTAGGCGGAGATATGATCGGGGGCAGCCTCAATTGTTCGGCGGAGGGTTTGTTCCCAAAGCTGGAGGGATTGACCTGGTATAGCGAACATGAGGTCGATATTGATTTCCGGGATACCTGCCATGCGGAGCATATCCAGCGAGTGTTGTGCGATTGACGGAGTGTGCGTTCTGCCAAGGGAGGAGAGGATGCCGGGATCCCAGGATTGAATACCGAGGGAGACACGGGTGATCCCCATGTCCTTCCACGCATTAACTTTATTGCCAGTGAAGGTGGATGGGTTGGATTCAAAGGAAAATTCGTCTAGCGACGAGATGTCGATGACGCGGTCGATTCCGCGGACGATTTGCCCGAGATGAGTGTTGGAGAGCATGGATGGGGTTCCGCCTCCGAAGTAGAGCGTGCGGGGTTCTCCTGCGGGGGTATCCATGAGTGAGTCTCGGCGGGATTCTGCTTCACGCACCAAGGCTTCCACGAACAGTTTCATGTCCGTAGAGGCTGGCGTGTGCTTGTAAAAGGCACAATAGGGACAGATGCGGTGGCAGAAGGGGATGTGGACGTATAAATGCATGTCAGGATGCCGGATTCTGGCAGGGGATCAGGACTTTTGTTTCTCCTTGTTTCCCTTGAGGAAGGCTTCTTCCTGGCGCTGCATGAGGGCGCGCACTTCGCTGGCGCCGGATGAGTCGGCCAGTTTCAGGTAGTGCTTGGTGAGGCTATCGTAAAAGTCGGTTATTTTTGCCTTGTCGTCCTTGAGAGTGAAGAGGAGTTCGTCCGGGCAGTTTTCGATCATGTTCTTGAGCCAGGGCACGGCGTCGGTCTTGGGCATGACCATGACGGCGGCATTGACTTCGAGCGTGAGTTGCTCTGGCGTTGTTTTCAATTCCTTTTTCTTTTTCGATGTGCTTTTGTAGAAGCGGACGATTTCCTTGAATCCACTATCGATGCTGTTGACGATGGGCTTGAACCCCTGGGTCATGGCTAGAGCTACCTGGTAGCCTTGTTCTTTTTCAGGGTAGGAGCTGTTTTTGGCTTCGCTGCGCATCCAGTCCATGATTTTGCCCCATTCGCTCTTGGTAAAGTTGGGCAGTGGTTTGTCGGCGGCAAGTTCCAGCATGGCAGAACCGAGGGTGTCGGTGTATTCATGCGCCTGGTTGTTGAGGCGTTGCTTGTAGTTCTTGGGGGCTTTACCCATCCTTGGGCTTGATTTCATACGTTGCCAGAGGCTTGCGACGCGTTCTCCGGGAGGGATGGCTTTGTTGATGGTATCAATACAGGTCATGGCAGCCTTGATGTCGCCGCCCTCCTTTTCAAAGAGTGCGTACCAGGCTTCCGTGTAAAAGGGGTTGATCTTCAGAATTTCGGAAAGCATGGCTTTCTGGAGTTCTTCGGGAGCTTTTTCTTCCAGCCCCATTTTGTAGATGTTCATGGCGAGGCGACTGTCCGTCCACGCACCGTCCTTGAGGTTCATGCTGGCAGCGAGACCGACATGGTATTCGCCGCAGTTATTGCGTGGGCCTTCGTTGTCGCAGAGGTATTGGGCTCCAAATGTCTTTTTGAGGGGGGAGACGGATTGGTCAATACTCAGAATGCTGCCGCCAGCTCCGTAATGGTAGGTCATCAGGTTGGCATGGATGGGCTGGCCGGCGGGTGAGGCGGGGCTGCCCATGGCTATATGAGATGTACGAGCGATGGTGGACATGGTACCGCACATGCCGCCGATGTGGATGAGACCGGGGTAGGACATGTAGCTCCAATCCGGGTTGGGGTCCATGGAGAAGAGAGCAGGTGGCTCTGGGTCGCTGACTTTGCGGTAGGGGCCGTAGCGCCACAGGCGGTTATCACCATATTTGCCAAGGTAACGGTCCCAAACATATTCGCATTCGCGGATGGGGCGAGTTTCGCTCAGGGGGAGCATGGCGAGCCATGGGGTAAAGTCGAGGGGGACGCCATCCCATTCGACTGGGTGGTTTTTGACATCTCGCATTTTGTTGATGCCTTCGTATTTGGCAACGAGGTATTTGAAGAATTCTACCGGGCTTGGGAAGGCATCGCGTTTGCTTTTGATCTGTCCGGAGCGAACCATGTAGGATTTTAGCGCTCCCAGGATGTTGTCCTTGGTAATGCCTTTGTCTGCCAGATCCTTGACGGTGTTTTCCTGGCTGATCCACGCCTGTTTGGCGGTGATGTTTTTGGAGGTGAGATAATTTTTGATGGTTTCGTATTGTTCCGGACTGCCGGAATCGGGATTGGGGCCGTAGTAGTTGATTGGGGGGATTCCAGCAATGAAGACGTCCGCCGGAGATGGCCATTGTGGAGAGGGGGGCAGAGTGCTTCGAATATTGAGCCCGGCTTCACCCATGTTGTATTGGACGTTGTAGAAGACTTCTCCCATGCCGCAGAATCGTCTGCCGACGGCGAAGGCGATGACGAGCTGGTCGTATTGATAGGCTTGTTCACCAACGGCATTGATGAGGATGTCGGCATTGGTGGCAACGCTGGGATCTGGCGGGTAAAAGTTGGCGAAGATTTCCTTGTTGTTTTTTGTTGTACTCAGCCATTTTTCAAAAGCGGGAGAGAAGGCGGCTTTTCTCTTTGCCAAATATTCGCGTACGGATTTTTCTGCAAATGCGGTGTAGGCATGAAGGACGGCTTCGTTCATGACGCCTTTGCTTTTGGCTACGGCGGTCATGACGTTTTTGCGAAGTTGCTGCAGTTCGGGCGATGGGCTGAGGTCTGGCTCGGGTTCCGCTACGACGACAGGTTCTGGCTCGGGTTCTGGTTGAGGCTCAGGCTCGGGCTCTGGTTCTTCGACAACGGGCTCTGGTTCGTGAACGGCGACGGGAACCTGTTTTGGTTTTTGAGGGGGTGGTTTGGGGGTGGTTTTGACAACAGCCGGAGCGGTGTCAGGCTTGTCCATCATCTTGTAGCCAATGAAACCGGCAATTGCCAGGAAGAGGACAATGATGATGGGCAGGAATCCACTACCTGATTTTTTGTGTTTGTAGGTTACGGGAGGCAAGGGCCTTACCGGAGTTCCTGATGTGTTGTGGCGTTGCAGGACAGGCTTTGACTGGAGGGATTGGTGAACTGCGGGAGAGGGAATGGCCGTCTCCTGAGCAGGTGTGGGGGCATCGCTGATGTAAAGGATGGTGCCGTGAGAGGATGTTTCCCTGGCTCCGGCAGCGTAGAGTGAGTGGAAAAGGTTGCGGGCTTCCGCCAGCTGGGGGGCCATCGTTTTATTGAAGGCGAGCCGGATGCCGTCTTCCATGCGTTTGGTACAATCATGGGGACAGAATTCTCTGATGAAAACCTGGCTGCCCTGGGGAGACATAGCCAAGTAAAGGTGGAAGAGTTCTGTCGTTTCAAGGAGGGAAACGATCTGGTAGCCTTCCAAAACCGTATTGGGTGGAAGAGAATTGGCAGAATGAGGCATGGCTATATAATTGAACAACTGTTAACTAACCTATCATTCTTTCCCTGGGCTGACAATGGGAAAAGTAATGGTCTGCAGGAAGAACGTGAAAGGGCTTTTCTGGATGAATTTGCCAGAAAGCCCTTTGCTTGTGTTGATGGGAAGAGCGTATCCTATTCTTCGTCAGGCTTGCCCTTCATACTTTCGATGAATTCCTGCTCCTGTTTTTTCATGAGTTCTCTGACTTCGGATGCGTCACTGGAGTTGGCCAATCTGATGTAGTGGGCTGTGACACAGTCGTAGAATTCCGTGATTTTGGCACCGTTATCCTTGCGCTTGAATTGGAGTTTAGGCGGAGCCCCATCGATCATGTTTCTGAGCCACGGGACGGCCTTTTCCTGGGGCAATACCATGACGGCGGCGTTGATTTCCAAGGTGAGCTGCGTCATCATGTCCTCCGGTTTTTTCTTCGGAGGGCGACGGTTTTTGACCTTGCTCTTTAGGATGCGGACGATTTCCTTATAGTCGTGGTCGATGCTGTTGAGGATTGGTTTGTACCCCTGCGTTTTGGCGAGTGCGATCTGGTAACCCTGTTCTTTATCCGGGTAAGTACTCTTTTTGGCGGCGGAGCGCATCCATGTGAGCACTTTTTCCCATTCTCGCTTTTCGAAGGTGGGCAGCGGCTTTTTCATGGATAGTTCCAGCATGGCGGAGCTGAGGGTATCCGTGTATTCGTTAGCCTGGTTGTTGAGTCTGTCCTTATAGTTTCTATCGGCTCGCCCCATTTTGGAGTTGGTCTTTTTGCGTTCCCAGAGTTTGGATACGCGGCTTCCTTCAGGGATAGCTTTGTAGATGTCATCGATGCATGCCATGGCGGCTGCGAGGTCTTCTCCCTTACGTTCAAAGACGGTGTACCATGCGTCCGTGAAGAAGGGGTTGAGCTCCAATACTCCAGCGAGGATGGTGTCGAGCACTTTGACGGGCACTTCCTTTTCCTTGGCCATTTTGTAAACGTTCATGGCGAGGCGGCTGTCCATCCAGTCTTTGTCGTCCAGGTTCATGCTGGCGGCGATTCCGGCATGGTACTCACCGTTTCCAGCGCGTTTGGTGGTAGTGTCTCTGAGGTAGAGGGGGCCAGTGGTAACCTTGAGCGTATCGACGGACTGGTCAACAGTCAGGATACTGCCGCTGGCGCTGTAGTGGAAGGTCATCAGGTTGCCGTGCCCGGGCTGGCCTGCAGGGGGGGTCGGGATGCCCAAGGCGATGGAGGCATCGCGAGCGATCAGGGACATGGTGCCGCAGACGCCGCCGACGTGAAGGCAGCTCGGGTAGGCGTCAAAGCTCCAATCCGGGTTGGGGTCCATGGAGTACTGAACGGGCGGGTTGGGTTCGTCATCGCGACGGTAGGGACCGTAAAACCAGATTCTAGGCTCGCCGAATTTGCCGAGGTAGCGATCCCAGACGTATTCGCATTCGCGGATGGGGCGTGTTTCACTGAGGGGCAGCATGGCAAGCCATGGTGTGTATTCGAGGGGGACGCCCATCCATTCAACGGGGTGGTTTTTGACATCGCGCATCTTGTTGATGCCTTCGTATTTGTCAACGAGGTAGAGGAAGAAGTCGGCAGGCTGCGGGAAGGGATCTCTCTTCCTCTTCATTTGTTTGGTGCGGTAGAGGTGCTCGTGCAGGAGGCCGACGAGGTTACCTTTATTGACTCCTTTATCTGCAAGGTGTAGCGCGGTGGCTTCGAGAGAGGCCCAAGCCTGTTTTTCAGTCATGTTTTTGGCCTTCAAGTAGTTGGCGACGGCTTCATAGGCCTTTTCATCAATTCCTGAGGGATTTTCTCCGTAGAAGTTGATGGGTGGCTTCTTCGCAATGAATAGGTCGGCCGGGGTGCTCCAGTCGCGTGAGCCAAAGGCGACATCGAAGTAACGCTGGTGGTATTTCCCTTCCTTCCCCATGTCGAAGCTTCCCATGCCGACGTGGCGTCTGCCGACGGCAAAGGCGATGACCATCTGGTCGTATTTGTAGGCTTTTTCACCGACAGCATTGATGAGGATGTCGGCATTGGTGGCAACGCTGGGATCCGGAGGGTAGAAGTTGGCGAAGATTTCCTTCTGGTGTTTGGTTTCCTTCATCCATTTTTCGAAAGCAGGTGTGAAGGCTCCACCACGGGCTGTGACGTATTCGCGAACGAAGTGCTCTGCGTATTTGGAATAGGCATTGAGGACGGCTTCATTGATGGCGCCTTTGCTCTTGCCCAAGGCAAGGATGATGTTTTTCTCCAGTTGTTGCAGGCTGTCGGAAGGATTGTAAACGGGTTCTGGCTCGGGCTCGGGTTCTGGCTCCGGTTCGGGCTCAGGCTCGGGTTCGGGGGTGGGATCTTCCTGAATGATTGTTGGTGCAACCTTTTTGGGCTTGGGTTTGAGCGTCGGAGGTGCATGGTGCGTGATGGGCGCGGGGGGAGGTGGTTCCATCATCAGGATCTGGTAGCCCAGGTAGGCGACGAGAGAGACTAGCCCAAGGATGACGAGGGGCATGAAGCCGAAGCCTTTCCTCTTGGGTGTGAAATCGATGGGAACTGCGGTAAGCGGGGCCTCCGTTGACTGCGGGGTGGCTGAGGCGCGTTGCCTGCCAGCGACCATGGGGGTCAGTTGAGGAGTCTGGATGAGGAAGATCGTGCCCAGTGAGGAAATTTCCATTGAGCCGGGCGCATACTTAACCGTAAATTCAGATTTGGCCTGTGATATGGCTTGCCCGTTGGCTGCCGAGAAGATGAGCTTGCCGGAGTTTTCATCTCTGCGAGCGTAGTTTTGAGGGCAGAACTCACGAATCAATACGGAGTCTCCCTGTGGGGAAACCGCTTGATAAAGGTGGTACAATTCCGTGGATTCTTGAAGGGCAGAAATGCGATAACCTTCCAGAAGAAATTGATTAGGGAGTGGGGATACATTAAGAGCCATGAAGCGGATGATCTATCTTACGGGATGGTAATACGAAGATGCGGGGGTGACAATGGCAAAAAGTGTCCTGCATGGGAACTATGTCTGATGTTGAAGGTCAGCTTCTTGAAGTAGAGGAAAAATGGTGCCATCCTCCATTAAGACTTTTGCCTTCTCCTGCAGGTGTAATTGTACCGATGACGGTCAGACGTGTTGAGGGGTGTTGTTGTCGGATTTGTTCCAGCAACGGGAGTTTGGAGGGAGGTAAGGTGAAGAGGAGCTCGTAGTCTTCTCCATCACAAATGGCCTGCCGGGGGGTGCAGTTGTTTCGGCAGGGAAGGAGGGTTTCATTCAGTATGAAACCGGCTCCTGATGCGGTGGTCAGACGGGGTAGGTCTGCTGCGAGTCCGTCGGAGATGTCCATCATGGCTGAGGGGATGCCAGATTGGCGGAGGAGGAGGGCTTCCCGGATGCGTGGCTGGAAGGAGAGGTGGTGGCCGGTATGAAATGTATCTCCCAGTTCTCCGGTGACGGCGATTAGGTCTCCGGGGGAGGCCGTGCTTCGGAGGATGGCTCTCCCCTTGGGTACTTTTCCGGAGAGCGCGATACTGAGGATGAGACCATCGTAGGGAAGGGATGCGGTTTCGCCTCCGGCAATGGAAACATCCCATTCTCGGGCTAGTTGGGTGAGACCTTCGTAGATGCCTTCCAGTGTGTCGATGGTGCGCGCGGGGTGCACCATGATGGTAACGAGGGCATGCTCGGGATTGCCTCCCATGGCGGCAATGTCCGAGAGGTTGCGGGCGAGGGCTTTCCGTCCGATGAGTTGAGGGACGGTATCCGGGGTGAAATGGATGCCTTCTACGATGCAATCAGTTTTGAGCAGGGTGTCAAATTCATCGTTACGGGCAACGATGGCACAGTCATCCCCAGGGCCGGTCAGTAGGTCTGCGTTGTAAGGAAGATAGGGGAGGAGTCTCCGCAGAATTTCTTCTTCTCCCAGTTGTTCCAGTGTCTCCATTAGCTCTGGAAGTAGGGGATGAGGAACATGTGCAGGACTGTCAGGAAATTGAAGATGGAGTGGGCGATGATGGGGGCCAGCAATGTCTTCGTTTTCTCATAAAGCAGGATGAGCAGGAGGCTGAAGCAGGCCAGTGGAATCGACTGTACGAGGTTCAGGTGGATGATCCCGAAAAACAGAGAGGTGGCTATGATAGCAAAGACGCTGCCCGTGTAGCGCTTCAGGTAGAGGTAGATGAAGCCGCGAAAACACAATTCTTCTACGACCGGGGCGACAAGGATGGCCGTGATCGCGATGGCGATCCGCATGTGCATGGGGCCGTTCTTGAGTGTATCGACCGTGGTTTGGACGAGGGGTGTTTCCAACATAGCGGACAGCCTCGTCGAAATGCCGGAGTCTTGGTAGAAGACCAGGATAGCCTGCATGATGACGATGGTGCCGATGATGTAGAAGATGTGCGGGATGAACTTCCACTTGCGCCAGCCAGCCATGGGTGCCATGTGCGCCGTCAGGAGGCGACGCAGGATGACGAAGCCAATGGTGGCTTGCACAAGCGTCGAAATGAGAGTGCGATCAATGTTGAGTTCGACCGCCTTGCCCTCGGCAATGTTGAAGGCGCATAATGGCGTGAGGGCATAGAAGATGATGAGCAGTGTGACGATCAGGATATCTCTGGCGGAAAACTGCTTGGCGGGGATACCGTACTGAGCTGGCCTCCAAGATGGATGCCAGCTAAAAAGGAGGGGCAATCCTTCGATCAATACGAGAAGGATTACCGCCGCCCATGAGGTGAACTGGGCTTCAAAAGGGCTCATTGTTCGCTAACGAGAGCTCCCGTAGCATAATGCGTGGGGAGCATGTAGGGAATGCCCGGGCGAAGTTTGGGCAGGGAAGCATTGCCGATGTTGACGGAAATGTTCTTGTTGGTTTTTGCTTCCATGGAGAGAAGGGAGAGGAATTCAGCGAATCCGGTCTTTTCTTCCAGCAGGATAACTTTGGGGTCGTTCGTTCCAGCGAGATCGCTTGCCTTGGCGATAGCGTCGCGGAAGTAGCCAAGCTGATCAACGAGTCCGAGTTGTTTGGCGTCGACACCAGTCAGTATGCGTCCGTCAATGGCATGTTCAGCTTCGAGCTTTTCCCTGGGGATCTTGCGTCCGGTGGAGACGATATTGACAAAGCGGTCGTAGGTGGAGTTGACCATGCTCTGGACATACTCTTTTTCCGATGTGGACATGGCGCGCATGGGGGAAAGCATGTCCTTGAAGGCTCCGCTGGTGAAGACCTGGTTGCGGATACCCAGCTTGTTCATACCTTCTTCGACGTTGAAACCGGAGATGATGACGCCGATGCTACCCGTCCAGGTGGTTGGGTTGGCAACGATCCAGTCGGCATGGCTGGAAATATAGTACCCGCCCGAAGCGGCGAGGGTGCCCATCATGACGACGACGGGTTTGCGGGCTTTTTCCCGGATGCGTTCAACGGCGTCATAGATGATGTCGGAAGCCGTGACTTCTCCGCCGGGAGAATCCACACGAAGGATGATTGCTGAGATATCGTGGCGATTGGCAGCATATTCGAGAAGGCGAACAATCGTGTCGCATCCTGCGTTGTCAGAAGAAGAATCCCCGGAGGTGATGACACCGTTGACATCGATGACGGCGATTGTTTCATTGTTGCGGGAATTGCCGTAGAGAAGGCTTTCTGTCATATTGCTCTTCTCTTTGAGCGTGGATGCAAACTCTTCGGAACTGAACTTTTGGCCGAGGGCTCCAAAGATGGCGATGATGCACACGATCGCCAGAGCCACGACGCATGTCAGAACAGCAATGGAGACGAGGCAGCCGGACAAGAATCCTTTGGATGATTTTTGCGACGATGAAACGGATGGTTCTTCACTCATTTGTCCGCGAGCCTAGCCTATCCACCGTCGTTTTCCAGAATAAAATCACGTTTTGGAAATGGAATTGTCCGCTTAGTTGAAATAAGCTTTCCTTGAAGACATTTTTTTGCTACATTCCATTCCGTCTGCTATGAATATTCAATCCAAAATAACCCCTGTATTGGACCCGGGCTTTGTTCCCGCCGTTCTTTGGAACCGCGCTTATGAAGCCAAGGTTGCCGCGACGGAAGGCTCCCATCAGCTTGATATTGCTTTGACACGTCAGGATGGCACATGCTTCCGTTGGAGCGGCTGCATTCTCCCCCACACTGGAGACAATGTTGCCCTGAACAAGACCTACGTTGAGCGTATCGTCAAGTTCCTCCTGTGGCAGAAGGGTGGCAATATCATCCTTGTTGCCGGCGATGATGCTGTGGCTGCCATGCTGGCTGACTGTTACAGCGCCACTGGTGAACGCTCTTTTGATTGCGACTTCATCGGTACCAAAATCTATGGTGCACCGATCACTGTGAAGGCCGTTTCTGTTGACGAACTTCCCTCTGAAACGACGGATTCCGTCTCCCTTGGTCGCAACCTGGATGGCTACCGCATTGGTTTCGACCTTGGTGGTTCCGACCGCAAGTGCGCCGCCGTGGTGAATGGCGAAGTTGTCTATTCCGAAGAAGTTGTCTGGAATCCCTATCACGAAACCGACCCGAACTACCACATCGATGGTATCAACGATTCCCTCAAGCGCGCCGCTGCTCATCTTCCTCGCGTGGATGCCATTGGTGGTTCTTCCGCTGGTGTGTACGTGAACAACGAAGTGCGTGCGGCTTCCCTGTTTCGTGGCATTAGCCCGGAAGACTTTGAAAAGCACATCCGCCGCGTATTCTTCACACTCAAGGAACGCTGGAACAATATTCCCTTCGAAGTCGTCAATGACGGTGAAGTAACGGCTCTTGCCGGTGCCATGGGAATGAATGACAACGCCGTTCTCGGGGTCGCCATGGGTACTTCCGAAGCTGCTGGCTATGTTGATCCGGAAGGTCACATCATGCCTTGGCTCAATGAACTTGCCTTTGCTCCTGTGGATTACTCCGCAGAAGGCGGCGTTGACGAATGGTCGAAGGACATGGGCGTTGGCGCCATGTATTTCTCCCAGCAGGCTGTTGCTCGTCTGGCCCCCCGTGCTGGTTTTGAGTTTGGCGACATGCCCTTCCCGGAACAGCTCAAGAAGGTGCAGGCTGCCATGGCTGAAGGTGACGAACGCGCTCGCAAGATCTACGAAACGATCGGCGTGCACTTCGGCTATGCCATCGCTCATTATGCCGATTTCTATGATATTCGTAACCTCCTTTTCCTCGGTCGCGTGGCCTCTGGAGATGGTGGGCAGATCATTATCGACAAGGCCAACGAAGTCCTTGCTACCGAGTTCCCGCAGCTCAAGATCAACCTTTGCGTGCCGGATGAAAAGACCAAACGTCATGGTCAGGCCGTTGCAGCAGCATCACTGCCCAAGATTGGCTAAATAAATCTGTACCAAATGGCTCTTCGGAGCTGTTTGATTGAAAAAAGCCTGTTCCGCATTATCCGGGGCAGGCTTTTTCGCATAGAGCAGAGGTGGCTTGTTTAATGGGATTGGGAAAATGGAATTTCTGAGAGTGATGTGATGAAGCTGGTTTATTAATGAGTGTATTTTTATATCGTCGCTCATGGGGCAAGATGGTATTGTCCGCTTAGTTCCACTCTTCATGATGAATGGTGGATGGCATGTGCGTATGAACGACGATTCTACAACTACTTCCCCGAATGAACTGATGGTGTGTCCGCATTGTGGAGCTCGGATGGACATTACCGGAATGCGCCCGTTTTCCAAGGCTGTTTGCCCGGCTTGTGGAGAGGGAACGCGCGTGCACATGCAGCTTGGCGTGTACAGAATTCTGGATTGCATCGGACGCGGAGGGATGAGTGAAATTTTCCGTGCGGAGGATACGATTCTTGGGCGCGTTATTGCTCTGAAAATTTTGAATGAGGCTTATTCCAGCCAGAAGGACCGGGTGGAGAAGTTCGAGCAGGAAGCCCAGGTCATGGCCAAGGTTCAGCACGAACACATCGTCAAGGTATATACAGTGGGGCGCGCATTCGGCCATGTGTTTATTGCAATGGAATTGGTGAATGGCCGAGACTTGGAGACTTTGATGAAGTTGCGCGGCGCTCCCATCCCGGAGCCGGAAGCATTGGCGATTGCTCTTCAATCCGTCGAGGGCTTGATGGCTGCTGACAGTGCGGGACTTGTCCATCGGGATATCAAGCCTGCCAATATCCTGCTGGATACTTCCGGCAAGTGTAAGATTGTGGACTTCGGCCTTTCTCTTCTTCAATCGGAGAAGGATGATTCCGCTGAGATTTGGGTGACGCCCTATTACGCGTCTCCGGAAGCTTTGCGGAGGGAATTTGAAGATGCCCGCTCGGACATGTATGCCCTAGGGGTGACCCTGTATCAAATGTTGTCCGGGAAGACTCCTTTCGAGACGATTCCCAGCTCCGTGCATGCCTTGTTGGAGCTCAAGAAAAAGATTCCTTCCATTCGTCGGATTGCTCCGGAATTGTCGCCGATGACGCGTCGCATTGTCGATAAGCTGATGCGCTTCGATAAGGCGAAACGCTATCAGTCTTACGTGGAACTGAGGGCGGACCTGGAAAAGGCCCGCGAGTTGCTTATCTCGGAGGAGGGGGACTGGCAGGTGAAACGCTCCAGCCTCATCCGCAGATACAGGAGGAACCGTGTACGTATGGTTGCTGCCTCCTGTGTTGGCGGGATTCTTGCCGTGGGGGGGCTTGTCTTTTGGGTGACGCGGCCTCCGGCTCCTGTTCCCGTTGACCGTCCGGTGATGATCAAACCGGCAGATGCAGCTCCTGTGATTCGCAGCATGAGCGGTGAGGCTATCGGCAAAGCCTATTTGAAGGCTGAAGATGCCTTCAAATCGGGTTATCTGGATGATGCTCGCCGACAGTTTGAAGCTCTATTGAACGAACAACGTAGCCCGCTTGCCACATCGGCCTGGTCGGCCTTGAATGCGGCGATGGCATGTTGGATTATGGGCGATGAGACGCAGGGGCGCTTTCTAATGCAGAAGATGGTGAATGAGGTTGCCAGTAGCGAGGAGTCCGCGGAGGCGAAGGGAAGTGCCGTCGATGTGGCGCAATTGATGAAGATTTTGTTGAGTTCTGCTCCGAATGAGGGTGATAAGCTGTTTGGGGAGGATGGCCCGCTGAGGGAGTATTGGCTCGTGGGCTCCGGATTGAAGTTCTGGCAGGATGGTGATGCTCGGCAGGCAGCCGCAATTTTTGCTCTTTTGCAGCAGATGGCGGCATCCTCTGCACCTGATTCTTCGGATCAGGGTGTGCCCGTTAGAACCTGGAAGAACCTTCTGTCTGCCTATATTCAGGACGTAGCTGCTATTGAACAATTATCGGCTCTGCCTAATACTACATTGGCTCAGGCTCGTACCAGATTGACTGCTTTGGAGAATCCCCCTGGTCAGCAAAGCCCGGGTTCGGCCTATAAGCGGGTGATTGCCAGCCTGGTAAGGCAGCAGGAAGCCCATATTCAGGATTTGATCGGCCGAGCGGCTTCGGATGAATCTTCATCCAGCCAGGATACTCTGGCGATGAAGGATGGTCAGGAGGATATTTCCCAGCAAAAACCTGACGATCAACCTCAGGTTGATGAACAGGAAAGGCTGGAAAATGAACGACGGCAGGCTGAGATTCGTCGTGCACGCGACGAGGAACGCAGATTGGAGGAAGAACGGCGGAATAGCCTCCAAAGGAACCGGGAGGTAGTCCAAACGGTAATCAGGGAAGCCTGTGATCTGATGGTGAGTACATGGCAGTTCAACTATGCTCAGGATGCGTTGAGGAATGTGAAAGATAATGTATCGGGGGATGATGCTCTCAATGCTGAGGTGCAAGCGTATTTGGAAATGGCTTCTCTGGCGAATGACTTTGTCGATAAGACGATGGCGCAGACGCTCCGTCTTCCCTTCAGCAAACGGACGGTTATTTTGTCGGATGGAACGAAAGGGAGGCTTCAAAATTACGACAAGGCCCGTGAGATTATCACGATAGAGGTTTCTTCCAGGAATGTCTCGCGTTCCTTGCATGAACTGGGTATCAATTCGTTGATTGCTCTGCACCGTGCGTGTTCGAGCTTGCCCGGCATGAAGCCTGGCGAGGTTCTGTTGCGCAACCGCGATGCGTTGGTGTTCATGTTCCTGGCGGGTGATCGGAGTGGGGCGACGGCGACCATGGAAAAATGGCTTTTGTCCAACCCGGAAGCAACTTTGAAGTTCAGGGATCAATGGCAGGGGTGGATGATGGCTCTGGATCACTAGTCAGAAACTGATGTAAAATGACTTGCCGCAGGGGAAACGGTGACTATGATGCTGGCATTTGATGCTTCTATGAAAAAGTTGTTGTTGCTTCCCTTGTCTCTCGTTGCTGGCTTGGCCTTGAGTTCTTGCTCCGGTTTTTACGGTTCTGTTGTTTCTGACCAGGTGCAGAGGACGGAATCCCTCGTGAGTATCCTCAAGGCAGTTCAGGATACGGCTTCCGCTGATGCCGCTGCTTCCAGCGTTGCCATGTATCGCCAGTCGCTTGTGGAAGTTTTGCAGGGAATCGTCAATGCAGGCAAGCCATCCATGTTGGATCTCTTGCGCCTGAAAAATCAGTTGACCGACTCGGAGACGAGCCAATCTACCAAGGAACTGATCACCCAGTACATTCGGCTTTCTGCCGTCAATTTTTACGGTTCAGTGGAGCTAAAGAATGCTTTTCGTCTGGGTGTTTCCCAGGCTTGAAGTTTCCATTGGGCTGGACGTTCGCGCATGAAGGAATCGTTCCATGCTGTTGAGGCTACCGGGGCTCGCGTGTTGATACTCGGCTCTCTGCCGGGAGACGCATCTCTGGCTGTGGCTGAGTATTACGGGCACCCTCGCAATGTCTTTTGGCCTATCATGGGGGAGCTGCTCGGGTTTTCTCCCTCCTTGCCCTACGAGGATAGGTTGGCGTGTCTCAGAGCGAAGGGGGTGGCTCTATGGGACGTCGTTTCACGTGCTCATCGCAAAGGAAGCCTGGATTCGGATATTCGTGGAGCGGAGCCGAATGATATTCCCGCTCTATTGGAACGCTGTCCCGGGATTGTGCGTATTGGCTGCAATGGAGGGGCGGCTCATGCGATGTTGAAGAAGTTTTATCCGTCTCTGTTCTGTGACGCAAGGTGGGAGATAGTCCGGCTTTCTTCGACGAGTCCAGCAGCTGCCATGGTTCACCGCGATGCCAAGAGAGATGCTTTCGCCGCTTTATTGGCCGGGGTAGTCGATTGTGTTGGCTAACCGTTCCCGGTAGCCCTTTGTAGAGCACCGGGAACGGGTATCATGAGGACGCTGTTCAGGCGTTGGTTCCGGCCGGTTCGCGTTCCGCTTCTTCTTTGGCATTCTGGCTGCCTTCCAAAAGGCTGATGAAGTCTTCCCAATTGGTGGGGAGAGCGGGGGTTGCCTTGAGGGCATTGACGATGATTCCGGTGCGGATATCGTTCATGAGTTGTTCGAAGAGGACATAGGCGTCCTTCTTGTATTCGGTTAACGGGTTCTTTTGACCTTGAGCTCGCAGATTGACTCCATCGCGGAGTTCTTCCATGCTGCTGAGGTGTTCCTGCCAGTTGTTGTCGATCATTTGAAGCATCAGAGAACGGAGAGCGTAGTCCATGTAATCCGGGGAAAGCACTTGTTCTTGAAGACGGAAAATCCGGGAGAGTTCGTCGATGATGAGACGGGAAATTTCAGCTGTGGTCTTACCTTCCAATTCACCTGCTTCCATAGGTAGAGGGGTGTCGTAGGTGGCTCCCATCCAGCCGAGGAGGTTCTCAATGTCGGTGTCACCTTCGAGGTTTTTGATGTTTTCAGCCACCTGCATGGGAATGATTTCACGGAGGAGGTCGAAGAAAATATCTTCCGGATGCTCGGTTTTGAGCACTTCGTTGCGGAAGCTGTAAAGGACTTCGCGTTGGGTGTTCATGACGTCGTCGAAGTCGAGTACATGCTTGCGCCAGGTGTAGTTGCGTTGCTCGATCTGGCGCTGGGCATTTTCTACTGTGGCGCTGGTCGGGATGTGGCGGGCTTCCGGCTCGTCGAGTGAATCTTCAATCATGCGGCTGGATTCCCGGACGTCGCCGAAGTTGCGGAGGAGGTCGTCTTCCAGCGAGATGTAAAACTGCGTGACTCCCGGGTCTCCCTGGCGGGCGGCGCGTCCGCGCAACTGGCGGTCGATGCGTCGCGATTCATAGTGTTCTGTGCCGAGGACGAATAATCCTCCCAGTTCGGCAACGCTGTCACCCAGCTTGATGTCCGTTCCTCGTCCCGCCATGTTGGTGGAGATGGTGACGGCTCCTTTCTGCCCCGCAAGGGCGACGATTTCCGCTTCGCTCATGTGGTTTTTTGCATTGAGGACGACGTGGGGGATGCGGAGCCTGTTCATCATGCGGGAGAGTGTCTCCGATGCATCGACACTGGCGGTGCCGACGAGAATGGGTTGACCCGTGGCGTGGATTTCCCGGATCCTGGCGATGGAGGCCACGTATTTGTCGTAGCGAGTCTTGAAGATCAAGGCGTTCATATCTACGCGGCAACAGGGCTTGTGCGTCGGTATCGGGAGGACGTCGAGTTTGTAGATGTCGTGGAATTCAGCGGCTTCCGTTTCGGCCGTTCCCGTCATTCCTGCCAGTTTGCTGTACATGCGGAAGTAGTTCTGGATGGTGATAGTAGCGTAGGTGAGGTTATCCTTTTCCAGTTCCAACCCCTCCTTGGCGGTGACGGCCTGGTGGAGGCCGTCCGACCAGCGGCGACCAGGCATTTCTCGTCCAGTGTGTTCATCAACGATGACGACTTCTTCATCTCGGATTACGTAGTCAACATCCTTCTCGAACAGACAGTATGCCTTGAGCATCTGATTGGTAGCATGGAGAGAGGAACCGGCTGCTGCCATTTCCTGCTGGATGCGGGCACGTTGTTGCTGGCGGGTTTCCCCGGGGTGTGGTGCTTCTTCGAGCTTCCTGTTGATATCGGGCAGGATGAAGGCAGCTGGATCGCCGGGGGCAAGAAACTGACGGCCCTTTTCCATGAGTTCTGCTTCGCGGCGTTTGCGATCGACGACGAAGTAGAGTTCTTCCTTGAGCTCAATGAGTGGCTTTTTGCTGGTGCCGCGATGGAAGCGGTTCTCCGTTTTCTCGACGAGGATGAGGAGGTCGGGGTTTTCCATCATGCGCATGAACATGCGGTTGCGAGGTTGACCGAGTTTTACCTTGAAGAGGAGGCGTCCGGCAGTGCGTTCATCTCCGGATTCGTAGATACGCTGTGCTTCGGCGACCAGTTCGTTGCAGAGGAGGGTTTGTTTTTTAAAGAGTTGTTCCACGTTTGGCTTGGCCGCGAGGAATTGGGTTTCATCACTGGATGAAGTGGCGGGGCCGGAGATGATGAGGGGAGTACGTGCTTCGTCAATCAGGATTGAGTCGATTTCGTCGATCAGGGCGAAGTAGTGACCGCGTTGTACTTGTTCGTCGAGGCTGGTAGCGATGCCGTTGTCGCGGAGATAGTCGAAGCCGAACTCGGAGTTGGTGCCATAGGTAATATCGCAGAGGTACTGGGCTCTGCGGGCGGCATCCGGCATTTGGTTTTCAATACATCCGACGGTTAAGCCCATGAAGTTGTATAGGAAGCCCATCCATTGGCTGTCGCGGCGAGCGAGATAGTCGTTGACTGTGACCATGTGGACGCCCAATCCGGTGAGAGCATTCAGATAGACGGGCAGGGTGGAGACAAGGGTTTTACCTTCACCAGTGGCCATTTCGGCGATGTAGCCGCGATGTAGGGCTATGCCTCCCATCAACTGGGTATCGAAGTGGATCATATCCCAGACCATCGTTTGCCCGCAGACATCGGCGGAGCGATCGCAGAGACGGCGTGCTGCGTTTTTGACAGCGGCAAAGGCGAGGGGTAGGATTTTATCGAGGTATTTGTCGCGCATTTTCTGGAACTGAGGGGCGATGGCGGCAAAGCTCTTTTTGGCGTTTTCCAGGCCTTCTGGCGTAGCTTCCACATGCTTGGGGAGGGATGTAAAATCCGGTCGAAGAGAATCGAAACGCTTTTGGACGTCTTGCGCCCAAATGGCGAGTTGGGTCTGTTCGGCTTCAGCAATCATCCTCTTTCTGGGGAGATCCAGAGGGAGGAAACGGTGGAGCCAGCCCTGCCATTCGCGGGTCATGACTTTCAGGTCGTCGTCCTTTTTGGATTGGAAGGAACGTTCTAGTTCGTTGATTTTGGTAACGATGGGCTTCAGTTTGTTGATTTCGCGTGCGTTTTTGCTGCTGAAAAGGTCTGTGATAAAATTGAACATAAATCGATGAAAGTAAAATGGATGTGGAACCAGTACAATGCTGGGCTCCGAGGGGTGAATTCCCATGTAAAACTGGATGCGCCACGGATGGACGGCACATTTTTCCGGGGAATGCTGACGGATGAGGACGAGGATGGACTATTGACCGCCTTAGTGTGGCCGAAGTTCCTCGTAGGGAATAATGTACTGATAGGAAGGACATGGGGACACCGCGTCAAGAGCGGCAAGATGGAGGCCTTCCATTGGGGGAAGAAGGGGCACTGTCAGTGGATCGGGACAGGGGACACTACTGAAGAATGCGTCAAGGTCGTTCCCGTTGGCTGTGCCAGCCGCATGATGATGGCCAGTATTGGCATGTTTGAAAAATTGTCGAGGGTACTCCGTCAGGAGGTTGGGTGCTTGGGAGGAATCATCGCTTTCGAAATCATCCGGGAGAAACCTTGCCAGGCTTTCGTCGTCTTTCCGTGCGCTTTTGGTTCGCCCGAGGGGACCTTGCCCCTGCTTGTGGGCACCGGATTTCAAGCGGCGCTGGCGATTGAGTTTGTGCTCTTCTTCGTTCCAGATGGCAGTCAGTTCCAATGGTCCTGTCGTGGAGCAATGCGTCGTTTGAGTATGGAAGCCTCTCCCTGCCATGTCTCGGAGGGAATCTTTACCCATCCCC
>CAYVAI010000006.1:0-150453 GCA_964448375.1 uncultured Akkermansia sp.
AAGAAGCCCCGCTTTGAGAGATCAAGGCGGGGCTTCACTGTTTTCAGGGGGGAAGGAAAATGGAGTGGGAGAGGAAAATCGAAGTCTAGGGAAGGAAATATCCTGACGATAATGAAAAGTGAGAGGAGGAATTATTTGGGGACAGGGGCGAGGAAAACTTTTCTATGACCAGAGAGAATCCGTACCGATACCATTGCCTTTATCTAACTACTGAAAAAGTTGATGATTTCCTGGATGAGAAGTCCGCTGTCCATGTATTTCAATGCCTTTGCCGTGGGGAAAAATGCCTGGGTTTCGTGTCATTTACTTGAGGTAAATCATCGGAGAAGCTGTGCGATGTGACATCATAGATCAGGGTGGCTTTGCCCGTTTGTTGACCGAGGGAGTTTGTGATGTAGCCCTGGATGAGGAAGTGCGTGCTGTCCAGACTTGCCAGAGCGTAGATGGTGCATCTATCGTCGGATGAAGGTGTCCAGAGGGCTGCTTTCATGAATGAGCTGCTTAGATCACCTGGCACGGCATCTATGTATTCTCCTTTATCCGTATGCTGTATGAGGTGGCAAGTCCCCGCTCCATCTTCCATCAGTATGTTTTCGATGAGGTATGCCTGTTCCAGACTATCCTGTTTAGGCAGGCGGTTGTAGATGATTCCTATGGCACCTTTGGATGTGAGTTCCTGTCCATTTGGCAGTTTGAGTGTCGAGAATCCGTCGGTTGTTTCGACAATGAGTTGGTCATATCCTCGGATTTCTCCCTGGTGTGGAGGAACTTTTCTGGTGGGGAGAGCTTCCTGTCTGGCATTGAAATCTTTTAAGCTGATCGACATTTTTCCTGTGCTGAGAGAATACAGTTGTCCCCAGTGAGCATCCACATAGAAGGGGAACTCAGAATAGTCGTATCCTCTACCTCCCAATAAGAGGGTATCCTGATCCAGCCAGGCCAGGGCTCTAGTGTAGCTGTGAGAAAAAATGCCAGTTAAATGGTAGTTTTTATTGAAAGAAGTCCAGAATATATATCCGAGATCATTCGCTTGATCCTCTGGCTCTGCTGTTTCATGCAGTACGTTGAGCGTACCTTGTTGATGATCCCATTTGAGAATGACAGGGGAGCACAGGTTGCTTCCCATGTACCACGAGATGGCTATGTGTTGGCTATCTGGTGAGATCAGTATATCTGCACCTCGGAAGAAACGTGGCGTTTCAAGAAGCTTATTTTTCTGATCTCCTTCGGATATCAGAAAGGAATATTCGTAGCCATTGTTCTCTTTGTAGGTTCGCTGAAAGTATTTTCCTTTGCCATCCTGAGCGGGAAAGGAAGGGCTATCTTCTGTTGTGACATCAGCCTTGGAATACAGGATGAAGAGAGGGATGACCAAACTCATGGAAATGAGCAAATGACGGATCATGATGTCCATCATTAAACTCTTTTATCCAATCTGTCAATGTTGGCACCCGGCTTTTCGGAAATGGCTTTTACCAGTTGCCTCCGAGGGCTCGAATGAGCTGAATCAGAGCGATGTAGCGAGCATTGCGGACTTCTGCGGTGCTGCGCTCGTTGTTGAGGGTGATGGCCTGGACGGTGACGACATCGAGGTAGTTGATCCTTCCGGCGCGGTATTGTTTGGTGGTGGTTTCTTCGGAGAGGACGGCTGCCTTGAGGGCGGCTTCCTGGGCATTTGCCTTGTCGTCGAGAAGGTTGAGGGCAGCCAATGAGTCTTCAACTTCCCTGACGCCATTGAGGACGGCATTTTTGTAATTGGCGACGGCTTCGTCGTAGGCTGCTTCTGCGGCGCTGACGGCAGCGCGGCGAGTTCCTCCGTCGAAGACCGGCCCGATGAAGTCAGCCCCGATTGACCAGCCCGTGTCGGGTGAACTCAGCCAGTTGCTGAATTTTGTTTGTTGCAGGCTGGCGTTCGTTCCAATGGTGAAGGAGGGGTAGAGGGCGGAGCGGGTTTCTCCAATTCGGGCGTTGGCAGAGGCTACGGCGCGTTCTGCAGAGGCGATGTCGGGTCTTCTCTGCAAGAGGATGGAGGGGATGCCTGCGGGAATGTTGGGCAGCGTGGCATCCCAATTTTTCTGCTGGGGCAGGGAGAAGGAGGAGGCCATTTTCCCCAGAAGGAGGGCGATGCCATTTTCGAGCTGGCTGCGTTTGATGTCCAATTCGATGGATTGGGCTTCTGTCGATCTGAGTTGGGTTTCCGCCTGCAAGATAGCGGCTGGGCTATCGACGCCTTGTTTGACGCGCACGTCGGTGACGCGCAGAGCCGTTTTGTAGCTTCCGATGGTTTTGGCGTAGAAGTCGCGCTGGGTATCCAGGATGCGGATTTCAAAGTAGGCCATGGCGAGCTGGGTTTGCATGCTCAGTTTGGCGGATTCGAGTTCTGCCTTGTAGCCCTGGGCGTCGGCGGAGGCACCAGTGATACGATTCCGGATTCGCCCCCAGAGGTCGGTGTCCCATGAGGCGGTGCCCTGGAGGGCATAGTTGGTACTGGATGTGCTTTCAACACCGCCATTACCGTATTTTCGGGCATGGATGCCGGAGAGTCCGGCGTCTATCTGTGGCAGGATACTGCCGGAGACTTGCCGCAGGAGGGCTTCTGCCTGCTGGTAGCGGGCATTGGCTACGGCGATGTCCATGTTGCCGGCATTCAACTCGTTCATGAGTTTTTCGAGGACGGGGTCCTTGAAAATTTTCCACCAATTGCCGCGCTCAATGTGGTCTCCGGGGGCTGGGGCGTGCCATTGCCCGATATTCTTGTAATGGACGGGCATCGATACCTCGGGAATTTTGTAGTTGGGAGCCAAGTTGCAGGAGGGTTGCAAGAGAAGAAGCAGGGCAAGCAGGGGGATGGCAGAAGCGATTTTCACGGGAGAAGTGGAGGTTGGATGGTCGTGTTATTCCGATTGGATCGATTGCGCCACCAGGTCTGGAAGCGCTCCATGTAAAGGTAGATGACCGGGGTTGTATAGAGCGTCAGGAGCTGGCTGACGATCAGACCGCCAATGATGGCCATGCCGAGCGGCTGGCGGGTTTCCGCACCATCACCCCGGCTGATGACGAGGGGGACGGCGCCGAAAATTGCGGCCATGGTGGTCATAAGGATGGGACGGATGCGGAGCATGCAGGCTTTGAGGATGGCTTCGCGGGGAGCCCGCCCTTCATTTCGTTCCGCCGCCAGTGCAAAGTCCACCATCATGATGGCATTTTTTTTGACAATACCAATCAGGAGTACGACGCCGATCAAAGCCATGACCGTGAATTCCGTCTTGAACAGGAGCAAGGCCAGCAAGGCTCCTACACCGGCTGAGGGCAGGGTCGAAAGAATTGTCAGCGGATGGATGTAGCTTTCGTAAAGAATGCCCAGCACAATGTACACGGCCAGGATGGCGGAGATGACCAGGATGAGCTGGCTGGCGGAAAGATCCTTGTAGGCTTTGGCTGTGCCCTGGAAACTCCCTCGCATCGTGTCCGGCGTGTTCATGCTTCGCATCAGGGTTTCGATTTCGGACGATACATCGCTGAGAGCATAGCCCGGCTTCAGGTTGAAGGAGATGGTGCCTGCGGCAAACTGAGACTGGTGGTTGACGGAGAGAGGCGTGACGGATGAAACCGTCTCGGCGATACTGCCAAGCGCGACAGGTTGCCTGGCCTTGTTGCGGAGGTAGATGGATTTGAGGGAGGAGGGATACTCAAGGTAGCTTTCCTCGGCTTCCAGAACGACTCTGTACTGGTTGAGCGGATTGTAGATAGTGGCAACCTGCCTTTGTCCGAAGGCGCTGTTGAGGGTGGAATTGATGGAGCGGAAATCGATGCCCCACTGGGTGGCCGCATCGCGATTGACTTTGAGGAAGACTTCCTTGCCCTGGATTTGCTGGTCGCTGATTACATCCGTGATCCCCTCCAACGATTTGAAGGCGGTTTCGAGGCGAGGCACCCATTCGCGGAGGTCATCGACGTTGTCGGAGAGCAGGGTGAATTGGTAGAGGGAGTCGCTGGCGCGGCCCCCCATGCGGATTTCCTGAGGGACATTTACGTAGAGTGGGCCGCCAGGGAGATTGACCGTGCTGTCGCGGATTCGCGTGGCAATGTCGCGTGAGGATGCCCTGTTTTGGCGTTCCTCCAGAGGCTTTAGCGCGACAAAGAAGCTGGCTCCGCCCGAACCAGTTGTATGGCCGGAAACGGTGGTAACATCCGGATCGTTGTAAAGAATATCCCCGAAGTGAATCAGGTAATCTTTGGCCGTCTTGTACGATGTGTTCTGGTCGGGGCGAATCGAGGCCCTCAGGCGCCCCAGATCCTGTTCCGGGAAGAATCCCTTGGGGATGATGTAGTAGAGGTAGCCGTTCAAGCCGATGACGAGGAAGAAGACGGAGAGCATGATTCTCTTGTGCTTCAACGCCAGTTTCAATGATGATTCGTAGAGCCGGGTCAGTGCATTGCTGAAGTTTGCAGCCATACGGGGCAGGGCCTTTTGTTGCTTTTGTCCGGTTTCTTCATCCTCTCTGTTCTTTTTGGCGGATAGAAGGCGGGCGCACATCATCGGGGTTGTCGTCAGCGAGATGACCATCGAAATCAGGACTGCCGCCGCCAATGTGATAGAGAACTCCCGGAACAATCGCCCGATGATGCCCTGCATGAGCAGGAGCGGGATGAAGACGGCCACCAGGGAAAAGCTGATGGAGACGACCGTGAATCCGACTTCGCGGAGTCCTTTGAAGGAGGCCTCCATCGGTGAGAGGCCTTCCTCGATATGGCGCGAGATGTTTTCTAGCACGACGATGGCATCGTCCACCACAAAGCCCGTTGCCACGATGAGCGCCATCATCGAGATTTGGTTCATGCTGTACCCGCAGGCGTACATGATAGCAAAGGTACCCAGCAAAGACAGAGGGACTGTCACCGCTGGGATGAGCGTTGCCTTCACTTTGCGCAGGAAGAGGAAGACGACGAGAATAACGAGCGAGACGGACAGGATCAGCGAACGTTCTACTTCGTGCAGAGAGGCCTTGATCGACGGCGAGCGATCCAGGGTTGGTTCGATGTCCATTTCCGCCGGAATCAGTGCTTTCAAGGCCGGGAGAGTATCGTACACCCGGTCGATGGTTTCGATGATATTGGCGTTGCTCTCCCGGAAGAGCATGAGGATGATGGATTCCTTTCCGTTGCAGAGGCCGTAGTTGCGATCGTTTTCCATGGCATCGGTCACGGAAGCAATGTCGCAGAGGCGGATGGGGATACCGTCCCGGTAGGCTACGATGAGAGGGGCAAATTCCTCCGCCGTACTGAGCTTGTCGTTGGTGTAGATGCTCCACGAGAGGTCATCGCCATGGATGAATCCCTTGGGAATTGTCAGATTGGCCGTCGTTAATGCCTTGCGGATGTCCTCAAAGTTCAGGTCGTATTTGGTTAGCGAGGCCGGGTTAACACGGACGCGGACCGCCGGGAGGGAACCGCCGCCGATGGTGACTTCCCCAATTCCTTCAATCTGGGAGAGTTTTTGAGAGAGTAGCGTCGAAGCCACATCGTACATTTTGGCTCGCGACTGCGTGTCGGAGGTGAGAGCCAGAATGAGGATGGGCGCATCCGAGGGATTGACTTTGCGATAGGTCGGGTTGTTGGGCATACCCGAGGGCAGCATGGCTCTCGAAGAATTGATGGCTGCCTGAACTTCACGTGCAGCCTGATCAATGTTTTTGTTGAGGTCGAACTGGATGGTGATGTTGGTGCGACCAAGGGAACTGTAGGACGTCATTTCCGAGATGCCCGAAATGCGTCCTATTGAGCGTTCCAGAGGCGTAGCTACAGTTGCAGCCATGGTCTCCGGACTGGCACCGGGGAAACTGGCTCGTACATTGATCGTCGGGTAATCTACTTCGGGGAGTGGTGCGATAGGCAGTAGGTTGAAAGCCACGAGGCCAAGGAGTGCCAGCCCCAGCGAGAGCAGGGTGGTGGCGACGGGTCTTTTGATAAAGATATCCAGGAACTCCATGGCGATGGTGAAAGAGGGGGAAAATTTAAATGACGGCTTCGATTTCTTCCGGTTCGGAGGATTGGTGGCGACGCGTTCCGGTGAATTGGTCGAAGAACAGGTAGATTACAGGAGTTGTAAAAAGTGTCAGGAGCTGGCTGACGAGCAACCCTCCGACCATCGCGATGCCGAGGGGGCTTCTCAACTCAGCGCCTACCCCGGTGGACATCATCAAGGGGATGGCGGCAAACAAGGCCGCCAGCGTGGTCATGAGGATGGGGCGGAAGCGCAACAGGCAGGCCTGGAAAATGGCTTCCTCTGGGGAGAGTCCATGGCGTCGCTCGGCATCCAGGGCGAAGTCGATCATCATGATGGCGTTCTTTTTGACGATGCCAATCAGGAGGATGATACCGATGATGCCGATGATGTCCAGGCCACTGCCGCTGATGAGCAAGGCAAAAAGGGCTCCAACTCCGGCCGAAGGCAGGGTCGAAAGGATAGTAATCGGGTGAATGTAGCTTTCATACAGCACGCCCAGTACAATGTACATCGTGACGATGGCGGCGATGATCAGCCACAGGGTGTTGCTCAAAGAAGCCTGGAAAGCCTGGGCGGAGCCTTCGAACTCCGAGCGTATCGAAGCGGGCAACTGGATCTTTTTTTCCGCTTTCTGGATGGCCTTGACGGCGTCGCCCAACGCGTATCCAGGAGCGAGATTGAAGGATACCGTCGCGCATGGGAACTGCCCTTTGCGATGAATGGCCAAGGAGGTCTTCTTTTCGACAATGCGAGCAATGTTGTTCAGCGGGACGGGGTGGCCAGATGATGAGGTTACGTAGATGTGATTGAGCGATCGGGGATCCATCCGGAAGTTCTTGGCGACTTCGAGGACTACCCTGTACTGGCTCGTCTGCGTGAAAATCGTCGAGATCAAGCGCTGTCCGAAGGCATCGTAGAGGGCGTTGTCCACATCGGCTGTCGTGATGCCGAGGCGTGCCGCCAAGTCTCGATTGATTTCGACATACACCTGTCTGCCGTCGTTGTGGAAGTCGTCCGCAACATCGGTAATCTGAGGCAGGGTCTTGAGCTTGTCCACAAGCTTGGGTACCCATTCTTCGAGGGTTTCCGACTGTGGGCAGTCGAGTGTCATTTGGAACTGCGTACTGCTGACCCTGTCCTCAACGGAGAGATCCTGCACCGGTTGCATGAAAATGGTCATATCCGTGATGCCGGATGTTTGTTGTTGAATGCGCCGAATGATTCCCGGTGCTCGCGACTTGCGATCTTCGAGCGGTTTCAGAGTAATGAGCATACGGCCCGTGTTGAGGGCGGCATTGTCACCGTCTACACCGATAAAGGACGAAAGGCTTTCCACATCGGGGTCTTGTAGAACGATTGCAGCGAGTTCCTGCTGTTTTTTCGCCATTGCCGGGAAGGAAATATCCTCCGATGCTTCGGTGATTGCCTGAATGATGCCCGTGTCCTGGGTGGGGAAAAAGCCCTTGGGGATGATGATATAGAGCCAAACCGTGAGCAACAGCGTGATGAAGGCGACAATCATCGTCGCCGGGCGATGGCGGAGCACCACCTTCAGTATCTTTCCATACAGGGCAATCATACCGTCGAACATCGCCCCGGTAGCATGGTAGATGCGTCCCTGGCTGCGCTGTTCAGATTCTGGCTTGAGCAACTTGGCGGACATCATCGGCGTCAAGGTCAGCGAAATAAAGCCCGAGATGAGGATAGAGACTGCCAATGTGACCGAGAACTCGCGGAAGAGCCTCCCGACAACGTCCTGCATGAACAGCAGCGGGATCAATACGGCGATCAGGGAGACCGTGAGAGAAATAATCGTGAAGCCGATCTGTTTGGCTCCTTTCAAGGCGGCCTGGAGCGGGGATTCCCCCTTTTCCATGTAGCGGGTAATGTTTTCTACGACGACGATGGCATCGTCCACGACGAAGCCTGTAGCAATCGTCAAGGCCATCAGCGTCAGGTTGTTCAGGCTGTAGCCCAACAGATACATGACGCCAAAGGTGCCAATCAGAGAGAGCGGCACGGCAAAGCCGGGAATCAGAGTAGCCGACACATTCCTCAGGAAGAGGAAGACGACCAGCACGACGAGAATGATCGACATGATGAGCTCCTTCTGAACGTCATGGACGGATGCGCGGATGGTGACGGTACGGTCGCTCAGTTCGGTGACATCGATGTCACCGGGAAGGTTCTGTTTCAACGAGGGAAGAAGTTCGTGAATTTTGTCCACGACTTCGATGACGTTGGCTTCCGGCTGGCGTTGGATGTTGACGATGATCGCCGGCGTCGTGTTGGCCCATCCAGCCTGAAATTCGTTTTCGGGACCTTCGATTACCTCGGCGACATCGCGGATGCGGATCGGAGCACCGTTCTTGTAGGCGATGATCAGATCCATGTACTCGGATGCATTGCGGAGCTGATCATTGGCGTTGATGGTAGAACTCATCGTTGGGCCGTCGAAGCTGCCCTTTGCCTGGTTGAGGTTGCTGTTGCCGATGGCCGTGCGGACGTCAGCAAGCGTCAACCCCTTGGATGCCAACACCGTCGGATTGGCCTGGATGCGGATGGCCTGCCTTTGTCCGCCGCTGAGAGTCACGAGCCCAACGCCGCTGATTTGCGATAGTTTTTGGGCGAGCCGGGTATCGACGAAGTCCCGCATTTTGGGCAGGGGAAGAGATTCCGAAGTGATTGCCAGCGTCAGAATAGGGGCATCGGCGGGGTTGACCTTGTTGTAGATGGGCGGGTAGGGCAGATCCTTTGGAAGCATCGAATCCGCGGCATTGATGGCAGCCTGAACCTGTTGTTCGGCAACATCCATCGGGATATCCAGCCCGAAGCGCAAAGTAACCGTGCAGGTACCGCCCGAGCTGGACGATGTCATGCGCGTCAGTCCCGGCATTTGCCCGAACTGGCGTTCCAGCGGAGCAGTGACCGCGGCATTCATGACGTCCGGGCTGGCACCGGGGTACATCGTCATCACCTGAATGGTGGGGTAGTCCACCTGAGGCAGAGCGGAAACCGGGAGCTGTTTGTACGCGATGATGCCGGACAACAGGAGCGCCACCATGAGCAGGGTCGTCGCGATGGGACGCAGGATGAATAGCCGGGAAAAATTCATGGCCTCGAGACTGAAATGAGGAATTTGGCTGCCTTGTTACCGGGCTGCATCTGCGAGGGGAGCTTCCGTGGATTTGGCCTGAGCCTGTGCCTCGCGATCAATGGGTATGACGGCGATGCCGTCGCGCAAGCGGTCGAGCCCATCGATGGCAACCTTCTCCCCAGCTTTGACTCCGTTAAGGATAGCCACCATGTTACCTTGTGTTGGGCCAGTGGTGACGGGGCGCATTTCAGCCTTGCCCTCATCGGTGATGATGTACACGAATGTGCCCGAGGTGCCGAGTCTGATGGAGATGTCGCGGACGAGAGGGGTATTTTCCAACGTGTCGATTTTCAACTTGATATTGACGAACTGATTGGGGAAGAGCAAGCCTTCCGGGTTGTCGAATACGGCGCGCAACTTCAACATGTCGCTGCCGGGATCGACGGCATTGTCGATCGTCTTCAGAACCCCATCGGCTATCTTGTTGGTGTTCTCGCGATTCCAGGCCTCAACCACCAGTTTTTTGCCGGAGCGGACGGGGCCGGTAAGGTCGGTCAAGTGTTGGGAGGGGACGGAAAAGATCACGGAGATGGGGTCTTCCTGCGTGATCGTCACGATGCCCTCGGCATCCGATGGCCGGATGATATTGCCGATGTCGCGCTGGCGCAGGCCGACGCGCCCGGTCAGCGGGGACTTGATCCTAGTGTAGTCGAGTTCAAGCTTGGCGGCATCGACATTGCCCTTGTCGGAAAGGATGGCTGCTTCGTATTGGTTCTTGAGAGCTGCTTGCGTGTCAACTTCCTGGCTGGCGATGGCGTTTTCCTTGAGGAGTGCCTGGTAGCGTTCCAGATCGCGTTTGGCATTGTCGAGCAAAGCCTTGTTTTTAGCGAATTGTCCTTCTACCTGCATGAGAGCGGCTTCGTAGGGTCGAGAGTCGAGTTCCGCGATGATCTGCCCCTGTTGGACGATGGCTCCTTCTCTGAAATTCAACTTCATGAGTTCACCTTCCACCCGGCTGCGGACGGTGACCGTTTGCAACGGGGTCACTGTCCCCAGGGCATCAATGAAGATATCGACATTGGCGTTATTGACCGTGAGGAAACCAGTGGGTGTCTGAGGCCTGGGAATTTTCGGCTTTTCCAGAGGGGTGACCTGGGCGATTCCGGAAATGGTTTCGCGTCCTTCAGGAGTCAGGGCTAATCCAATGGCTGCAGCAAGAATCAGGAAAAAGAATGCTTTTTTGATGGTGAAACGTTTTCGTTGGGATGCAGGCATAAGTCGATGGTAGCAAGGAAACTCAATCAATAAGACACTTCATTCCCTATCTATCAATCCTTTTCCCAAAAGTCCGTGACATTGATCGCAAGGTGGGGGGAAGTGGTACTGCTAATCTGCATCATTGATCGTAGGAGGTGCCTTGTTTGATGAAAAGGTAAGGTGGTTTGGGTGTCCCGAATTTTGGTGTGACAGTTTCGCCGCGAGCCTGTGCCTCTGTGTCTTTGTAGTCTCCGTAGAAATTGGAGTTCAAATCCATCCACAAGGTGATGCGGTAGAGGTCGTTCGGGGAGAGTTTCAAATTCTGGTGCCCTTTCTTCAGGAATGGGAGTAGCTTCGAGGCTTGGGCTCCAACATCGCCAGGAATGGAGTAGGTAAATTTGTTGTCGTCCCAATGGGCTCCATTGCCACCGTGGCGCGTCCATGCCCATGGGTGCAGGGCCTTGTAGCTGTTGCTCCACCCGAATTTGTTGTTGCGCTGTTCTCCTTTGGCGCTCCGAAATGTGTCGCCATCAAGTCGAGGCGCTTTGGGAGCGTTCTTTTCATGGCACTGGACGCAGTTGTTGTTCAGAACCGGCTGGACGAGGCGAGCGAAGATCATCGGGTTGGAACCGGCAGGTTCCGGCATTAGCAGTGAGGGCTTCCTCTTGAGCGCCAGGGATGTTCCCATGCGACGCTCTCTGGGCGCCGTGAAACGGCTTTCGTGGCAGCCCATGCAGGAGAGGCGTTCGCCGGAGTGGGCATAGGTAGATGACCGCATGGACTGGATGGCCTGCTTGTTTTCATCGAGAAGCTGGAAGTACACATTGACATTCGTCGGCATGAGGAAGAATGCGCTTCCGTCTTCCTCAACAGGGGCGATGCCCAGACTCCCACGCGCCAGGCTCTGGTCTCCCATGCCGATGTTCGGCTCATTGGAAAACACGTTGGATTTGGGGAAGATGTTGACGACTCGAATCCACTTGACCTTGACTCCTTCCGGGAGGGGACGTTCGGCATCATACACGTTGAAGATGAATGTTTCCGCGGTGGTGGATTCCGGTTCGCCGTTCGGACGGCGGGCGATGGACTGTGTCGTCATGTCGGGGATGATGCCCGGACGTTTGCGGGGAAGTAGCGGGATGGGGTCGAGGCAGGGGACATGGGCGTCCTGCCAAAGTAGTTCCTTGTTGCCGAAGCTATCGATGAGATACAGCCCGTAGTTGTGCCCATTACGATCGTAAACGCAGAGGTGGAAGTCCTCGCTCAGGGGCCATGGTGTGCCGACGTGTTCTCCGCCGTGCATGCGTCCCTTCTCATTGGCAAAGCCAGGGAGACTTTCTGCTTCCGGGAATTGGATTTCCGGGGTGAGTCTCCTTATCTGGGATGTTGCACCGTCATCCGGCACAGAGGGATCCACCAGAATCAGGGAACCATAGGCGACGCCGTGGTGAGGGGCTGCAACGGCTATGAGTTTGTTGCTTCCGGGGATGGAGCGGTAGCTCAATTCCGCCCAGGGACGGGATTCCCGCTTGTTGGTGTAATTGCCATGTAAGGCTCTCGGATCGCGTCCGTCGGGGTAGCATTGCCAGAGGTGATGGGCTCCATCGGAATCGCGGTCCACATAGTCCCACCGCGTGTAAAGGATCATGCCTTCGTTGGAGACACTGGGTTGCCATTCATTGGTTTCGTGGAAGCTGAGGGGGTAGGCATCACTGCCGTCCGGGTTCATGGAATGGAGGACGCCCGCGCCAATCCACCGGGCGCCACACCTTTGATTGGCCCCTTGTTCATCGGAGATATAGGCGATACGCCCGCTGGGGAGCTCACAGGGATCAAGGGTGTTGGCACTGCCATTGGTGAGTTGCAGGAGCTCGCCATTGTTCAGATTCAGGCTGTAGATGTGGTACACTCTGGCTGGCTCCCAGAAGTAGTGGTGGTAGTCCGGCGGACGTTGCATCAGGTCTTCGTAGGTGCCGAAGTTTTTGGACCAGTCTTCTTTTCCGGTGACGGGCGTGCTGAGTGCCTGCGTCCAGGCAAAATACAATCGGTCGGCATTGTAGGTGAGTTCCAGGGAAACGAAGGAGCCGTCCTTGAGGCATTGTCCCTTCCTGTTGCCGTTGGAAATTGGCGTGTTTTGAATCATGGGTCTCGCGACGGGATGATCCGAAAAGGCATTCTGGAGGATGAAGGGGGAACCACCGGGTTTAGCATTGAAACCGAAAAATTGATCCACAATATGGATTTCTCCCTTGCCGTCTCGCTGGCTGAAGTGCGTCAGAAAGACGATGTTGTCCAGTCCACTCAGGAGTTTGTTGCTGAAGGAGATCTCTCTTCGGATGGCGCAGAGTTCCTTGAATGAGGCTAGGCTTCCGGCACGATCCTGGGGAGGATTGGCGATGTTGCTCTGTTCCCAGGCTTCCAGCTTGAGGCGTTTGTCTTCTAGCGTTTGTTTGTTTTCCTGTGTCTCCATCAGGTGAGCCAACAAAGCTTTGGTTCGGCGCAATACGATGTCAGATGGCGAGTGATCGCTTGCGCGATATACGGCGGATTCCCGGAGAGATTCTTGCGTGAGGCGCGGAAGGTTGAAGTGGTTTTGTCCGATTCGCTCAATCTCCCGTTCGAGGAAGGTAAATTCTTCCGTCCAATCCTGTTGGGGAGTTTTGGCTGACTCGACGGCAGGGGAAAGCAGACCAGGCATTTTTTCCAGAGACTCAAGAGTTGGTGCTGCCGAGCCTATGCATGCCAGCCCGCAGGCAATACTCAGGCATGCAAGCAGGGAGAAGGACTGGTGTGCAGGATTCCTCTTCATAGTTTCATGAACTACGTAGCAAAGCAGTAGCTTCTTTCATGATGCCCCATACTACTGTGCCCAATCCGTGGGGTTCAGGTGTGAAGTAGTGGGTAAAAATCACCCCCGGAGCCGTCTCTGCTGCGAGGCCGACTCCGGGGGCGTTTCTTGGAGGAAATGGGTGATGATTAGCGTTGTGTCCAGGGTGCCAGGAAGTCTCCAGTCTGTTTACCTGCTTCGATGTGACGGAGCAGGGCGCTACCGAGGACGGCAGCGTCGGGCTGGGCATCGAAGGGGAGTTCTTCGAGTTGTTCCGGGGTCTGGAGACCGAAACCGAGAGCCAGCGGGATGTCGAAACTGGCTCGTGCGCGGCGCATGGTTTCGATGACAGTATCAGTCAGGTTGGCCTTGCCTCCCGTGATGCCGAGGACGGAGACGACATAGACGAATCCCTTGGAGGTAGTCGCGTATTCGCGCATGCGTTCTTCCGTCGTATTGGGGGCAACGAGAGCGATCAGAGCCAGGTTGTGCGCATCGAAGGGCTTGCGGAAGATGCCGCTTTCCTCCAATGGCATATCGGGGATGATGAAGCCGGAGATGCCAGCCATGGTGGCGTCGAGGGCGAGCTTGTCCGGCCCATACTGGAGGAATGGGTTGACGTAGCCCATCAGGACGATTTTGGCGCGGAATTTGCCGCGTCGTTGTTTGAGTCCGTCAATGATCCAGTGGAGGGTGATGCCTTGAGTCAATGCGTTGCGGGAGGCATTTTCGATAACGGGGCCATCGGCGACGGGATCGGAGAATGGAACGCCGATTTCGATGATGTCTGCACCGGCCTTGTCGAGATCAGCCAGGACTCCCCAGAAGGCATCCGGGGTGGGAAACCCGGCTGTCAGGAAGGGGATGACGGCTTTCCTTTTCTGTTCGTGTGCGTCCAGAATGGCCTGATGAAGCGGATGAATCGTATTCATGGGAATGAGATGGTGGATGCAGATCAGAATTGGATGTGTTGGCGGATGATGCCGAGGTCTTTGTCGCCACGGCCGGAGAGGTTGACGAGGACATCGCAACCTTTGGGCAGGGTATCGATGTTCTTCAGCACCCATGCCAGGGCGTGGGAGGATTCCAGTGCGGGGATGATGCCTTCCGCGTGGCAGATGGCGGTGAAGGCTTCCAGAGCATCCTTGTCGTACACGATACCGTAGTGAACGCGGCCGATTTCCGCAAGGTGGGCGTGTTCCGGGCCGACGCCCGGGTAGTCCAACCCGGCGGAAATGGAGCTGGAGGGCAGGATTTGTCCATCGACGGTTTGCAGAAGCATGGTGACGTGACCGTGCAGAACACCCGGGGAGCCGAGGTTGATTGGGGCGGAGTTCTGGCAACCGGGTTCACCGGTACCACCAGCTTCGACTCCGACGAGTTTGACGTCCTTATCCCGAATGAAGGGATGCAGGATGCCGATGGCATTGGAACCACCACCGACGCAGGCGACGACGTAGTCGGGCAGTTTGCCTGCCCGTTTGAGCATCTGGGCGCGGGCTTCCCTGCCGATGACGGATTGGAGTTCACGGACGAGATCCGGGAAGGGGTGAGGGCCGGCGGCTGTGCCGAAGCAGTATAGAGTGTCGTGTTGGTGGGCGATCCAGAAGCGCATGGCTTCGTTGATGGCATCCTTGAGCGTGCGGGAGCCAGTTTCTACGGGGAAGACATCCGCTCCGAGGAGCTTCATTCGCATGACATTTGGGGCTTGGCGTTCCACGTCTTCTGCACCCATAAAGATCGTGCATCGCATGTTGAGGCGGGCAGCAGCCGTTGCCGTGGCGACGCCGTGTTGCCCTGCTCCCGTTTCGGCAATGAGGTGGGTCTTGCCCATCATTTTGGCGAGGAGAGCCTGGCCGAGCGCGTTGTTGATTTTGTGGGCACCGGTGTGGTTGAGGTCTTCACGCTTGAGCCACAGGCGGATGCCAAGTTTATTGGAAAGGTTGGGGCAGAAGGTCAGAGGGGATTCTCTGCCGACGTAGTTGATGAGCAGATCTTGATAGGCCGTTTTGTATTCAGAGCCTTGCATGATTGTACCCATGGCGTGCTCCAGCTCGGTGAGCAGGGGCATTAGAGCTTCCGGAACGAATTGGCCTCCGAAGTTGCCGAAGTATCCTTTTTTATGCATGTGATGTGATGTTGGTGAGTTGACGGAAGGGGTCGATGGCTCGCATGGCCGAGAGAATGGAGGAGGCCGACTTGTGGCCGGGTGCCCATTCGACGCCGGAATTGAGGTCGATGCCATCCGGCATACAGTTGTTCAGAGCTTGGGCGAGGGAGTTGGAGGACAAGCCTCCGGCGAGGAACCAAGGGCGAGGTGACTTCAGGGCACCGAGGGCGTTCCAGTTGAGCACTTTTCCGCTACCTCCACCTTTGAGTCCCGCATCGAGGAGGAACCATGCGCAGGAGTCGGCATGGCGATCCATGTCGTTCTGGAGGTCCTGCACCGAGTCGTACTGCTGCGGCCAGAGGACGCGGATGACTTTATCTGCACCAATGCCTTTGGCACAGTCAATGGACTGGTGCCCGTGGAGCTGGGCGAAGTCGATGCTGGCGATATCCATGATGCGTTTGATTTCTTCTTCGTCCTGCTTGACGAAGACGCCAACTCGTTTGAGGTGGGCGCTTTGGAGCCCGGCGGCACGGTTGGGAGAGATGTATCTGGGACTCTTGCTGTGGAAGATAAAACCGCAGAATTGGGCTCCCATGCCCATGCAAATATCCAAATTGCTTTGGTGGGTGATGCCGCAGACTTTGATGCGAAGTAATCGATTCATGATAAAATTAGTGAAGTTTGGCGAGGAGTGAGGAGAGGGTTTCTCCCGGTTTGCCGTCCTGCATGAGCGCCGTACCGATGAGGGCGGCCTGGAAGCCGGAGCGGGCGGCGGAGGTGAGGTGAGTTGGGTGTTCCATGGCCGAGGCGGCGATCCAGACTTCGTCGTTGTGGCGAAGGCGGGCGAGATCAAGGCATATCTGACGGTCGGTTTTCAGGGTGTCGAGGTCGCGTGCGTTGACCTGGATGATGCGAGCTCCGGACTGGCGTGCCAGTTTGAGGTCGGCGTCATCGAAGATTTCGACGACGGCGTGGATGCCGAAGCTTTCCGCCTGTTGGCGAAGTTCTCTCAAGAGCCCGGCATCCGGGGTGAATCGGACGATCAGGAGCATGGCCGATGCCGCCGTGGCAGCCGTGGCCGTGACTTGCAGGGGATCCATGATGAAATCCTTGCGCAGGAGCGGGACTCCGGGGGTGGACATGCGGTCGAGGAAACCGAGTTCGCCCTTGAAGTATTTTTCTTCCGTCAGCACCGAGATGCATGAAGCTCCAGCCTTGGCATATTGGTCTGCAACATCTTCGGGGGAAAGCCCCTCTGCGATGACGCCACGCGAGGGAGAAGCCTGCTTGAACTCGGCGATAATCGATAATGGTTGCCCGGCTGGGGGAATCTGCAGGGCTCGGAGGAAGTCCGGGCGCGTTCCAAGGCGCGGTGCAGGCAGGAGGCCGGCTTGCGCAAGACGGCAAAGTTCCCGGATTTCCGGTTCCTTGGCTTCCTTGAACCGATCAAGCAACATGGAGGGTTCTCCTTCCTATGCCTGCTGCGACGGCTTCGCGGGCGCGAGCCATGCACAGGGGCAGGGATTGATCGTCTTCCATCAGGTAGATAGCGAGACCGAGGTTGAGGGCAACCATGTCCTGCATCGGGCGGGTGCCTCTTCCTTCGAGCAGTTCGTGAAGAACGCGGACAGCGGCTTCTTTGGTGCGGACGGTGAGTTCTTCTGGCGTGCACGAGGCGATGCCGAAGTCGGCGGGGTTGATCGTGATGTCTTCCCGCTTGCCGTTGCGAATGATGGCGACCATGGCCGGGCCGATGGGGGTGATTTCATCGTAGCCACCAGCTCCGTGGACGACGGCGGCCTTCTCGAAGTGCGACTTCTTCAGGGCTTCGGCGATGAGTCCTACGAGTTCCGGGCGGGCAACTCCCAGCAGGATGTGAGAGGGGCGTGCCGGATTGAGCAGGGGCCCTAACAGGTTGAAGATCGTGCGGACTCCCAGTTCTCGACGGATGAGACCGACGTTGCGGAAAGCCGGGTGGTAGTTTGGTGCGAAGAGGAAGGTGAAGTTGCGCTGCGACAGCATATCCTTCACCTGGTCGGGTGGGGTATCGAGCGGGATGCCCAAGGCTTCGATGGCATCGGCCGAACCACATGTGGAGGAGACCGCGCGGTTGCCGTGCTTGATGACCTTGTAGCCCATGCCAGCCATCGTCAGGGCGGTGACGGTGGAGCAGTTGAAGGAGGAACGACCGTCGCCGCCGGTGCCTACAATGTCGATGGCTTTGCCTTCGATTCCATTGACGCGGACGGCTCGGTTGAGACCGATGTTCATGGCACTGGCGAGTTCCAGCGGCGTTTCTCCCTTCATGCGCAAGCCCATCAGGAAGGAGCCTGCCTGGGAGGAGGTCATGTGGCCATCCATCAGGCTGGCGAAGGCAGACGCGGCGATTTCCGCGCTCAAGTCATTGCCTTCGGCAAGGGTGTCGAGGATGTTCGAGACGCGGCGTTCGCGGTGCTGATCCGGCAGAATGGCGTTGGGGAAGTTGGCAAGAAGGGTGAGTCCTTCCGGCGTCAGAATAGATTCCGGGTGGAACTGGACGCCGACCCACGGGCGATCATTGTAGCGGAGAGCCATGACTTCGTTTTCCGGACCGCGTGCGGTGACGGTGAAGCGCGGGTTGGGGGCATTCTCCGGAGACTGGACGACGAGTGAGTGGTACCTGCCGACTTTCATAGGGTTGGAGATTCCCTCGAACAATCCCTGTTCATCGTGGTCGATGTCGGAACATTTGCCGTGCATCACGTAGGGGGCTCGGCTGACTTCCGCCCCGGCGAAGTGCCCCAGAAGCTGATGGCCGAGGCATACGCCGAGCACCGGGATGTTGGCGGGCAATCTCTTCAGGAATTCCAGACAGAGCCCCGCGTTGGTCGGGTGGCTGGGGCCCGGAGACAGGCAAACCTCGGTCAGCTCGGGATCCGTCGCAAGTTCTAGAATGCGGGGATCGTCGTTAGTGAGCACAATTGGGTTGCGTCCCAGCGTGTAGAATGCCTGGACGAGGTTGTAAGTGAATGAATCGTAGTTATCAATGAGTAGAAACATGGTCTTCTCCGGTTAAAATGACGTCAATAATTTTCCCTTTGTTCAAGCATTCCTGCCATTCGTTTTCCGGCTTGGAGTCATAGACGAGGCCGGCGCCGGCCTGCCAGTAGATCCTGCCGTTTCGTTCCCACATGCTGCGGATGGTAATGCCCGCATCCATGTGGACGGCGTCCTTGTCGAGGCCGAGCCAGCCGATGCATCCGGCGTAGGGCCCGCGGGGTAGGGGTTCGGTTTCGGCGATGATTTCCATGGCGCGAACTTTCGGTGCTCCGCTGACGGTACCAGCGGGGAAGGTGGCCGCGAGGATGTCGATGGGCTCCAGGTCGGGTTGGAGGCGAGCCATGACGCGTGAGGTCATGTGCATAACGTGGGAGAAACGTTCGATTTCCATGAGTCGTTCCACTTTGACGGAACCCGGGGTTGCGAGGCGTCCGAGATCATTTCTGCCAAGATCCACGAGCATGACGTGTTCGGCGCGTTCCTTGGGGTCCTGGAGGAGGTCGGCGGCAAACTCGGAGTCTTCCACTTCCGTGCTGCCACGCTTGCGCGTTCCTGCGATTGGGGAGAGCTGGAGGGTTCCGCCTGTGCAACGGACGAGGAGCTCGGGGGATGAGCCGAAGAGGCGCAGTCCCGGCAGATCCATGTAGAACATGTAGGGTGAGGGGTTGATGCTGCGCATCCGGCGGTACAGAGTGAAGGGATCTCCCTGAAAGTCGGCGGAGGCCTGCGTGGAGAGCACGACCTGGATGCCTTCACCATCGTGCAGGAGCTCGCGCACCTTGCTGACTCCATCCATGTAGCCTTGCTGGTCAGGAGTGCGCGTGACTGGGCCGATGGTTGGTTCAGCGGTTTCGCCAGGGTGGCGGAAGGTGAGGTCGCGGTGCTCTCCGAGGCTGATTTGGGTGAGGCGGTTGTAGAGGTGATCGAAGACGATGACTGTGCCGGGTAGGACGAGGCAGGCTTCTGCGTCGGATATCTTGATGGTATTCTGTAGCTTCGGCTGGAAGAGAGCTGCCGTTTCGTAGCCGAAGTAGCCGTAGAGGGCGCGGGTGATCGGGGGTTGTTTTTTATCGTCCGGGATGAGGGTGAGGGAACGCATCATCTGGCGGATGCCGTCCGGGTAGGGCATGCCGGAGAGAGTCCTCAGAGGAAGAAGCCGTTTGTCTTCGGTCTCCACGATCAATTTTCCGTCGGAGCAGGATGCCGTCATGAGGAAATCGCAGGCAATGATGCTGAAACGTCCCCACTTACCATCCACTTCAGCACTTTCAAAGAGGAGTGCTTTATCGCCATTGCGAGTGACGTTCAGAAACAGGCTGATGGGGGTTTCCAGGTCGGCATTCAGCCGCCTGCTTTTTTGTTCCAGTATGATGTTTGGATTAGCTTCCATGGGTGGGGTGGTGTGAGAGTTGGGACAATAAAAAAACTGCTTTGATCCTGTTGGGGGAATCAAAGCAGTTTTCCTGAAAAACTATTTTAGCATGGTCATGTTACGCCTGCACAGCGGGATTCCCCCGTTCCGTAGAAAAGGTACGCCACCAATAACCAAAGAAATAAATCCTGGTTGTTGTTGTAAAATAGGATGGCGTGCAGGGTTGCATTCGCGAGAATTACTACTGCGCCCAGCCCTTGTGTGCAAAGAACTCTTGTGTCATACAAGGTTGGTGTATTGTTTAGAGTGTTGGTTATAAATACATTACTTTGCGAAAAATGAATTCCCTGTATTGTGGGGTTCTGTGGCTCAGGCGTGTCCCGGAGCCAGTTTGAGGCCGACGATACCGATGAGAAGGCATGTGGCTGCCATTATACGCCATACGTTGTTAGAGTCTCCAAAGAACATAATGCCAATGGCAAAGGTGCCCATGGCTCCGATTCCCGTCCAGACGGCGTAGGCCGTTCCGATGGGGATGGAGCGTTGGGCGATCCAAAGGAAAAACCCGCTGGCAGCCATGCTGACGATGGAGAAGGAAATCCATAACAGCATTTTGCTGCCCGATTGGGGGCCAGTTTGCGAGAGTTTGAATCCCAGTGGCCAGCCTATTTCAAACAGGCCAGCAAGGACGAGGTAAATCCAGGGCATGAAGGATGTGGGTTAGAAGGCAAAATCTTTGCCGGCGTTGGGGTCTTCGACCTGTGTTTGGACGAGAACCTTTGCCCGTTCGTGAACGGGGATGGCATGGAGGCGCACCGCCTTTTCGGGGCAGGCGAATTCACAAGCACCACAACCGATGCAGTATTCCACGCTCAGCTTCGGGATACGGATGCCCCATTTGGACTTCTTCATCTCCAGAGCTGAACCTTCGCAGGACTTGATGCAGTCCCCGCAACCGATGCATTTGTCATAGTCGATGTTGACTCGACCTCGGGAGAAGGAGACGGCTTTTTGCTTGCAAGCAGTGACGCATTTTTTGCAGCGGATGCAACTGTCTCTGTCGTAAACGGGCTGTTGGAGATCGACCATGTCCAGAGCCTTGGTCGGGCAATGTTCGGAACAGGCTCCGCAGTCCGTCTTGTCGCATGCGGCAATGCATTCGTTCAAGTGCAGATCAGCCTTGGCAATGCGTGTAAGCTTCTTTTCAGCAAGGTCGATCGGGCGGATGGCTCCCGCTGGGCAGACATCGGAACATGCCGTGCAATCGAAGTTGCAGAAGCCTTCGGTGAAATTGAGGTGGGGCTTTAGAATACCGTCAAATCCGTACTCCATGTAAGCGGGGCGCAGGCACTTCGTCGGGCATGCTTCCAGGCACAGGTGGCAGGCCGTGCAGAAGTCCAGAAAGTGTTGAACGCTGGTGCTGCCCGGAGGTGAAATGGCATGGATGGATGGAGCTGATGGTGTGGAAGCAGGGGTAACTTTTTTCTCGGCTTTGGCATTGATGGTGGCGGCGGCTCCCAGAAGGGTAGCTCCGAGGAATGCGCGGCGGTTGCCGGAAGGCAGAGCGTTCATGATTTTTTCACCGGAGGGCGGTGAAGGCTTGTCTGCCTTGTCGGTTTTGGGGGCTTTTGTTTTGCAGGAACAACCGTGGCCTCCTGAACAGGAATCATCGGATTTGGTGGGATACCAGGTAAAGCGGTAGTGGATGCCGCGTTCGTTACAGGAGGATGCACAATCGAAGCAATTGACGCAGCGGCTGTAGTCGATATTACCCTTCTTCAGGTCGATGCACTGGGATTTGCAGGACTTCATGCATTGTCCGCATTTGATGCAGGCGGATTTGTCCATCACGAGCCGGAAGGCGGAGTAGCGGGACAGGATGCCGAGGAAGGCTCCGATCGGGCATAAGGTGTTGCAGTAGAGTCGTCCTTTGCGGAGAGCCAGGGTCCAGACGACAGCCAGGAGGACGAGGGGGATGAAGGTGAAAACACCAACGTAGATCCAGTTTGGAGGGATGTTGTAGAAGAAGTCGCTGATTCCGGCGAGCATGTTGTTGATTTCAACTAATGCCGGGCGGAAAACCATGCTCATCATACGACCGAATTGGCTGTACGGGTCCAGCCACATGAGCAGGTTGCCGATGCCGGTTAACATGGACAGAATGACCAACACGAGGATGCTGCTGCGAACCCAGCGAACGGGCGGGGCATAGCGGAAACTTTTGGCTTTGCCCAGTTGAAGCCAGCGAGACAGGCGAATCAGAACATCCTGAAAGATTCCCAGGGGGCAAAGGAAGGAACAATACACGCGCCCAAAGAGCAGGGTGGCTAGCAACAGCCCTCCCAGAATGAGGGACGATGGGATGACTACCCCTGATAGGGTGCCTTGCAGTGACGGAGTGAATTGGAGTTCAGCCAAAGTTTTCCCCAGGGAGTTGGGCAACAGCTGATAGATATTGGTGAATACGAGCAGGAAAGAGCACAGAACGATCGCGGCAATGATGATTCGCAAAAGTCGCAGGGGATGAAAGTGCTTGGTGGGAGGAGCGGATTTGCCCCGACGTGGGGTTTGTTGTGATGGTTGCGCGGACATGTCGGTCGGGTTTGCTATCTTGTGAAAGTGAAACACCGGAATAGCGAAACTGTTGCTGCAGGACGCTTAATAACGAAAAATTCCGGTTTTAGAAACAAATCAGGATACCCGGTTCACCTGGAGTGGTTCCGGGTATCCTGAGAGAGAAGAACGCAGGATCAGGCCTGCTTGATGCGCTTGACGTTGAGCTTGGCAATATCGCAGCTCCCGTGGCCGGCATCGGATGCCATCTTGACGTGCGCAATGCCGTCTGCCTTGTGCCCAAGGATCATAGCTCCGGCGGCGTCGCATGCAACGGGGTCGCGAGAGACGATTAACGTCTTGGTGGACAGAAGGTCGGAAGCATCCTTACCCTTGGGGCCATTGCGCATCATCGGTGTGAATGCATCCAGAATATTCAGGTCGGGCTTGCGGAGAAGGACTCCATCGCTGATGCACTGTTGGAGGTCGTTCTTGTGGAAGAATCCGCGATCCCAGACGAGCCCCATGACATTTTTGAGGCATCCGGTCATGACTGCTCCTCCATGGTGCTTGAGGACGGGCATGTTGATGTAAACGTCCGAATCCGCAATGAGCTTGTGGATTTTCGCCTGCTTGAGTTTAACTGCCATGGGTGCTTCGCGATCCACGTACATGCTTTCGTCATTGCCGGGAACCATGTTGCCTCCGGCTTTTTCGACAGCAGCCTGGATGCCACTGTTTTCGTAGGAGCGTTGCCAGGCATCGCAGGTGTGATCAAAGACATTAACTTCCTTGGCTCCAGCTTTTTTGCAGAGTTCAACCATGTGGGCGACGAGGCTGGGATGGGTGTTGGCTGCAAGGTCAGCGGGTTTGTCCCACGCGGCATTTGGCTTGATGACAACTGTTTGACCCGGTTTGACAAAGGCGGCAATGCCACCGATGGCTTCAAGGGCGGCATCCAGCATGGCGACGCGGTCTTCACCGCGAACGGCGACGATATCCGGCGTACCGGAGGATTCCCCTGCCGGAGCAGAGGACGATGGAGTTTCCGCGGCGAACAGGCCGCCGAGATCGATCAGGGAAAATGCCGCACCTACGGCAAATCCTTTTTTAAGGAATTCTCTCCTTTGCAAATCAGCGTTCATAAGAATGGGGAAGTGTTGGATGTCAGTGGGGAAGAAAGAGCTTCCAGACTTGGAAGCATCCCAATCCTATTTTATTTTTCGATGGTGGCAAGTACTGAATAGTGCTTATTTGTGTCTGTATGCCAAGCAGAATGCCTAAGATGAAATTAATTGAGCTTTAATTCCATTTGAATATTCCCCCGCGAATAGCTGTAATGGCAATCTATCAGTTCTATGAAGCCAAGTTTTTTGTAGAGGTGGATGGCGGGTTTCAGAATGGTATTGCTCTCCAAAAATATTTTTCCGGCTCTCATATTGAGTGCCTTGTCGATTGCTGTTTTACCCAAAAGGTGGCCGATTCCCTTGCCTTGAACCTTCGGGCTGACGGCGAGTTTGGACATTTCGTAATCGTAGCCGGGAAGAGTTGACTTGTACAGACAGCAGGTGCCTACAACTTCCCCGTTGTACAGAGCGATAAAGATATGCCCGCCCTTGTTAAGGATATATTCCCGTGGATGATCCAGTGCCTTATAGTCTGATTCCTCCATTTGCCAATGTGCCGTGATCCATTCCTCATTGAGAGCACAGAAAGCAGGCTGGTGGCAATCTTCGTAGGGAACGATGGTGGTCAATTTCCCTTCGCGTGTCTTTTTGGCCTCTTTAATATACTGGATGAGGGGCTGTGCTGTCAGTAGCTGTTCCCATTCCTCAATGGCTTCCCACAGCTTGTTCTTCGTCTGGGCGCTGATGGTTTCGATTGCTTCTGTCACATCGGCATAGGATTCCTGGAGAGACTTGGCTACTTGCCTACCTTTAGGCGTCATGATGAGGACATTGCGCCTTTTGTCTTTCTTGTCCTGGTGCTCCTGAATGAGGCCAGCAGTAACCATTTCTTTGACGATGTTGCTGACGGAAGGGTGAGAGTGGCCTATTTCCCGGGCGATGTCCGTGACTGTCTTATTCTGCTCGTTGGTGAGAACGAAGAATACCGGGAACCACTTCGGCTTGATATTTACTCCGTACATCTTGTACATCTCCCTGGCATTGCTCGTGATGGTATCTGTTAACATCCTCAGGCGGCTGCCGATGGCCATCTTGCCCGTTTTGTTGAAAAAGTCTATGGAAGGCATAATTACGTAATTGATTACGTAATTGTTTATTTCTTCTTTTTGGATGTGTCAAGTATTTTGACGGAATTATAAAATAAGTGCAGGTATTCAGGAGATGGTGTTGATCAAATGGGCGTTGTACCCGGCACCAAATCCATTGTCGATGTTGACAACGCTGACGCCATTGGCGCAGGAATTGAGCATGGAGAGCAGTGCGGAGAGGCCGTTGAATCCCGTGCCGTAACCGATGCTGGTGGGGACGGCGATCACCGGGACGCAGACGAGTCCGGCCAGAACGGTAGGCAGGGCTCCTTCCATGCCAGCAACGGCGATGAGAACCTTGGCGCGCCGGATGTTTTCCAATTCATCCAACAGGCGATGTAGTCCGGCGACACCACAGTCGTAAAAGCGTTCGACGCGGCTGCCGAGAAAGGCAACCGTGAAGGCGGCTTCTTCCGCTACGGGCATGTCGGAAGTTCCTGCGCTGACGATGCCGACCGAGGTTTCGGAAAGTGGGGTGGGAGTGCGGACGATGGAGGCCATGCGCGCCATTGGATTGAGTACTGCATCAGTGAAGTGGGCTTCACATGCGGCGAGACCTTCGGAAGTCAGTCGCGTGGCGAGGACATTGTGGCCGGAATCAAGCAAACGCTCCGCAATTTCCAGGATCTGGGATGGTGTCTTACCTTCTCCGTAAATAACTTCTGAAATTCCCGTCCGTTCCCTGCGTGCGAGGTCGAGGCGTGTATGGCCCAGGTTGGCGAGACGGTTGGCCTTGAGTTGTTCCAGCGTTTCTTCAAGGCTGAGACTACCGGACTGAAATTGGCGGAGGATGTCTTCGTCGGAGTTCATGGAGGGGGTAGAGTCGGGGGATTCATGCTCCCCATGGTGTAGCCTCGCAGGTCGAGGGTGACAAAGTCGAAGCCGAGTTGTGAGAAGTATTCAAAGACGGAGGGGGGCATGTCACGGGTGAAAAAGGAAGGCCACAGGTCCCGTCCCAGTTCGATGCGAGCAAGCGTTCCATGGACGCGGACTCGGCAGGTATGGAAACCGGCTTGCCGCAGGAATTGCTCGGCGTGATCCACCTTTGAAAGCAATTCCGTCTGAATGGGCTGATTGTGTTCCAAGCGTGTGAGCAGGCAGGAGTATGGGGGCTTTTCCGTGATTTTTGCATGGATACCCAGCTTGCGCCCTAGTTCCCGGATATCATCCTTGCCGATTCTTGCTTCGCGCAGAGGGCTGGCGATTCCAGCTTCGACAAGGGCTCGCATTCCCGGACGATCCGTGGCTGAGTCATCGGCATTTGTGCCATCGACAAGGTAGCGAAACCCTTCGTTGGATGCTTCCAGTCGCAGGACGGCAAAGAGCTTTTTCTTGCACAGATAGCATCGATTGACCGGGTTGTGAGCGATATCCTCCGGGATGCCGAGATCAAGGATACGGTGGCGGACGTGCAGTGTGGTGCACAATTCACGGGCATCGTCGATTTCTTCCGCCATCATATATGGGGTACGGATGGTGAAGGCGATACAGTGTTCACTGCCGAGGACATTGGCGGCAAATGCGAGCAGGACGGAGCTGTCAACTCCGCCGGAGAGCGCGATGGCAACGCGGCCATGGCGTTCGAGAATTTCTTTCAGATCTGATTCACGTCTGGTCATCATTAGTTTTGGGTACGTGTGACTTCGTTACGGATTTGAGAGAGTGTGAGTTGGTGGGTTTGAGCCATATCGCGGCAGGCATCGTATTCCGGCTTGAGTCGCGTGGAACCATCCGGGTATTCAGCCGACTTGGCGGGGAGTTCTCCCCAAGGGGTTGATACGGATGTCGCCTTGCGCAAAAGCATGGTCTTGTTGACTGAATGGATGCGGATGCCAAGGCTGGTGCTGTGGCGGAAGAAGACTTCTCTAACAGCATCGAGGCAGGATGGCGAGAGTAGGGCACAGACCTTGGTAGCGAGACGGCCCTTCTTCATGACGATGGCTTCCTGCCAGGCATCGCAGGCTCCGGCTTCGAAGAGCTTGTCCATGAGGAAGGCGATGTCTTCGGATGTCATGTCGTCGATATTGGTATGAATCTCCAGGTTTTCTTCGTGAAGGAACTGGGATGCAGACTGGTCTATATCGTTGGACTCGTAGAGGAACACGCGGAGGATGTTCGGCAGGCGCGCAGAATCGCGGTGCCCGATGCCGATACCCGTTGCACGGCAATTCCCCTGAATTCGGGGAGAATATCCGGTGGCGACTGTGGCTATGTAGGCGGCTCCCGTTGGGGTGGTCGCTTCGTGGTCGGTTCCTCCAATCGCATGGGGGAAGTTGAGGGCGAGCAAGGCTGTTGCCGGTGCCGGGACTGTCATGACCCCGTGTTGGCAACGCACGGTGCCAGAACCCAGTTCCACGGATGAGGATGTGATGCGATCCGGCTTCAGATAATCCAGGCAAATGGCAGCTCCGACAATATCAACGATGGAATCGATGGCTCCCACTTCATGGAAATGGACTTCCTCCGGCGGCTTGCCGTGTACTTTTCCCTCCGCCTCGGCGAGGATGCGAAAGACCTTCAGTGAGGTTTCAATGACTGGGGCAGATAGAGAACTTGTTCGCAAAAGATGCTCAATGTCAGCGAATGAACGGTGTTCGTGGTGGTGGTGATGTCCGTGATGATGATGGTGCCCATCTTCATCGTCATCGTGGTGATGGGCGTCGAGGACAACGTCAACCCTCGTCCCAAAAATACCGTTTTTGGAAGAAGGGGACACCTCAATGTGGTAGCCGGAAAGAGGCAATCCAGCCAATTCCCGCACCAGATGATCGGACGGAACACCCAGATCCAGAAGGGCGGCAAGATTCATATCGCCGCTAATGCCTGCAAGGCAGTCGTAATGTAACACCAAACTCACGCTACACAGAGTAGAGACGCCCGCTTTCTATTCAAGATAAAAGGGGGACTGTCTCCCGTTGCCTCCGTCATGATGACGCACCATTCAAGAAATCTCTTCGCCAGCTTTTCCTGACTATTTCCAGCTTCAGCCAAGGTTTTCAATTATGAGAAGATATTGTTTCATAAAGCACAAATCTTTGTCGATCGTGTAATCTTCTCTTCCGGTGAAGAATTGAATGATTTTCTGCCACCGCGTCAGTTTATCGTTTTTGACATAGAATGGCTTGTTTGCATCTTCCGGGGGGTAAAGGACGAGGCTCCAGAATGATTCATGGTATTTGTTGTCCGGTTGGATTTCTATGCCTGTTGCCTGCCCGATTTGCTGAAATATTTCTGCCAGCTCCGAGGTGAAAAAGTTGGTTCTCATTCGGATTTCGTCGAATAAATTTTCCGATGTTCCTTTGGTGACGAATATCGTGTATGAGTAGTTACTAAATGCCCAATCAGTTCCTTCGGTAAATTGGTAGATACATAAGATATCATCCAATGGTACGTATTTATTTTTGATGTAAATATGCCCTGGTTTTATCTGGGGGTGTTGCTGATCCTCATTCATTTGATGACGTGAGTAAGGTAAATTCAGATATATCTGGAAGGTGTTTGTAATGATTGGCTTGGAGTTGGCAAAAGTCAATGAGATTCCACGGTTCAAGGAACCAAGGGTACAGGGGGAAAAGAACGGTGAGAGAGGCTATTTCTGACACCTTTCCTGTCAGGTTTCCCTTGTTGCAAAGAGGGGAGCGTGGTATGTATAGAACAATCAGCATCTCTCCTGCATTGGGGCGTGTTTTCACTGTGTGGTGGAAATGGCCGTCCAGGTGCAGTTTTCCTTCCAACACATTTTTACATGTCCACCTCCAACTCACACCGGTTAGCCGGGATTGTTCTTCCTCTTTTTTCCGTTCGCCGCCATAACGACCATGGCATTGGAGATTTGATTGCCTTGCGGGAATGGATAGACTGGGCGGCTGACCACGATGTCGGCTTCTTGCAGTTGTTGCCCGTGAATGCCTTAGGGAGCGATGAAACGCCTTCTCCGTATTCCGCCATTAGTTCTATCGCCCTGGAGCCACTTTATATTGCGATGGAGCCCTGGGCTTTACCGGGGATGAAAGAGCGCATTTCGTTTGATGTGGATGGAGCTCCTGATTACCAGTATCCGGCGGGCGAGAGTCTCGTTGATTACCCGAAGGCAAGACGCTTTAAATTCCGAGTATTCCACAAGTGCTGGGCAGAGTTCCTGAGCGACAAGGCATTGGGTGGATTGAAGGAGGAGTTCGAGGAATGGAAACTTCAGCAGGATCAATGGCTGGACGATTTTGCCTGTTACAAGGTGCTGAGCAGTTTGTTTGGCACGGATGTCTGGTGGCACTGGCCCGAGCAGGATCCTTCCCGTGCCCGGGCGATCGCCGCCGGGTATGAAGCAGACAAGGAATTTGAGAAATGGCTGCAATGGGTAGCCTTCCGTCAGTTTGGGCGTTTGCGGAAGTATGCGGACTATCGTGGTGTGGCGTTGATGGGGGATATTCCTATCGGGGTTTCGATGGCGAGTTCCGATGTCTTTTTTGAACGTCACCTGTTTGATACGGACTGGTGCGGCGGGGCTCCTGCTGAAGGTTCGTATGCTCAAGATCCATTTACGGCAAAATGGGGGCAAAACTGGGGTATTCCCCTCTACAGGTGGGATGTGATGGCACACGATCAATATGCCTGGTGGCGTCGCCGTCTGGCATGTACGGCTTCCATTTTTACGATTTACCGCATTGACCACATTCTCGGATTCTACAGAATTTATTCCTTCCCCTGGAAGCCGACGGAGAATGAATCTTTCTTACCGTTGAGTTACGACGAAGCCGCAGCTCGCACGGGGGGGCGCCTTCCCGGCTTTATGCCACGTGGTGACGACAATGCCTGGGATAGGAAACAGAACCTGATTGCGGGGGATTTGTATCTGCGGGTTCTTCTGGATGCCGCTCCCGGTGTGCGTGTGGTTGGTGAGGATCTGGGGTGTGTCCCGGATTACGTTCGCCCGAACATGCGCCAGCTCGGTATTGCGGGCTTCAAGATTCCCCATTGGGAGATTGGAGGCGATGGTCGCATCATCCAGGGGGATATGTACAATCCCTGTTCGTTTGCGACCTATGGAACGCACGATTTCGCGACGATTATGGAGACGTGGAACGGAGCTTATAACGCTGTGGAACGCGCTCAGGAGGAAGGCTTGTTCAAGCGCGGTGTATTGGTGGCCACTTGCGATGCTTCCCTGGAGGATGTCCGCCGCGATGCGGAGAACTCGCTTCGTTTGCTGAACTGGTTTGCCGATTACTGTGGAGTGGATGCCAAATCGATGATTTGCCCATGGAACGATACGGTGAAGAACGCTATGTTCCTGGCTTTGATGAAGTCCCGTTCGGATTATGCCGCACTCTTGTGGACGGAGTTGTTTGATCTGGACTGGCGCCTTAATATTCCGGGGACAGTCGGGGGCACGAATTGGAGAAGGCGCATGCCGTTTACAGCCCGCGAAGCCCGGGAGCTTCCTCAGTCATCGTGGATCAAGGATATTGCTATAGAGTCGAATCGCGTGCCGGATGTCAGTCTTGATACCTGGAAACAACATCAGATCGCTCCTTCACAGTTTTTCCAGGTGCCGATGCTTGCTACGGATCTGGAAGATGTGCAGCGCTATCTCTTGCAGACTCATTACAGGTAATCGGAGAGAGGCAGGCCAATGTGGATATGTGCAGAGATGGGGGGCTTGCCCCGCCTGTCTGGTGTGAACCTTGCGCGCATGTGGTGGAATCCAGGTGATGGGTTTACCGTCTTTTCTTCTTGCTACACAAAAAAGGGAGCGGCGCACCTGTTCGTGAGCCGCTCCCTGAGAGATTAATCAGAATTCGAATTATTTAGAAAGGGTCATCGCCAGCAGGTTCTTCTGCGGGGTCAGCGGCAGGCTCGTCAGCCTTGGGCTCTTCAGCTCCATCGGCAGCGGGTTCCTTGGTGTCGTCAGCTGCGGCTGAGCTTTCACCAAAGATGTCGTCAGAACCAGCGGCCGCGCCGGAAGAATCCGGGGTGGAATCTTCCTCGGCTGCTTCACCATCAGCGTTTTCGGCCTTGGGGGCAGCCTTGGGTTTGGGCGCATCTTTCTTCGGCATGTCCATGGGGACATTCTTTTGCACGGAGGGCGGTTCGGAGAGGACGGTCGGGTCGAGGCCGAGAGTCTTGCGAACGCTTTGGCGATAGGCGTCGGAGTGCTGGAGTCCCTTCAGTATATCGTAGGCCAGGGCGGGGGCTTCAGGCGTGTTGTTGACGAGCAGCTTGTAGTTGCCGCAGGTGGGAAGGTATTTGGCTTTCTGAATGCCGGTCTGTTCTGGAACGAGGAAACCAGCGAGTTGACCATTGGTGTCGGTGCAGAGAACCCATCCGGCATTGTCCACCTGGATGAACTGCTGAGGGTGAATGTAATCAACCGTTTTCCACTTGGCATCCTTCAGGTACTCCACCATGGCGGCTTTAGCCTTTTCCGGGATGGGACCGTAGGATTGGAACTGGCGGCTCTTGGGCGCCATGCTGCCGTTGAAACCGTAAACTTCCGTGACGGATGACTTGTAAAGTTTCTGCGAAGCGGAGTTGGGTGCAACGTTGTGGCAGCTGGTAGCAAGCAGACTAGCTGTCACGCCGATGGCAAGCATGGCGATGGAACGAAGGGGCTTCATGGTGCTCATAGGTTTTATGTGTTCCTACATGAAACTGAAAATCGGCTTCCTTTTCAAGGAAAAGGTGATGGAGATGATGAAAAAATGAACGGAAGTGTGACAATATGGTCTTATTGCCCTCTATAAATGATATTTTTGCTCGCCAAACGCTTTTTTGTGCATAGCTTGGGAGCAGTCCATTGATGCCTGCCTATGTTATGAATCAGGAGGCGTTGGTCCGCAACGCCCGAATCCTTCGCCAAGTCGCCGATGCCGCCGGCTGCAGGGTTGTCATGGCCTTGAAAGGCTTTTCCTCGTGGCCAGTCTTTCCGGTTATTCGTCCGTATCTGGATGGGTGTTGTGCTTCCGGTATTTGGGAAGCGCGTCTGGCTCGTGAGGAATTTGGCAAGGAAGTGCTGTCCTATGCTCCGGCGTATAGCGATGAGGATCTGGCTGATTTGCTGGAGGTGTCAAACCATGTGGATTTCAATTCCCTGACTCAGTGGAACAAGTTTCAGCCAATCGTTCTGGGGCATCCCCGTTTCCAGAATGGAACCGTCAAGTGTGGCCTGCGGGTCAACCCAAGGTGTTCGACTGGGCATACCGCGCTCTATGATCCTTGTGCTCCCGGTTCCCGGCTGGGGGTGACGTCCGATGCTCTTCATGAATTTCTGGCGAACGGAGAATCCGGCTTGAATGGGATTTCCGGTCTGCATATGCACACACTTTGCGAACAGGGGGCCGAAGACCTGGCGGTGACGCTGGAAGCTCTGGAAAAGGATTTTGGAGACATTCTGTCTCGCCCGGAGATTACCTGGCTGAATCTTGGTGGTGGTCACTGGATCACCAAGTCGGATTACAATCGAGAGTTGCTCATTGAGCTTGTGCGCAATGTGAGTAGCAAATACGGAGTGGAAGTCTGGCTGGAACCCGGAGAGGCCGCGGCTATTCATACGGGAGTGTTGCGTTGCCGTGTGCTCGACGTGTTTGAATCGGAAGGTTTCCGCCATGCCATTCTTGATATTTCCGCCTCCGCACACATGCCGGATGTGCTGGAAATGCCCTACCGTCCAGATGTTTTTCTCGTTGAGCAGGGTGGCGGACGCGACAACGGTTGTTCGGAGTTTTCTCCGGCTGTTCGGCTGACGGATGAATCCTATCAGCGTGCGGGGGATGTAGGAAATCAGAGTGTTACGTACCGCCTCGGAGCTCCTACCTGCCTGGCAGGGGATGTGATAGGCGATTATTCTTTCAATCGGCTTCTGGAAGTGGGCGATGTTCTCGTGTTTGACGACATGTCCCATTACACGATGGTCAAGACCTCCTTCTTCAATGGAGTATGCCATCCGGATATTGTGTTGCAACGCGAGGATGGACATTTGGAAACGTTGCGGGAGTTCACGTACAGTGACTTCCGATCAAGGCTCGGTTAATTGTTCGGTCGGGTATTAAATTTATTCTATTTCTGTTTTTTACGATCATGGGAACACGCAGGGAAGGCATTAAGCAAAAAGTTCGCGGATGGAATCACGATGATTCCTCGGAGTTGTACGGTATTGACGACTGGGGCAACGGGTATTTCCGCGTCAACAAGAGCGGTGAAGTAACGGTTCGCCTCAACGATAAGGATGACTCCCGCAAGGACGTCAGCCTCATCGACCTGGTGGAAGGGCTGGCTGAGCGCGGAACGACGGTTCCCGTCCTTTTCCGCTTTCGCGACCTGCTTCGTTGCCGCATCAAGGAACTTAATGAGAGCTTCCGCAATGCTATCAAGGAAGCCAAATACCAAGGCAAATACCAGGGTGTGTACCCGATCAAGGTCAACCAGCAACGCCAGGTTATCGAGGAAATCACCGAGTTCGGTACGCGTTATGACTATGGGCTGGAAGCCGGTTCCAAGCCGGAGTTGATCGCCGCCTTGTCGTACATGCACAATCCGAATGCCTATGTGATCTGCAACGGCTACAAGGACGACGAGTTTATCGACCTTGCTCTGACCGCTCAGAAACTGGGCATCAACATCTTTATCGTGCTGGAAATGCCCTCCGAGTTGGAAGTCGTCCTTCGTCGTGCCGAAAAATTGAAGATTCGTCCGAATCTTGGGCTCCGCGTTCGTCTGGCAACCAAGGGGTCCGGGCTGTGGCAGGATTCCGCGGGTGACAAGTCGGTGTTCGGCTTGAATACTGCCCAGGTGATTGACGCTGTGGATAAACTGCGTAAGGAAGATTATCTGGATTGCCTGAAATTGCTCCATTTCCATCAAGGTTCCCAAATCCCGAACATTTCCGTCATCCGCGAAGGTCTGACGGAAGCTGCCCGCATTTACGTGGATCTCGTCCGCGAGGGCGCCCCTCTGGGTGTCCTCGACATGGGCGGCGGTCTCGCCGTGGACTACGATGGTTCGAAGACCAATTTCCATTCGTCCTGTAACTACTCTATTGCGGAATTTGCTCGTGACGTCGTGGAAGTTGTGGGTGAAGTCTGCAACAAGTACGATGTGGCGCATCCAACGCTTGTCACCGAATCCGGACGAGCTGTCGTGGCCTACTATTCCGTGCTCGTGTTCAACATTCTGGACGTAACCAGCGCTCCGGGTACCGATGAACCCCCGGCCATGCCCGAGAACGCATCGGAGATGCTCAAGTGCCTGGCGGAAACGAACCGCATCATCTCCCGCAAGAACCTGCAGGAGTGTTACAACGATGCCTGCTACTACCGCGATCAGCTGCGAGCCCAGTTTTTCTACGGTAACAGCACGCTCCGCGAGCGCGGCGTCGGCGAGGCCTATTACTGGCACATTCTCAAGCGCATTTCCCTGATGCTGACGGAGATGGAAACCATCCCCGAAGATCTGCGTGAACTCTCCTGCTCCATGGTGGACTTCTACTACGGCAACTTCTCCCTGTTCCAGTCCCTGCCGGACTCCTGGGCCATCGACCAGTTATTCCCGGTGATGCCCTTGCAGCGCCTCAATGAGCGTCCGACCAACAAGGCCGTCATTGCCGACATTACTTGTGACTGCGATGGAAAGATCGATCATTTCATCGATCGTGAAGACGTGGCCAAGGCTCTGCCTCTGCACGATGTCGCCCCCGATGAAAACTACTACATCGGCGTGTTCCTCGTCGGCGCCTATCAGGAAACTCTGGGGGACCTGCACAACCTGCTCGGGGATACGAATGTCGTTGGTGTCCACCTCGAAGAAGGGCGCCCCGTCTATACCCACGAAGTCGAAGGAGATACCGTGGCGGACGTCCTGTCCTACGTCGAATACGATCCTAAATCCCTGATTGACAAATTCCGAAATTTGGCAGAGAACGCAGTATCAGCAGGAAGAATTACGCCCGCAGAACGCCGCAAGGCTATGGATGTATTCCGCTCTGGTCTGAATGGTTACACATACTACGAACTCTGATCCGGTTCCCCGGGAAGGGGATGCTTGGGCAGATCAAAACAGGAAAGGAAAAGAATCATGATCGAATCGGATTCCTATAACGACAATGACAGCCTTTTTGACAAATTGGGGCATGTTTTATTGATCGTGTTTGGTTGGCTCAACCTGCTTTTTGTCGTAGCGTCCGGGTTTAGTGCCGTTCGGTATCAATTCATTTTCTCGACAGAATTGGAGCTTAGCACCGTTCATACATGGCAGACAGTTGGCTGGATTACTTCCTATGCCATTATGCTGGCACTTGCCGTGATGGTATTACGCTTTATTTTGAAGGGATGTCAGTTTCGCTGGGTTTGTGCGTTAATGGCTCTGGAAGTCTGTGTCTTCATGGGATATGCCTACTTCCTGTCGGCTCCCTTGCGCGAAGTGATCGAGAAAATGGGGTGATGTGACAGAAAGAAATGCGCACTCCGTCCTTGACCATCTGGCGTTATGGGCGGAATATGCGCGCATGATTTCCGGGTTTCATTGGCAGATGCGTCCTTCGTGCGCAAATGAACACGGAAAAGGTGCGTCTTTTCCAGAAGGCCTCCCGGAGCTTGTCCAGCATTTGTTACTGAGGCGTGGACACGTCGGAGGTGTCGATACGGAGAAGTATTTGTACCCACGGCTCGCTGATCTGTCGGATCCGTATTTGATTGCCGGCATGCGGGAAGCGGTCGATCGCATTTTTGAAGCCGTTGATGCAGGAGAAAGCGTGTGCATTTATGGCGACTACGATGTCGATGGTGTGACTTCCGTCGCTTTGTTGCAGGCCATCTTGTGTGCCTACGATCTGGAACCTCGCCTGTTTATTCCCGTCCGTTCCCGGGAAGGCTATGGCCTGAGTGAGCAGGGCGTGGCGCGTTGCCTGGAGGAAATCGACTGCAATCCGACGCTGATTATTACCGTGGACTGCGGCACCTCATCCGTCGATGAAGTGGAAGAACTTCGCGAGCGTGGTATCGATGTGATCATTTTGGATCACCACGAAGCTGGGCCTCAGGGGCCTCCCGCTGCTGTAGCCGTCGTTAATCCCAAGGTTGAGGAAAATAGTCCCTATACCTATCTGTGCAGTGCCGGAGTTGTCTTCAAACTGACGCATGCGCTGCTCAAGGAACGTAAACTCAAAGATTTTGATCTGAAGCAATATATGGATCTCGTCGCGGTGGCGACAGTGGCGGACATTGTCCCTCTGGTGGATGAAAACCGCCTTCTCGTTCGCCATGGCTTGAAGCGTCTCGTGAGTAGCCACCATATGGGGTTACAAATGCTGGCGACGCTGGCTGGCTTGTCCGCCGCACCGACTGCCGCACATGTTGGTTTCCGCATCGGCCCCCGCATCAACGCGGCCGGGCGGATGGATTCTCCGATGGATGCCTTGGAATTGTTGCTGACGATGGATTCCGTCCGGGCTCAGCAACTTGCTCAGCTGCTCGACGGGCACAATAAGAAGCGTCAGGAGGAGGAGGAAGCCATCCGCACGGAGGCTATCGCCATGCTCCAGCAGAGTTTCGCCCCGGAGAAAGACCACGTCATCGTTCTCGGTTCCCGTTCGTGGCATCCGGGCGTGGTTGGTATTGTTGCGTCACAGCTGATGCGCCGCTACCACAAGCCCACATTTGTGATCGCTGTGGATTCCACAGGCGTTGGCAAGGGATCGGGGCGTGCCATCCCCGGTGTTTCGTTGGTGCAGGCCATCAATAGCTGTGCCGACTGTCTGATTTCTGGAGGAGGGCATGATATGGCGGCGGGTCTGGTGATTGAGGAAGGGCAGATTGATGAGTTTCGCAAGCGCTTCAATAACTATGTGGAAGAAACGACAACGGTACAACAACGTTTGCCTGTCCTGTTGGTCGATACGGAAGTCAATTTTGATGAATTGACGCTGGACTTGCTCGACAGCTACGAGTTGCTGGAACCCTTTGGCAACGCTAATCCATTACCCGTGTTTATGTCCCGCGGTATTTTTCCGACGGAACCTCCGAAACGCGCCGGGAACAACCATTTGAAATTGTTCATGCGCCAGGGCTTTGTCGAACGAGATGCCATCTTTTTTAACGGCGCAGATTTTGATCTGCCCGAGCCTCCTTGGGATATTGCGTTTACGATTGACCGCAACGTGTTTCGTGGCAGGACATCGCTTTCTATTTCCATCCAGGATATTCGGAGTTCCATTCCACCCGGTGATGAAGACCAGGTCTGGGTGTAAGTCAGCCCGTATTTGAGGTGGGTGTGAACGGTACATACATATGGGAAAACATGATTTCCATATGTATCGCAACTCATGCAAAATGAATGGGTTGTTGTGAAGAATCATTTTGCTGGGGAGCGAGGAAAAAGCAGTGTAAACTGACTGTTTTCGTTCGACAGAATCCCAGTTTTTTGATAGTCCCTTGACCGATGCGCACCTCTTCTTGCTACCCAGAACATGTGTTAGCCGCTGTTTGCGGGATCCTGACAATTGCCGCCGGATCATCTCTGGCTGATAACGTTCAGACCATGCCGGAGGTGGTGGTAGCCGGCAAGGCTCCCAGTCCTTTTCGTGCGGAGACGATCTCCGGAGCGACCGGAACGGATCTTGCCCCCGAACTTTCTCCGCAAACGGTCAATGTGTTGACTCCTGCTTTGTTGAAGGCAACCAATGTGGACAACCTCGACAAGGCGATGGAGTACGATTCTTCCGTTTCGACGGGTGGAGCAACGCTGTATTCACGCACAGCGGGGCAATATTCCATTCGCGGATACAGCGGCAGCGATGTGACCTTGCAGGGAATGCCTCTGCCGAATGGCATGGGAACCGTGCTGGATTCAGCCCTGATTGAACAGGTGGAAGTCATCAAAGGCCCCATTGGTTCGCTGGAAGGCGGGCAGACATCGACGCTCGGCCCTTACGGAGCAGGCGGTTCCATCGTGCTTAACTTGAAACAGCCGCTGATGGAAAACATCACGGATGTGATGGCTTACACTCGTTTGACGGAAGGCGGAGGACAAAAATATCGCCTCAATATCGATAATAACCGCATGATTAACAAATTGTTCGGACAGTTGGGGATGAGGACGATTGTCGTCGGTGAATACGACCGCCCCCTTTGGTTGAATGGTCAGGCTGATGGCGGGCAGAAGTACGTGATCTCCCCCTCCTTTTTGTGGAAGCCTGATACGCGCACAAAACTTTCCTTGAACCTGAGCTTCCAGTACATGGACACCCCTGCCTATCAGGGTATCCCGGTACTGGGGGGCAACTTTGTCGGCCCGTATAATGCCTGGTATGGAGGTCCTTCGTCACGCGATGAATACAAGGGACTTCTGATGCAGTTGAACGGCGAGCGCAAGCTCGACAGCACGTGGACGATCCGCGCCGGAGCAGGGATGGGCTACAGCGATGTGGATTACAATTTGTGGGCCCTTTCCTCCGGTTCCCCCGACAGGAAAGTCAGCGCGCTGAATTACTACAATTCCGTCATTTCCACGGGCAAGGGCTATTATGAATACGCCTGGTCGGATACGCAATCGATCAACTGGAATGTGTACGGACAGGCTCTGGCCAAGGTTCGTACCGGGGATGTTTCTCATGAAATCCTTCTGGGTGCCGACTACGTGGGCCGCAATTCGAATGGTCATGGCAACTTCAGCACGACCAACCAGGTGTTGGATCTGTGGACCCCGGCTGCTCCGATTGCTCTGGGGCGTGACTATGGCGTGGGAACCAAGACTTCTCAGACGCTTCATCGTACGGGGCTGACCATTCAGGAACTGGCTTCGTGGAACGATTGGAAGTTTCTGGCAGGAACCCGCGTGGATGCCCATTTCAGCGCTGAAGGCAATACGGGATTTGCTGTGAGCCCTCGCGCCGGCTTGTCGAAGGCGATCACGGATCGCATCGTGTGGTTTGGCAATTTGTCTCGTACGGAAGCTCCCAACTTCAATTACAAGGATGCTGACGACAAAGAAATGACGAGTAGCTGGGTCGCCAACCAATACGAATCTGGTATCCGCGTCAATCCTTTCGGTTCCCTTTGGCTGAATGCGTCCTACTTCATGATCGAGCAGAGCCATACGCCGGAAGTCATGCCGGAGGATAGAGCTCACTACTACGACAACGGCAAGAGCCGTTCCAAGGGGGTGGAAATTTCCCTGACAGGCAATATCACCAAGGCCTGGAGTTCCTACGCATCCTACACCTTTATGCAGTATAAGGATATCGATGCCGGGCAGAGCTTTGACCGTTACGCCCCGCATGCAGTGGCTCTCTGGCAGCAGTACGAAATCCAGGGAGGCGTCCTGACGGGAACGAAATTGGGGCTTGGCTACCGATTCCGAGATTCAAGCATGGCCACCTTGCGCGGTGCCAAAATAGCGGACAATTACACGATTCCGTCCTACAACGTGTTCGACTGCTCGGTGGAAGTGCCTCTGCCTGCCACGCGCTGGTTTACGGAGTCGAGCGTTCGTTTTGCTGTGTACAACATCTTTAATGAACACTATGTGGCCTCTTCTCGCCACGCCGTTCAGTGCTTTGCTGGTGACCCTCGTACTTTTGAAATCTGTTTCCGATCCAGATTCTAATCTCTGACCCCATTTCCGAATCATGAAGGATCCCATCATCTACCTGAAGTATGCGTGCAAATCGTATCCGTCCGGAGGCGGGCGTGTCAATGTACTCAACGAACTCAGCCTTAGTGTGGCAAAAGGAGAATTTGTGACGGTGATGGGAGCCAGCGGCTCCGGCAAGACGACGCTACTGAATTTGGTTGGAGGTCTTTTGCAGGCAGATTGCGGCATTGTTTGCGTGGCAGATAAGGATCTGTCAGGGCTTGACGACCGTTCGTTGACACTGTTTCGCCGGAAGGAACTCGGCTTCGTCTTCCAGATGTTCAATCTGGTGCCCGGGCTGAGCGTGGAGGAAAACGTGATGCTCCCCGGTCTGGCTGCTGGTGGTTCCTTCAGCAAGGAGGAGCGCCTGGCATGTTCCAAACTGCTGGCACGCGTTGGCCTGGAAGGCAAGGAAAAGCGCCGTCCGCGTGAGTTGAGCGGTGGAGAGCAGCAGCGCGTTGCCATTGCGCGTGCACTTTTGCACTCGCCCAGTCTCGTGCTGGCGGATGAACCAACCGGCAACCTCGATTCGGAAACGACGGAGTCCATCGGAAACATCTTCCGCGACTTGCACAAGGATTTCGGCACGACGATGATGCTGGTGACTCACGAGCCTTCCGTGGCTTTGTGGGGAAGCCGCATCATTATTTTCAAGGATGGTGCCATTGCCGCCGATGTCGAGTCCTCTCGCTTCAGTTCTCCGGTGGAATTGTCCGCTTTTTATCAACAGGTTCTGCAACAGGGAGGCGTATGAAATTCATGATTCGCCTCCTGAAAGCCGAGGCTGTGGATCAACCCGGCCGCATGTTGACGGGTATTGGCGCGATGCTGGTATCCGTCTGCCTGATTGTTTGGCTTGTGGGCAGTTATGACAACATGATCCGCAGCTTTGATGAGGAGGCGGATTCCTACATGGGCGTGTACGACCTTTGCGTTGGTCCCGCTACCCGTGGAGGTATGCCGGGAGGCGGACAGAAGCGTGCCAGCGGAGAGGACGGTGATGGGCTGGGCTTCGGATTCCTCGGTACGGGAACCGGACTCAAGGACAAAACCGGGCTAGGAAAAGCCGAACAGACTGCAAAGACAGCCCCCGCTCCGTCCGGTGCGAGACGCGGCAAGGGGCATCCGGGAACTCCTCCTTCTCCTCAGGGGAGGGATAGTGCCGCCTTTTCTTCAGCTCCCTCGCTGGGCAGGGCGCTTTCTCCCCAACTGGTGGAGGATTTGCAGCAAGACCCTGCGATTGAAACCATGCACCTGGCTCGGCAGGTACGCGTCCCGATCGGCAAGGACGATGCACGGACGGGGCAGACATTTGATGATTTTATCCGGGCACGCATGGGAACGCCATCTCCCAGTCCCATGCTGGTTGCCTCCAATGCTTCATGGTGCCCTTTTGAGATGAAGGAAGGGCGGTGGCCGGATATGAACGCATCCGAGGCCATGGAAGGCGTCCTTGGAAGCGGCAGTGCCGAGATGTTTGATGTTCATCTGGGAGATGAACTGGCGATACGTTCCGGCGACCGCGTCAGCCGTGTAAAGGTGGTCGGCATCGTCGAACAGGCTCAGGGTAGCGTCGGAGTCGGCACGGGCTCGGCTGGCCCTGCACTGGCTTCCTTGATTGTGCCGCGCCAGATTTTCAAAAAGATTACCGGGGAGGACTGGCAGGTGAATTTGATCTCCCTGCGCCTCCGTGAATCCGTCGATCAGGAAGCTTTTCGTAAAAAGTGGCAGCCGGTGCTCGAATCGCTCGGAGCCAGCTTTGCCGATACGGAGGCAGTGAGGAACTCCATGGAACGGAATCGCTCTGTGTCCATGATGAAGAGCAGCGCCAACTCCGCCGTCGGACTCGTCCTCTTTTCCTGCATTTTCATCATCTTTACGACGCTGAGCATGGGCGTCCGGGAGCGTTCACGGAAATTGGCGTTGATGCGTGCCCTGGGGGTTAGCAAGCGGCAGGTGGCCGGGCTCGTGTTTGGTGAAAGCCTGATGCTGAGCATCCCCGCCATGGCGGGAGGATTGCTGGCGGGTTGGATTCTGCTGGCGCTTATGGATGGGCGACATGGATGGATGGAATCCTGCCCCTCCTGGGATGCGGTGTTGCTGGCGTTGATTTGTGCTCTCGCAGGCGGCTTGATTGCCGCGGTGGTTCCTGCATGGAGATCCACGCGTCTGTCTCCGATGGAGATGTGTGAAACACCCTTCGAGACGGCTGCTCGCTCGGAGGGGAGGCCTCTGCCCCTCCTGTTCGGAATTGGGTTTCTGTGCTGGTGCGTTCAGCCGGTGATTCTGTTAATCCCCGGACTGAGCGAAGAAGTTGTCAAACCCGTGTTTACCCTGGCGGGTTATCCCTGCCTCATCATCGGAGCCCTATGCCTGGCTCCGGCTTTTGCCATGATGGCGGAGCGTTTTTTTGCTCCGTTTGCAGCATACATTCTTCGCCTGCCTGCCGCATTTTTGCGCCTGCAACTGACGAGTAATTTGGCGCAGAGTGCAGGAACAGTTATTTCGATGACTGTTGGACTGGGGCTTTTTATGGCAATCCAGATGTGGGGGTATTCCATGTTGGTACCATTTACTCCCGACCGCTCGATGCCCAATACGCTCGTGTCTGTGCTGCATGCCGACTTTGAACCTGGCACATGTGGCGAGGTCATACGGAAGATGGGGATGGACACCGCCAAGGTGTTTCCCATCTATGTGGAAGAACCGTCGATTGCCGAAAGTCAGCTTGCTTCTCCCGCCTTTGCTGATGTGAAGCAAAAGACCGTGGTCGTTGCCGGGGTGCCCCTTGGGGGCATGATGGGGGGAGAACATGCCTCTCTGAATCTGCGATTCATTCAAGGCAACCGTGAGGACGCATTGGAAAAGATGGCCTCGGGCCGGGCTGTCCTGATTCCGAATACCTTTGCTGATACCGCACATCTGAAAGTGGGCGACATGCTGATGCTGGACAATCCCTCCTCCCCTGGCGATATCAAGCCATGGGAAGTTGCTGGCGTCGTCGCGATGCCCGGCTGGCATTGGATGACCAAGACGAGCGGCATTCGCGTCCGGACGGGGAGTTTCATTGCCGGATTGCTGATTGCCGACGAGGCTCGCGTGCGGGAGACCTTTGGAGTGAACCGCGTCCGCTTCTTCTGGGGAGACGCCCCGGAGGATGTGCCCGCCGACGACTTTCGCGTCGCCATGGAGCAAATCCTCGCAGACAGAGTGGGTGGCGGCCTTGGTGAGACTGGCCCGGAGGGTGTCGAAATCAAGCCGATGGTGAAAGTGTCTTCGCGCAAAACGTTGACGCAAAGCGTGGGCTCTCGCGCGGACAGTGTGCTGGAGGCGATGAGTCGTCTGCCGTTGATTGCGCTGGCGATTGCCATGCTGGCAGTGATGAATACGGTGATGGCCTCTGTCAGATCGCGACGTCATGCCATTGGGGTGATGCGTGCCGTGGGGGTGACTCGCAGCATGGTCGTGCGCATGGTGTGGGCAGAGAGCCTGTTGCTGGGTGGCGCCGCCATTCTCCTGAGCTTTGTCTTTGCCATTCTGGTATCGTGGGGAGCTCTGGAAATCCAGCGCTTTGGCTTCGTGTTCGGGACGATTGTGCCTCCGTTGCATATTCCCTGGTTGCATCTTCTGTTTGGTGCTGGGATGACTTTGTTTCTGTGTCTTCTGGCCGGGACGGTGGCTGCCGTACGCATCGCTCGCAGACCTCCCGACCAGTTGATGAAGGATATTCCGTCTTAGCCTTCCATGGTGAGCGACAGTTCCGGGATGATGGCAAGGATGTTGAAGGGACCAGTGGAACTGGTCTTCAGCCCTAGTGTGATCTGGCGATTGCCTGGGTGGGCATGCGTCACGGGTGCATAGCCTGAGAAGGGCGAGGTCATGTTGTGGCGGATGGGCTCGAAAGGTAGCCAGTCCGAGCCACGCCCCGTTCCAAAAGAAAACTCCAAATTGCTGTCCATCAACAGAATGTTGGACTTCACCTGATTTTTGCGGATGCCGACAAGGTCGGCGCTTTCCAGAGGCATGGTGACGATTTCCGAACTGTAGGGTAGCCCGATTGTCCAATACCCTGTGAAATTGGCATAGGGCTCCGGCAGGGTTGCCTTGCCATCACTATCGACCGTGAGATCGACGGATATTTGGTTGTTGGTGTTGGAGATAGCCTTGACTTTCATTCCTGCCAGATGCAGGAGCGAGGTGAATTGCCCTTGTTGAGCGGCAAGGGTCATGTGGAAGTCCAGCCAGGGGGAGCTTGGCGAGATGCGTTCCAGGCAAACAAGAGGTTTGCCATCCATTTCTCGGAGGACGGCGAGCCACAGGTTGTCCAAGGTCGAGGACGTCTGGTGCAAGCGAGCCAGTGCCAGCACCTTGCCTCCCTCGATTTCGTGAGGGTGCCAGGCGATGATGTTCTGGCTCCTGTTGTGAGTCATGCAGGCCAGGGTGCCATCCTGCAGAAGGCACCAGATTTGCAGGGATTCCGCTTGGCAGGGCGTCCAGTCAATCACTCTCCGGGTCAGCATGTGTTCTGCCAGAAGACTGGCATCCTGCGCCATGTAACCGTCGGATTCCAGCGAGTACACGAACTCCCGTATCTTGTTGCTGCCTCGCTGGATGAAGAAGGCCGAGTTCTCTGCCTGAATCGTATCACGGCAGGCGGATCCCAGGCCTGACTGTCTCTCGAAGGAGCAGTTGCGCAGGCTGATGGGAGCGGAATCCGTCGTTGTCAGAGCCCATTCTCCCTCGCTGGTGCCGATGAGAAGACCCTTCATCGAGAGCATCCAGCAGATGTCGTTTTGTTGCGAAGCGGCGAGCGTCAGCGTCAGAGGTGAATCGTCGCCAGGGCCGGGAGCAAAGTTGTGAAGGTCGTCCACGGCACTGCCCCAGACTGTTTGAGGCTGACGTCGTGAACCACCAAACCAGAGCCTGCCCTGGTGGAATTCCACACATCCGGGGTAACCGTTGCGAAAACCGAAGGCACCGAAACTCCAGTTTTTTGACGAGCCTGATCCCAGCGGGAATAGTTCCGGTTTTTCGATCGGGGCGGCGTAAGCGGTGTTTTCGCTGGATACGAATACGATGTTGAGGAAATGGTCGTGCGAACATTCTTCCGCCCGGAGTTCCGGCACGCCTGGCTTACTGCCTTTTTTCCAGCTGATGAGCAGGAGGCGCAGGGCTGTGGGTGAATCTTCCTCTCCAGAGATGGAGTAATTTTGCCGACGATCATCGTTCTGGACGAGTCTTTTGACCGTCTTCCATCCACCGGGAGAGCCTTGGCTGTTGAATACTTGTGTCTTTTGAAGATGCCACTCTCCGGTCCATTCCTCGAAGGTTTGGAGACTCCACTTCCCCCGAACGATCATCGGAGCGTGGGCGATGATGCCGGGCTGGAAAAAGTCCGGATAGTCGTCGGGGTTGTTGGATCCGGTGAAGCTGGCTGGGACAAAATGCCGTGTGGTGTGGTAGCAGTAGAGCCATCCGTCACGTTCGACGCAGAACTCCGTATCGGCAAGGATGAGGATGTTCAGCGTCGGGTAGGTGACGGGAGTGCCGCACGTTGGGGCGACGAGTTGTTCGTCGTGGAAGGTGGTGATCCGAACCGTTTCGTGGTCGAACATGCTGTACGAAAATAACGGGTGGGAGCACAGGAGCTTGTACGAGGCTCCCGAGGCGCTCGTGTCCGGGGAAAATGTCATCAGAGCCTCATTGTTCAACATTGATTCGCTGGGCGGATGAGGTAACGAGAGCGCAGAAAGTTCCCAGTTGAAATTGTTCCTGCGGATCAGGAGATGCGGGGGAATCTCCCGATGGGTGAAATAGACATGGTCGTTGATCTGCTGGTACTGGAGTTCGGCAAGCACTTTCTCTGTAAGCCAGGGTGTGGTGATGGAAAGCGGTGTTCCTGTCGGCATCAGCAGGGGGCCGCTCTCTTTGATGAAACGCATGTACCCGGAGCCTAGTTCCAGAAGAAGCTGGTCGTTTTCCGAGGACATGAAGGGAATGAGGCGAATGCCTCCTTCATCCTTGCCGGCTCGGTAAACGAGCCGTGTCCCCCGTCTGCGCTCCAGACCACCGAAGGGGGTGACGATCATGTTCTTCAGGCGCGAGGCACCATGGGAAACGGTTTCGACATCCTGGCGGGCCTGGAGGCGCGGTGTGAGTTCCCCGCCGGAAAAGTTGATTTTTGGGAATGGTCGCGTAGTCATTCGGCCTCTTTACCGCAAGGGGACCGTGTCGCGCAATGGTGAAAGGATCGGGGGAATACGTGCCCGCAACAAAGAACCCGGACAGAAAAAACTGCCCGGGTTCGGAAAATAAACAAGGAAATGCCTTGGGGGACCTTACAATGCGATGGCCCAGAGAACCTTCAGATAACGGCCTTCAGGGTAGGTGCTGAGGAAGGGGTGGTCCCATCCCGGACCCGTGATCGCCATGATCTGGAGCTTGCGTCCCTGACGCTGAGCCGCCTTGATGATTACTCGTTCGAAGTCTGATGGTGTCAGTAGCCCGGAGCACGAGCAGGTGACGAACAAACCGCCGGGGCGCAGACACTGCAAGGCTAGCATGTTGAGGTCGTGGTACTTCTGGATACCTTCATCGTAACCTTCGCGTCCGATGATGAACTTGGGTGGGTCGAGCAGGACTGTGTCGAAAAGCGTGCCGTTTCGTACCATCTGGCGGGCGTACACAAAGGCGTCTGCGTGGACGAAGTTGATGCGCTGGTTGTTGATGTTGGCATTGCGCTTCGCCATGGCGATGGCTTTTTCGTCGAGGTCAACAGCCGTCACTTCACTGGCTCCGCCAAGCATTTTGGCTGCGATGGAGAAGCCGCCGCTGTAACAGCAGAGGTCGAGAACGGTGGAGTCCTTGACCATCGTCGAGAACTTCAGTCGGTTGTCGCGCTGGTCGCAGAAGAAGCCAGTCTTGTGCCCTTGGGCGAAGTCCACTTCGTAGGTGATACCATTTTCGTGAGTTTTGACGAGGCGGACGGGTTCGGACGGGCAGGGCGTCTGGCGCTTGTCGATACCTTCCATGCGGGCGATGTCATCGCTCACCTGAATGATGTGGCGCGTTGTGCCGCAGAGCTTGTGAAGCATCGGAATCCAGCGGCTCAGACGCTGCCAGGCTCCGAGGGTGCTGACCTCCAGACTCAGGACATCGGCGTAGCGGTCAACGATGAGGCCACCAAGACCATCGGAGTCACCGTGGATGACGCGGTAGGCGTTCGTGGTTTCATCGAGGCGCAGAACGTCGCGGCGGAGTCGTACTGCGGCGACGATGGCTTTGTCAAACCCGCTTTCCGAGAAGGGATCCTTGCCATGGTACACCATGCGGAGCGGAGTGCGGCTGTATTCATTCCAGAATCCGGCTCCGAAGAGTTCTCCGTTTTTGTCGTACACGTGGACGAGTCCGCCTTGTTCGGCATCGGGGCTGATGGCGCCGATCATACGGGGGAAGACGGCGGGGTTGTAGGAAAAGTATTTCAGCTCCACCCATGGGGTGAGCCAGGATTCGCTACCGAGAGGCGTGCCATCACGGTAGGAGAGGCGCTTGCGGGCGGGCGGATTGTTGTTGTCGCGACGCGGCGGGCGGCCATCACGGTGGAAGGGCTTTTTGTCGTTATACATGATAAAAAATGTGGGAGAGAGAAAAGAATGACAGGACGCTTACAGACTTTGAGTGTAGCTGCGGAGGTACTGGCGGAGGGCATCCTGCCAGGAGCGCACGGGGTGGCCGAGGAGGCCAGCCAGGCGGCTGGAGTCCATCGCAGTATGGCGTGGGCGTGTTTCATGGAAGCCGGGCTGGTCGTCGAGGTGGGTTTCCGTCACTTCGCGGGAAAGAAGCGGGATGCCAAGTTCATCGGCGATTGTGATCACCTCGCGGGCGTAATCCGCCCAAGTGACCGGAGTGCCCGACTGACACATGTGGAGGATGCCCTGAGGGGTATCTCCCGTGGCCAGGGTGATGATCCATTGTGAGAGGTCATCCACCCAGGTCGGCATGGAATCTTTGTCGCCGATGATGGCAAGGGGGGCTCCATCTATGGCGCGTTTGAGCACCATTTCCGGGAAGGAAGGCTTGGCGGAGTTGCCGAACACCCATGAGACTCGGGCGATCAAAGCGCTGGGCATTTCATCCTGGATGCGCATTTCAGCCTCCCATTTGCTTTCGCCATAGGTATTGGCAGGTTTGCATTTGGTCGATTCGTCTTTGAGGCCGGGGCGTCTGCCGTCCAGCACATAATCTGTGCTCAGGTGGATCAATTTCTTCCCTTTGCGGGCACAGGCTCGGGCAATGAGCTGGGGAGACATGGCATTGATGTAGTGAGCGGAGACGGGGTCTTCCAGACACTCTTCAATTCCGCTGACGGCGGCGCAGTTGATCACCGTGTCAGCGGGGCAGGCAGCCACGAGTTCTCCGGCAGCTTCGGGAGAGTACATGTCACAGTCGGCTCTGCTCCAGGCAATCGTGGGGATAGAGTTTTCTTCCAGCTTACGGGTGAGGTAACTGCCGACGCGTCCGCGCGCGCCAAGAACAAGGCACTGTGTCATGCGGATGTTATAGGGACTCGCCTCCCATGATACCAGACTATTCATCTTGCCGGAACGATATTTGGATGCCTTATGACAGCGGAGAGAATAAGTTATTGATTGTGAATAATAATTGTAATGGTTAAAAATTTCTTCTTTTTAAGATTGAATTGAACGGATGTATGAGTAGTAATGTAAAACATATTATGGATGATCCCGTTATTCTCTCACGGTTGCAGTTTGCCCTGACGATCATGTTCCACTACATTTTCCCGCCATTGACGATTGGCCTGGGGGTGTTGTTGGTTGTTATGGAAGGTATGTGGTTGAAAACCAGCAATGATCTGTATCACAAGCTCGCGAAGTTCTGGACGCGCATGTTCGGGATCATCTTTGCCTTGGGCGTAGCGAGCGGCATTGTGATGGAGTTCCAGTTCGGGACAAATTGGGCAGACTACTCACGCTATGTCGGGGACATTTTTGGCAGTGCCTTGGCAGCGGAAGGCATTTTCGCCTTCTTCCTGGAGTCGGGCTTTTTGGCCTTGCTGCTCTTTGGCTGGGACAAAGTGGGGAAGAAGCTCCACTTTTTCTCGACCTGCATGGTGAGCCTCGGTGCGCACTTCAGCGCAATCTGGATCATTGTGGCCAACTCCTGGATGCAAACGCCCGCTGGTTACAAGATTGTTGAAACCGCGACTGGCCCTCGTGCGGAGATGACGAGCTTTGTCGATGTCGTGCTCAATCCCTCGACGGTTGATCGCCTGACGCATGCTCTTTCCGCCTGTTGGCTGGCCGGGGCAACGCTCGTCCTGAGCGTGAGTGCCTGGTACATTCTGCGCGGTCGTTTTATTCCCTTTGCCAAGGCTGGAATGAAAATTGCGTTGTTGATTGGTATTATTGCTGTTGCAGGGATGGGGCTGACGGGGGATTCGAGTGCCCGCGAGGTGGAACGCCATCAACCGACGAAATTTGCGGCAATGGAAGGTGTGTTCAAGACTGGTTCCCATCTGCCTCTTCATATTGTTGGCGTTCTCCATGGCCCTGATAACGAGTTCACCGGGATCTCCATCCCTGATATGTTGAGCGTGTTGACGCATGGCACCCCGGATACGGAAATCAAGGGGTTGGATGCCTTCCCTAAGGATGAGCTTCCTCCCGTCAAACCCGTTTTCTATTCCTTCCACATTATGATTTTGATTGGTTGTGCGCTGGCTGGTCTCATGGGATTGGGCTTGTTGGGCTGGTGGAAGGGATGGCTCTTCCGCAGCAAGTGGTTGCTGTGGTGCTTTGTGTTCTCCGTGCTGGCTCCGCAAATTGGCAACCAGGTGGGCTGGGCTGTGGCTGAGCTGGGACGTCAGCCCTGGATTGTGTACGGCATGTTGAGAACGAAGGATGCCGTTTCTCCGACGTTGTCTTCGGGTGAGGCCATTGCTTCTCTGGTAATGTTCGGCATCATCTATCTTCTGTTGCTGGCTCTGTTCATCTACCAGATTAGCCACAAGATTCACAAGGGGCCGGATGACGTAGATGAATACGACGATTCGGGACACGGCAAACAACACATTCCCTTCATCAAAGAATAACTCCAACCCGTTTAATCATTATGTTTGAAGGAATTGATTTGAATGCTCTTTGGTTCATCCTCGTGGGAGTCCTGTTTGCGGGATACGCCATTCTGGATGGCTTTGATCTGGGAACGGGCATCGTCCACCTCTTCGTCAAGAAGGACATTGACCGCCGGATTATGCTCAATGCTGTTGGTCCGGTTTGGGACGGCAATGAAGTGTGGCTGATTACCGGTGGCGGTGCGCTTTTTGCCGCGTTTCCGTATGTGTATGCGACGGTGTTTTCCGGGTTTTACCTGGCTTTCATGCTCCTGTTGCTGGCCTTGATTTTGCGCGCGGTGTCGATTGAATTCCGCAGCAAGCAGCCGATGGGCTGGTGGCGTTCCATGTGGGACATCCTCTTCACCTGCGGCAGTTTTTTGTCCGCGCTGTTGATCGGCGTTGCCATGGGCAATGTGGTGCAGGGGATTCCTCTTGATGCTGACGGCAACTTTACGGGCTCGTTTCTGAGCCTGCTGAATCCCTATTCCGTCCTTCTTGGGGTGACGACGGTGGCCTTGTTTGCCATGCACGGCACCATTTATCTGGTGATGAAGACGGAGGGAGAGGTTCAGCTACTGATGCGTCGCATCCTTCGCCCGGCAATGGTCATCTTCATTCTTCTGCTGCTTTGCCATGCCGTTGCCACCTTGTTGTACATCGACCATGTGCGCGTGGCTCTGGAACAACGCCCTTGGATTTTTGCCATTCTTGTTGTGGCCATTGCTTGTGTTGTCGCTATCCCCCCCTTGATCAAGAGGCATTGCGAAGGCTGGGCCTTCATTGGTTCCTGCCTGCTGATGGGATGCCTGATGGCGATGTTCGGAGCATCCATGTTCCCGAACCTGTTGTACTCAATGCCTGATCCACAGCACTCCCTGACGATTTACAATGGGGCTTCGACCCGGTATTCGCTGGAGATCATGACGTTGATTGCCATCGTCGGGGTACCTCTCGTACTGGCTTATTCCGCGGCGATTTATTGGATCTTCCGCGGAAAGGTCAAAATAAACGAGTCGAGCTATTGAGGGATTGAGCCTCTGAAATACTGGATCTCCGGTGCCGGGACAGGTGCTGTGGAGCAGGGATGATGCTGAGGCTCTTCCTATTCCCGTCTCTGTTCCGGTACTTTTGCGATGAAGCGCAGACGGCGGTAGTCGCCCACCCAGCGGGAACCATCCCAGAGTTTGGGTTTGAGATCGGCTTCCATGGCACGGATGAGAACATCGGTTTCGCTGGCAGAAAGGCACTCCAAATCGCGAGCGAAGAATTGGCGAATCCAGTTCTCCATCCCCAGCCAGCCGTCCTCGAAGGGAGTCGGGCGATCGAATTCATGGATGAATTCAATGCTGAATCCGACCTGCTCCAACAAGTCGTGGTAGGCGGTTTCTCCAGGGAAGAAAAACTGGCTGCAATAGCTGAATCCAAGGGACTCCACTGCGTGGGTGAAGGCTTCTTCAATGCTGGCGATGTTGCCGATGGCTCCCATTTCGCAGATGAGACGCCCCCCAGGTTTCAAGGCTCGGTGGATGCTTGCCAGGAGTTTCTCATGATCCTTGATCCAGTGGAAAACGGCGTTGGAAAAAACGATGTCGAAGGAAGCACTCCAAGGCATGGTGCAGGCATCCATCGCGTGGAATTCCAGATCAGGGTGGTTGTGTTGAGCCATAGTAATCATGTCTGGTGAGGCATCAATGCCGATGACTTCGCCAGCTTTGAGAGCCAGCGCCGCGCTGAGGCCTCCTGTTCCGCAACCGAGGTCGAGGATGCGCTGGTGTGGGTCGGCGGGGATGTATTCCAGGAGGTCTTTTCCGTACTCGGCGACAAAGGCGTGCTTGTCCTGATAGAGTGCGGAGTCCCATGTCATGTGTTGGTCTTTGTTGTTCATGGTATTTTGGAGAAATAAAAAACCATCCGGCCTGAAGAGGAACCGGATGGTTGGGAAAAAAATTCAGGTCGAGTTTGGTAGTGGATCAGGAAAGTCCGAGTCGCGTACGGAGAGCTTCCGTGACGATCTTGGGATTGGCTTTGCCCTTGGCAGCCTTCATGACCTGGCCCGTAAGCCAGTTCAGGAGCTTGTCGTTGCCGCCGACAATTTCAGCGACTTTGTCCGGGTTGGCGGCGATGGCCTCTTCGACGATAGCGTCGAGGAAGGAGGTATCAGCCTTTTCGAAGCCAAGCTTTTTGGCCGCATCGGCGGGGCTGAGTTCCGGTTGCTCCCAAAGGAGGTTGAAGACATCCTTGGCCTGGTTGTTGGACACGGTGCCATCGTCAATGATAGCAATCAACCCGGCGATGGCCTGGGGGTTGACCGGGCATTCGTCTGGCGTCATTCCCTTTTCATTGAGGACACCGAGGATGTTGTTGATCACCCAGTTGGCGACTTTCTTGCCGAGTTTGGGATCAGAGGCTGCCTCTTCAAAAAAGAGGGCGAGCTTTACATCGGAGACAAGAACGTTGGCGTCGTATTCGCTCAGCCCGAATTCATGGACGAAGCGATGCTGTTTTTCCTGAGGAAGCTCGGGGACGATCTTCTGCATGGCGGCCACCATGGCTTCCGTGCGGACGGGGATGAGGTCAGGGCAGGTAAAGTAGCGGTAATCGTGCGCGTTTTCCTTGGTGCGCATGAGGATGCTTTCCCCGCGTTCATCGTCCCAGCGACGCGTGGATTGCACCTGGGTGATGCCCATGTCGAGGTCTTCGCACTGGCGACGGATTTCATATTCCAGTGCGCGGCGGACGGCACCGGTGGAGTTGATATTCTTCATCTCGATGCGTTCGCCAAGTTCTTCCTGCCCATTGGGACGGATCGAAATATTGACGTCGCAACGCATTTGACCCTTTTCCATGTCGGCATCGGAGACGCCGCCGTAGATCACAATCTGCTGGAGGGATTTCAGGCAGGCGTATGCTTCCTCCGGCGTGTGCATGTCCGGGGCGGTGACGATTTCCATCAGAGCCGTACCGGCGCGGTTGTAGTCGATCAACGAGTAGCCGGAAAAGTGGGTGAGCTTGCCGGCATCTTCTTCGAGGTGGATGTGGTCGAGCTTGGCAATGCGGAGCTCAGGCAGGCCTTTTTTGATGACTTCATTGGGGTAACACCAGGGGAGCAGGGGGATGCCGCCGCCGATGCAGAGGGGCAGATCCAGTTGGGTTGTCTGGTAGTTTTTCGGCATGTCCGGGTAGAAGTAGCTCTTGCGGTCCCACTTGGAGATTTCCGGGGAATGGCAACCGAGCATCAATCCTGTGAGGATGGTGCGCTCAATGGCATACTTGTTCAGGACGGGCAGGGCGCCGGGAAGGCCCATGCAGACGGGGCAGACATTAGTGTTGGGTTCGTCGCCCGCACCTGCCTTGCAGGAGCAGAACATCTTGCTCTGGGTTTTGATCTGGCAATGGATTTCAAGACCAATCGTAACAATGTAATCGGAGAGTGGCATGGGGAAAAATGGTCTGCGTGGTGCTACCTGAAAATGATGGCCTTAACCTAGGCCGCCGCCGCCGGGGTGTCGAGCAAAAAGCCCGTTTTCCATGGAGAATCAAGCCGCGTGAGGAGCTCCGCCCGTTAGCGGGAGTGGACGGTGACTGAGACGTGCTCCGTCTGGGGGAGGATGTATTTGCGGATGGTGATGGAGGCACGGGCGACATGGGGAGTGGCCTTGCAGACGGCTGCGAGGTCTTCCGCCAGTGTTTCGATGAGCTTCCGGGGGATGCGGGCGGCTTCTTCCGCAAGACGGCGGGAGAGGGCGTCGTAATCAACGGTGGCGGTGAGTTCCTCGGCCAACCCGGAAAGCGGGTGGGTTAACTCCAGTGCTATGTCGGCGCGGACTTCCTGCGGGGTGGCTCGTTCTTCGTCTGGTACGCCGATGTGGCAGGTGAGTGACAGCCCGCGGATTTCCATCGAGTCCTGGGGAGCAAGTGAGGGGGATGGTGTGAACTGGCGCATCAGCTTTTGAAGGACACCGAGGTGGGGCACCATCATGTCGGGCTGGGATTTTTCCAGTTGCAGTGCATCGTTGTAACCGGTGAGGACAGCGATGGAGGTGATACCGCCGTGGTGGGCGGTATCCATGTCGTGCTGCATGTCGCCGATGAAAGCGGTTTCCTCGGGGTTGAGACCGTGTTGGTCGAGCAGGGTGTGGATGTGGCTCGTTTTGTGGCGGATACCGGCATGGATGGCCTCAAAGTAGCCGAACATGCCCAGAGCCCGGCACTGGATGTCGAATTCCTTTGCATCGACGCTCGTCAATGCAAAGCAGCGGATTCCTCTCGCCCGGCAGAAGTCCATGAACTCTCTGGCGTGAGGGAGGACGCAGACGGGTTCTCTCGATATTTTGAAAGCGTGGCGGAAGTGGTTTTCCAGTTCATCGAGGTTAGCCTCCGGGAGGACTCTTGCATAATAATCCGGGTAGGGAAGTTGGAATTCCGAACGGAATTCATCGCGTTCCATCCTGGTTTTTCCATACTGAGAGAAGACGTAGTTGGAGGCTTCCAGCGTCAGATCCAGGTCGTCAACGAGAGTCCCCGACCAATCGAAAATAAGGTTTTTGAACATGGCTGAGATCAGCAAAAGGGTTAGTCCAGTGCGTAGCGCAACGAGGACAGACAGAAGAAGGTGGCGGTCTCGACGCGAAGTACGATGGAACCGAGTGTCACGGGGCGGAATCCGGCTTCGAGTGCCATCGTGGTTTCCTCTGGCGAAAAGTCTCCCTCCGGCCCGACGAGGACGGCGGCACTGCGGCGACCTTCAGCTCGGGCGTTTTCCAGAACATCACGGATGGGGCGAGCCCCCGGTGCCAGCGATGCAATAATCGTGACTTCTGGCAGGATGGCTTCCGCGACCCATTCCCGGAAGGATCGTGGGATTTCCACGATGGGAAGCGTATTTTGCCCACATTGTTTGCAGGCTTCGAGGGCAGTCCGTTGCCATTTGACCTGCTTGGCTTCGGCATCCCTGGGGCTGAGGCGGACGATGGTGTGCTCGGTAATGAGGGGGATGATTCTGCCAACGCCCAGTTCGACGGATTTCTGAATGATCAGATCCATGTTGCTACCCTTGGGTATGGATTGACAGAGTGTGAGTGAGGCAATGTCCACCGGTGCGGAACATTCGCCATCGGGACGCAATAACACGGATGCGGAGGAGGGGGGCGCCGCAATGATGGCGCGGGAGGCCCTCCCTTCTCCGTCAAAGACCGTGCAAACGTCGCCTTCCTTCATTCTCAGCACTTTGGCGGCATGCTTCGCTTCGTCGCCTTCCAGTTCCCAGGCGGGAGTGGTCCAGCGGTCTTTCGGCAGGTAGAAGCGGGGCATGGTTGTGGTGCGTCAGGCGAGGCGAGGGTTGGCTTCGTTGCGTAATAATTACATGTAGCGCTTGGCCTTGTCCTTGAAGACCTGGCAGTCGGGCTGGTTCTTCTCTGGGATGATCGATGCGCTGAAGGCTTCCAGTTTGGATTGCTGGCTGCTGCTGAGATTGCTGGGGATTTCGACTTCGATTTCGACGAGGAGATCGCCGTTGGAATCACTGCCGAGAGTTTTCATCCCCTTGCCCTTGAGACGGAAGATCATGCCGGATTGTGTTCCGGACGGGATCTTGATAGTCTGTGCACCATTCAGCGAGGGGACTGCCAGCTTGCCTCCCATGATGGCTGTCGTCATCGGGATGGGGACTGTGCAATTCAGATCGCCTCCTTCACGGGTGAAGATCGGGTGGGGTAACACATCGATGAAGACGTACAGGTCGCCCGTGGCTCCGCCGTGGATACCAGCATCGCCGTTGCCGGATGAACGGAGTTTGTCCCCGGAGCTGACGCCAGCAGGGATGCGGATAGAGATGTGGGAATCTTCGCGAACACGGCCTTCACCGTGGCAGGACGAACAGGGGTCTGCGATGATTTCTCCGGTGCCGTGGCAGTTGGAGCACTCCGTCTGCTGGATGAAGAATCCAGACTGGCGGGTGATGACGCCGCGCCCCTGGCAGGACGGGCAGGTCTTGTAATCAGGCTTGCCGGATTTACTGCCGGAGCCACGGCAGGTAGAGCAGGGGACGAGACGCTCGATTTCGAGTTCCTTGACGCAACCGGTGGCCGCTTCATCGAGGCTGATGTCGAGGTCGTAGCGAAGGTCGGAGCCGGGGCGTTTGCCGGAAGCCTTCCGGCGTTGTCCTTGCTGTCTGCCGCCGAAAGCTTCGGCGAAGCCTCCCATGCCGCCGAACATCTGGGCGAAAATGTCCATGGGATCCTGGAAACCACCGCCACCGAATCCGCCGTGCCCTGCACCGCCGCCACCGCCGTTTTCAAAGGCAGCATGGCCGTAATGGTCGTAGGCCGCACGTTTGTCGGCATCGGAGAGGACATCGTAGGCTTCTCCGAGCTCCTTGAACTTTTCTTCTGCGGAGGGGTCGTTCGGGTTACGGTCAGGGTGGTACTTGAGGGCAAGCTTGCGGTATGCCTTCTTGATGTCGGAGTCAGAAGAATCCTTTGTGACTCCGAGGATTTCGTAATAATCTTTTTTTGAAGCCATTTATCTTGGTTGGGAATAGATTAGGCGTTCTGTTCACCGGCCTGTTCTTCGTTGTGTGCAACGACGACGTTAGCCGGGCGAAGGAGGCGATCCTTGATGCGGTATCCCTTGCGGATGACGCGCAGGATGGTACCTTCCGGCTGGTCGGAGTCTTCGCGCTGGATTGCTTCGTGGAGGTTGTGGTCGAATGCCTTGCCGGGTTCGGCTTCGATCGGAGTAACGCTCTGGTCGGCCAGGAAGGAATCGAGTTGTTTCTGAACCATGCTCATGCCGATGTAGATCATTGAGGTGGTGTCTGCACTGGCGGCTTGCATGCCCATTTCAAAGTTGTCGATTACGGGGAGGAGTTCCTCCATCAGACGCTGATTGGCGTAGCGGATGCATTCTTCGCGTTCCTTGCCCATGCGCTTGCGGTAGTTGTCGTATTCCGCAGCGGTACGGAGGGCGGTATCGCGCCACTTAAGCATTTCCTCTTCGATTCCGGGGATGCTTTCTTCGTCTGGCATCTGCGTTTCGGGAGTTTCGGCTCCCGGCTCAACGGCGGGGATTTCCTCGTCCAGATTAGGGTCCTGCTGGTTGTTATTCATAGCGCAATCTTTTAGAATTCCCGGAGGGGGCAGTCAATGGCTCCCTGAGACATGGCGCATATCTGTTTTTAATTAGAGAATTCCAGTTGCTCAAGCGTTTCGCGAGCCTCATCGGGAATCTCGATGATCTTGAGTCGTCCGGTTTCTCCACGGGCGAATTCCAGCCTGGATTTCGGGACGGAGAGGAGCTTGGAAAGGTAGGCTATGATCTCCTTGTTGGCCTTGCCCTCGACTGGCGGTGCAGCGATGCGGAGTTTGAGTACGCGCCCGGCAAGGGGATTGTCTTCCCAGCCGAGGCATTCGTTCTTTTTCGCGTTGGGCGTGACTTTGAGTGCCAGTTTCATGTGGGGCTCAGGAGAAAGAGGCCGACTGTCTGCGAACGAGATCGGCGTAACGGATGCGATTGCCTCCGAAAATATCCAGCGCACTACCGACGGTTGCATCCATGGCTCCCTGGCTGAGGGTGTCGATGCGGTCGAAGTCGGTCATGTCGGCGATGCCGCCGGCATAGGTCATGGGGCGACCTTTCCATGAACCGAGGAAAGTGACGAGTTCTTCATCGATGCCCTGGCAGAGTCCTTCGACATCAGCTGCGTGGATGAGGAACTCGGCGCAGTGTTCGGCGAGGGTGTCCAGGGTATCGCGCGTGATGCGTAGCGAAGTGATTGTCTGCCAGCGATTCATGGCGACGGCCCAGCCGGAGCCGAGACGGCGGCAACTGAGATCGAGCACGAGTTTATCGGCTCCAACGGCGCGGACGAGTTCCAGAAGTTTCCGTTCGCGGAAGATGCCATCAGCAGAGAAGAGGCAGGAGGTGACGATGACGTGGCTGGCTCCGGCTTCGATCCATTCTTCTGCGTTATCGATGTCGATACCACCGCCGAGTTGGAGGCCTCCGGGCCAGGCAGAGAGTGCTTCGCGTGCGGCTTCTTCATTGCCGGGGCCGAGTTTGATGACGTGTCCACCGGTGAGTTGATCCTTGCGATAGAGCCCGGCAAAGTACCCGGCTCCGTGTTCGGAGACGAAGTTGGTTTTCAACGACTGGCCGGAGTCGGAGAGCGTGCCTCCGACGATTTGTTTTACCTGGCCGTGGTGGAGGTCGATGCAGGGGCGAAATCTGGTCACGCCGGGAATCCTACATGTTCGGGCTCTTTCGTCAAGCGAGCTTGAATGGGGCCGTGCGTTATCGGGCGGAGTAAAGGTGTTTTTCCCGGATGTAATTCAGAACATCAGGATGGAGCCAGTTTCCGAGAGGAAGTCCCCCTGTGGCAAGACTCTGCCGGATGCTTGTCGCGGAGGCCGGGTGATGACCGGAGACGAATAGTGCCGGAATGCCGGGGCGCGGCAAGGGAACCGTGTCTCGATGATGGACAATGGGGGTGACGAGAGAGACGAAGTGCCGCCAATTGGCCCATTTTTCGAGATCGGTCCATTGATCGGTTCCCATGAGCCAGAAGAGGTGATCCCCTGGGGTCTGTTGGGCGAAGTATTCAGCAAGTCTCCATGACCATGACGGTGGAGGGAGTGTAAGGTCGGTACCATCCACTTCCGCCCAAGGGAATTGGTCGGTTGCCAGCCGAAGCATGTCCATACGTTGTTCTCCTGATGCAGATGGCGCATCGCTTTTCAAGGGAGAGAGTAAGCAGGGGAGGAAAATGACTTTGTCGAGCGAACAGCTTTCCATAGCTCTGGACGCAATGGAGATATGACCAGCATGGACTGGGTCGAATGAGCCGCCGAAGAGACAGATATTCATTTTTTTTGTCGGCAATGTCTCGGCAGAGCCTTTTACATGCCTTCCGTTCCCTTGTAGGGCAGGAAGGTGCCAATGGGGACGCGAGCCATGCGGCGTTCGACAGGCAAACGGCGGAAGCGTTTGATGAAGGCCGACATGTCGCCGTAGTTCTGAGCCGTTTTAGGGATTCCCTGCTGGCCGCAGTTGACGCTGATATTGAAGTGGAGTTCTGCGTGAAGGTGGGCGGCGTACATGCCATGGTTATTGCCGATGGTGCCGACCTGAGTACCGCGTAGAACGAGCTGTCCGAGAATGACGTTGATGTCATTCAAGTGGGAATAAAGAGTCTGGAAGCAGAGAACCTTGCCGGATTTTGGGTCGCGAAAGGCGTGGCGGACAATGACCACCTTACCCCAGGCACCTCTGGCATCTGCCGCATAAGTGACAACTCCGTGTCCGATGGAATAGACGGGGTCTCCAAGATCGCTGTCGCCTTTGCCAACGCCGTTCCAGTCTTCTCCAAGGTGGCGCGGGCTCTTGATACGCAAGCCACGGGAACGGTAGTAGCCATCGGCATTGGGTTTGCCTACGGGAAAATCAAATCCATCGCAGAGAGGGACGTAAGCACAGTCATCTGTCTTTTTCGCCATGAAGACGGCTTCCGCATCCGGAGTGAAAAAAACACCGAGAACCAGAATGAGGATATAAAATAAAAACCGGGTCATGCAGAACTGTAGAAGCTCTATTTTAGAGCTACCCCGGCAATCATCAAGTCCAATCGGTATCAACAGACACGATTTTACATGGTTCCGTAGTGAACCTGCATAAGGAACAAACCATCCGGTGGGGCGCAGAATGGGCTTTTGTCTCGTTCTCCGGGGGAATGGAGCAGACGCTGAAAGTCTAGGATGGGAAGGCGGCCTGTGGCGGCAGTGTAAATGCCTCCAACCATGAGGCGCACCATTTTATACAGGAATCCGCTGCCGGTGAATGAGAGTGATATTTTGTCCTCTTCTCTCCGGAATTCCGTTGTGTAGATGGTGCGGACGAAGTGATTGGCGGGCAGTGGATCCGGTTCGTTGCCTCGAAGGGCGGCGAAGGCGCGGAAGTCGTGTTCTCCCTGCATCATGCCCAGACAGTCTTCGAGGAGTGATTCGTCCATTGGGCGGGGACAGTGCCAGATGAGCCCTGGATCAAAGGGTGTCAGGATGGGAGCCCTAGAGATTGTGTAGCGGTAGGTTTTGCCCGTGGCACTGAATCGGGCATGAAAGTCATCCCCCACATATTGCGCCTCGGTGATTCTGATGGTGCGTGGGAGGCGGGCATTGAGCGCTGCTGGCCATCGGCTTTCCGGGATGGAGGCGTGGGAGACTTCAATATGGAAGACCTGCCCCCAGGCATGGACGCCGGAATCCGTTCTGCCGGAGCCATGGACAGCGACCGGGTGCCCTAATGTGATGGCAAGGGCGTGCTGCAGGGCAGCCTGAACGGTGGGCCCGTTGGGCTGGATTTGCCAGCCAGCATAGGGGCGACCATCGTAGGCAACGGTGAAGCGGATGCGGGGCATGAGGGTGAGGAAATAAAAATTACAGGAGGGCTGCTTCCCATTCTGCGGGCTTGAAGCCGACGAGGATACAGGAATCGCCTATGATGAGGGGGCGCTTGACGAGCATGCCGTTGGTGGCCAGGAGATCGAGTTGTTCTGCTTCCGACATGGAGGGTAGCTTATCCTTCAATTCCATGCTTTTGTAGAGAAGGCCGCTCGTGTTGAAAAACCGTTTCAGGGGGAGTTTGCTTTGGGTGTGCCAGGCAGCGAGCTCGTCACGTTCCGGGCGTTGCTCGACGATATGTCGGTCTTCGTAGGCGATACCGTGATCATCCAGCCACTGTTTGGCCTTTTGGCAGGTGGAGCACTTGGGGTATTCGATGAAAAGGAGCTGTTTCACGTCCGGTATGCTACCAGCGACGAAGGTGCAGGAAAAGGGAAAAGGGAGCGTCTGGGCGGGCTGGATTACAAGTCGTAGCCCATCCAAGCATTGAGTATTTCGACGGCGGCGGCCTGGTCGATGATCTGACGTTGGTTTTTCGCCTTTTTGCCAGCCTGGCGGAGTTTGGATTGCGCGGCAACGGTGGTCAGGCATTCATCGACGTACACAAGGGGAATACCCGGGATCAGTGCCTGGATTTGTTCACCGAAGGCACGCACTTTGGCAGCAGCAGTGCCCTCGGTTCCATCCATGCGGACGGGGAGTCCGAGGACGAGAATTTTAGCTTGTTTGAGGCGTGCGAGTTCCGCGATGCGTTCCAGAGGATTGTTCCGGGATTGCTGGACGGTTTCGACCGGGTAGGCGAGAATGCCTTCCGGGTCCGTGGCGGCAATGCCGATGCGGGCATCTCCGTAGTCGATTCCGAGGGCTGGGTGCTGCATGAGAAAGAGGAGCTTAAAGAAGTTGCTGGGGGAGCTGTTCCACGATTCTTTTTATCGAGTCCGCCTGGTTTTTGTTAGCGACGAGGATGGCATCTCCGGTATCGACAACGATGAGGTCTTTGACTCCGAGGAGGGCGACGGTTTTCCCCTTGTCAGTCGTGAAGACGATGTTGCCGCTACTGTTGCGGGGGATGATGGCCGTGTTGGTTGCATTGCCTGCCTTTTGGGTGAGGTACGAGGAGACGGATATCCAGGAGCCGACATCGTCCCAGTCGAATACGGCTTCAAACGTCAGGACGCGCTCGGCTTTTTCCATCAAGGCAAAGTCGATGGAGATAGGGACGAGTCCCGGGAATTTGGTTTGGATGAGGCGTTCCTGCGAGTTGGCTGTAGAAAGCGAGGTAATGAAGGTAGCCAGCTGGGGACAATGTTGAGCCAGCGCTGCCCGGATAGTGGGGATGGACCACACGAACATGCCGGCATTCCAGAGAAAGCCACCACGGGTAAGGTAGGCACGGGCGGTTTCTTCGTCGGGTTTTTCGCGGAACTGTTTGACGGTGCGGCAGGTTTTGGTCAGGAATGGGGCTGAAATCTGGTCTCCGGTTTCAATATAGCCGTAGGACGGGCATGGCCAGGTGGGCTTGATGCCGACGGTGATGAGGGCTTCTTCCCGGGCGGCCATCATGAGAGCTTCCTTCATGAGACTGCGGAATGAAGCTTCGTCGCGGATCAACTGGTCTGAGGGGATTACCATCATGCAAGCTTCTGGATCGCGTGCGGCAATGAGTCCAATACCGAGGGCTATGGCGGGTGCTGTATCGCGGCGGCATGGCTCGGCCACGATGTGATTTGCCGGGATGTCCGGCAGTTGGGTACGGACTTCTTCGAGCTGGATTTCGTTGGTGAGGATGAAGATTTTGTCTTTGTCCACGAGCCCCTGCAATCGGTTGACTGCCTGTTGGAGCATGCTGGTGTCTTCGAGCAGGTTGAGAAGTTGCTTGGGGCGTGAATTGCGAGAGAGTGGCCAAAAGCGAGTGCCGCTGCCCCCGGCCAATATCAGGGCGTAGTTGTTCATGGATTGTTGGTGGGATGCGGGCGTAAATCAAACTTTACCGAACCGGCGCTGCCTGCAGGCATAGTCCCGGAGGGCTTTATTGAAATCCTCCGGGGAGAAATCGGGCCAAAGCGTATCGGTTACATGGATTTCCGAATAGCTGATTTGCCAGAGAAGGAAATTGGAAATACGGTTTTCCCCCGAGGTGCGGATTAACAGGTCGGGGTCGGGCATACCTGCAGTGTACAGGTGAGAACAGAAGAGTTCTTCGGAGATTTGGTCAGGATGCAGATTCCCCTTCCTTGCTTCATCGGCGATGGAGCGCACGGCATGGAGGATTTCTCCACGGGAACCGTAGGAGAGGGCGAGTACGAGACTCAGTGCAGTATTGCCCGCCGTTTGTGCAATGGTGTACTGGAGCAGGTCCTGAGTCCTTTTCGGCAGACGAGACAGGTCACCGATGGCGCGAAGGCTCACGTTTTTGTCCATGAGCAAGTTGAGTTCTTTCTTCAGGAACTCGTGCAGAAGGCGCATGAGTGCTTCTACTTCCAAACGAGGGCGGTTCCAGTTTTCCGATGAAAATGCGTACAAGGTTAGCCATGGGATACCTGCGTCCAGGCAGCAGTCCATGATGCGATGGACTGCATCCGCTCCTGCTCTGTGCCCATTATGGCGTAGTAGTCCCTTGCCTTTGGCCCATCGTCCATTGCCATCCATAATGCAGGCAACATGCTGGGGGAGAGGTGAAGGAAGCGGAGAGGAGGAATCCATATAGTTGTGTTTGGGGAGAGCAGGTGGTGGATCAGGCACCGACTGGATCGGTTTCGACACGCAGGTTGCGGACGATGAAGTCTTGTCTGTCCTGGGTATTTTTACCCATGTAGAACAACAATGTCTGCTTGATCGAGTGGGAGTCCTCCAGCCGTACCTTATCCAGCCGGATGTCTTCACCTATGAAATGCTTGAACTCCGAGGGAGATATTTCACCCAAGCCTTTGAATCGTGTGATTTCCGGGTTGCGGCCAAGTTCCTTGATGGCTTTTTCTCGCTCTTCGTCGGTGTAGCAGTAACGTGTTGTCTGTTTGTTGCGCACGCGGAACAGAGGTGTTTGCAGGATATAGAGGTGGCCTTCGCGCAGGAGCTCCGGGAAGAACTGGATGAAGAAGGTCATGAGCAGCAGGCGGATGTGCATGCCGTCCACATCGGCGTCGGTTGCGATGACGACGCGATTGTAGCGGAGGTCGTCTAGCCCGTTCTCAATGTTCAGTGCATGTTGGAGGAGGTTGAATTCCTCGTTTTCGTACACGACCTTGCGGGTTAGTCCGAAGGAGTTGAGCGGTTTGCCTCGCAGGGAGAAAACGGCCTGGATTTCTGCATCGCGTGCCGTTGTGATGGAGCCGGATGCGGAGTCGCCTTCGGTGATGAAGAGGGTGGTTTCTTCGGCGCGTTTGTTCTTGGTGTCGTAGTGAGCGCGGCAGTCACGCAGCTTCTTGTTGTGTATCTTGGCCTTTTTGGCGCGTTCGCGAGCCAGTTTTTGGATGCCGGAGAGATCCTTGCGTTCCCTTTCGGCGTCCTTGATTTTGTTTTCGATGGCCTTGGCTGTCTCCGGATTCTTGTGGAGGTAGTTGTCGAGTTCGTGGGAGATGAAGTTGCCTACGAAGGTGCGGATTGTCTCGCCATTGGGAGAGATCGTGTTGGATCCGAGCTTGGTTTTCGTCTGCGATTCGAAGACGGGTTCCGTCACCTTGATGGAGACGGCGGCGACGATGGACGAGCGGATGTCGCTGGCCTCGTAGCTCTTGCGGAAGAAGTCGCGGATTGTCTTGACGATGGCTTCACGGAAGGCCGCCTGGTGGGTACCACCCTGGGTCGTGTGTTGTCCGTTGACGAAGGAGTAGTATTCTTCTCCATACTGACCGCCATGGGTGAAGGCGACTTCGATGTCCGTGCCGGACAGGTGGATGATGGGGTAAAGCGGTTCGTCGCTCATGGCCTCTTGCAGGAGGTCGAGCAGGCCGTTTTTGGATGTGAATCTCTTGCCGTTGAGGATGAGTGCCAGCCCTGTGTTGAGGTAGCTGTAGTAGCGGCACATTTTTTCCACATATTCCATGCGGACGTTGGTATCGGCAGGGAAGGTGGTGGTATCGACCCGAAAGGCGACGCGTGTGCCGTTGGGTTCCTCTGTGGCTCCCTCCGTGCTGGCACCGGGGATTTCTTCACCGAGGGAAAACTTGAACGAGCGCGTTTCTCCGTCGCGGTAAGCCTGGATTTCGAAGAAGGACGAAAGGGCGTTGACGGCTTTGATACCGACGCCGTTGAGGCCAACGGATTTTTTGAAGGCTTCGCTGTCGTATTTGGCTCCGGTGTTGATCTGGGAGGCGCAGTCGAGGAGCTTGCCCAGCGGAATGCCTCGGCCAAAGTCCCGGACTTCGCAGGTGCCATCCGGCGAGATATCGATGGTGATTTTTTTGCCGAAGCCCATGACGAATTCGTCGATGGAGTTGTCGAGGACTTCTTTCAACAGGACGTAAACGCCGTCGTCAGGGGAAGAGCCGTCACCCAATTTGCCAATGTACATGCCGGGGCGCAGCCGGATGTGTTCCTTCCAATCGAGGGTACGGATACTGTCTTCGTTATAGGCCATGAATTACGTAATGGGATGCCTGACTATATGCGCAACACACGATATTGAGAAGTAAAATCGCTGATTTCGCGGCCCGGAGAGGACAATTTTTATTGCTTTCCGGTATATCCTGCAAGGGTTTTCCCTACTCGCTTAAATACCATTGGCAAAGTCGTCTGATGCCATCTTCAATCTCGACGGTGTGTTTCCATCCGAGTCGGTGAATCGTTGAGACATCCGTCAATTTGCGCATTGTGCCATCGGGCTTCGATGGATCGAAGAGGATTTGCCCCGTGTACCCAAGGGTTTGGGAAATGAGAGAGGCCAGTTGAAGGATGGTGATTTCCTTGCCGGAACCAATGTTGATGTGGCAGTTGCGGATTTCGGTTTTGCCCGAAGCGAGGTCGGCGAAGTCAACATGTTCCATGATGAAGACACAGGCAGCCGCCATGTCTTCGCTCCAGAGAAATTCTCTCAATGGGGTACCCGTTCCCCAAAGTCGCAGGGTATCGTTGCCTACTCCGTGTCTGGAGATGGTGTTGAGTATTTCTTCCCGGGTTGCCTGCCCGGTGGTGGAGACGATGGGGCGTTTGTTCAGATCGTGGCGGATGGCATCCCAATCTCCCATGCTGAGGCATCGAGCAAGATGGATTTTGCGGATGAGAGCCGGGAGAACATGGCTACGTTCCAGATCAAAGTTGTCGTGCGGCCCATAGAGGTTGGTTGGCATGACAGCCAGGTAGTTGGTGCCGTACTGGATATTGAAGCTTTCGCACATTTTGAGTCCGGCAATTTTGGCGATGGCGTAAGCTTCGTTGGTGTACTCCAGCGGGGAGGTGAGCAGGGCATCCTCGGGGATGGGTTGTGGTGCCAGGGCGGGGTAGATGCAGGTGCTGCCGAGGAAGAGGAGTTTTTTGACTCCGGTGCGGAAGCTTTCCCCGATGACGTTCTGCTGGATTTGCAGATTGTTGTAGATGAAGTCTGCCCGGTACGTGTTGTTGGCCATGATGCCGCCGACGTGGGCCGCAGCCAGGAAGACGTATTCCGGTTGTTCACGTGCAAAGAATTCGTGGACGGCAACGGCGTCCATCAAGTCCAGTTCCCGATGGCTTCTGCCGATCAGGTGGGAGTAGCCTTCTGCCTGGAGTTTACTCCAGATGGCGGATCCGACGAGTCCGCGGTGTCCGGCGACGTAGATTTTGCTGTTTTTGTCCATGGTGCGAGAGGCTTCAGGCTCGTTGTTGGCGGGCGACGAGTTCCATGTCGTGCCGCATCATGATGGCAACCAGGTCTTCAAACGAGGTCTGGCGGGGATTCCAGCCCAGAAGCGTCTTTGCCTTGGTGGGGTCGCCAAGAAGTTGTTCTACTTCCGCTGGGCGAAAATACTTCGGATCAACCTCGATGAGGACTTTGCCCGTGGCTCGGTCGATTCCGACCTCGTGGATGCCTTCGCCCGTCCATGCCAGATCGATTCCGGCTTCGCGGAAGGCGAGCGTGCAAAATTCCCTGACGCTGTGCATTTCCCCCGTGGCGATGACGAAGTCCTCAGGGGTGTCGTGCTGGAGCATGAGCCACATGCATTCGACATAGTCACGGGCATAGCCCCAGTCCCGCTTGGCATCCAGATTTCCCATGTAGAGTTTTTCCTGTAATCCCTGGGCGATGCGGCTGGCGGCGAGGGTGATTTTGCGTGTGACGAAGGTTTCGCCTCTGCGTTCACTCTCGTGGTTGAAGAGGATGCCATTGACTGCGAACATGTCGTAGGATTCCCGGTAGTTCTTCGTGATCCAGAATCCGTATTGCTTGGCAACGCCGTAGGGGGAGCGTGGGTAGAATGGCGTCGTTTCCTTCTGGGGGACTTCCTGCACGAGGCCGAAGAGTTCCGAAGTGGATGCCTGGTAGATTTTTGTCTTCTTCGTCATGTCGAGCATGCGGATGGCTTCCAGCATGCGAAGCGTGCCGACGGCATCGGTTTCTGCGGTGTATTCCGGCACGTCGAAACTGACTTTGACGTGGCTTTGGGCAGCCAGGTTGTAGATTTCATCCGGCTTGATGGACTGAATGATGCGGATAAGCGAGCTGGAATCGGTCATGTCTCCGTAGTGGAGGTTGATCGCGCGGTTGCGTTTCATGTCACGTACCCATTCGTTCAGGTACATGTGTTCGATGCGGCCTGTGTTGAATGATGAGGATCGGCGCATGATCCCGTGGATTTCGTATCCTTTGTCCAGAAGAAATTCCGCCAAGAAGGATCCGTCCTGACCAGTGATGCCCGAGATGAGTGCTACTTTCTGCATGGAAAATAGGATTGTTTCAGTTTGTGAAATTGTCAAACAATTAAAAATTTGAGATCATTAAACATGTTGTTGGAAAATGAATTATGAAAGTACTTATTGTTTTTAACGTTTGTGTCATATGGGTATTTTAGAACGGTGTTTTTCATGTTTGGCCTTGAGGATGTGTTCGCGTAGGATAGATATCCATAAAAGGAGAAATGGTCTGATGGTGAAAGGGGGATGAAGATGCCGATATCGATGAGAAAGGAGTGTCGCTGTGACGCTTAGGAGTGCTTGTTGCGGGAATGGTGCCTGCATTGCGTGCTTGACGGGAAGGGAATGGGGCGTCAAACAAGAGGCATGTTCCGGAGCAAGGCCCCCTGCAAGATCAATCTTTCCCTGCGAGTTCTCGGCAAGCGCGAGGACGGTTTCCATGCGGTCGATACGCTGATGGCTCCGCTTGGATTGGCGGATGAACTCGTATTTGACGCTTCCGACTGTGGAATGCAACTGGCCTGCGACACCCCCGGCGTGCCTCTGGATGAGAGCAATCTGGTGATGAAGGCCGCGCGGATTATGGAATGCGAATTGGGGCGGTCTTTGAATTGGAAGGTGACTCTCGTTAAACACGTTCCCCATGGAGCAGGATTGGGCGGGGGAAGCAGCGATGCTGCCACGACATTGATGATGCTTAATCGCCTGGAAGCCGCAGATTTGTCTGACGCCCGCCTCGTGGAGTTGGCTGGTAAATTGGGCTCCGATGTCGGATTTTTCATTCTGCGCTCGATATGTCGTTGTACGGGTCGCGGAGAAATTGTGCAAAAAGCCTCGGAGAGGGAATGTGCATTTGCTTCCCCCGTGCTTTTGTTGAAGCCGTCCTTTGGCGTTTCAACGCCGGATGCGTACAAGCATTGGATGAACTCCCGTTGTCTACCGGGTGTCCCATATGGGGCGGTTGAATGGCAGGGGGTTGAGTTTGTGAATGATCTGGAACGTCCTGTATTTGAGAAGTTTATATTCCTTGCGGAGGTGAAGAACTGGTTGCTGGCTCAGGAGGGAGTGAAGGTGGCAATGATGTCCGGCTCGGGCTCGACCATGTTTGCTTTGGTGGATACCGTGGAGTGTGGCCGCGGGATTGCAGAACGGGCCCGGCGGGAGTTGGACCCCACTCTGTGGGATTGGTGCGGCATGTGTGGTGCAGGCTGCGTTCTTGACTCCGAATGAGAAACAGAGTAGTTGCTGGTTATGATTAAAGTTCTTTTTTGCCTGTTGATGTTTGCCGGGCTTTCCATGGCCCAAGATGCTGCTTCCGCGCAGAAGGCGGCTCGCGAATTGTCGGGGGCGGTCAAGACGGGTGACATGATGTGGATGGTGGAAAAAATGTATCCAGCCATGAAAAACAAGCTGGCTCATAATCTCAAGGGCGGCATGAAGGAATTGGAGGAAACCTACCGCAAGATGGGCGAGATCATCAAACAACAGGGTATCAAGCTCGAAGCTTTCGACGTGATGGCTCCCGTGGGTGAATACTCCGTCAAGGCGAATACGGAAAAGCTGGTTGTGCTCCCGACCCGTACGATTGTAGCGGTCAAGAACCCTCAGACGGGGCAAATGGTACGCATTGAAAAACTCGGATTCCTCTATGCCGTTTCCAAGATTGGTGAGAACGAACCCTGGTATTTTATTGATGGGGCTACGATCAAGGTGAATGACTTGCGCAACCTGATCTACGATGTTCCGCTAAATATCGTTCAGCCTCCGGTTTCGCAGAAAATCCTTCCCTGATCCCTCGACTCCCGGTGATCGGAATTCATGATGTCTTTGGCGGCGGGTCGACTGCCGGGTTGGAGAAATATGTGCATGACGCCTTTTCTCCCGAGGGGCTGTTTTCAGGGGCGGAGGACTTTGAATATCGTCAGGAACAGCAACGGATGGCGGAAGCTGTCGCGCACGCGCTGGTGACGGATTCCCCCCTGCTGGTCGAGGCTGGTACGGGTGTGGGCAAGTCGCTGGGTTATCTTCTGCCTGCCGTTCGCTTTGCGCTGGATTATGACCGCAAGGCCATTATTTCGACACACACGATCAATTTGCAGGAGCAATTGTTCGGCAAGGACATCCCGATTCTTCGCGATGCCTTGGGTGAGGACTTCTCCGCAGCCTTGCTTAAGGGCAGGCAGAACTACTTGTGCCACACGCGCCTGAGAAGGGCCTTGCAGCAAACGGATGACTTGTTCTCTTCAACGGAGACCGAGGAGGTCCGCCGCATTTATGAATTGTTCCGCGAGGGGAATTACAAGAGCCTGAGTGACTTCAAATTCAAACCATCACCGAAGGTGTGGGCGATGGTGTGCAGCGAACCCCACCTGTGCACCATGCGCAACTGCGGGCCCAACTGCCCGTACCAGGCTGCCCGCCGGATGGTGCAGGAGGCCAAGGTTGTCGTGCTGAATCATACGCTGTTCTTTGGGCTGATGGGACAGGGCGAGGAGGACGAGGATAGCGTCGGCGGATTCATCTATCCGGGTGACTTTGTCATTCTGGATGAAGCCCATACGATTGAAAATGTCGCGGCGCGCCAACTGGGTATCCAGGTTTCGCAATCGCAGTTGAAGTATGAATTGATGCGTCTCTACAACCCGAAGACGCGGAAGGGGTTAGTACGTCAGACGGGGAATCTCGGCTTGTTCACGCGCATCCAGGAGGCAGCGGATGCCTGTGACCTCTTCTTTGACAATGTACGTCAGGATTTGGGTTTGGAGAATAAATCACGCCCTTTGCGTTTACTCTCGCCGGACTGGTCACAGGATATCTTGAGTTTGCCCTTGGCGGAGCTTGTTGTTGCCCTTAAGGAAGTCTCAGAAGAACTGGAAAACGACCTCTCCAAGGCTGAACTCCAGGACTACGCCATCAGGATGGAAGAGTTCCGCGTCTCGCTGAAAAGCCTGCTGGAACTCGGGGATACCGGTTCTGTGTACTGGGCGGAGAAGGCAGGAGCCGAGGGGAAGAATACGATTGTCAGCTCCGCCCCCGTCGAAGTGGCAGACGTGTTGCGCGAAAGGTTGTTTTCCGCCGGGCGAGGTGTCGTGTTGACGTCTGCGACTCTGGGAACGGGGGATTCCGGGATGAAGTATTTTGCCGGACGCGTTGGAGCGGAGGGTGTTCCGGGGATTCAGATCGGTAGCCCTTTTGATTACCGGGAGCAAATGCGCCTGGTGATTGCGCGTTCCATGCCGGAACCCGATCGCCCGGAATATGCCGAGCAACTCTCGGGGTGGATCATGCGCTACCTTGACGAATCGCAGGGCAGAGCCTTCGTCCTCTTCACCAGCTATTGGCTGATGCGCGACATGGCGGACAAGCTCGCGGACTTCTGCGAGTCCCGTGGCTGGCGTCTGCTTGTCCAGGGGCAGGGATTGAGTCGCGACGCCTTGTTGCAGGAGTTCCGGCGCGATGTACACAGCGTCCTGTTCGGGACGGACAGTTTTTGGACCGGGGTCGATGTGCCCGGTGAGGCGCTTTCCAACGTCATCGTCACGCGTCTTCCCTTTGAAGTGCCGGATCACCCACTGGTGGAATCCCGTTTTGAACGCATCACGGCTCGAGGTGGCAATCCCTTCATGGAATACTCCGTTCCGGAAGCCATCCTGAAACTTCGGCAAGGGGTGGGACGATTGATCCGCACGAAGAAGGACAAGGGGATGGTAGTCATCCTCGACTCCCGCGTTTCGACGCGTCGTTATGGCCTCCGCTTTCTCAAGGCCCTGCCCGATGCCGCGATTGAATACGTGTGAGGGCCAAGAATGTGGACAGGTCTTGCTCCGTAAGGAACAGATGGTGAAAGAAGGCGCGGTGTTGCACGCGTCAGGTTGGTTGAAATACCGTTTTCCCTCGGCATTGTGAAAGGAAAACGAATATGAAAGAAGAACGCTATTTGACGGTGAAACTCCATGAAGGCATGGGGAACCAATTGTTTCAGCTGGCCGCGGGACTGGGGATTTCCATGAAACTGGGAAGACGTTTTATCGTGAACCCCAACAGGATGTTTCATTCGCATAGCAGCATCACGGATCGGGCGATTCGATGGATTATTGATGACCAATTCATGGTTGGGGAGGAAGAGGAGAAAGACAAATCATTTGTTCTTCAGGGGCACTCCAAACACTACATGGATATCAAGGACTCGGGAGCAAGGCTCATGGTGCTGGATGGCTATTGGCAACATATCGGGTATTTTTCGAACTGCCTCGACCTGTTGCCTCAAAAATTTGCGATTTTGTCTGCAGGAAGTGTCGAGGTTGATAGAATCGGGCTACATTTGAGGCTGGGCGATTACTGTCGCATGAAGCATCGATTCCACCTTGTTTCTTCCAACTACATTCGGAAGGCTGTCCTGTTTCAATTGAAGCGTGGGGCTTCTCCTCGCGTCGATGTCTATACGGACAGGAAATCGGCCGATGTCGCCCATACTGTGGTTCAAGAAGCATTGAAGGGAATGGGGCTGGACATCCATGTTGTCCGTGAGGGAAATGATTGCGATGATTTTGTCCGTCTGAGTTCCTACAATCACTTGATCGGAGGCCCCAGTACATTCAGTTGGTGGGCGTCCTTTTTGCACCGCAATGTATCGCCCGTTCACTACGTCTGCTTCCCGAAGCAATTCTACAATCCGCATTGCTCACTATCCGGTGAAGAAGAAGGCTTTTATGATGCCACTACGTTGGGTGAATTGTTCATCATTGACGATGCTTCCTGAGAACTACGCCGGAAGAAACTAAAAGGGACTGCCTCTTTTTTAGTGAAACAGCCCCTTCATTTGCTCGCTGTCATAGACGATGGTGAGCCAGAGAATGTCTTGAAAATTGTAATTGCACAGCCGTTTATCAAAGGTAATCCCGCATCTCAGGACGAAATAACAGCTTACATGGAGGGGATGTTGTTTCACAGGATCGGGGGATACAGCTACAAGCATTCTTGTGGAACGACAATTTACGATGCTCGCCCGGATAATGTTTTTGTGAGTGAAAAAGGATGGGTATTTCATATTGATGTTTAAATACTTAGTGATGATAAATATGTGTATTATATGCTTTGCCATTATATAAATCTGCTTGACTGAGAATCTGAATCGTAACAAAAATTCATGGTTTCATCTTCAAATATCTGTTCATCTTCATGTTTGATGGTATGCTGATTGGCAAGAGGGAAGAATGAAGAAGAAAACGATTGTGATACTGTCCGTCCTGCTGTTTGTTCTTGCTGGGGGATTGGTTTGTTGGCTGAGTCCGCCGGAGTATGGAGAAGGATATTCCGAACAGCAACGAAAGCTGTGGAATGAGCGGCGAGCCTTGTTCCCTGTGGCTGTACAATACAATGGGGAAACTGCGGAGATGCAGATGCTTTTGCGTTTCATCTCCGGCAGTATGGAGGTGTTGTATGACAAAAACTTGGGGAAGAATATGGAACAGGACAAGGTGTTGAGAAGACGCCAGCTTGAGTTGCGCGATGCTAAGGGTGGAACGTTTTCTCCAGATTGGGATAAGGCTCCTGTGATCGATTCTCTTCCAGCCAACTGTATCACGGAACAGGAGTGTTTGAATCGAGCCCGTGGAGGTGATGCCGATGCCTGGCTGGTCATGGGCTCGTACATGGTTTTAGACCGGGAGAGGAAATCGGTATATGTGCCGACATGGAGGCAGGTTCACGATGCAGATTACTGTTTTTCACAGGCTGAAGCCTTGGGGCGTCCGGGTGCCAGGTTTATGAGACGGAGCCTGGAATTGATACAGCAGAATTGTAAACAAAAGTACTATACTTTTCCTTTATCAGAAACTCATTCCTATGAACAACTTGATGGGTACAGCGAGTTTCTGCAGTGCATGCGGGATGGCGATTTTTTGCTCTATTCCATTTGGAGGGAGAGTGCTGTGGTGCGGGGCAATCAGCCACCGGAAATGGATGTCCTGCGCGAAGCATTGCGGGAACGCGTGCGAGCCAGTGATGTCCGAGCTATGGAGGGGATGGCCGCTGTGCAATGTTCTTCACCACTGACTGCTTGGTCGCTTGTATTAAATGAACTGAAGGAATCGTTCTGGGGGCGTTTGGTGGATTCCCTTCCCAGTGTGATGCAGGAGAGTGGCATGACGTTTTTACAGTGGATCGGTGTGTTGTCTCCCGATGGTACGGAATATGTGCGCAATTTGCAGGAGGCGACGGCATGTGCCCGGAAAGCGGCGGAACAGGGAAGCCGGGTGGGGATGGATTATTGGCTGAGGTTTGGCTTATTGACGCAGCAATATTTGTCAAAGGAGGATTGGGAGAATGTGTTTCGCTACCATCGCATTCTTATGGAAGAAGGGTATGCTCCTTACATGGAGGCATGGCTGAATGGGACTTCTCCGGATCAGGAATTATTGCAGTGTTTTTATCCGGAAAAGATTTGGGAATGTTATCATAAACAATTGGTTACATCGTTGGATGCTCGCGGCGGTCTGCTGTGTGATGCAGATGGACTTCCAGCAGGGACGGATCTGCAAGGAGTCAGGAAATCCCTGGATGATTTGATTGCCCGGGATGGGGCGGACCACATTCTGGATGTGTTTCTTATCCGCTTGGTGCGTGAACCTTTTGCTGCCGATGTACTGGAGGTCTATGCGACGCGCATTCAGGAGCTGGCAGAGGAGGGTGATCCTCATGCGCAATTGGTGATGGGAGGCCTGTATGAGTTGGGGCAGGGTGTTCCTCGGGATTTGGGGGCGGCTTGGAGATGCTATGAGGCGGGATTGAAGGAACTTGATCCGACTTTGCCCTGCCAGGTGCGCTTCCGCGATGTGACGTCTGATGATTCTCTTCTGCTGGGGCATCATGTGGATGCTCTTCAGGTGTCCATGCTGGCGATGCTGGTGAATTACTCCAAATTCCCGGGCCGAGATGACGAAAAGGCTTTTGCTGCGGCGCGGCAGCTGGAGCAACATGCGGATAGTGAAGATGGATTGTCAGGTATCATCAATTATTATCTGGGGCGGATGTATGAGGAGGGCATTGGAACGTCGCCGGACAAGGAAGCTGCCATCCGGTTTTATACCAAAGGGCAGAAGTTTAACCCGTCGTGCGCGGAACGTCTGGAACAACGGCAGGGTAAGTCTTTCTGTGAATAATCCATTGGAAATGAAAACGAACATCGTTGTGAAGAAGAAACTGATTGTTCTGATTATCCTCCTGCTGCTTGCTGTGGTCGCCAGCTGGGTGGGGTATCTGGGAGAGCCGGAGTATGGCGAGGGGTATTCCGAGGAGCAAAGACAGATATGGAATGAAAGGAGGGGGCTTTTTCCAACGATTTTATGGTGTGATAATACGGTTCCTGGTGTGGATTGCTTTCTTACATCAAGTGCCTGGCTTCTACTGACGAAGGAGGATTGTCTCAACAGGCTTGAGAGGGAAAAGGCTCTGCAGAGGCGTCAAATTGCTCTACGCGATCGGGAGAAGGCGTCCTGCCAATTGAATCCCGTTGGCTCTCCGGATTTATCTGCTCTGCCCGCCTACTTGATTGCGAGGAGGGAATGCTTGCTGCGAGCACGCCGGGGAGATGGAGCCGCATGTCTGGCAATGGCGCGACATGTGCTATCGGACGACGGTCCCTTTATTCACTGGAGGGCAGAGAAGGATATCAAATATTGGCTTTCTCAGGCAGAAACCTGTGGACGGATCGAAGCCCGGTTTTTGCTGAATTTTTTTGAAATGAGCCTGACGCATCTACGGAAAAGCATGAATGGTTCCGGAAGTTTTGACTATGCCCCTTGTCCTGATTACACGGGCTTGCCGGGGTACCATGACTTCATGAAGCGTATTGAGGCTGGGGATGTCTTACCCTATTTCATATTGCAAGGGCTCATGCTCTCTTATGCCCAGAAGGTGAACCATGAATTGCCTGTTCTTCGCTCTGTCTTGAAGAAGAGGGGTCAAAACGGGGAGCTTGAGGCGATGGAATCATTGATATTTCTGGAGTTCGAAGTGAATGGAGGACTGGGTGGAGCTAGTTCCCGTATGTATGAGGAAGTGAGAGTGTCATTTTGGGGACGAATGATGAATCATGTAGAAAGATTGACCGGCTATTCGTGTGAACCTCTGTTTCGCTGGTGTGGGTTGCTGGACATTGAGGACACGAAGGTGATGCTCATGTACCGTGAAGCTGCCGGGTATGCTCATGAGGCAGCCCGCCGTGGAAGCTTGGATGGGATGGATATTTGGTTGCGTCACGGCCTGTTTAGCAAGGATTTTTTTACGAGAGAGGATTGGGAAGAACTGTTTCAGTTCCATCGCCTGCTGCTGGAAAATAGCTATGTCCCCTATCTCAACAAGCGGTCTCCCTTCAACAGTGGGTTAACGGCTGTGGATCAGGAAATATTATCCTGTTTTTATACGCAGCAGAGCATGGAAGATACTTACAACCTGGCAACTTCTCGCCTCGTCAAGGATGGAGAAAGAGGACCTTTTGGCGAACTTCCGAGGGAAGGGGAGCCTCAAGCGATAGCCCGTCAATTGGATGATACTATTGCTCTTTACGGTGGGGATAACATGCTTGATAGGATACTTGAAGGAGCCGACTCATGGAAACCTGTTCCTGGCGTTGCTGAAGTGTATGCGCAGAAGGTGCAGGCTATGGCTACCGAGGGTGATCCTTTCGCCTTGTTCGTTCTGGCTTTTATGCATGAACACGCGTATTTGGTCGAGCGTGATTTGGGGAAGGCCTGGGCGTGTTATTGGGAGGCCGTTCCTCTGTGCAATCTTGATAATACAGGATTTGCTGATTTCAGAGATCCTTTTGACAGCAGGTTCTTTACCTTGTGCGAACTTTCGCATGCCATCAAGCTGAACCTCCTGACGCTGCTGATTCTCTACCCCGAGTTTCCAGGGAGGGATGTGAGCAGGAGTACGGATTTGATGTGGATGATGGAAGCCGAACTGGAGAGAAGCACCGATGGATACCTGAACTGTGTTGTCGGCCGAGTGTTCGAAGATGGCATTGGCGTTCCGGTGGATCGCGCAAGAGCTCTCGTGCATTACGAAAGAGGGATGAAGGAGCATTCTGGCTGCGCCAAGGGGTGGGAGAGATTGCAAAATTCTGTTCATTCAGAAAAAGAATGATAGAGTCAAGCTTGTCCGACTTATGAAAAATAAATCTCTTTTGATTGCATGTGTGGCGTTGCTCGTTGCCGTGGTGGCGGGGACCTTGTTCTGCTCCAGCTCAAGGGATGAGTATGGGAGCAGTTATCTGGAGGAGCAACGGAAGCTGTGGAATGAACGGCGGGCTTTGTTCCCGGCGGCTTGGCGGAGCAGGAGTGTGAGGCCGGATCAGAACGATTTTTCCTCACTGGCCGGTATCGTTCCCTATACGGAAGACCAATTGAAGGAATTGATCGATCAAAGGATGGTTCGTGACAATCAATTGAGGCAGGAACAAATCGCCCTGCGCGATCGGGAAAAACCGTCTTTTCCCTCGGAGGAGCTGGGCAAAGGAGAGTTTTTACCGATACCCTTGTCTCAAATTTCTGAGAAGGATTGCCTGGCACGGGCAAGGGCTGGCGATGGTGCGGCATGTCTGATGATGGCAATGCATGTGGGATTGAAGCATGCTTGTTTCCATTTGTCATGGAGGGAGGCAAAGGATGTCAATTTCTGGCTTTCCCAAGCGGAGAAAAACGGTCGTCATGAGGCACTCTTCTTGAAAAACTTCCTGCAATTGAGCCAAAAGGATGCGACGGAGCATATCAAAATCAAGGGTGCGGGAGGGACTATTGTACCATCTCTTTCTTGCCCGGATTATTCGAAACTTTCCGGTTATGGAAACTTCCTGAAATGTATGGAAACTGGAGATTCTCTTCCCTACACGATATGGGAAAATATGGAATTTTGCTACAGATTGCCGAACAAGGAACTGAACATTCTTCGGGATGCCATGAGGAAGAAGATCATGAAGGGGGATTTGCATGCCATGGAAGAATGGGTTGTCTTCTATAATGGAACTATCTTGAGGTCTAGTCCGATCATCTATGGTATTTCATCTGATATGCGAGAGGGGGCATGGGGAAAGATTATCGCTCAATTGCCGCAAGCTTTCCGTGACAAGTCAAGATTACTGCTGAAACGCAGTGGGCTGATGAATGCTGAGGATACGGATGCCATGCGCGAATTCAGGGAAGTGGCGGAATATGCTCATATGGCGGCTCGGCAGGGCAGTTTGGTGGGGATGGATCATTGGTTGCGCTATGGATTGTATGCTCTGGATCATTTTTCGAAAGAAGATTGGGAGGATGTATTCCATTACCACCGGGTATTGATAGAACAAGGCTATGCGCCCTATCTTGATAATTGTTGGATTAACCCAATGATGACCCGGGCGGATCATGAAATCCTGGATTGTTGTTTTGGAGGAAAGCAGGTGAATGAGTATGTTTTCTCCAAAGTACGAGCCTTAGCTGACAGATTCCGGAAGTCAGGAACCGGTTCCACTGATGGAAAAGCCCCCGATGAAGTAGCTCGCGATCTTGATGATACCATGGCCATGATTGGAGGAGATGATGTGCTGATGGATATCCTGGATTCGCTGTTTATTGAGACGAAACTTAAACCTGAAATTGCAGCCATATATATTGGCAAAGTGAAGACCATGGCTGCCGAGGGAGATCCTCTGGCTCTAAGTGGTCTGGGGTATTTGTACGAAACTGGGACGTGTGTGGAACCGAATATTGCGGAAGCATGGAAGTGCTACACTGAAACGGTGAAGAGGATATACCCCAGTAATACCATGGAGATCAGATGCAGAAATCCTTTGAATATGGATAAGACACTTCATTGCAGGCTCCAGGATGCTGCCAGAATTGGATTGCTACGTTTGCTTTGTCTGTACCCAGACTTCACAGGGAGGGATACGAAACTTGTGCCATCCCTGCTTCTGAATTTGGAACAATTGAAGGGGGCTTCCTACCAATCCGATTTGGATTTTATGTTTGGCCGCGTCTATGAGGATGGCATCGGCGTTCCCGTGAACAAGGAAAAGGCGCTCGAATATTACGACAAGGGTCGGGTGGACTATATCGGCTGCGAAGAAGGCTGGCACCGCTTGCAAAAATCTGTTCATCCGGGAAAATCGTGATAGGGTGAATACAAATGTATCCATCAAGGAAGAAATTCATCCTTATCCTCTGCTGCATGTTGTTTGTCGCCGTGGTGGCGGGGGGCTTGTTTTATGCAGATCGACTGAGTTATGGTGATAGCTATTCGGAGCAACAGCGGAAGTTGTGGAATGAACGGCGAAAGGTTTACCCCTTGGTGTGGATGCTGGATAGGTGTGATATGGTGATTTCTTCCGGGCCCAGTTTTTTGGGAGAGGCCATGGGGATGGATTTCGAAAGACGAAATGCGCTGGAAAAAATAAAGGAGGAAAAGGATCTAAAACTAGAGGAACAGCAAAAGAAGCTTTGTGAACGTGAAAAACATGGTTTCACGTTGGATTTCAAGGAAACTCCGGATATTGCTTCTTTACAAGCCTGTGAAGTAACGATTCGCGAGTGTTTAGAACGAGCACGCTGTGGCGATGGAGATGCCTGCCTGGAGATGGCTTTACATGTGCGTGGTAGCGATAGCTTCCAGAGGGATGTTATGAGTTGGCGGATTGCTCATGATATGAAGTACTGGCTGGATCAGGCGTTCATTGCCAAACGTCCCGGTGCTCTCTTCTTGAAGCATTTCGGGAACATAAGGACGAAACAGATTGTTGAATCTGTAGAAATTATGGGAGATGGTATTCATATTAAGGGGTGGCCTCTTCCGGATTATACGACTTTGCCCGGCTATGAGGAATTCCGCCACTGTGTGCAAGATGGAGATTGGCTGGCATACCGTGTGATGGAGAGCTTGATGAGTTACTATCATGAAAATCCGTTTCGTTCCGGCCTGAAGGAGGCACTGCGTAAAAAGGCACAAGCAGGTGAGGTCCGTGCTATGGAACAGTTTGCTTCGCTGTGTTTTGATAGAGATATATTTGAGATGAAACGAGATATTCTGGCAGATATGAACTCGTCATTCTTGTCGAAAAATCTGATTTCGATCTTGCCTAAGGATAAACAGTATGATGTTCGTCGTTGGTTGATCAGTATGGGACTCCTTGATGTGAACCGAACGGCGACGGTGGAGGATTTTCGCGAAGCTGCAGAATTTTCTCGCAAGGCTGCTCAACATGGAAGTCTGGCAGGGATGTACTATTGGCTTTTTTACGGACAGTTGACGCGGAACTATTTTTCGAGCGAGGACTGGGAGACGATGTTGTTGTACGACAAGTGCTTGTTAGAGCATGTGTATATTCCCTACGTGCGTAATATTGATATTTTTGGTGGCTTTGCTCGCAGTTCCCGGTTTTTGCATCCCACCGATGTGTATTACGATTCGACCTCAAGGAGGCAGTGCGAACAGCAAGCAAGGATGCAGTTGCTTCTTCGAGGAGAACCCCAGAAAAATAATTTCCCTGACTTTGCCCGGAAAAGTGTTCGTGAGCTTCAGTCGACTCTGGGTGAAGCTATTTCTTTATATGGAGCCGATTCCGTTCTGGAGAATGTGTTGTCGAATCGGAATCTATGGAAGGGCTCGCAGGAGAAACAAGCCATTATCGCCAATAAGGTCAAGGAGTTGGCGAAAGAAGGCGACCCATTGGCACAATTTGTGATGGGCTTTCTCTACGAGCAGGGGCGTGGGGTGCCCCAGGATTTAGGGAAAGCATGGGCTTCCTACTCGGAGGCGTACAATGGCGTGGCGGGAATCGGGCGTCTTGCCTTACAGTTCCCCGATCCGACACGTGGATTTGAGACCGAAAGTGGCTATTTACAAAATTATATTCCTCAATTTATGATCTCCATGGTGGTTCGTTATCCTGATTTCCCGGGGCGGGATGAGAAGAAAGCCTATACATTTGCCGCATATCTGGAGGGTTTTTCAAAACCTGATGGCAATGCGTATTTGAACTACCTGCTTGGCAGGGTGTACGAGGATGGCATCGGGACTCTTCCAGATCAGGAAAAGGCGCTGGAATACTACATGCGAGGGAGTGAAAAGCACCCCGCCTGTGCCGAGGGATGCGAACGATTGAGGAAATTTTCGGAAACTACAAAATAAGTATATGATATGCAACGATTTATTGTCATGAAAAAATCCATCCTTGTTGTTCTCGGAGTATTGTTTATTGCCGCGGTGGCGGGAGGCTTGTTTTATGCTGATCGCCTGAGTTATGGGGATGGCTATTCCGAACAACAGCGCAAGTTGTGGAATGAAAGACGAGATATTTACCCTTTCCTCTGGGTATTGTATCGATGTGATATAGCTTTTACGAGCGGGCCCACTTTTTTGAGTCAAACCATGGGAACTTCTGTTGATAGCAGACTGGTGCAGGACACAAAAAAGAAGAAAAATGAATCCCTCAAGAAACGACAGCAGAAACTTTGTGAACAGGAGAAGCTGATCTGCAATGTCGATTTTAAAAAACCTCCGAATATTGAGTTTTTGAATTCGGAGGAGATTACCCCCCGTGAATTCCTGGAACGCGCCCGCCGAGGCGATGGGGATGCCTGTTTGGAGATGGCCTTGCATGTGGGATGGCCGGATTCTTACTCTTCCATGGACGAGTTGATGACTTGGAGGCGTGTACGGGATCTGAATACATGGCTGGACAAGGCGATGCTTTCCAGGCGTCCTGGGGCTCTCTTTCTGAAGCATTTTGGTGAACTGACGAGGAAGCAGCTTAATGCCAGTGTGATGATCAATAATGGGCATGTGTTTACGTCGACTCCCAGCCTCTTTGATGGTTCGGGACTACCTGGATACGATGAGTTTCTGCAATGTATGCGTTCCGGTGACCTCTTGGTGTATCGCGTAGCTCAAAAAATGGCTTCTGGTAATGAGTTAAAGGAGGTTTTCCTACTGAAGGATGCTCTGCGAGCTCAGGCCCATGCCGGAGATGTCCGGGCGATGGAGAAGCTGGCTAAGGTGAGCTTTGACCGTTCCTTTTTCGATTGGCAAAAAGACATTCTGGAAGAGATGAATTCATCGTTCTGGAATATCCACCTGATTGAGAAACTGCCCCGCAACTGGCGAAGTGATGCCAGAGACATGTTGATCAGTATAGGGCTTCTCGACGCCATGAGAACGAAAGCGGTACGCGAGTTTCAGGAAGTGGCAGACTACGCGCGTATGGCAGCAGAGCGAGGGAGTTTGGCAGGGATGTTCTATTGGCTGCAAGTAGCGAAGTTGAGGCGAGATTATTTTAATCAAGACGAGTGGGAAGCCATCCCCCGTTATTACCGTATCCTGCTTGAAAATTCTTATGCCCCTTTACTCTTGGGGATTATGAAAGCACCTAGTGGTGGACGAGAAATGATATCGGATTGGTTGAATCCCCTGGAGGTATATTTTGATTATCAATCCAATGAGCAAGTTAAGAAAGCTGCTATAAAACTGCTTCATGAAAGAGGGCTAGGATGGGGAAAGCTGGGTGCGTCTTTTGTCCGGAAGGATGCAACAGAGATGAAGAAGTTCCTGGATGAAGAGCTGGCATTGAGATGTTCCGATTACATTTTAATGGAACTATTGTTGCGAGAATCTCTCTGGAAATGTGATGATGAAAAGAAAAGTGTTTTTGTCAATATCGTGAGAGAATGTGCCTCTGAGGGAGATCCCTATGCACAATTTACTTTGGGGTTCCTGTATGAGCAAGGGCGTGGTGTTGTACGGGATTTCGGTGAGGCATGGTCATGTTATTCAAAGGCTTATGATGCTCTGGGTGATCGTGGTATGGAAATGCGGCTGTACCCGGATCCAATGAATGAATTTCAGACAAATCGTATTCATTTTCAGGCTCTGATCCGAATGTTTATGCTTTCCATGGTCGTACATCATCCTGAATTTTCGGAATGTGATGAGAAGAGAGCCTATGGTTTTGTCACATATCTGGAGGGTTTTTCAAAATCTTCTGGTAATGCGTATTTGAACTACCTCCTGGGCAGGGTGTACGAAGATGGTATAGGTACGCCTCCGGACAAGGAGAAGGCACTGGAATACTACATGCGTGGGCGTGACCACCCCGCCTGTGCCGAGGGATGCGAACGCGTAAAACCATGAAGAGAAAGCCCGTTTTTATTACATTGGTTGTTCTATGTCTGGCTGTACCTGTGTGTGCCTGGCTAGGCTTGTTTGATGATTATTCCGAGCAACAGAGGAAACTATGGAATGAAGAAAGAGCTCTTTTTCCGTTGTTATGGAAAGAGCTGGACGAGCATTTCTTTTGGACAGATACGGATGATGTTTCTCAGACGATAACGGACGAGGAACGTGCCCAGGAGAAGGCGAAACTCGAAAAAATCCAGAAGGGTAAACTCCTGACTGCCCGTCGGACTCAACTGAGGGACAGAGAGAATCTGCCTGTTCCTTTTTTCCCGGCAAAGAGCTTGTCTCTTGACTTGTTGCGTTCCGATGAACTTTCCTTGCGGGAATGTCTGGAGAGGGCTCGCGGTGGCGATGGGGATGCCTGTTTGGAGATGGCCTTGCATTTGGGCGAGCGGGAGGCATATCTGATGAGCCAACGGAGAGCTGGTGAAGTGGAATATTGGCTGGATCAGGCAATTGCCGCCAGACGACCAGGAGCTCTTTTCATGAAGCATTTTTTTCGGAAGGCGCATCAACGGAATCAGAAAGGTTCCATCCTTTCAAATGGATACATTGTGATACTGGGTACTCACTATCTTGAATATAGCAGTTGTCCTGGATACGACGAGTTCCTGCAATGTATGGAGGATGGGGATTTGACGGCCTATCGTGTGATTCACGAACTGACTCCTCGGTACGTTTGTCCCGGTCGGGATAAACTCAGAAAGGCCTTGTTGGGACGGGCACAAGCCGGAAATGTGCGAGCCATGGAGAATATGTGTAGCTTGTTTTTTGAAACTCCTGTAGATCGATGGAAGAGACTCATTACCTATGAGTTGGAATCCCAGGTAAGTCACAACACCCTCCTGCAGAAGTTGTCTCCGTGCATCAGGAATGATGTCCGTTTCTGGATGGAACGCGTCGGTATTTTGTCCGTTGAAAAAACCGAAGGGATGCGAGAGTTCCGCGAAGCAGAGGCGTTTGCTCTGGCGGCGGCTCGAGAGGGAAGTTTGGCTGGCATGTACTTTGCCCTTCGGTTTGACATGCGGCGCCGTCTCCGCCTTGAAAAGGAACAGTGGGAGGAGCTGCTTCACTTCCAGAATGTGCTGTTGTCGAATGAGTATATGCCGTTTACCCGGTGTTTGATGTCTTCATACGTGCGGCAGCAGGTTGAGATGGAGCCCATGAGTCTGGATATTTATTATTCGGAACAGTCCGTGCAAAAAGCCAAGGCCTCGCTTATGGCCCGAGCGAAATCCAGAGGTGAGCTTCCGAATCACATGGATGATTTGCTGTCAGAGAAAGACGCGGCATCTGTCAGGAAGTTTCTGGATGAACGCATGGCTTTATTCGGATCGGATTCCGTGATGGAAGAGTTGTCAACCAACATGAAGTTGTGGAATGTTTCTGAAGAAATCAAGGGTGTATATGTGGATAAGATTCAGGAAATGTGCGAGGCGGGAGATCCCCATGCTTTGTTTGTACAGGGTTTTTTATATCATCAGGGGCGTGGGATTCAGCAGGATTTGGGGAAGGCATGGGCGTGTTATTCCCAGGCTTGGGAGAATTTGCAAGAGGGGGACTTCTTCTTCATCAATTATCCAGACCCGATGATTGAAGGAGGGCGTGGAAGTGATTATATCCAGAATGCTATCAGGACGTTCATGATCTCCATGGTAGTCAAACATTTACGTTTTCCGGGGCGAGATGAAGCAAAAGCATATGAAATGGCTCAGGGCCTGCAAGAATTTGCCGAAAGAAATCAGAGAGATTCTTTGAACTACCTCCTGGGCAGGGTGTACGAAGATGGTATCGGTACGCCTCCGGACAAGGAAAAGGCGCTGGAATACTACATGCGAGGGAGTGAAGAGTACCCCGCCTGCGCCGAGGGATGCGAACGTTTGGAAAAATCTTTCATTCGCCATCACGGAAGGTAGAGTCATATCCAGTTCATTTATATGAAGAAGAAACATTTATGGATATTGATTTCTGCCCTGTTACTCATGGTAGCTGGCTGGATGTTCTGGCATTGGAGTTACGGATATGGAAGCAGTTATTCGGAGCAACAAAGGAAACTTTGGAATGAGCGGCGTACCATCTACCCGTTATCCTGGAGACTTATTGGGGAGGTGCCTCTTATGGATACCGGATATTGGAGTCAGTTTACCGGCTTGTCTGATTCAGAAACGGAGCGTTTGCTTCGAGAGAAGAAGGCCTTGTACAAGGCAGCAGAGGAACGTCAACGTGCTTTGATGCGGCAAGACAGCCCTCCCTTCCAGCTCGCGATGAAGTCTCCTGATAGAAGCTCTCTTCGGGCACATGAGTTGACGGAACGCGAATGTCTGGAGCGTGCCCTTGGAGGGGATGCCGATGCCTGTATTGTGATGGCGTGGCGGAGAGCTTGTAGTGGTGGACCCATGTTTTTGAGCTGGAATAGGAAGAGGGATGTTTCTTATTGGTTGGACAAGGCTGAAAAGTTGGGCAAGCCAGGGGCAAAGTTCTTGCGCCATTTTATAGATATGTCTCAGCAAGAGGGCAGAAAGCTTGTGCGCAAGGATACTCCTGATTCATTTGGATACAGCATCAAAGAGAGTCCTGATTGTTCGGTATTACCCGGCTATGACGAGTTCATGCAGGGACTCAGGGCAGGGGATTCCTTGATCTATAGGTGTATGCGGGGAGTTCGTTTTTGTTACTTTTTGCCACGTGATGAGGAGAATATATTGCGCCGAGCCTTGCAGCAAAATGCAAGGACTGGCGATGTGAAGGCGATGGAAGATTTGTGTGCCTTGGAATTTGGTGAAATAGGCTACAACACCATCAAGAGAGGGCTTCCAGATGAGATGAGATGTCTTTTTTGGAGCCAGAAAATCAAGCTTCTTCCGGATGGGATGCAGGAGGATTGCAGAAGATGGCTGATTAAGCTGGGGCTTTTGGATGTGATGGGTACAGTGTCGATCCGCAATGTTCGGTTGGCGGCGGAGTATGCTTTCCAAGGGGCTCGTCTGGGGAGCCGGGCTTGTATGTTTTATTGGATGGAGTCGGGTTTTTTGAATGACAATTATTTATCCCGAGCAGACTGGGAGGATGCCTATCGCTATGCAAGGATTTTGCTGGAAGAATCCTATATTCCATTCGTATCAAAAAGCCGTGATTTTTTTCTTTCACGATGGGAAGACGGCGGGTTTCTGACCTGTTTTTATAAGCAACAGGATCTGATTCTTGCGAAAGTTCAGGCCAATAATACCATGAAGGACAGGGGCGGACGGGGGAATGAGTTTTCCTCGGATTCGGCGAAAATCTCTTCTGGTGAGTATGGAAAACAATGGGATGATTTGACCGACTGGTTTGGGGCGGATCGCGTCCTGATGATGGTGGAACAGCGCATTAATTTTGACACGATGCCTCCTGAACTGCTCACGGCTTTTCTGTTGAAGCTCCGGGAGAGAATGGCGTCGGGCGATCCTCATAGCGCTCTTCTTTTAGGCTTGTTGCACGAGAAGAAACAATTGCCGTGTTTCGACTTGGAACAGGCGTGGAAGTGCTATCAATTCGCTCTGGATCACATGGATCCTACGGAATTGATGATCGTGACGTTCAAGGATGGAGACGACTATATGGCTGCGATGAGGCCAGAAATGGTCCGGATGCGCATGTTGGATATGCTTGTGAACTATCCAGAGTTCCCCGGTCGTGACCCCGCGCTGGCTCCCAAGCTTATTCAGGATTTGGAGCCATTGAATAAAGAGGGTACATGGGGATTCCTCAACGACCTTTTTGGGCGAGTGTACGAAAATGGAATTGGGGTGCCGGTGGATCAGGAAAAAGCCGCGAAATACAAGATGTAGGCGATGTGAAATTCTTGCTGATGGATTTGTTTTGGCTCTGCGTCAGATTCGCTGGTAAAAAGCGGCTGTAAGTAGCTCGGCAAATCGCAACATAAGGTGACCCAACCCTTGCGCCGGCTCGTAACACCTGTCACAAGTAAGTTTATGCTAAGTAACTTATACAAGTGCAAGGGCTGGATCGTTAAGAACTCAATGATTGGCAAATCCTCTATCCAAGTCCAGCTTGTAATTGATAGAAGACTTATTTCCAACACACGATACCTGCTTTTGAGAGGAAGCGAGAATGTGTCTGAGTTGGGTACGAAGAGGCTTGATCAACTCTTGTTGTCCAACCGTAAGATAGCGGATGGCTATGTACTTAAGGAACAGTTCAGAGATATCTACAAAGCCAGTGATGTCAATGGAGGTATCTGGCGATTGAGTGACTGGCTACGAATGGTGAGAGCAAGTAGTATCGATCCCTTGAAACGCTTTGCGAAAGGCTTGCTGAAGAACTTCAACGAGGTGATCAATTTCTTCAAATACAGAATCAGCAGCGGGAAGATAGAGGCAGCTAATGCAGCAATTTCAAGGATTCAATCCAAGACATGCGGTCTCTTCAATATCCCTTACCTCTTCCTCAAACTACGCCAGAGCTTTTACCAGCGAATCTGACGCAGAGCCTGGGATTTTTTATATTTGTAATAAATGATTTACAAGACACATGCCTAGTGCAATAATGCCTAAATATCTTCAACGAAAGCAAAATTATGCAGATTTTCGCAACATGGAGCGAATTGAAAACGGTATTTGATCCGGAAAAACTGCCGGACATTCATAACGAACTGTTTTCCCTGGATACGACAACCAGTGCTGCCGATACGGTATTTCTCTTGAAATTCAACAAGGGAAGCACCCTTCTTGAATTCCTCAATGAGGAAGCTCAAAAGGAATCCGGAACGACAGCGCGGCGGGCGTTGGAGCTTTACAAAAACGAACGCCGGGAGGCGCAGAGAGTGAAAAAAGAAGATGGCATGGAGAATTACCTGTCTCTGCTCGCCTGTTTTGAGAACCCCGATTTTACGGGAGCCGTTTTTTTCAATGTACCAGTACATATCTGTAAGGAAGACAGGTTCGGCTCTTCCTTCTTTGTATCAGGCTGTCGTTTTTGTGCTACTTTTGTGCAGGTGGAAGGTTCTCTCTCCAAGGGTACGGAGGATAAAACGCTTCTCAGAGGATGCATTCTGGGCGAGAAGTCGGACCATGCGTTCAAATGCCTTCTCGGCAAACGAGGTTGCGCCCCCATGCAATCGGAAGAGTCAACGGAAGAGAAGCTGAGATTCGAATCTCTGGGGGTAAAGGCCTTTTTCTCAGGAAAAATGCTTCTGCTCGTGACGACCGATTGCAGTCTTTTCCCGGCCGGCTTATTTGGCGGGACAAATTCTTTATGGAGAGCGTTGGAACTCCATGGAATCTATGTGAACGGACGATACTGTTTTTCCCTGAGGCAATGGATTAATTATCCTTTGCAGACCGGCCTTTTACGATCCTTTTCCATAGAAAAGGCCGTGATTTCCATGCAGAGGGATGCAGCCGGGGACGCCATCGTCATGAAATTTGGAGGAAAACTCAGGTTCAATGTTTTATCGGCGGATTTCGATCCTTTTGGATTCTGCCCTGTCTCCAGTCGGGAGGATGGCTATATTGTCTACGACAACCTGATTATCAAAGTCAGCCTTGGGGCATCCGTTAAAGCTGAAGAAATATACCGTGAGGTGATTTTGATGGAGAGCGGCGCCCTACTGCGCAGGGGTTCCTTTTGGGAGCAATGCCCGCATGAAAATCCTGAATTCATCTCATGGCAAAGCGGGGAATCTCCTCTGAAGCTCGGATACAGGCGCATTCAAGTACCAGCAAAACAGGAAGATATGGGAAAGCGCTGGTACGGAATGATTGTACCTGTGGCGATTTGTAGCGGTGTTTTCATCAAGCTTTTATTTGCCTTTGACGGGAACAGATTTTACGCCGGAAGCAATCTGTCCGGCAGCGGGAGCAGCATGGGACTGACGTTAGCGCTCAATGAACTTTTCAGCATTCGCTGTACGTCGACAGCCATTTTGCCTTATGTGAAACCAGATAAGTCAAAAGCAGCCCTCCTGCATCTGAAAGGCATACGCGTATCGCTCTTCGGGCTCACATTTCCGCCGGATGCCTGCGATATCGTTCTTTACCCGAAGGGGAGAAAAGAGCCTCTGGGCTGGTATGCGGTTTATGGAAAAGAAAAAAAGGAAGGAGAATCGTTATGGCGGCAATAAATGCCAAGTTTTTCTACGTCGGGCATGGCGCGATGAATTACATTCAGATATTTGACGATGTCAATGCTGTTGTATGTCAGATTTTGATTGATGCAGGATGCAATGATGATAAAACGAACGGAGAAAAACGGGAACGCAATATTGCTTTTGTGAAAGAACAACTTGTTGACAACAAGACTGTGCCCACGCTCGTTCTTCTTACTCATTTTCATGACGATCACTATAATTTGCTGACTTCTCTGATTACGGGGGGAATAGAAGATGTTTGGCTGTTGGTCGGATCATTGACAGACATGCTTTTCATGAATGATCCGGAAAATGAAGTAACTCAGCTCTTTAATCTTCTGGGGGAAAATAGAAGGATGATTCTGCCCAGAATCGAGAGCCCCGTTCCTCTTCTGTCGACATTGGGCATTCCCGTGCAACTGCCCGATGGTATCGATTTGTATTGTCTCTGGAATACCTACTTTGCGGAAATTACTCAAGAAACAATAGGCGATATTGTTCCCCGCCCCTCATTGGGACAAGGCTATGTCAACAGGAATGGGGCCGCGTTTGCCTTGTGCCATGAGGAAAACGCTCTCCTGTTTTTGGGAGATATGACGGGAGCAAATTTCTGGGCACTGCTGCTGGAGGATCATTTGCGCACGTCGATCCAGACTATTTTCAGCAATTTGAAGATCTGGATGACTGTCCCGCACCATGGTTCCATGCATACGCTTTCCATGGAGCCCTTGCTTCATCCTTTCGTCTCTCTGAATTTGCCGACGTTTCATTATAATATCGAACGCCTTCAATCGGCGTTGACAAACGTGTTCAGCCGGCCTTGCGGCATGTATATCAGCGCCGGGTACAGCGATAAATTCTGCCACCCGAGTTGCCTTGCCTCCATTGCCTATGATTGTTGCGGAAACGGGGATGCGTCCCAGGGGGATGCTCATTTTCTGGTTCATAAGGAGCTGTTCTTCAATCTGGATGTCAATTTGCCGGGGCAGGTCGAGTTTGAAGCATGGGAAGAAGGTAAGAACAATGGATGGGGGAATCTGCATATTGAGGGGGGCAACACATTTGCGACCTATGTTGAGGATGGAACCTATTGGGAAAAAGAAATTTAGGAGAAGAGAACCATGGCTGGCAAAATCAGTTTAAAGGAATTATGCGGCGATACCGGCGTTTTATTTTATCTCGACGGATATGCGTATAAGCAAGGTGCAAAACCGCTGGAAAAGTTGTGCCTGGCCAATGTCGTACAGGAGGAGAATCGCTTCACGGGAAATCTGGATGTGTCGGAAAGCGATTTTTCAAAATACCTCTTTCTCGAGAATATTTCCGTTTCAGGAGAGAAAAAAGAAACAGGCTACCAACTGAAAGGAAATATCGAGTCCCCCCTGTCCATGCCGGGCCTTATGTTGGCGTTTGAGAACTGGCAGTTTGTCCTCTCGGCGGAAGATAAGGCGGCGGGAGTGAAAAGGAATGCTACTGCCTGCATCATGGCTGATGCCGTGTTTAGGGATAACCCGATATTGCATGGAAAAGCAAAAAAAGAGCTTTTAAAAGACGATGAAAAATCTGTTGTTTCTGTTAATTTTACAGATCCAGGCGGCTCTCCGGGAGTCGAGGTGAACCAATGCCTTCAGGCTTTTGAACAAATGCTGGAGGTTTCGCTTGATTGGATATCTTTTCTTCCGGACGGTATGGCTTTTCAGTCAAAAGCCAAGATTTACAGCGTTACTTTCGGCTTTTCCGGCGAATCCATGCCGGAATTGAATCAAGCCTCCATTCTGTTTGGCTTTTGCGATCCCCTGAGCGGCCTTGCGCTTCAGGCTGCCCCCTGTTCGTTGGACAACGTTCTGATTTGCATGGGCGTTAACATGAAAAAGAATCGTGAATTGTTCGGCAGTATATGCGTTCAGATCAAACTGTTCGGACAGCCGCTCTCCATCATGGCGGAATATCCGTCCTATCGAATGGAGGTAAACATTCCTTTTGACCTGGCTTTGGCAGACGCGTTCAAGGAACTGAAGCTTTCTTTGCCGGATGCAATGAAATCCGTCAGGCTCAAATCCCTTTATCTGAATACGGCTCTGGATTTTTCCGACAGTCACATGATGCTCCGACTGGCGGATGTCGTGAACCTGCCATTATCGGGAGCCGCCTCTTTTCGTATCGAAGAGACGGACCTTGTGTTGAAAAACGGGCAGGAAGGCATGAATGTAGAGTTGAGCGGACTTTTTTCCCTGTACAAGGGAGAAGCCAGAATGACCGGATTCCTGCTTTCGGCGGCTTTTGGGAAAGAGGGAATGAAGCTCGATGCAGTCCTGATCGAAAAGGCTGATTTCTTTAAAATTGTGGAGGCCTTGTCCGGCTCTCCCCTGTCCGCAGGATTTACAATAGTACTCACCCGCATGGAGATTCATGCCGGGTATCAAAGCGGGTTTACCTTGCAAAGCTACCGGGCGGCGGGGAAACTGGAGGTTTCTGACGCCGGGATTTTCGGAGCTCCGTTTTCCTTCCATGCCGGAGTGGAAGGAGACAAGACCGCCACTACGTTCACTGGCGGCTTTGAGTTGGAAAACCTGTTCCAGATCAAGGCATCGGCAACGCTGAAAGGACAGCATACGGACTGGAGCTTCAAGCTCGTCCTGAAACAGCTTCAGATCAGCCTCTCCTACCACAGCGAAAAGAAAACGCTCACAGGAACCATCGACAGCGACTTCCTGCTGGAAGACTGCGTCACTTGCCTCATGGCCCTCCTGAATCCTCAAGACAGTTATGCTCCCTGCGGTGACTGGGGATTCCTGAAAGGAATCAATCTGAAGGGACTGACTGTCACTTACAGTCACCAGTCGAAAGAACTCTCCCTTTCATTCAAGCCAACATTCAAAATACCCTTTGCGGACTTCAGCCTGATATCCCTTGTCGCCGGATCTTCGGGAGTCAAATTCCAAGCGCAGGGAACCTTTCTGGGAGAATCCTACGGAATGGACAAGCCGCTTTCCTGGGAACCGAACGACCCTCCGAAAACGACAGGAAACCTCCTTCAGATCAAGTACCTGCTCCTTGCCAATAGTCTGTCGGTGGTGGGGTTAAATCCCCTCGACCTGCCCAGCGCCCTGAATAAAGTGGAACAAAGCATCTTGCCAGGGATGGACCCTGCCGAGCTTGTCTGGAAGGAAACTGCCGGATATCTGGCAGCGCTGGACTGCAAAATAGCGGATGTGGTGGAATGCCGCCTCCTGTACAGCGACGGAGCCTGTCTGTATGGAGCATCGTTCCAGTTATATGGAGAAAAGGCGGCAGGATTTGCGGGGCTTGGCGCCGAGTTGTCCTATGGCAAAATAAACGATACGCTCGGCGTCTTCAAGGCACGCTTCATTCCCCCGGCTCTGAAAGAATTCAAACTCGGCACGATGAGTCTTTCCTTGGGAGCCATAGAAGCACAGGTTTATACGAACGGGAACTTCTACATCAACATCGGCTTCCCCGAAAACAGGGACTTTTCCTCCTCCTTTGCATTTCGCTACGGAGCATTCAGCGGAAGGGGCGGCCTCTACCTCACACAGGGGGGGGACGGGGCTTCATCATTACTCCCCAAGGCAAACAAGGGTTATTTCGACCATGTGATCGGCGCAGGGATCGGCCTTAAGCTGGAACTGGGCAAATCCTTCAGCGCAGGCATTCTTTCCGCTTCCGCCATATTGGTTCTTCAGGGAATTCTCGAAGGGATCTACGCCGTATACGAACCGCAGAAAACAGACAGCCCCTCTGTTCCGTTTTACCGCTTTTCCGCATGGGTCAGGCTTGACGGAACCTTGAACGGGCAAGTGGACTTCGGCATCATCGGCGCATCCGTCAGCCTCCATATCCACATACAGGCGCTATTGACTATACAGGCATGCGAAGCAGTGCGCGTCAGCACCGAACTGGAGATTGAGGCTTCTGCCAAAATCAAAATATGGTTCGTCACGATCAGTTTTCATTTCAAACTGCATTACGGAGCCGACTTTACCTTTGCCGAGGCATCAGCCGCCCCCTGGAAACAAAATCTGCTGGCTCAGGCTGATGAAAACGAATGCCGGGAAGAAAAAGACCGGATGCCAGAACGGCTGATACTGCCTTTGAAAAGAAGAGCGTCAAATCGAAAAGTTTGTGTGAAAGTAGTGCCTGTTTTTTGTAAAAAAGGTTCGAATTACACCTCGACTCTGCTCATGCTTGCCGATAGCGAGAATTTCGGAATATTGACCGAACTCCTCATGGGAGTCCTTGAGGCAAACGAATATTTGAACAAGACCGACGGCATGGAGCTGTTCGACAACAGACGTCTGGTAAAAGGCGCCGATTTTATCGATCAGATGCTTTTGAAAAACATCACGCTGGAACTCTCTTTTGGCGAAAACGAAGAGGTTGCGGAAAGAAGCGGAGCCTTCCTGCCTTTGCCGGAAGCTCTGGTCGCGACGATTGTATCCGAATATGTCGATGGGGCGGAAGACTATTTGGCATGCAACCTCAAAAAATGGTTCTCCATTGATCCTGATTATATCAGGAAAAATGAAGAATACTATTCTTCTTCCGTTGAAAATAAAAAAACGGATCATCGATCCGTGGGTGAGGAAAAGGAAAGAAGCCTGCAATCGCAGATATGGCTCGATTACTGGGAACTTCTGGTGAAAACCATCCGCGCCCAGAAGGAAAGCTCAAAACGAACCCGAAGAAAATTCTCTGCAAGCAATGCGGCGGCAGAGCAGACCGAAGAACTGGCCGGAATTGCGAATGCGTTTCTTCTGGGCGGGAAACGGGCGATCATCGGCAAAAGTGAAAAAGAATCGAAAATTCTCGAATCCGCATGGTTCCTTTCCGGAGCCCAGCAGGAACTCAACTTCAGAGACAAGGTGACGAGATACCGTTATGAGCTGAAAAAGACGCCAGATGCTCCAGGCTGGCTGACGCTGAAGGACGGCAAACAAATGATTGGCTGCGCCCTCGACAAGGAATTGGTACGCAAACTTCTCCCTGCCGATTGTTTGCCTGAAAGCGTTTTTTCAAAACCTCTCGCCTTTTCTCCGGCATGGGTGCTTGAACAGGGCGCCTCCATCACTCGAATGCCGATGATGGACACGGGGACTCATGCCTACTGCCGTAGCGGAGACGGTTTTATAGACGGCATCATATACAGTAAAGAGGGCGGCGGTGCCGCATCATTTTGCCTCCTGCTGAAAATGAACATACTGCGCGTCTTCCAGGATCCAGCTTTGTTCCGGGTGACTCAGTACCGGAATTTTTCCGAGCTGGAAAATTACATGCTCTTTGAGCAAAAGCCGGAGATTAAAACGATTGCCCTTTTATACGAAAGCGAAGGCCAATGGAAAGAATGGATGGCTCCGGAATGCTTTATCATCAAAGGAGCGGGCATGGAGGGCAGCAACGCGTTTGCTCCGATTCAGAAAAAGAGCGAATTTTTGCAGACTCTCTTTGACTCGTATGAAGAAGAGACTGCCTCTTTTATTGGCTTCGACAAAGGAAAATGCGTACTTCCTGCAGGCCGGGAGTTTGAAATCTCTCTGGCATTGCATATTGAAAACAACGGCACATGGCATCGCTTCATGAATGGAATATGCTGCTCTTCCGGGGAAACGAAGTTGACCTTGAAACCGGGAAGGAAAGCATACAGACAAATGGTGGCGCAGGGAAACGCAGGCGCGCAAATGGCTCTTGATTTTTCAGGGTTGACCGGATCGCAGGAAATACTTGCCGGCTTGACGGCGGGCGCGGCGGCTGTCATCAAAGATAAAAACCAAAGGATATGCGGCCGTGAAACACAGCCTTTTCTGGGACGGTCTGCCGGAGGTGAAAGAACCTATTCCCTGCAAATCCCCTATTTACAATCCATGGGGGAAGGCCAATCCGGCCGCTATGCGGGAATCGCCGAAAAAGAGCCTTACCTTTTATCCGTCTTTCTTCTCGACATTGCTGGCAACAAAATACTGCCTCAAAAGGAATTGTCGTTTACTCCGAAATATCAGGATGAACTGATCTTCCCCGCCGCGTGGCCGGGTATCAAAATCCGCTACGAATTAAAAAACGGGAAATGGCTCTTTCACTTCAGGGGAGAGGGGGACGGTCAGGCATCGCTGGGAGAAGTCATTGAACAGCTGGAGCAGCCGGATGTCGCCGTCAAATTGTACGGTAATGTGCTAGCGCAGGAAACGGACTGCAAAAGCAAGGCTCTGGCTTTTCTGAAATCCTGCATGGAGGATCCGGCAAAAGAGCATGAACAGACTGCGGAATTTAGCATGAAGGAATTTGCGGTTCCCTCTCTTGTCAAAATCTCCTGTACGCTTGCCATAAGCAGGGATGAAACGCTTGTCGCGGCCGACGCGCCGGCTCACGTCAAAAAAATAGAATTTACAATTCCTTTTGAACAGGGAGAAAAAAAAGAAGATCTTTTCAAACTCCGTCGGGGAAATGCGGAAGCGGAAGGCGTCCTCTTCATTGGAGAAGAAAGCGAACTTGTTCTGACAAAGGCGGATTTTATGGAGATGGGAGAGATGCATTATTTTGTGCAAAGACCTCTTGCAGACCTGAGCGGCTCTTTTGACGACGGAACGGAAAAGGTCACGCTTGAAGAGTTTTCTCTTCGAGGCGCCATCGAAACCTTCCTGGAAGATATGGAGTGGCTTGTTTTTTCGGAACAGCTGACAAATCTCTATATGGACGACCGTCAGGGAACTCTTTTGGATCGCCTTTACCTGATCAGAACCAAAGCGGCGGAAGCTTTGTCGAAACTCTTGTGCCCGGTGTTTGAAAAAACGCCGGATAGAGTGAGCCTGGCTGCCAGGAACTATGCAAAACAACTTTTAGCCAACGGCAAAATACGGAATCTCGATGGTTTGCTTTTTCACGTCCAGGAGGGGAAATCGGCTCTCTCCGAAGGCGATTGGATATTGGAAGGCACAGCGACCGACCCGGAATTCCCTGTTTATCTCGCAGTTTCTCAAAATGCTCCCTGTTTGTGTGCCGCCATACGCTGCGGTACAAATACGGTGGATTTGTCGGGAACGTCTTTCATCCCCAAGGGCATTTATGATAAAAAGGACAAAAAGTGGTTTGCTCCGGCTGCTGAAGATTGGAAATGGCCGCTGTCTTGCGACCAGAAAATGAAAATGCCGGCTTCGGACATCCCGTCTGCCCCTGTTTTTCTGGCAAAAGATGCCAACGAGGGAAAAATCGTCCTGATGGTGGAAATTTGCCCAAGGGGGCAGGACATTCTGCACATGGAAACAGAAGCCAAACGGGAATTCTCAGAGGGACCTGTGGAAGTACTGGTGCTTTACCGATATGTGAACCAAAGCTTCACGCTGCGGCAGGAAAATACGGTCGCCAGCAGAAAAGCCCTGTTGGAGCAAATGGAAAAGTTTGCGCAAGCACTTGACAGCTACACTCCCTCTATACCCGAGAAAGGCATGGGAACAACGCTTGTCTTTGGCGAAAAAGACGGTTTGCTCGAAACCGTATCTGTTGCCGGCTCTTCCGTGAAAGAGCTTGCGGTCTTGAGTGGCGACGGGGAATACATACCGATGAAGGGCAAAGCGGGCGTTTACTCCTTTTCGGAAAGCATGGCGTCGGTAAGCGGCGGCAGAATACGAATGAGAATTACGGTAAACGTACCCGATGGAGCTCAAAACCATGATAATCTTCTCTACAAAATGGCTCTCGAAAGGCCCCAGAAATTGGAAACAAATATTGAAAGAATGATCGAGCAAACATTTGTATTGAAATCTGAAGATATATGGATATAAACCAATGTTAATACATAATTTTGTGAATAAATACGGAGGATTATTGAAATTAGCCAAACGGGAAAATCTGGAGAATAACCGGATGTATTTTCTCAATTTGTCCGACCCTAGTGAATTTGAATGCATGGCAGAACAATTCGGCGGGCAGGAACACATTAAAATGGAATACCCGATTTTTTGGGATAAAATGCAGCGTACAAGGGAAATGCACCGAAAAAACGGAGTGAACCGGACACCTCTGAAAAAAGGAGATTTGGAAGAACTTCTCTATGTTTACGACATGCACGTGACGGACAAGGGTATGCTGTTCGGAGCGGGAGCAGCGACGCTTCTTGACCCTGCGGCACAAATTTGTGCTTCCGTTTCCCTTTATCAGGGAGATCAATGCATTGGTCACAATGCGGACTTTTCTTGTGCAAGTCGGCGTGCCTCCGTTGCGTGTACCAGCGATGAAAAATGGAAAAAAGGCGCTTCCAAAACAATCGTCCATCTGGCTTGGCAGAGACCAAACGATAATTTTCTGACCGCCGCCATAGTGGTTTATGAGGAGACGGAATTATATGAGGATCCGATTGCCAGCGTGGAAGTCGAACATCCTTCCGTATCCAACTCATTCTTTCCACCAACTCCCATTAAGGAGAGGCAAGCGGCTTATCAGGAACCAGGCCGTCAGTATGTCAATATTTGCTATGCTCGTGCCCCCGAATCTGGTGAGCGGTGCCATTATTACTATTCTCAAGGGTTGAAAGATGGCAAACAGGAGATTTATCTGGATGTCCGGGGAGATGTCATTCTGAAGGGCAAAGGTGGAGAAACAAGGGAAATTTTCGAATCGGTCAAAAATGTGTTTCTTCATCTGGATACGCCGTATGGAGGCGTGTTGGCAAAAGAAATAGAGAATCTGGCTTCTTATGTTTATGCCACTGCAAATGGATTTCGCTTTGCATTCCCCACAGACTGGGGAGTTAAGATCCCTGGCGGCGTGTTGGCTGCACGTGAAATTTGTTATCTGGATTGTCGCATTGAATATTATATCAGAGGCGACGAGAAACTCAAAAAACTGAATATCGGAAGCCGTATATCATCGTCTCAGGAGGAAAATGAGCACTGGACCAAAATTCCGGATATAAAACTGAATTGGGGATGCGTCGCAAAAGATACGCAAATTCTCATGGCAGACTACTCGACACGACGGATATCCGACATTCGTCGGGGAGACCGCATTATGGGAGGGAAAACAGGCAGACCCGTTACCGTTCTGGATGTTATATATGGGAATGAGTCTATTTTATGGTGCGTCAAGGGCATAAACGGAGAGAATATCTACATGAGCAGCGAGCATCCGGTCGTGACGAGGGAGGGAGATAAAATGGCGGTCGATTTAATGGAAACGGATAGCATCCAAAAAGAAGATGGAATCTTTACTCCCGTAGAATTCAGATATGATAAATATTATGGAGACATAGTGTACAACATGATTCTTGAAAATGACCATTATTTTATCGCTAACGGATACATCATTGGAGATATGGAAATACAGGGATCGATTATGCGCAAATCAATAGAACGAGAGTACAACACGCCTGAACATATTGTAAAAGAAGTGGAAAAAATGAGATCTCAACTTCATAAGGAATAAACGAGGTTGTGGAAGAAACCGGAAAACAGGTACCGTTTATATCCATTGGAAAGGATGGCCTGGAGTGTGCGATTCATAGACATCGTTTCAACTCTGAATTAGAAAGGAACAATGAAAATGGATTCAAACGGGAGGAAAAAATGGATGGAATACTATGAGAGAACTCGCGATGCAGGATTGACTTCCTGCGCTGTGGAATAAGCCGTCCAACCTCGAGAAAATGGTGGGCCTGCTACCTTGAAAAAGGAGAAGAAGGGCTCATTGAACAGAGCCGTCATCCGCACCACAGCCCTGGACGTAAAATAAACAAAGAGCTTACAAATCTCGTTATGGAACTTCGAAAAACGCGCAACATTGGAGCTAGGCGACTGCAATGTGAACTTCTGTTAAATCATGATATCAAACTCTCTCTGGGGACAATTCACAAAATACTTACTATCTCCGAAGCAAAGCCTCTTTTGAAGCAAGGAAAGAAAAGCCATTGGCGACGCTCCGAAGCCTCTCTTCCCGGTTCTGCGCCAGATTCGCTGGTAAAAAGCGGCTGTAAGTAGCCCGGCAAATCGCAACATAAGGTGACCCTGCCAGATAAAAAGAAGGCTATGGATTATTACGCTCAGGGCAGAACATACCCCCCATGTGGTGAACGTTGGGAAAAGCTACAGGCTGAGTTTGCCCAGCAAAACAAGAAGGAAGAGTAATGAATAGGAAAAAGATTATCATTGTGTTTGCCCTGTTACTTGTAGTTGCAGGTGTGGTGTTTTGGACTTCGTCCCCGGAGTATGGCACGGGGTATTCCGAAAACCAGCGGAGGTTGTGGAACGAGCGGAGACAGCTTTCTCCTGCCCTGTGGTCGATGTGGACCATTGTACCGAACTCAACCAATTATTTGAATTTGATTTCCCCCAAAGATGATGCAGACTGGATGGTAATTCTGGATCAAAAGAAGGTGAAAGATGCGGAATTGAAGAAGGAACAGGAAGCCCTTCGGGATCGCGAGAAGCCCGTCTTTCCATATGCTCCCCCTCAGGAGCTGGAGCTGGCTTCGTTGAGGGCTTTTGAACTTTCCAAAAGGGAATGCTGGCAACGGGCGAAAGGGGGCGATGCAGATGCCTGCATGGTTATGGCGTGGAGGACGATCAAGAATAGGAGCGGAAAACTGCTCAGTTGGAGAAGTATGCGGGATCTGGATGCATGGCTTTCTCGATCCGAAACATTGAAACGTCCCGGGGCCTTGTTTCTGAAGAATTTTTGCAAAATGATTCATCTTGAATCCAGTAAGCTAATCCGTAAAAATTCTCTCACCGGGTACGGTTACTCGAATGTACTTTGCCCGGATTATACAGGATTACCGGGTTATGGGGAATTTGAGGAGTGTATGCGTCGGGGGGATGCCCTGCCTTACTTTTTGATGCGGGAGATTGTGTTTTGCCATAGCTTGCATGATCGGGATTTCGAGCTTTTGCTCGAGGGATTGAGGCAGAAGGTGAAAACGGGCGATGTGAAGGCGATGGAGGATTTGGCTGTACTGGAACTGGATATGATAAAGAACCGTTGGGAATCTAATATATCCAGTGAACTTGATCGTTCCATGTGGAGCCGACTTTTGAGGGAGAATGTTCCGGAAAAATGGCAAAAATCCGGTTGGGAACTGTTCATTCGTGTGGGTTTATTGGATGTTGAGGATACTTCGACGGTGCAACGCTACCGTGAGGGTGTCGAGATCGCGCGAAGAGCAGCTCGGATGGGGAGTTTGGCAGGGATGGCCTATTGGCTGAGGTACGGACTTTGGGATCGGAATTTTTATTCACGGGAGGATTGGGAGGATGTGTTTCGTTATTGCAATACATTGGTAGAGAAGGATTACATGCCTTATCTCACGATATACAAGGTAATGCAAAGTACCAGGCTGGATGAGGAAATACTATGGTGTTGTTATGCTGTGGGGAAGAGTAGTCTGAATAATAAGGACGCATACAGACGTGGGGAAGAGATTTGGATTCAAGATTTTTTAGAAGATGTTAAGAAAACAGGGGATACAAAAAGGAAGCTGGATGAATGGTGTTCCTGGCAGGGAAGTGATGCTGTATTGGAACAAATTTTGTTCCAATTGACTCAGAAGAACGCCTCATCCATTCCCGCGGATGTGGCTACGGTTTGTGCGGATAAGATACAGGCTTTGGCTGACGAAGGAGATCCCCTTGCGTTGTATGTTCTGGGATGTATCCTGGAGGAGGGTGTATGGATACCTTGTGATTTAGGAAAAGCCTGGAACTGCTACGTGGAAGCGACGCGGAGGTGTTCGGATAAGGATTTGACGTGTTTATTTTACCGCGATTTTTGTGTCAATGGGCATCTTGAGTTGGCTCAATTGCCGGAAGCTGCGAAAATGGCGTTGATTTCTCTGGCGATCAGGCATCCCGAGTTTCCCGGCCGGGATCCTTCGCTTGTGTTTGAAGCAACGGAGTATTTGGAGCCATTTGTGAAATTGGATAAGCCTGGTGTCTTGTTGTACCTGGTTGGCAGGGTGTATGAGGATGGCATCGGCACCCAGCCGGATAAAAAGAAAGCTATGGATTATTACGCTCAGGGCAGAACGTACCCCCCATGTGGTGAACGTTGGGAAAAGCTACAGGCTGAGTTTGCCCAGCAAAAAAAGAAGGAAGAGTAATGAATAGGAAAACGATCATCATTGTGTTTGCCCTCCTGCTGGCAGTGCTTGCAGGCGCGGTGCTGTTGTGGAATTCTTCGCCGGAGTACGGGGACAGCTATTCCGAACAGCAACGGAAGTTGTGGAACGAGCGCCGAGCCTTGTATCCGATGACGTGGGTATTTGAGCAAATTAATCCGGAAAATACAAATTTTTTGACGCGGATTGAACCTCTGACAGAGGGATCACTGATAGATCTGCTAGAGAGAAAAAGGGCGAGAGATCAAGAGTTGATGGAAGAGCAGGAGAAACTTCAGAAAAAGGAAAAACCGGTCGTTTCCTATACTTTTGAGAAAACTCCCGATTATTCCTCTCAGCGACCATTTGAAGTTTCCATGCCGGAATGTTTGCGGCGAGCCAAGGCTGGAGATGCGGATGCCTGCCTGGTGATGGCCTGGCATTTGGGGTGGAGAAAAGAAGCATCAAACAGATTGAGTTTATTAGGTTGGCGCGAGAAACGGGATGTTCTGGAATGGTTGTCTCGGGCGGAATCGTTGAAGCGCCCGGGGTGCCTGTTCCTGAAGAATTTTTGTCAGATGATTCAAAAGGAATCCGCACCCTTGATTCAAAAGCATTCGTTAACGGGGCTCGGTTGGTCAACAGTTCCTTGTCCGGATTACAGGAACTTGCCGGGATATGATGAATTCCTTGCTTGCATGCAACGCGGGGATGCCCTGCCTTACAGGGTGATGCGGGATATGGTGTTATGCCATACATTGCCTGATCGGGAAGTGAAGATTTTGCGCGAAGTTCTGCGCGAACGCGTGAAAACTGGCGATCTCCAAGCGATGGAAGACATGGCTGCCCTGGCCTTCGATATCGATGATAATGACTGGACATGGAAGAATGCGGACGAATTGGAGAAGTCTGTGTGGAACCAATATTTGATGGATTCTCTCCCTGAGAAATGGCAGGAAGAGGCCTATCGCGTGCTCTTGCGCCTGGGTGTGTTGGATCCGGAGAGAACCGAAACGATGGAAATTTTCCGGGAAGGAGCAGATTGCGCTTTGAGGTCTGCGCAGAGCGGGAGTCTGGCAGGCATGTACTATTGGTTACGCTACGGCTTGGGAAGCCTGCATCAGTATTCCCGAGAGGATTGGGATGAGGTGTTCCTCTTTCACCGGAATTTGCTGGAACAGGGGTATATTCCTTTTGTATCGAAAGGGGATGGTCTGGGATCTTATATTGTGAATTATTTCTACGGCGATGGCATGTGGAAACACTTGTACATGTTAGATCAAGAACTGAGAAAAAGAGGTGTAATCCCGCAGGGGGGCGGCGACTTGTTAGCCCCCGAAACGACAAATGCCGCTCGTCAGTTGTTGGAACAGATCGAGCCATGTTATGGTGTTGACGATATTGTGCGTGGAATACTGAGCCAGCATTACATGAACCGGGGGCGAATTCATGCCGAGGCTGTAGCTGTGTATGTGGGTAAGATTCAGTCCATAGCAGACGAAGGGGATCCTTTGGGATTGTATGCTCTTGGAGCGATTATCGAGGAGGGAGTGTGGTTGCCGTGTGATTTAAAAAAAGCATGGTCATGCTATGCGGAAGCCATTAAGCTGGTGGAGTCCAAGGATTTGACTTATTCCGGGTATCGTGATCATTGGGATAACAGGTGTCCATATTCATCTCATATTCGCTTGCCGGAAGCAGTGAAGATGTCGATGATCTCTTTGGCGATTCGCTATCCTGAGCTTGCAGAGCATGATCGGGAGCAGATTTTTAAAATGGCATGTGAATTGGAGCCTCAGTGCTCGGATGATGGCCCCTTGGGCTATTTGCTGGGTCGCGTGTATGAGGATGGCATAGGCACGAAACCGGATCAGAAAAAGGCTATGGAGTTTTACTCCAAAAACAGGAAGTACGGCCCAAGTGCCGAACGATGGTATAAACTGCAATCCGAACCAGCCCCTCCAGACCAGAAGGAAGAGAAATGAACAGGAAAACGATCATCACCGTGTTTGTCCTCCTGCTGGCAGTGCTTGCAGGGGTGTTGCTGTGGCCTTCTCCGCCCGAGTATGGAAACAGTTATTCCGAGCAACAGCGGAAGCTTTGGAATGAACGACGGGCCTTGTATCCTCTTTCGTGGGGAAAAGAGCGGGGTTATGATTTATCAGACTGGAATGTGAGTCGTCTGACGGGGAAGAACAGAGACGATGCCGAAAGTTTTGCGAAGCAGAAAGCAATAAGGAATAAAGAATTAGCTGCGGAACAGATTCAACTTCGCGACAGAGAGAAGCTGGATTTTCAGCTGGATCGGAATGTACCGTTGGATTTTTCATCTCTTCCCGCGAGTCAGGTGTCTGTTCGGGAGTGTCTGAAACGAGCTCGGGGAGGTGATTCGGATGCCTGTCTGATGATGGCTTTTCACTTGGGATGGGATGGTCTGACAAATCAGGAATTATTGTCGTGGGGGAGAGCGCGAGATGTAGCTTTCTGGCTGGATAAGGCAGAGGAGTTGAAGCATCCGGGAAGCTTGTTTTTAAAGAATTTCATGACGATGATTCTACCAGAAAACCGGAAGAGGGAGAGTATTATGAAAGGGACGAGTACCGAGTATCCCTGCCCGGATTATACGGGGCTCCCCGGTTATGCTGAATGGCAACAATGCCTTCGGGATGGTGATTTGCTTGCGTACTATCTGTTCCAATTGCTTGCGGCAGATCATGTACTTCCGAAACGAGAGAAAAGCTTGTTGATGGAGGCTTTGAGGAAAAAGGCAAAATCAGGCGATGTCTCGGCGATGGAGAAGATGGGCTCTCTGGTTTTTGATCAGTATCTCGATACAGACTGGAGTCAGTATATTGATGATGAAATGATCAAAACGAGGCTTAGCAAGATGATTGGCATGCTTCCTGATTCCATGTGGGAAAGCACCTTTCTTTCTTTTGTGCGTATGGGGGTAGTATCTGCGGAGGATACCGAAACGATGCGCGAGTTCCGAGAAGCTGCTGTGTATGCGCATGAAGCAGCTCGGAGCGGAAGCCTCGCTGGCATGTACTATTGGTTTCAATATGGGCAGGCGAGCCTGGATACATATACGCAAGATGATTGGGAAGAAGTTTTTCGTTACCATCGCATTCTGTTGGAACGTGGCTCTATCCCTTTCTTTTGGAATTGGGATAGAAGTTATAAATATCCATTGGAGAGAGAACTGGTCGAATCCTATTATTCCCCCAAGACCTTGTTGGATGTGTATAATTGGGCTTTGACACGATCTGACTTGAAAGATGCACTTACATGGAGGACGAATGTTATTTTGCCGAAGGCAAAACATACGGATGAAGTTCTTCGCTTGCTGGATGAACAGATTGCTGTGATGGGTTCGGATGGTGTCTTGCGTGAAATGTTGAAAAATCGTAACTGCTGGAATGTTACCCCCGAAGTTGCTGAGGCCTATGTGGAGAAGGTGAAGGAACTTGCTGGAGAGGGGGGGTCTTTGGCAAAACTCGTTTTGGGCTATCTTTATGAGAATGGGCTGGGAGTATCGCGCGATTTGGGATTGGCATGGAACTGCTATTTGGATGCCAAGGATTTCGTGGGGATATTTGGTTCAGAGTTGGTTCTTTATTTGGATCCAATTAGTGACGATAAATACCAACTCTATTATATGCAACTGGCCCCCTCAGTGCTTGCTCTTTCCCTGGGGATACGTGACGCGGAATTCCCGGGCAGGGATGAAGCAAAATTGTATGCGCTGGCTCAGGAATTGGATCAGTATTCGAAATCCGATCATGCAGGCAAATTGAATTATCTGCTGGGGCGTGTGTATGAGGATGGGATTGGCACGCCGGTTGATAAGAGAAAAGCCCTTGTGTATTATGAACGTGGCAGGGGCAGTCATGCTGGCTGTGCTGAACGATTGGAAAAATTACAGGCTGCGGAATCTGATTCTTCTGGAGACAATGTTGATAAAAAGGAATGAGGTGAAGAAGAAACTCGTCATTATTGCTTCTATTTTGCTGCTGACTGCGGCAGGTGTAGTGCTGTGGTGGCCTTCTTCTCCTGAGTACGGGGACAGCTATTCCGAGCAACAGCGGAAGCTTTGGAATGAGCGGCGGGCATTGTACCCTTTTGTATGGGGGGCAAGGTTGGGCGTGCTTCTTGATGAGGACATGATCAGTCAGTTGACGGGATTGGAACAGTCCGATATCTGGCTTTTGATGGAGGAGAAAGAGGCGAGGAATAATGAATTACGGCGAGAGCAGAAACGACTTCTGGAGACGGAGAATCTGCCCTTTCTGCCATGCCGGGAAGGAAGCTTGGATTCTTCTTCTCTGCCTGCGAACCAGATTTCTGTGCGGGAGTGTCAGGCTCGAGCCAGAGGGGGGGATGCGGATGCCTGTTTGATGATGGCTTTTCACAAGGGATGTGACAGATCGGATGTGTTGTCGTGGCGTCGTGCCCGGGATGTAGATTACTGGCTGATGGAGGCGGAGGCCTTGAAGCGTCCGGGAATCCTTTTCCTGAGGAATTTAAGGGCAACACGCCTGCCGAAAAACGGGAAGCATTCATATTATGGGACGAAGTATTCGATACCGTTTGGCGGCAAGTACCTGGATTATACGAAATTGAATGGTTATGACGAATGGCTGAAATGTGTGCAGGACGGCGATTATCTTGTATTCCGATTGTTTATTCGTTTTGGTGATGGAGACAGGTTGCAGAATAAGGAAAGGGCGTTGCTGCTGGAGGCGCTGAGGCGACGCGTACAAGCTGGCGATGTGCGAGCAATGGAGAATATGTGTGCTCTGTTTTTTGATTTTTACGATGGGGGCATATTGAGCAAGTATGTGAAGAGAGATATGTTGAATTCATTGAAAGGCAGTGTATTTCAGCTGCTTTCCGAGGAATGGCATGAGTCTGTTACGAAGTTTTGTGTGCGTATTGGAGTGGTGAATGCAAAGGATACGGCGGTGATGCGCGAGTTCCGGGAGGTCGTGACATGTGCTCGTGAGGCAGCGCGGCACGGAAGCCTCTATGGGATGACGGTTTGGCTCCAATTCGGGCAAGTTATTCTGGATGAATTCTCGCGTGAGGATTGGGAGGAGATGTTCCGTTTCCACCGTATATTGATGGAACGCTGTTATGTTCCCTTTGTGCAAGGCTGCTATGAGGGGGAAACGTACCCGTCTCCGTATGAATTCTATTATTCTTCCCAATCCATGGATGAGGCTTTGAATGGGGCACTGGAAAGGTCGGGCTTGAAGGAAGAAACGATGTTGTCGGAGAAGACTTCCATGTTGAAGGGGAAGACGGCGAAAGAAGTTCTCCGGCAATTGGATGAATGGATTTCTATTCTGGGGGCGGATTTCGTCTTGCAGGAGATGTTGATCAAGCCCGATTATTGGGCAAGAGATGTTGCGCCGGAGGTCGTGGCAGTTTACGTTGCCAAAGTAAAGGAATTGGCGGCTGAGGGGGATCCCATGGGGAAGCTCGTGCTGGGATATCTCTTTGAAAACGGTCTGGGTGTGCCTCGCGATTTGGGGCAGGCATGGGCCTCGTATCGGGCAGCAGATAAGGCTACGGGTGTATTTGGAGAAATGTCGGTCAGTTATCGAGAACCGCCCCATGGCGAATTCCTGGAAAGCTGGTTTATGGACCGTGCTCCTTCGTTGCTAATGCTTTCTTTGGGGGTTCGCTATGCGGACTTTCCGGGCAGGGATGAATCGCAGATATTTGCGATGGCACAAGATTTGAGCCGTTATTCTTTTTCTGAAGGTACCGGATATTTGAATTACCTTCTGGGGCGTGTGTATGAGGATGGGATTGGCACGCCGGTTGATCAGGGAAAAGCGTGCGAGTATTATGAACTAAGTCGGAGCTGTCACGCAGGCTGTGCAGAACGATGGGAAAAATTGAAGCAAGATGAACTTGATTCTTCAGGGCAAAATTGATGAAATGAGATTGAGATGAAGAAGAAGCTCGTGTTGCTTGCCGTGTTGTTGTCGGCTCTTGTCGGCTGGCTCCTGTGGCCTTCTCCGCCGGAGTACGGCACGGGCTATTCCGAGCAGCAGCGGAAACTGTGGAATGAGCGGCGGGCGCTTTTTCCCGGGGTGTGGGAGCTTGCTCGAGTCCACGGAGGTGTCGGTATTACGTTTTTGAATCGCTTCCTGGGAAAAGATGAAGGATGGACGCAGAAGACGATGGATATGAAGAAACAGCAGGATGCCGGTCTGGAAAAACAACAGCTTGAGCTTGCCAATCAGGAGAACAGGCCTTGCCCGATAATTCTGACTGAAGGTGTATTGCAGGAGGATATCCCTGCATACCATGTGTCTCGGAAGGAATGTCTGCGGAGAGCCCGGGCGGGCGATGTGGATGCCTGTTTGGCGATGGCTTGTGTTGTGTTACAGCAAGGTAATGTATTGACTTGGCGGGCAGCTCAGGATGTGGATTATTGGTTGGGCAGGGCGGAAGAGCAGAAGCATCCGGGAGCACACTTTTTGAGGTATTTTTCCCGGGAGATGCAGCCGAAGCGTCGGGAAACGGTGAGGCTTGCCGGTGAGGTTTTCATATCGTTCTACAAACCGTGCCCGGATTATACCGATTTCCCGGGGTACGAGGATTTTATGACCTGCCTTCGCAATGGTGACCTGATGGCTTACAGATTGTTGGTGGTATTGGCTGGAAACCTGACTCTTCCTGACCGGGAACGCCTTGTGTTGCTGGATGCGCTGAGGACAAAGGCTCAGGCTGGAGATACGAAGGCGATGGAAAAGATTGCGGAACTGGTATTTTCCTTCCCGAGGGACAATGAGGATCGACTCAAAAAGATGTTTGGTGAGCTTGAAAATTCATTTTGGAGCAATGTTATGATCAAGCTCCCTCAAGAAAGGAAGGTTCAGTTGTGGAATGCCCTCATTTGGCTAGGTGTATGGGATGCTGAGCAGACGGCGACGATGAAAGAATTCCGCGAAGGGGCGGAATATGCCCGGAAGGCAGCGCAGTCTGGCAGCATGATAGCGATGAATTGGTGGCTTTCATGGGGGATGTTGAGTCTGGGGTATTTTACCAGAGAAGATTGGGAAGATGCGCTTCGCTACCATCGGATTTTGATGGAACGTGGCTATATACCTTTTGTTAAGAAAAAGTTATGGGAATCTTTTCCGAAGCCCATCGGGGACGAACTGGTTGCTTGTTTTTATCCACCTGCTGCACTGAGGAGGTCCTACGATGATGCCTTGGAAAAGCTGAAGTTGACGGAGGATATGGCATGGTTTTATTCCAACCAATTGACGTCGGAAAGCGATGCTGAGAAGGCGCGCTGCGAGCTTGATGAGCTGATTTCGACGATGGGGGCTGATTTTGTTTTGCTGAAGTTGATTAAGGATGAAAGATGCTGGAATGTTGCTCCGGAAATTGCCCGTATGTATGCCAGCCGAGTGAAGGAAATGGCAGACGAAGGGGATCCGTTGGCTCTGCTCGTTCTGGGATACTTGAATGAATACGGGCGGGGTATGCCTCGCGACTTGAACAAGGCATGGAACTATTATTCTGCCGCGAAGGATGCAGTGGGTTCTTATGGATGTATATCGGTTCCATATCTCGATCCAACGAATGGGGGGAAGCATTCCAGTTCCTATCTCCAGGTTACACCGACAATTTTCATGCTTTCGCTGGGGATACGACATGCGGATGAACTGAAGAAGGAGGGGGAGGAATTGTATGATCTTGTTCAAAGTCTGGATAAACCGACCTTGGACTCCAGATTATCTGACTTGAACTACCTGGTTGGAAGAATATACGAGGATGGCATTGGTACTCCCGTGGACAAGGAAAAAGCCTTGGATTGTTATAAACGTGACAGAAGAAACCACGCCGGGTGCAACGAAGGAACTGAACGCTTGTTGCAACAGTTGGCTGCTGACGAAGCCTCAAAAGGAAATTGAATGAACAAGAAAGTCTGGATTTCAATGGCTTCCGTGTTGTTGGCGGTGGTGGCTGGCTGGCTCTTGTGGTTATCTCCGCCCGAGTACGGGGACAGCTATTCCGAGCAGCAGCGGAAGCTGTGGAATGAACGTCGGGCGCTTTTTCCCGGAGTGTGGGAGCTTGCTCGGGTCTGCAGAGGTGATGATATTACGTTTTTGAGTCGCTTCCTGGGGAAAGATGGAGGATGGACGCAGATGACGATGGATATGAAGAAACAGCAGGATTCTGACCTGGAAAAAGAACAGCTCGAGCTTGCCAATCAGGAGAATAGACCCTGCCCGACAATTCTGACGGAAGATGTATTGCAGGAGGATGGGGCTGCATACCATGTGTCTCGGAAGGAATGTCTGAGACGAGCTAGAGGAGGCGATGTGGATGCTTGTTTGGCGATGGTTTGTGTTGTATTGACTTGGAGGGCATCTCAAGATGTGGATTATTGGTTGGGCAGGGCTGAAGCCCTGAAGTATCCGGGAGCGCACTTTTTGAGATATTTTGCAAGGAATATGCAGCCGGAAAATAGAAGCGCGATGAAACTTGTCGGGATGGTTGGCGTGTTGCAAGAGAAACCATGCCCGGACTATACCGGTTTCCCGGGGTATGAGGATTTTATGGCTTGCCTTCGCAGTGGTGACCTGATGGCTTACAGATTGTTGGTGGTATTGGCTGGAAATCTGAAACTTCCTGACCGGGAGCGTCTTGTGTTGCTGGATGCTCTGAGGACAAAGGCTCAGGCTGGAGATACGAAGGCGATGGAAAAGATTGCGGAGCTTGTATTTTCCTTCCCGAGGGACAATGAGGATCGACTCAAAAAGATGTTTGAGGAGATTGAAAATTCATTTTGGAGCAAGGCCATGATCAATCTCCCTTTAGAAAGGAAGGATCAGTTGTGGAATGCCCTTGTTGGGATCGGTGTGTGGGATGCTGAGCAGACGGCGACGATGAGAGAATTCCGCGAAGGGGCGGAATATGCCCGGAAGGCGGCAAGGGACGGTAGCATAGTTGCGATGGATTTGTGGCTTTTATGCGGGATGTCGAGTCTGGGGTATTTTACCAGAGAAGATTGGGAAGATGCGCTTCGCTACCATCGAACTTTAATGGAACGTGGTTATATGCCTTTTGTAAAGAGAAAGTTATTGGAACATTTTCCGAAGCCTGTTGGGGACGAACTGGTCGCTTGTTTTTATCCACCTGTTGCGCTGAGTGAGTCCTATGATGATGCCTTTGAAAGGCTGAAGTTGGCGGAGGAAATGCCCTGGTTTCGTCTCGACAAGTTGACGTTGGAAACCGATGTGGAACAGGCACGCCGTGAGCTTGATGAGCTGATCTCGACGATAGGGGCTGATTTTGTTCTACAAACGTTGATTAGGGAGGAAAGTTGCTGGAATGTTGCACCGGAGATTGCCCGTATGTATGCCAGTAGAGTGAAGGAGTTGGCTGATGAAGGGGATCCGTTGGCTCTGCTCGTTCTGGGATACATCCATGAATACGGGCGGGGCATGCCTCGTGATTTGAGCAAGGCATGGAATTATTATTCTGCCGCGGAAGATGCCGTTGCTTCGTATGGATATATATTGGTTTCATATACTGATCCAACGAATGGAGGGAATAATTCCTCTTCCTACCTCCAGTTTACACCGACCATTTTCATGCTGTCTCTGGGGATACGGCATGCGGATGAACTCAAGAAGGAGAAGGAATTGTATGATATTGCCCAAAGTCTGGATGAACGGACTTTGGGTTCCCTGCTATATAACTTGGACTATCTGGTTGGAAGAATATACGAGGATGGTATTGGTACACCCGTGGACAAGGAAAAAGCCTTGAGTTATTACAAACGTGGCGGAAACCATACCGGGTGCGGCGAAGGAACTGCACGTCTGTTGCAACAGTTGTCTGATGACGAAGCCTCAAAAGGGAATTGAATGAACAAGAAAGTCTGGATTTCAATAGCTGCCGTGTTGTTGGCGGTGGTGGCTGGCTGGTTTTTGTGGCCGACGGCTCCCGAGTATGGGGACAGCTATTCCGAGCAGCAGAGGAGGCTGTGGAATGAGCGGCGGGCGCTTTTGCCGTGGGATTGGATGGATGGGAACAGAATTGTGTCCGACCCTGTGTATTTAGGATTCATAACCGGACTGGATTGGAAAGATGCTCAGATACTGCAATTGCAGAAGGAGGAGCAGGATGAACAATTGGCCAGTGCTCAGAATGTTCTTCGCAATCAGGAGGAACTAATTTTTCAGGGGAATCTGCCACCCAAACCGGATTTTACATCTCTTCCCGCTGATTTGGTTCCATTGTGGGAATGTCTGAGACGAGCCCGGAGCGGCGATGCCGAAGCGTGCATGGCAATGGCATGGAGAGTTGGTAGGAATTCTGTTCTGGGCATTGGGTTGTGGAGTTGGCGTGAGGTTCACAATGTGGATTATTGGCTGAACAAGGCAGAGGATTTGGGGCGTCCGGGCGCCCTGTTTCTCAAACATTTTTTCCAGATGATGCAGCCGGAAAGCAGGAGGGCTATCAGGCTTTATGAATACGCGGCAAGTGCTATCCACAGTGCTACATGTCCGGATTACACGGGGCTTCCCGGGTACGAAGAATTTGAGGATTGCCTGCGCAAGGGAGATCTGATGGCATTCCGGCTCATGAGTTTGGTCTCTGGAACTCATGATCTCCCACCCGTGGAAAGAGCTTTGTTGGTGGCAACACTGAGGGACGGCGTGAAAGCCGGAGATGTGGCTGCGATGGAGAAGATGGCTCTGCTTGTTTTTACAGTGGAGTCCAAGAGGAAGCGTGATGATATTTGGAAGGAGATTCAGGTGTCCTTCTGGTATGGGATAATTGAGAAACTTCCGGAGTCCATGCGCCTGCCTCTTGGCAAGAGGGTGATACAAATGGGATTGATCGACCTAGCCGATACGGTGGCAGACCGCGAATGGCACGAAGGTCTGGATTGTGCCCGAGATGCGGCAAGGCGAGGGAGTTTGATTGGCATGGATTGCTGGCTTGCGAATGGATTGGCGAGCGTGGATTATTATACGAGAGAGGATTGGGAGGAAGTTTTTCGATTTCACCGTACATTGTGGGAGAACGGGTACATTCCTGCCTTCCATCGGTGGGTGCTTGGCATGTGGTCTCCAACCTTGGAAAGGAAGTTGTTGGAATGCTATTACGAGCCAGAGTCGTTGAAGAAGGTGAGCCTGATTTTGTACAACGCTATATGTGTGGTGAATATTGGTGGCTAGATGGAGCCGAAAAGAAATTAACGCATGCTGAGGATGCTGTGGGAATTCGGTGCGAATTGGAAGAAAAGATTGCCGTGAGAGGATCGGATGCTGTTTTACAGCAAATGTTGCATTTGTATGATTCATGGAAGGATTCACCGGATGTGGTCGACGCCTATGTGGACAAGGTGAAGGAATGGGCAGCCGAAGGGGATCCCCTTGGCAAGATGGTGCTGGGTTTTTGCTATGAGCAGGGTACAGGCGTACCCTGTGATTTGGAGAAAGCCTGGTCTTGTTATTTGGAAGCCAGAGAGATAGCTGTGAATTATGGAGGAGAGTTTGTTAGCTTTAACGATTCCGCGAATGAAGGAGAATCAAATATAACATGTATGCCGAATGCCCCGGCAGTGTTCATGCTGTTTCTGGGGATTCACCATAAGGAGTTTCCAGGACGGGATGAACACGTACTGTATGAGCTTGCTCAAGAATTGGATCCATTCGTCGATAATTCCCCCTATACTGGCCATTTGCTCTACCTTTTGGGGAAAGTCTATGAGGAGGGTATCGGTACCCCTCTCGATCGTGAAAAAGCCTTGAAGTATTATCAAGGTGCCGTGAGTAGTCACCTCGGTTGCTCAGAAGGGGTAGAACGTTTGCAACAGGAGACAAAGGAAATTTCAGAGAAAAGTAACCCATGAACAAGAAAGTCTGGATTTCAATAGTTGCCGTGTTGTTGGCGGTGGTGGCTGGCTGGTTTTTGTGGCCAACGGCTCCCGAGTATGGAGACAGCTATTCCGAGCAGCAGCGGAAGCTGTGGAATGAGCGGCGGGAACTTTTGCCGTGGATTTGGAGCCTGGCTCAGGGTTCTCATTCAGATTTTCTGAGTATGGTTCTGGGGGAGGATGAAGGTCTCATTCAGGATAGGCTGGAACAAAAAGGCAGAGTGGATAAATGTTTGGAAGAGGCTCAAATGAAGCTTTGTAATGAAGCTCATATGTCGTACCCAGCCAAGTTGGATATCAATCCCGATTTTACTTCTCTGTCGGCAGAGCAGGTGCCGGTTCGGGAATGTTTGAGGCGGGCGCAAGGCGGTGATGCTGATGCTTGTCTGGCGATGGCCTGGAATTTGGGATGGGGGTGTGATGAGAGTAGGGGAAAAATGCTGAGCTGGCGGGAGGCCAAGGATGTTGATTACTGGCTGTCGAAGGCAGAAGAATTGAAACATCCGGGGGCGCGTTTCCTGAGACATTTTGCCCGGTTGACTTTGCCGGAGTGTCATAAGACGGTTAGAAGCATTGTTGGAAACGGATTTTTTTGCAGTGAGAGGATATGCCCCAGTTACGAGAGGCTTCCCGGATATGAAAATTTTCTGGATTGTCTTCGCCAAGGGGATTTAATGGCGTATGGGTTGATGCGCCGAATGACCTGGAACCTTGTGTATGATGACAAGGAGCGTTCTGTGCTGATGGATGCTCTCGGAAAGCAGGTGAAAGCAGGCGATGTGAGAGCGATGGAGAAGATGATTGACCTTGTTTTTTCATACTCAAAATGTAATGGGAATTGGCCGTGGATGTGTCGCCTGGATATGGAGAGGTCATTTTGGAATACAAAAATCCAGATGCTTCCCAAGGCAATGAGGAAGCCGGTATGGAATGGATTGCTCCGATGTGGCATGTTGGATGTCGAGGACTCTGCGACCATGCAGGAGCTGCGCATGGGACTGGATTGTGCTCGGAAAGCAGCTCGGCAAGGTAGCCTTGCCGGGATGGACTGCTGGCTTTGGAATGGCTTGTTTAGTTTGGAGCATTTCTCTCGAGAGGATTGGGATGAGGTCTTCCGTTTCCATCGTACTTTGATGGAGCAAGGCTATGTTCCATTTCTTCACAATCGGATTTCCGCGTGTTGGGAGCCTTCAACCGATGTTTCTTTAATGGATTGCTACTATTCGCGAAGCTCCCTGAGGAGAGTGATCAAAAAGACGTTGAAGCAAATGGATTGGAGTAATGCTGCACTTTGGCGTGATGTCACAAAATTGACGGATGCTGAGGATACTGATACAGCACGTCAGCAATTGGATGAATTGATTGCCGTTCGCGGTGCGGATCACATCTTGAACAAGTTGCTGGCTGAGGCGGCTTGCTGGGATGTTTCCCCGGAAATTGCACGCATGTACGCATCCAAGGTGAAAGAAATGGGCGACGAAGGAGATCCCTTGGGGAAGCTTGTTCTGGGATATTGCTATGAAAAAGGTTTCGGTGTGGAACGTGATTTGGGGAAGGCGTGGAAGTGCTATGTCGAGTCAAAGGATGCTGTCGGTATTTTTGTTGCTACCTTGAGCGAAGGCTACTCTGACCTCGATAATGGAGGGGAAAATGTTCCGGGCAATATGCTGGAAACTCCCGATTTTTTTCTATTGGCTCTTGGAGTCCATTATGCTGATTTCCCCGGGAGGGATGAAAAATTGATGTATGCTATAGCTCAAGAATTGGAGAAAAGATCTTCACCTTGGCGCCGTGGGAATGAAATTTATCTGTTGGGGCGCATCTATGAGGACGGTATCGGAACTCCCGTGGACAGGAAAAAAGCCTTGGAGCTTTACGAAAGCGTCAGAGTCCCACATGCAGGATGTTCGGAAGGCTGTAAACGTTTGCAAAGTTCTTGTTCTTAATGTTATTTTATGATAATTTTTTGACAAGTGAAAAGGTGTAGTGCTATTTTCTGGTTTCTCGTGCCGGGAGTTTTCGTTGTGGGACTACCTGCCTGGATTTCTGAACCGGAATGTGGTCCCGATTTTTCCGAGGTTCAGTGGAGGCTGTGGAATGAAGGCCGAGCTTTGCTACCTCTAATTTGGAAGCAATCAAGCCATGATACAGAAATATTTGAGCGTATTTTAGGAAAGGATGAATCGTGCTGGAAGGCTTCTCCTGATGTGGCTCGTTACGTAGCCAGGATCCAGGAATTGGCAGATGAGGAGGATCTCTTGGGCAAGCTCGGTGAGGGTTACAAGAAAGAAATGAAACACCCGAAGCCGATGAGGCCTTGGAACGTGTGTGTCAGAAATTGATCGAAAATTCCCGTGGAATATAAGAGATGAACAAGAAAGTATGGATATCAATGGCTTCCGTGTTGTTGGCGGTGGTGGCTGGCTGGTTTTTGTGGCCGACGGCTCCCGAGTATGGGGACAGCTATTCCGAGCAGCAGCGGAGGCTGTGGAATGAGCGGCGGGCTATTTTACCTTGGATATGGGCATTGGGAGATGGTTTCTGGGATGTTGATGCTAAGTTTTTAAGTTGTGTATTGGGCAAGGATGAAATGTGGGTGAAGGATGAATGGAAACGGCGAAAGGAACGTATAGAAGCTATTGGAAAAGAACAGAGGCGACTTAATCGGAAGGAGCAATTAGCCTATCCGGTACCTTCTGTTATTCATGAGGATTGGGCATCTCTGGCAGCAGAGCAAGTGCCGATTCGGGAATGTTTACGTCGTGCAAATGGCGGCGATGTAGAGGCCTGTTTGGTGATGGCATGGCGATTGGGATGGGGCGACAGAGGGTCTTCTAAAGATTTGAGCTGGCGGGGTGCTCGTGATGTTGATTATTGGCTGGACAAGGCCGAGAAGTTGAATCATCCGGGTGCTCATTTCTTGAAAGAATTCCTACGGATGACATTGCCAGAATCCAGAAAAACTATTACTAAAATTTCGGGTTCTACGGTGTATTCCATGCGAAGAGCCTGCCCGAATTATGAAGTTCTGCCGGGTTATGAAGGGTTTCAGAATTGTCTTCGGAATGGCGATTTGGTGGCGTATTACCTGATGGGAGAAATGGCATGGAATCTCACTCTTCCTGACAAAGAAAGGATGTTATTGATGGAATCTCTTCGGCGGCAGGTTAAGTCAGGAGATGTGCTGGCTATGGAAAAACTGTCTGATTTGGTTTTCTTTGATTCAAGAAAGAATTTTCATTATAGTTACAATACGATCCGGGAAATGAAAGACTCGTTTTGGGGGCGAGCTGTCGGCTTCCTTCCGTCCAAGGCTCAGGGAAGTTTATGGAATGGCCTTGTCAGGATTGGGTTGCTTGATGTGGAAGATACCGGGACGATGAAAGAATTGAGAGAAGGCCTGGACTGTGCCCGTAAGGCCGCCCGAAGTGGCAGCCTCGCAGGTATGAATTGTTGCCTGTGGAATGGTTTTATTTGCTCGGATTATTATACTCGAGAAGATTGGGATGAGGTGTTCCACTACTATCACACGCTGTTGGAACGCGGCTATACTCCTTTTCAGCCTCTCAGGGATGACTTTTTTCGTCGAGATAGATCGGACCTGGATCTGGTCACAGGTTTCTATGATTATAAATTGCTGGCAAATGCGATGACGAAGATTCGTGGGGAAAAGGAATATGATGGTGCCGATCTGTTTAAAAGCATCAATCAACGAACGGATATCGGGGATGCTGATACCGTGCGTCGCCAATTGGATGAATGGATTGCTGAGAGTGGGGCAGATGCCATTTTGAACAAGTTATTGGTAGATTCATCTTTCTGGAATGTTTCCCCTGAACTTGTTCGCATTTATGCCGACAAGGTGCAGGAATTGGCGGATGAAGGAGACCCTTTGGGAAAACTTGTCCTGGGGTATTGTTATGAACATGGCTTGGGGGTGCCACGCGATTTAGGAAAGGCTTGGAGGTATTATCTCGAATCGAGAGATGCTGCCGGATTTTTTGTCGTCAGGTTGTCCTATGGTTATAGGGATACATACAATGAAGGGGAGCTTTGTTCAACGAACATGCTGGAGGCACCTGGCCTTTTCCTCTTGTCTCTCGGAATCCATAACAAGGATTTCCCGGGGAGAGATGAAAAATTGATGTATGAATTGGCTCAGGAAAGGGGAATTCTGGGATCTTTTTCACCTCCTGGAAATGTGTGTTACCTTCTGGGGCGTGTGTATGAGGATGGAATCGGCACTCCCGTGGACAAGGAAAAGGCGTTGAGTTTTTACGAAAAAGGCAGGAAGCATATTGGGTGTTCGGATGGTGCTGAACGCTTGCTGTAAGAAGAAGCAAAGAAAGTTCCCGTCGAAAATAAGAGATGAACAAGAAAGGATGGATATCAATAGTTGCCGTGTTTCTGGCGGCGGTGGCTGGCTGGTTTCTGTGGCCGACGGCTTCCGAGTATGGGGACAGCTATTCCGAGCAACAGCGGAAGCTATGGAATGAGCGGAGGGCTTTGTTTCCGTGGGCCTGGGAGATCTCTCGTAAAACGTTTAATTACGACTATTTTTTGTGTCGGGTGGCGGGCGAGGATGCGCATGTTGTGGAGGAAAAAATGGAGAGGAAGAACAAGCTGGATCATGCGTTGGAGAAGGAGCAGGCCAAGCTTCGAGACAAGGAGAATCTGCCTTATGACGTGGCGGACACAGCGGTAGTCTACCATGAGGAACTTCCGGCGGATCAGGTATCGGTTCGGGAATGTCTGCACCGGGCAAACAGCGGGGATGCGGAGGCTTGTATGACGATGGCGTTGAATCTTGGTTGGGACGAAAGCAACAGAGCCGATATGCCAAGCTGGAGGAAAGCCAAGGATGTGGATTACTGGCTGGAGCGGGCGGAGAAATTGAAGCGTCCGGGGGCTTGTTTCCTGAGGCATTTTGCCCGGTTGATGCAGTCGGAAAACAGGAAGGCTGTCAGGATTATGGGGTGTAATTCACTATGGATCCAAACGCGGAAGATGCCGGATTATTCGGCTCTCCCCGGGTATGAAGAATTATTGGAGTGCCTTCGCGGTGGGGACTTCATGGCCTATCGCGTGATGTGCCGGATGGCTTGTTATTTGTCTCTAGGGTGTGAGGAAAAAAGCTTGTTACAGGAGGCTCTGAAGAAGCAGGTGCGGGCTGGGGATGTGAGGGCAATGGAGAAGATGGCATTACTGATTACGTTCCATTTTCGTTATGATTCCGATTGGCAGCAAGCGATTATGAAAGATTTGGAGGGAACGCTCTGGAACAAGGGAATCCTGATGCTTCCGGAACAGGCAAGAAAGTATGCATGGAATGGCCTTGTATGGATGGGGGGGCTGGATGTTGAACATACGGAAACGAGGAAGGAGTTCTACGAAAGCATGGATTGTGCTCGAAAAGCGGCCCGGAGTGGTAGCTTGACCGGGATGAACTGTTGGCTCGAATACGGGTTGACGGATCTGAATTATTTTACTCGCGAGGACTGGGCTGAGGTCTTTGCTTACTTCCGTGTTTTACTGGAATGCGACTATATTCCATTTGTGAAGAGAATGGGCTTTTCGTCCTATCCGAAACCGAAGGATTTAGTGCTGATGGAGAGTTTCTATCGCGGGGCGGTTTTGAAAGATGCTATCACCCGTAAGCAAAAAAAACTGGGTTTGGAGAAAGAGGTGTATTGGCATATGGTCGAGCAATTAACGAATGGAGACAATGCTGAAGAAGCTCGTCGCGAATTGGATGATTTGATTGCTTTGCAAGGATCTGATTGCGTCCTGAATAAGATGATGGAGGAGCCGAAGTGCTGGAAGGTTGCCCCCGAAGTTGCACGAGTGTATGCAGACAAAGTGAAACAATTGGCTTCCGAAGGTGACCCTCTCGGCAAACTTGCCCTCGGGTACCTGAATGAGCATGGATTGGGGGTGCCGCTCGATTTGGGGAAGGCCTGGATTTTATATGTAGAGGCGAAGGAAGTTGTTGGCATATTTGGTTGTGCATCGGTTGCTTATTACGATCCTATCGCCGATAGAGGCCGAGAGTGCAGTTCTATAAACATGCAGTCTGCTGCTTCTATGTTTATGCTGTCTCTCGGATTCCGACATAAAGATTTCCCAGGAAGAGATGAAAAATTGATGTATGAACTTGCTCAGGAATTGGACAAGGATTCGGCTTCCCTTGATTCCGGCAGTTTGAGTTATCTCTTGGGTCGGATGTATGAGGATGGGATTGGCACTCCTGTGGATAAGGAAAAGGCTCTGCATTATTATCAAAACGGAACAAAGTCCTGGAGCAGGCATTCCGGTTGTGTGGAAGGCTTGGAGCGTTTGCAAAATGCTGGATCTTGATATTATTTTATGATAATGATGAAAAAATATGAAAAGGCCTGGTACAATTGTCTGGTTTCTCGTGCTGGGAGCTCTTGTTGTGGGGCTGGTAGCCTGGGTTTCTGAACCTGAGTATGGTTCCGATTATTCCGAGGTTCAGCGGAGGCTGTGGAATGAACGCCGGGCTTTGTATCCTCCGACGTGGTGCATTTTGAGCGATGGTGAAATGAATCCTGATAGAGCGGAGGGGCTGGAAAGAATTGTTCCGCTGGATGCCATACAATTGAACAATTTGCTGGCGCAACATAAAAAGGCTAATGAGTCTCTGAGGAAGGGTCAGATTGAGTTCAGAGACGGAGCTGGACCTGAGTATCCATTTGGCGATGTAGATGTTGCCCGGATCAATCATGCCGTGAGTGCGGACAGGATGAATCACGAGCTTCTGGAACAGGCCCGTCTTGGGAATAGTGACGCATGCTTGAAATTGATTGCTGGCACCTGGAGAACCATGGGCAATATGAGTTGGGGCCGGGCTTGGGAGATTGACTGTTGGTTGAAGAAGGCCGAGGCGTCAGGGCGACGTGGCACGAAGTTCCTGAGACAGTTGCTGGAGTGGAATCGCCATCAGTTGAAAATACGCATCCGTGAGAGTATTGCTCAGGGAAAGGGCTCGCGATTCGGAGCGTTTCCGGCGGGCTCGATGCCTCTGGATTATCATTTGCTTTCTGGATATGACGAGTTTGTAGAGTGCCTGAAGTCGGGTGATTTTTTGCTCTACCAGTCGATGGTTCTGATCATGTCACCGGCCGAACCAAAGGTTTCTGATAAGGAGAAACAGATATTGATCAAGGCTTTGCGGGATCGGATTGACGATGGAGATGTCGAGGCCATGGAAAATATGGCAATCCTGCTTTTGTCGTTGAAATCATCGCGTGTGTCTCAGGAACTTTACCAGCAGACGGAGCGAGCAAAAAAACTGATTGGCGTGTTTCCCAAAAAATGGGGTTCCTACTTGAACCGGGTTTGTATCTACCTGGGCATTATTGATGTCGAGGACACGGAGACGATGCGCTCATATATGGAGGGAGTTCGGTGCGCGCGAAAGGCTGCCCGGCATGGTAGCCTCATAGGGATGGATTATTGGCTTGGTTACGGCCAGATTGTTCAGGGGTTCTGGTCACGTCAGGATTGGGACGAAGTATTCCTGTATCATAGAACACTGCTGGATCGGGAGTATGTGCCTTATGTGAAGAATTTGAATCGTTTGCCCTCTATCAGGAGTTTGGATAGCGAGCTGATGCATTGCTATTACAAAGATGAAAGCTTCGAGAAGTTCGTGCTTGCGACGCGTCCAAAAGCAGGTTCCCGTTTGCCCCGGGAACAAGACACTCAACAATTGAAAAAGAGCCTGGACGATTGGGTGGCTTTGAACGGTTGCGACGCATTTCTTCGCTCTACGGTTCAAGGCATCAAGCATACGATTGAGAATGTGACGCCGGAAATACTGGCAGTGTATCAGGATAAGGTTCTGGAGTTGGCGGAAGCTGGTAACATGTATGCCAGAGTCGTTCTTGGGCGCATGTATGAACAAGGTTTTTTGGACTCTCCCGATTGGGAGAAAGCATGGTATTGGTATGGGAAATCCATGGAACGCGAGGATGAAACGGATATCATGCCTGTGTTTCTATCCATCATGGATAAGGTGGAAAATTTAAGTTTCTGCAGTCTTGATGTTGCCAAGCGTCTTCACATGTTGTCTCTGGCAATCCGGCAACCGGAATTGGCGAAAAAAGATCCCGAACAGCTGAAGGCACTGGCGAAGAATCTGGATACGTATGCCACAAAGTCGGGAGGCGAGGTCATCTGCTTTCTTCTGGGGCAGGCTTATGAACACGGTGTAGGGTTGCAACAGGACAAGAGCAAGGCTCTGGCATACTACAAGCAGGGAGAGAAGTTCTATCCCTCATGTGCCGAAGGAGTTCGTCGCTTGGAAGCGGAACTGTCCGAAGATGCGCTACAAACTCGGTGAAATGAAGGCAATATGAATCGTACTATGCCCCGGAAAACTGGCGTCTATTGTATCGCTGGGGCTGATGTTATGAACGTGGCGAAAACAGTCACGCGGGGGGGGGGGGGGGCCGGGAAGCAACGATCTCACCGTGAAGAACAGGCGCTTTCGGTGTTGCTTGATGTCGTTATTTTAACAGATGCAGGAGCGCGTTTTACCTGAATATGCTGGCATCCGTTTTGTGGGCGGCTACAATGCGCGGCATGCAGGAGGCAAATACCGCGGATACGCAGCGTATCGACTGGTTCTCGTTCTGGAAGCTTGTGTTGATTCAGGCTCAGAATTCCTTCAGTGAGAAGGGGGCTCAGTTCTTATTGATCCCCCTGGGTGTGTGGCTGTACCACGAAGAAGGCAATCTGGAGTACCCTCTGGGGGCGATTATTGTGTTGCCGTTTATTCTGTTTTCTCCACTGGCGGGCTGGTTGTCGGACAGGTTCTGCAAGACTTACATTATCCGGGCGATGGCGGTGACGCAGCTGGTGGTGCTGACGGGGATGTTTTTTAGTTTGAGGAACCACAATCTTGATGCCGCATTGGCGTGGTTTTGCGTGTTTGCGATTCAGGCGACGGTGTTCAGCCCGTCCAAGAAGGGGATTATCAAGGATATGGTGGGGACGAAGCGCATCGGGTTTGCGAGCGGGATTGTGGAGATGGCATCCGTGCTGGCTCTGTTGATTGGTCAGTTGGGGGTGTTTGTCTGGTTCTCCTACCTGTTGGAGCCGGGCACGGATACGATCTGGCACCGGATGCTGGGGGATGGTTTTTTCCTGGTGTTTGACAGTGTGTTTAAACCGAACGGGGTGAATGACGGATGGTATGCCGCTTCGTTCCCGTGCTTCATGTTCTTCATCCTGGCGGTGGTGACGGCTATTGGCACATTTACCCTGCCTTCGTACCGTCCGTATGAGACTCGCCCTTTTGCGATTAGTCTGCTTTATGAACACTTTAAGCAACTGGGGTATTTGTGGCGGCATGAGGTGTTGCGCCGTTGTGAGATTGGCATCGGATATTTCTGGTTCTTCGGCGGGACGATTATTCTGATGACGATCCAGCTAGCCAAGGAGGTGTCCGGCGCAGGAGATGATTTTGGTACGCAGGGGGCTGAACTGATGGCATGGATGAGCGGCGGGATGGTGCTGGGCGGCGTTGTGGCTTCGTACATTTGCCGCAATGGCATCCACATGGGGGTGGCCTTCTGGGGCGGCATGGGGATGACTCTGGCTTGCCTGGGCTTGAGCGTGTCGTCGCCCGGGTTCTGGCTTTTCCCGGTGTTGCTGGTTGTGGCGGGCGCCTTTGCTTCGGCCTATCTGGTGCCGTTGAATGCCTGTCTGCAGGACAGGGCGGAGAACGGACGGCGAGGCGATGTGATTGCAGCCGGGAACCTGGTGGATTGCTTCCTGGGCTTGTTGGCGGTGGGGTTCCAGTATGCGATGATGCTGCTTATTTCCCCATCGTGGCAGTTTGTGGTCATGGGACTGATGAGTCTGGGAATGACGTTTTTTGTATTAAGAATCAGACGTTCCGTTTACGCCTGATGCCAATGAACCAAAATTAAGGAAAGAAAGGAAGACAAGAAGATGAAAGAGATTGACCCCATCAACATTACGGATAACTCCGTCGATCTGATCGGCCACAAATGGATGCTGATTGCCGCCGGAGACAGGGAGGCCTTTAACCTGATGACGGCTTCGTGGGGTGGCATCGGTTTCATGTGGGGCAAGCCCGTTGCCTTCATCGTTGTGCGCCCGAACCGTTATACCTTTGAATTTATCGAGAAGAAAGAGTGCCTGACCTTGTCGTTCATGGGTGAGGAATACCGTTCGGCTCTTCGTTTGTGCGGCACAAAGTCTGGTCGGGATACGGACAAGATGGCGGCTGCCGGTTTGTCTCCTTTGGTGACAGAGCAGGGCAATGTCGCCGTCGAAGGTGCCGACCTTGTACTGGAATGCCGCAAGCTGTACGCCGAGCCCTTGAAGGAATCCGGCTTCCTCGACAAGTCCTGCCTGGAAAAGTGGTATGCAACGGACAATCCTTTGCACCACCTCTATGTGGTGGAAATCCAGAAAGCCTGGATCAAGGAGTAACAGGGGAAAAATTCTCATTTTGTGCGGCGCGATGAACGCCGTGCAGCCTTCCTGAGTCTTAAGATGTGAAGCCGCTTTGTGAAAAAGGGCTCCTGGTGGAGCTCATGAAATCACGGATGGCGGATCAAGCTGATAAGCAAGGGAGAAAACCAAGTATGAGAAACCGAGCATTATTCAAGTACCTCGTCAGAGTCCTCAAGTCGGAACGCAACAATTTCGCGCACTATGCCGGAGCCAAGAGTTCCCGCAAGGAATCTGATAGCAGGGAGCATCGCCCCTGAGGATCAGAGGAGGTGTAGCCTTCGTGGCTTGCCTCCCTGGCTGGGATGTACTAACATTCCATTGATTGGTAAGCGAAGGTGGGAGATGTTTTAATCTCTCCATGTGGTTAGGTAATTTTGGATCGAGTATTGTTGGCTGCGAGGCGAGAAGTTTTTCTCGTGTGAAAGAATGGTCGCATGGGGAGCGTATTCATCGTATAATAATCCCTTTTCGATGTTGTTATGAATGGAACAAATTTAATGAAAATTGCCACCTTGGGGCTGTGTGCTGCCTGTTCGTCCGCCTTGGCGGAGCAATATGCCGTCGGTAGTTCGGAGCTGGTTCGCAGCAAGATTGAGCCGCCGACGGATGTTTCCATGGTGAATGCTCCTTATCGCGATAAAAACCTCTCCCTTGAGCAAAGGGTGGATGATCTTTTCAAGCGCCTGACGGATGAAGAAAAAGCCACCCTGCTCCATGGGTGCAGCGGTTATGAGTATGGAGATGTACCCCGCATCGGGTTGGCAAAGTTCATCATGTCGGATGCCCAGTTGGGAGTGCGCCTCGGTGGAGACAATCGTTCGACCTATTTTCCCTGCGGAACGGCTCAGGCTTCTACCTGGAACCAGGACTTGATCAAGAAGGTGGGTGAGGTGATTGCCAGCGAATGCAAGGCCAGCAACTCCCGTATCATTCTGGGGCCTGCCGTCAATTTGATGCGCACACCTCTGGGCGGGCGCAGCTTCGAATATTATGGTGAGGACCCCTTCCTCGCCGGAAAGATTGCGGCTTCGTTCATCAATGCCGTCCAGGCCAATGGGGTTTCTGCTTCGCTAAAGCACTGGCTTCTCAACGATCAGGAATGGGCCCGCACGGTGATGGATGCCGATGCCCCGGAACGGGCTTTGCGAGAAATCTACGCGAAGCCCTTTGAAATTGCTGTGCGTGATGCCAATCCGTGGACGATTATGTGCTCCTACAACAAGGTGCGTGGAAAGTGGTCCAGCCATCAGCGTGAGGGTCTCAATTACATCCTTTATGATGATTGGAAGTGGGACGGTACGATGGTGTCCGACTGGGGCGCATGGCATGGCGATCAGGAGGCCGTCAACGGTGGTTGCTATCTGGAAATGCCCAGCGGCAAGAATGCTGACAAGGATAAAAATATCGTCAAGCTTGTCAATGAAGGCAAGATCAACAGGAAATACTTCGAGGATGCAGTTAAGCGAAACATCCGCTTTGCCATGCGTGTTGGTGCCTTTACCGATCCGATTGAGGGACGATTGAATGCTCCGGAACATCAGGAAGTAGCCCGCCAGGTGGCGCGTGAAGGTACGGTGCTGCTGAAGAACGACAAACAATTCCTTCCTCTTGACCCGCAAAAGATTGGCAAGATTGCTGTCATTGGACCGAATGCCGATCAGTTCCAGACTATGGTGGATGGTGCCGATGTTCACCAGCGCGGTGGCGCGGCTGCCGGACGCCCCCCCTACGAAAAGACGCCGCTTGCCGGCATTGTCGAAATGTTTGGCAAGGATCGCGTCCTTTTCGCACCGGGATTCCGTTTTGAAGATCCCAGGAAAAAGAGTTTCCCCGACATGAAGGAATGGGACCCCGTCGAGGCCGCGAAGCAGGCTGACGTCGTCATCTTCGTCGGTGGTACCGACCACACCTACGACCGCGAATGTGCGGGCTGGGGCGTGTTGAATGGCGGTGATAAACCCGATTTGAACCTCAAGGGCGATCAGGTCGGCTTGCTCGACAAAGTGCTGGCTGCCAACCCGAAAACGGTGGTTGCCCTCGTGAACGGTGCCCCCGTTCAGGTCGAGGAATGGATCGACCGCGTGCCCGCCTTGCTGGAATTATGGTACGGAGGCATGGATGCTGGTACGGCTCTGGCCGAAGTGGTTACGGGCAAGGTGAACCCCTCCGGCAAACTTCCCTGCACCTTTGGCAAGCGTCTGAACGACTGGAAGAGCCATTCGGAAGGCTTCCTTTCCTATCCTGGAGATGTCCGTATCAACAAGGATAACCCGACGCAATACTACTCTGATGACATCTGGGTAGGCTATCGGCACTTCGACAAGGCTGGCATAGAACCCCGCTTCCCCTTCGGTTTCGGCCTTTCGTACACGACATTCTCCATGGAAGCCTCTGGCTCCAAGCCCGAAGCTGGCGAATTCTCCGTGAAGTTGACCAACACCGGCGACCACGAAGGCGCGGAAACCGTGCAGTGCTACATCTCCAAGCCGGAAGCGAAAGATGTACCGATGCCCGTTCGCGAACTCGCTGGCTTCAAGAAAGTAAACCTCAAGCCCGGACAGTCGGAAGTCGTCACCTTCAAATTGACGGACGACGAGAAGAAGTACTGGAGTGAAGCGAAAAATGCTTGGGACATCATGCCCGGAGAATACAAAGTTTCCATCGGTAATTCATCCCGCAATCTCCCCGTCCAGTATTCCTGGAAGTAAGCGCAATTTTCAATGATTTGGTGGCTATCCTGATTTGTGCCGGGATAGCCATTTTTTTTGAATGTGAAGTTGGAATAGTGAAAGAAAAACGAATGGAATCCGTACATTAAAAAAAAGGATTATTTTGTTCTTAATAGAATTTAAAATTATTTCTCTTATTTCATGAAAAATACAACGATTAATATATGTGTGTTGTCAGCCTGTTTTTTAGCTGGCAATGGTTTTTCCCAGCAAAATTTTGCCGAGGGCGTCAGTGCTACTTCGGGGCAGCGTGTGGATGAGCCTACGGACAAGTCGCTCCTTCAGGCTCCTTACCGCGATTCGTCGCTCGATATGGAAAAACGTGTGGACGACTTGATGAGGAGGCTGACACCGGAGGAAAAAGCCGAGTTGTTGCACGGAGCCAGTTCGTTCTCCTACGGCAAAATGCCGCGAATTGGCTTGGCAGAATGCGCTTTTACGGATGGTCCACAGGGTGTGCGTATGGGGAACAATGACAAGGCTCAGGCGACGGCCTTCCCTGCCGGCCTTGCTCAGGCTGCCACGTGGGATCCGGCTTTGCAGGAACAATTGGGCCAGGCTATTGCAGAGGAATGCAAAGCCGTCAATTCCCGGATTATTCTGGGCCCTGGAGTCAACATCATGCGTACACCGCTTGGGGCAAGAACTTTTGAGTACTATGGGGAGGACCCCTATTTGTCGGGCAGGATGGCCTCCGGATTTGTCCGAGGCGTCCAGTCCAGGGGAGTGGCTGCCTGTGTGAAGCACTGGCTTTTGAATGACCAGGAATGGGCTCGAGATCTGGTGGATGTGGATTTGGGCGATCGGGCGCTTCGCGAAATTTACGCCCGCCCATTCGAGATTGTCGTCAAGGATGCGACTCCCTGGTCGATTATGCCCGCCTACAACATGATTCGGGGACAATTCTGTGCGCACAACAGAAAGCTGAACGACATTCTGTACCGAGAGTTTAACTGGGACGGAGCTTTGATTTCCGATTGGGGTGCCTGGCACAGCAGTGAAAAGGCTTTGCCCGGAGGCTGTACTCTGGAAATGCCCTCGGCCAAGAATGCCGGAAAGGACAAAAAGCTGGTTGAAGACATTGCGGCTGGCAAAATTGCCCAGAGCGATGTCGATGCTGCTATTCGCAGGAATTTGCGTTTTCTATTCCGCGTCGGAGCATTTGATCGCGTGGAAAAGGGGTGCCTGGGCACTGCTGAACATGCGGTCATCAGCATGAAGGCGGCGGAGGCTTCCATCGTCCTGCTGAAGAATGAGAAGAATTTTCTTCCACTGGATCGCTCCAAGGTTAACAAAGTGGCCGTGATTGGCCCGAACGCAGACCAGTATCATACGCTGGCTGACAAGTCGGATCACGGGAACCGCGGTGGTTCGGGAGCTCATGGAGGCAAGTATGAGATCACCCCGTTGAAGGCTCTCGTCGATCGTCTGGGGAAGGAGAATGTTCTGTATGCGCCTGGCTTTCGCTTTGAAGAACCGCGTGTGAAATCCGTACCGGATTTGTCGGAAATAGATCCGGAGGAAGCGGCCAGACAGGCGGATGTGGTCTTGTTCTTCGGCGGTACCGACCACAGCTATGACAAGGAGAATTTTTCATGGAATGCCGTCAATAAAAATGCCGATAAGCCGGATATGGAACTCAAGGGACCGCAGGCTGATCTGATTCGCAAGGTTCTTGCAGCCAATCCTAAAACAGTCGTTGTGCTGACGACGGGCGGCCCTGTCAGCATGGAAGGATGGGGGGATGTTGCCCCGGCCATCGTGGAATCTTGGTATGGCGGTCAGGAAGCTGGCAATGCCGTTGCCCGTGTCTTGTTCGGCGAGGTGAATCCCTCTGGCAAGTTACCCGTAACCTTTGGGAAGAAGTTGACGGACTGGCTGGGCCATTCAACGGGTTCACGTTCCTACCCCGGCGTGTTGACAGCGGATGGGAAGTACAGGACAGAATTTTATTCCGATTACATCTGGGTGGGCTATCGGCACTTCGACAAGGCTGGCATAGAACCACGATTTCCCTTCGGCTATGGCTTGTCGTACACGACGTTTTCCATAGAACTTGCGGCAACCAATCCCGAGGCTGGGACATTCTCCGTCAACCTGACGAACACGGGTGATCGAGAAGGTGCGGAAACTGTTCAGTGCTATATCTCCAAACCGGAGTCTTCAGCTATTCCCATGCCCATTCGAGAACTTGTTGGCTTCAAAAAAGTGATGCTCAAGCCCGGCCAATCGCAAACAGTGAGTTTTCAACTGACTGATGAAGCAAAAAAGTACTGGAACGAAGACAAAAACGCCTGGGATATCATGCCCGGAGAATACAAAGTTTCCATCGGCAATTCCTCCCGCAACCTCCCCGTCCAGTATTCCTGGAAGTAAACGCGATTTTTATTCCGTTGATTCAGGGATTGCAGTCAATGTCATGTTGAATGCCACACACGATCCCCTTTCGCAAGTTGCTCACGGGGATCGTGTTGTTTTGTCTTCCATGAACGCTGTTACAGGGCAGAGAACCTGTGAGGATGCTACTTATTTGAAAAGCCCGGTGATTTAAAAGCGGGCTTTTCAAGTTTGGCTCATCTATTCTTGGGGCAGAGATATGAAGAAATGGATTCCATGGATGCTGGCAGGATGTGCTATTTTCCTTTTGGGTGGGGCGATTTATGTGGAGATATCCGATGATGTTTCTGGGCAGGATGGGTGTGGGGATTGGACGGCTTACCAGATAAGGCTGGCAACTGATTTTGGAGAGAATCCCTTTACCTGGGACAAGCGGCTGGGGATACGGATCGACGAGTTTGTCGAGACATGCAATTCAATCAAGGAAAAGTGGGAAGATGTACAAGCCGCCAAGGAAAACAAGTTTGTTCTTCGCTTGCGGGGAAATTACAGTCCACCTCATGTGGCTATTCGGCATTGGCTATCTCGTGCCGATGCGGAAAGGATTACCCAACAATATGGGTTCCCTCCTTTCGAACTGTCAACGGGGGAACCGATTGATACCGGGGACTATGTTCGGAAACTTGAGCAGGCTGGCTATGCGCCGGAGAAAGGAGCCTATGATTTATCATATCCAGATGAAGATTTGGAGGGCTTTAGTGTGCCGTGCAGTTATTCTCCAGGCGGGTATATTATTCTTGTAAAGGATGGTAAAATATTGCAAGTCAGAGAATTAAGGAATTATGCCCAGTACAGGGATTGTCGGGAAAAGAAAACGGAATATTCTTCGATTGGAGTTTCCTATTGTTTCTTGCCCAGAGATGGCAGAAAGGCGGCACCTCATGAGCATGGAGATATTTCTTCTGACAGGAGGGATTGGCCCTCGGATTTGATTCGCTATGCGTATCTTGCGAAGAATCGAAACGATGTGCATGAGAATCCGGAAACCCGAAGAAGGGCGATCTTTGGGGCAATCGTCGAAGAAGGGCGAAATTATGTACCTCCATGGAAGTATATTTCTCTGAATCGTCAGGATATGGAGCAAATTATCGATCAATACGGTGAACAGCCGATTTGTCTTGAGTCCGGGGTGAGCATGAAAGATTTTTCTGTTCTGGAAGCCCAGCTGAAAGCCGCAGGATATAGCCCTACTCTCTACCATGGTTACAGTGATGAACTCAGTTTCCCCCTGAAGGATTCACGGGGTGGATGCGTGATATCCTTGTACGATGCTAGAAGTACTCGTATCAAAAAATTATGGAACTACAGCCAATTTCTTAGGAACAGGGAAAATGGCGATTATACCTCGTCTGGAACATTGGACTGTTTGTATTTACCAGACCCTCGACGGACAACTTTAGCTACGGAGAAGTCTCAGTGATAATAGTGTGAGCCTCCGTTCTGGAAAAGAGGCTGGAACAATCAAGGGATGAAAAGAGCCTCACCCGGAGGATATTCCTGGGTGAGGCTCGATGGTGTGGAGAATCCTGTTCTTTGACTCCGGGCTTATTCCTCGATCTTCTTGCGCTTGCCTGCGGTGAGGCGGAAGAAGAGAGGAACGAGGAAGATGGCGAGGACAGTGGCGGTGATGATGCCGCCGAGTACGCCTGTGCCGACTGCCTTCTGGGCTCCTGCTCCAGCGCCGTTGGCGAGTGCCAGCGGGATGACGCCCGCTCCGAAGGCGAGGGATGTCATCAGGATGGGGCGGAGACGGAGTTTGGCGGCGGTGATGGTGGCCTGCATGACGTCCATGCCATCGCGGTAGAGGTCTTTGGCGACTTCGACGATGAGGATGGCGTTTTTGGCGGATAGGCCGATGGTGGTGATGAGGCCAACCTTGAAGTAGATGTCATTGGGCAGGTCGCGCAGGTAAACGGCCAGCAAGGCGCCGACGAGGCCGAGGGGGACGACCAGAATGACGGCGAAGGGGATGGACCAGCTTTCATACAGGGCGGCGAGCACGAGGAAGACGATGAGGATGGAGAGCAGGAAGAGGATGGTGGCCTGGGAACCTGCCTGTTGTTCTTCGTAGGATTGCCCGGTCCATTCAAAGCCGATACCCTGGGGCAGGGTGGAGGCGATTTCTTCCATGGCTTTCATGGCATCGCCACTGCTCTTGCCGGGAGGTGCCGAGCCGTTGATGGTGAATGAGGGGTAGTTGTTGTAGCGATCCAGCTGAGGAGGCCCTGCCGTCCATTTGAGATCGACGAAGGAGGACAGCGGCAGGAGGTTGCCTGCCGAGTTGCGGACGTGCAAATCCTCGATGTCGTCGCCACCGAGTCGGCTTTTGGAGTCGGACTGGATGATGATGCGGCGCACCTGGTCGCCGAGCATGAAGTCTCCGACGTAGCTGGAGCCGAACATGACGGCCAGCGAGTTGCTGATTTCCGAGATGGGAACGCCCATGGAGAAGGCTTTTTCCCGGTCGATGGAAACGTGGAGCCGCTGGGTGTCGGGCTGACCGGCGAAGTACACGGCAGTCAGGTTGGGGTTGCCGGAGTTGGCTTTGCCGAGGAGTTCGTTGCGGGCTTCGACGAGGCGGTCATAGCCGAGGCCTCCCTTGTCCTGCAATCGGAAGTCGAATCCGGCGCTGTTGCCGAGTTCTGGAATTGCTGGCATGTTGAGAGCCATGACCTGCATTTGCGGATCACCGAAGAACCTGCCGTTGACGCGTCCGAGGATGTCCTGGACGGATTGGCCGGGGGCGGTTCGTTCTTCCCAGTCCTTCAGGCCGACGAAGAGGATGCCGACGTTGGTGCCCGAGCCGAAGAAGCTGAAGCCACCGACGGCGTAGGTGTATTTGACGGGTTCGTTCTCGAGGAGGTAGTTTTCCAGATCGCGGATGCGCGTGCTGGTTTCTTCCTGCAGGGTGCCGGAGGGCAGGGTGACGAGGGCGACGAAATTGCCCTGGTCTTCTTCAGGCAGGAACGCGGTGGGGCGGCTGATGTACAGGTAACCGGCACTGGCGATGATGAGCAGGTAGAGAATGAGCGAGCGGACGGGGCGTTTGATGATGCCTCCAACGGATTTGCCGTAGCTGTTTGTCGTGCGATTGACCGTCCTGTTGAACCAGCCGAAGAATCCCTTTTTGTCCTGGTGCTCCACCGAGGAGGGCTTCAGCAGGCTGGCGCAGAGTGCCGGCGTCAGAGTCAGGGCGAGGAAGGCCGAGAAGGCAATTGAGACGATGAGCGTCAGGGAGAACTGGCGGTAAATGTTACCGACGGCACCGCTGAAGAAGGCCATGGGGATGAAGACGGAGATGAGCACGGCGGTGATGCCGACGATGGCTCCACCGATTTGCTTCATGGCTTTGACGGTGGCTCGCGTCGCGTCCAAGCCTTCTTCCATCATGATACGCTCCACGTTTTCCACAACGACGATGGCGTCGTCCACCAGAATACCGATACTGAGTACCATGCCGAACATGGTGAGCATGTTGACGGAGAAACCGGAGACCCACATGACGGCGAAGGTGCCGAACAGGGCTACCGGGACGACGAGGGTCGGAATCAGGGTGGCCCGGAAGTTCTGAAGGAAGAGGTACATGACGAGGAAGACCAGGATGATGGCTTCCAACAGAGTCGTGATTACCTTCTTGATGGAGATATTCACGAAGTGGGTGGTTTCGTAGGGGATTTCGTAGGTGACGCCCGGCGGGAACATTTTGGACAATTCATTCATCTTGTCCTGAAGGAGCCCCATGGTTTCCACTGCGTTGGAGCCGGGAGCCATCTTGATAGCCATGCCGGAGGATTCCCTCCCGTTGCATCGGGAGAAGAAGGAGTAGTTGTTGGCCCCCAGCTCCACGCGGGCGACATCTTTGAGTTTGACTGATGAGCCGTCTTCAAGCGTGCGCAGAGCAATGTTTTCAAATTGCTCGGGCGTATTGATGGCTTCTTCCGCGACAACGCTGGCGTTGATCGGGGCATTCTGAGGCGCGGCGGCCCCGCCGATGTCACCGATGATGATACGGTCGCTCTGGGAGGCAACGGCGGTGACGATGTCGGTGGGCGTCAGCTTCAGGGCTTCCAACTTTTCGGGGTCGGGCCAGATGCGCATCGAGGTTTCGGCTCCGAATTGTTCCACGCGGCCTACGCCTTTGACGCGTTTGAGTTCCGGGATGACGCGGGAGGAAGCCAGTTCCCCCAGCTCGGTTCCATTGAGTGATCCCGAGGAGGAGAGGGAGATGACAGCCTGAATGTTGTTTGAGGATTTTTCGACAAAAACCCCTTCTCGACGGACGGATTCCGGCAGTCGGGCTTCGACGATTTTGAGGCGGTTCTGGACTTCGACGGCGGCGATGTCGGGGTCGGTGCCCTGCTTGAAGGTCACGGCGATGTTGACCATGCCGTTGGAGTCGCTGGTCGCCGTCATGTAGAGAAGGCCGGGGGCACCGTTGATTTCACGTTCGATGACGGCGGTGACGGCTTCTTCCGTGACCTGGGCGGATGCACCCGGGTAGGTGGTACGGATGTTGATGACGGGTGGCGCGATGTCCGGGTATTGGGCAACGGGTAGCATCGGGATGGCCAGTATCCCGACCAGCGAGATCAGGAGGGCGACAACCCAGGCGAAAATGGGGCGGTGGATGAAAAAGTCAGGCATAAGCCGGAAGGGGAAAAGGTTCGTTTAATGAGAGCCCGGCTTTTGTTGCTGGGCGGCATCGGCAGGAGCTGCCGTGGCTTCGTGTGGGATGACGGGCATTCCGGGTTGCAGGCGGCTCGTGTTGCCGGTGACGACGCGGTCACCGTTGTTGAGACCAGCGGTGACGAGCCAGAATTTTTCCTTCAGAGTGTCAGCCGTGACGGGGCGCATTTCAAGCGTGTTATCCTTGCTGAGGACGTACACGAAGGCTCCCTGAGCTGTGCGCATGAGGGCATCGCGTGGGATGGTGAAGACGTTTTTGCGAACGGCTTTGTCAAAGACGACGCGTACGTAGGCACCGGGCAGGAGTTCTTGGTCGGGGTTGGGGAACAAGGCGCGCATTTCGATGGTATCCGTATTGGGATCAACCGCCATGTCGCTGAAGAGGATCTTGCCGGGAAGAGGGTATTCGTCTCCATTGGGAAGCTGGATTTTGACCTTGATCTGGTCGAGCGGGATGCCTTCCCACTCCCCTGACAGTACGGCGCGGCGCAGTTTGCTGTGCTGGGTGGAGGGTTGGCTGAAGCGGACGTAGATGGGGTCGATTTGTTCGACAGTGGTCAGATGGGTGAACTCGTTTTTGTTGGCCAGGGCTCCCTTGGTGACGAGGGCTCGGCGGACTCGGCCATTGATCGGGGCGGTGACTTGGGCGTACCCAAGGTCGAGTTTGGCCTGTTCGAGGGCGGCGACGGCGGCATCGTAGTCAGCCTTGGATTTGGCCTGTTCGGCAAGGGCGAGGGTTTGTTCTCGTCCGCTGACGGCTCCCTTGGTGACCAGGGCTGAGTAGCGTTCTACCTTGTCCTGGGCATCGGTGAGGATGGCTTTAGCGCGGTCGAGCGAGGCTTCGCATCCGGCCACAGTAGCTTCAAGCGGGGCAGGATCGATTTTGAAAAGGAGATCGCCTTCCTTGACGTTCTGACCTTCCTGATAGCAACGATCTTGAATGATACCTGTCACACGGGCTCGGACTTCGGCTTGCAGGAAGGCTTCCATGCGTCCCGGAAGGTTGGTGGTGACGGGCTCTTGTGCTGCCTGGACGATGATGATGGGTACTTGAGGCGTCGGCATGGAGGGAGGAGCCTGTTCTTTTTGTTCGCAGGAAGTCAGTGTAACCCCAAGGGCAAGAAAGACGGTGAGGATGGTTGCAATTTTCATTCGGAGAAACGTGTTGGGGAGCAACCAGAGGATGCGCGGGATGCTTGTGTCATGCATCCGATTCCGCTGGTGTCCAGATTAGTGGACAAGCTATAAACTATCCCACTATGGGAGAGTCAATAGGAAAGGAAAAATATGCCAGTGAATTTTGTGTGACAAACAATTCAGCTGATTGCTGATCAATTGTATAGTCTTTTTATATTAAGATTATTTCTGAATCTTGTCTCGTTCGCACGTATAACAATCATTCCACAGACAATGCAATGGACAAACGGCAACTACTGACGATTGGAAACGTGTCCCAGCAGACGGGGGTACACGTCAAATCGCTTCGCTATTACGACCGCATCGGGATTCTGACCCCGGCGTATATTGATTCCGAGACGGGCTACCGATACTACGATTATTCTCAAATTCCTCTTGTGCAAGCCATTCAGCTCTGCGTGGAATTGGATATTCCGTTGAATCGTTTCCCGGAATTCATGACGGAAGACAGGAAGAATATTCGCATCGGGAAGTTAATTACGTATGGGACGATGCTGGCCGATGAGAAGATCAAGGCGATCAATGCCCGTCTCCGCATGCTTGACGAGATACGGGAACACATCCAGTATGCGGAGAATTACCGATTCCACAATGGTCCTCTCAAGGTTGACTTTCCGGATATGTTGTTCTGGACGGTGCCCTGCAAGGGGGCTTTGCGCAGCTCAGAGTACCATTTGAAATTTACGAAGGGGATTGACGAAATTATTCATCTGGGACTGGGGATGTGTGTCGAAGGTGGCTTGATGATGCTGCAACGTGGTGGTGGAGAGGAGAGGCTTTTGTACATAGCTGTTGAGAACAACGGTGATCCCGATGAACTCCCCGGAGATATCCTCAGGCTGCCCGCAGCTTCCTACGCGTGTACGAGGACGATGGTCAATGACATTGGTCATGCGCGGGAACTTTATCCGGATTTGTTTGCGCAGGATTACGACCGTGTCGTGATGGAGACGGAGTTGTTTACCAACCACTACGACTTTTCTCACCCCCAATACGAAATCAGATGTTCCCTGCCTGAGCAATAGAGTATCTGATTCGCGCGTTTTTATAATTTATTCTATTTGTTTTTGACATCATACCAAATAGAAACTGAATGATCAACAGGAGAGTTATCGCGCTGGAGTGTCTCATTTTTCTGAGCTATATATAAAACAGTACATTTTAATGAAGCATTGTTGTTGTTACTACTTGGGTGAAGAACTCGTGAAACAGTTGTTCTAGCTAAATTATATAATGGAGCAGAATTTTGGACGACAAAATTACTTGTGTCTGGAGTAGAGCCTTCAATACCCCAATAGTATTTTGGGCTTTCAATGATTTTCCATTCTTGAGCAGGAACAGGGTCTCGAGTAAATTTTACAGAAAAACCAGCACTGGATAATTCAGGTACATTTCCATAGTCTGGAATACAATAACCTCGCTCTGTGTTATCAATATTGGTGTCAGCTAAAAGTTTAAATTCATGAATGACCGAGAATCCAATGTGATTTATATTGGCAGATGCTAATAATCCGGAAGATAATAATGATAGTAATGCGATTGTAGATGTTTTTTTGAACATATTATTTTTTTTCTGTTGCAAAAAGATGAATTTTTCTTTTCATTTCATCGATTGGAATTTGAGGTTTGTGTCCTGGTAAGTATTGTTTCCAATCTACTTTCATTTTTGCCATTGTTTCAACTTCATTTATTGAAAATGGAATGACATTGGGACTATACTTGGCCCATTCTACCGATCTGAAGCAGGGGTAATGTTCTTGACGTATGTTCCAGAGATCCATTAAATAATCGTCGAATTTCTTTTCATTTTCCTTTTCGTAGAGATTCAAACACCATTTGATATGGGAAATCAATTCTCGGTCTGTTGCTGTTTGTTCTTTTTTATTTGATAACGATTGCAGGCAGTCAATCATGTATTGACGATATGCGGCAATGGTTCTGATATTGACAGAAACTGGCATATATTCTTTGGATAAAAACGGAGAAGGATTTGAAATCCAGGAGAAGTTGTATGGGTATGGAGCATCAAGAAAGTCTTTCAAAAGAGAAAAATTATAATTTCTTCCGGAAGAAGTTGTTGTATTCCATTTGTTCCGATCCGGATAGGCCAGGCATGAGATAAAGATCCCATTGACGATAGTATTGAATGAATGGTTACGAGCTACACGGACATAATAATTACCAGGTCCGGATACGAGGAAGGATTTATAGACTCCTGATCCGGAAAAATAATTGACTCTCGTTCTTGCCAAAACAGGGGAAGAAAGATGGTTGCCTGCATGTTCGGCTCGTGCTTTACTGGTATGCTCGTAATCTTCTTTCACGGTGCTGAATTCTTTCAGATCCTGCATGTTGGGACGTATTTTCCTTATTTCGACCAGATAATCCCTTAAGGAGTTATTGAGTTGCTTCCGACCATTCGGGTTATAAAAATATATGCTCAGCATGTGCTTTCCCGGAGGAATAGTTACAGCAATCCATACATCGGGTCCGTCAAAAGATTGTGGGTATGCTTCGCCGTGGTCATCCCATTCTGATTCGGTACGGATGTTGAAATCGGGGCTTATGAGAACGTTTCTGTTATTTTTGTCATTAATGGTTTCGACCCAATGCCTCAGTCCATCATTTTTCTGATTGGGGCCGATGGTACCGTAGCATATATAGTTCATCGACATGATTGAGTTGAGATATTGGACATTGTCCAATGGTGCATTGGCTCCGCACAATAGGACGTAATCTTTTCCGTGGCGCAGGCACCAGTCTCCTCGGGTACTCCAGTCCTCTCCGAAAAAGACGGCATCAGAATTTTGAATCTCTTTTTCCTCCTTCTTGATAAAAGCAAGGTATGTTGCTGTTAATTCCTGGTCGGATGAGGGGCTGGCTACCGATGGAAAACATGGATTTTCCAAGGAGGGGAGAAGATTTTTTTGGTTCTGTTTTAGTGAACACGGAGCTTGTTTGTCGAGACAGACAATCCCACCTCCAAAAGTGCCAGCCCACAGGGATCCGTCTGGCATTTGCAAGAAACCGTTAATCCATTTAGTTGGCGAAGCCGAATTTTGGATGTGATAGCTTTTTTCAATTGTCCAATTGGCGGGATCGAGAAGGCACGCTCCTTGTTGTCTGAAGCCTATTAAAAGTTTTTTCCCCGCTGGGACGAGAGAAGTGATGAAATCTTCAGGCAATAAGATTCTTGGGTAACTTGTATTGGTTCGGTTGGCGGTAGCATTTACCTGATAAAGTCCAGCATTTTTGTCTTTGAAGTCTTTACCTCGACAGAAACGCCAGTGAGAATTTTTGAGTTTGTAACCGAGTCCGGCAACTGTACCAGCCCAGATACTACCATCCTGCAACGACGAGATGATGTTGATCTGATTGGAGGGCAGGCCTTCTCCTGCCTGTTCTTTAGGTTGAGGGGTATGCTGTTCTTTATCCCAGTACCAATTTGTATGGATATGCTTCCATGTTTTGTAATTTTTATCTAATGGAGCCATGCCAATCCCGTAACAGGAAAAACCGGCCCATAGAGTTCCTTGATTGTCAAAATGTACGGAGTAGGCTTGATCTTCTGGCAGCCCGTTTGTCCGAGTTATAGAGAGCCATTTATCTTTTTCCGGTTGATAAATGGCGATCCCTCCTGATGTAGCTATGGCAACATCTCCATTCAGTGGGGATACTGCAATGGAAAAGACTCTTTCTCCGGGGAGGGCTTCTTGCACTCCATATACCTTCCATTCCAGACCGTTGAAGATAGCAACTCCGCTATGATCTGTACCCACCCAAATGCGCCCTTGTTTATCTTCTGCCAGAGCGTAGCAATTGGCGTTGGTAGGAAATCCTTTTTCATACCCTACAGACTTCCACCCATTTTCAGCCTGTCGGATATCCAGATACGCAGGGCCTGCAGCCTCTCCGGCAACCCATATTTTCCCATCGGCAGCGTGTAGCATTCCCGTAACGAATCGGACAGGACATGTCGAGAGATCAAGAGCAAAGGCTACATGAAAAGTCAACAATAGCAGAGGGAATAGGACACAAGGTTTCATGGTTTATATGATAAAACAGTGAACCCGAAATTGGAATTTGTCAATTTTTTTCAAAAATATTTTATCTTGCTATGTTTAAGTGATTTACGGGAAATCAAGTATATGGAAATGAACTTTTACGGCGGATGGAGTGTCTAATATCTATCCGAACGAAAGCCAGTTTATGAAAATGATTCTTGATCGTGCAGAGACACGCGGGCATGCCAACCATGGTTGGCTTGACACTTGGCATACATTCAGTTTCGCCGACTACGATAACCCGATGCGTATGTGCTTCGGTGCCCTTCGGGTGCTGAATGATGATACGGTTGCGCCGGGCAGGGGATTTGATCGGCATCCTCACAGGAATATGGAGGTGGTATCGATTCCCCTCAAGGGGAAGCTGCGCCATGGCGACAGCCTGCAGAACAGCCATACGATTCAGCCCGGCGAAATCCAGATCATGAGTGCGGGGACGGGTATTTTCCATAGTGAATACAATGCCGATCCTGATGAAAGCCTGAAGTTCCTCCAGATTTGGGTGATTCCCGATACGCTGAACATTACCCCCCGTTACGCTGATTACGATATTAGACCGTTGCTTCAGAGGAATGAGATTTCGACATTCATTGCACCGGGATCGCCGATTCACTTGCACCAGCAAGCCTGGTTTTCGTGGGGAGAGCTTGATGAAGGAGTGGTGGCTTCTTACCCGTTGAAGGGGAAGGGAGCGGGCGTTTATGTGTTTGTCGTCAAGGGCGAGGTAGAAATTGGCGATGTAGTGCTTCATTCCCGCGACGGGGTGGGGATTCACGAAACATCCCTTGTGGAAATTTCCGCACTGGTTCCGTCGGATATCCTCTTGATTGAGGTTCCCTACGACGATGGAGGTCAGTCTGCATTTTCCTGATGTAATGGGATTGTGAAAGTACGGAAATGTGGTAGAAAGGAGTTCGCCCTGCCGGTATCCGGGAGGATCAATTCCTATGGATACCCCGGACCAACGAAAAATGTACGATGCCAGCGGCAGAGTTTCCGCTGAGTTCTACTGTAATTCCATGGGGAAGCCGGTTGACGGGCCGGAGCGTTGGCACAAGGCTGCCTATCAGTACGATTCCACAGGGCGTGTGTCCGCGGTGTCGTATTACAACACGGAGGGCTTGCCCTGTGTCGATGGAGAAGGAATCCTCAAAAGAGCTTTTTCCTACGATGCGGATGGGAAGGAAACCCGCCGCGAAGAATATTTGAGCGATGGGCGCATCCGCATTGTGAAGCGGAATGCCCGTGGTGAGGTGGAGGAAAGGAAGTACGTGCTTTCCTCTGGTCAGCCAGCTTTGGGGGAAAGCGGGTATTACTGCATGAGGTTTTCGTATCTCGCAGACGGGAGGCTGGACAGGCAGGTGTGCTATGGGCTGGATGGTAAACGGTGTCGGAATGCCCACGGCTATGCCATGGTGGTTTGCCGTTATGAGGCGGATGGTACGTGCCGAACGGTGTTTCTGGATGAACGTGGCGCAGTGATTGGCGGGGATGCCTCTGCGGAGGAGAAGGTGGAAGCCCCTCCCTCACAGCCCTCTCGGGAGCGACATGTGGATCAGTCGACTACCCAGGCATCGTTACTTCCTGGCAAAATCGGTGCAACGGTCGGTCGTACTGGTCGTTCTTTCTCCGGCGTCAAAAATGCCCGGGGTGAAAAAATTGCTCCGCGTTCGCGAAAAAAGCCTTCGTCTGCTCTCCCTCATAAGAATCTGAAACCCTCCGCCCGCCCGGTGGAGCGTATGGTGACCCCCCCGGGGGAAAATGCAGTGAGTATTCGGAAACGTCGGAGGGCGACGCTGTATGTGACGGCGGGGATGCTGGGAGGGCTTCTGCTGATTTTCTCGCTGGTGAAGATTCTGCCTATGCCTTTGCCCCCCGTGGAGATCACCGTTTATTCGGTGCCAGAGGATAGCGACATGCCTGCTCCAGAGGCAGCGGCAACGCGAGCTAATCATGCAGCGCAGGAGGAAATTGCCACGTTGCCCGATCTGTCACCAGCCCCAGTGGTGACGGTGGATGCTACGCTGGATATTTCCGTGCCCCAGGTGACGGTGGACAGCTCCGACATGGTTGGAGGAGATGATTTGATGTTTGGCTCCTCTGTGGGTGGGGGATCATCCGGCGGAATGGCTGGCGGTGGGATTACGTCGATCGTCGAGAACCGCTGTTCTCTAGCAAACCGCATGGCTCGTATTCGCGAAGGGGGCGGCAATCCGGAGGTGGTGGAGAAGTCGGTTGTCGGGATGTTGCGGTGGCTCAAAGAAAAGCAGGGAGCGTCTGGAGCTTGGGGAGAAGCAGGCTCATCTGTTGTCAATTCAGCCTTCCCGGTCGGGACAACGGCGGTTTGTTTGTTGGCGTTTTCGGCACATTGCGAGACCGTCTCGTCTCAGGAATTTGGCCCATCCGTTGCCAAGGCTATCGCCTACTTGGCGACGGCCTGTATGAATCCCGGGCGCGATAAAGGCGTGTATTTGCCGGGCTACGAATATGCGATGGCGGTTTATGCTTTGGCGGAATCGTATGGACTCAGCCGTGAAAAGGGGGAGGAATTCCCATTGAGGGAGGAGATTATGCAGCAATTTGCCGAGTACATTCTCAAACACCAGAACCCTGAAGGTTCTTGGGATTACCAATATGGTATGACGCCCGGAGACATTTCCATAGCCTGCTGGAATATCCAGGCTCTGTGCGCTATCCGGCGGGCAGGGATCAATCCGGCGGGGTATGATGGAGCGATGGAGAAAGCCGCCGAGTATGTGCGTTCCTGCTGGATGCCGAAACCAGGCACCTTCCATTACCGGTCTCAGGAGCGGACGACGAATTGCAGTATCCCCTTCGTCGGAGCTTACAGCGGAAAGCTTTTGGGGATGAAATATGCCCCAGCAGAGGAAAATCTCATGAGAAAGCTGGTGGCGACTCCACCCGAGGTGGACGTCAACAAACATGATTACCACTCGATTCCCCCGAATGCGTATGTGAACTACTATCACGGCCAGATTGCCCGACTACAGGGTGGAGCCCAATGGCTGGGCTTTGAGCGCCGGGTGATGAACAACGTCATTAGGCAGACGAAGAAGAGTAAATCTTCCCAAGGTGTGGAGCTGGTCTCCTTTGGCGATGATATGCCTGCATTGACACACGCGTTCTGGACGCTTGTCTTGTCCATGTACTACCGTTATGTGGAATAAAACACAAAGCTCCCCGGCTTTGAGAAAACCGGAGAGCTTGCGGGATGGTAAATGATGGGTTGGGAGAGTCCGTTTTAGTGGATTCTCTTGATGAGCCAGTGGAGGAGGTCGTCGATGGCGACGCGTTCCTGCTCCATGGAGTCGCGGTGGCGGATGGTGACGGTGCCTTGGAGGGATGCGTCGTTTTCGCCGAGCGTTTCAAAGTCCACGGTGATGCAGAACGGGGTGCCGACTTCGTCCTGGCGGCGGTAGCGGCGGCCGACGGCTCCGGTTTCATCGTAGAAGACGTTCATCCAGGGTTTGAGGCTCTTTTCGATATCGCGGGCGATGCGCACCTGGGCTTCGTTCTTCTTGAGAAGCGGGAAGATGGCGGCCTTGATGGGGGCCATGCGGGGGTGGAAGTGCATGACGGTGCGGATGTCCTGCTTGCCTTTGTCATCGACGAGTTCTTCTTCTTCGAAGGCTTCGCAGATGATAGCCAGGATGGTGCGGTCACAGCCGGAGGAGGGTTCGACGACGTGAGGAATGAAGCGCTCCTTGGTGTCTTCGTCGAAGTATTCCAGCGTTTTGCCGGAGCCTTCCTGGTGGCGTGTGAGGTCGTAGCAGGTGCGGTAGGCAATACCTTCCAGTTCCTGAATGCCGAAGGGGAATTCGTATTCGAGGTCGTAAGTCTTCTTGGAGTAGAAGGCGCGCTCTTCTGCGGGGACATCGAGGATGTGGATGTGTTCGCGCGGGATGCCGATTTCGTCGTAGAAGCAGAGGCGGCGTTCCAGCCATTCGTCGGTGAGCTTCAGGCCGTCTTCTTCGCGGCAGAAGTATTCGATTTCCATCTGTTCAAATTCGCGGGAACGGAAGGTGAAGTTGCGCGGGTTGATTTCGTTGCGGAATGCCTTGCCGATCTGGGCGATACCGAAGGGGATCTTGACGCGTGAGCTGTCGAGGATGTTCTTGTACTGGCAGAAGATCGACTGGGCGGTTTCCGGGCGGAGCCATCCGGTGGAGGACGGATCGGAATCGTCGGAGGTGGCTCCGATCTTCGTCTTGAACATCAGGTTGAACTCGCGAGCTTCCGTCAGCAGGGAACCGTTGGCGGGGTTGAACTTCGTGGTGCCGGTGACTGCTTCCGTGCGTTCTCCTGAGAGGGTGATTTCCTTGTGGGAAACATCTTTGCCAGCGAGCTGGGCGTAGTACTGAGAGGCAGTCTTGCGAGCCTTGTCGGCGTTCTTTTCTGAGGCGACGAGAACGGCGAAGGGCTTTTCAACCGACCAGGTCGTTTCGTTGCGGGAGGCTCCCGTGTACCAGAAGACGATGCCGTCCTGGGCAGGAACCTGGTCGGCGCGGAGGCGTTCCTTGGTGAGAAGGCAGTCGCACATCGGGTCGGTGAATCCGCCGACGTGGCCGGAGGCGACGAGGACGGAATTGTGGGTCAGGATGGAGCCGTCCATGCCGACGATGTCATCGCGTTCCTGGACGTTTTTACGCCACCAGTATTCTTTGACATTACGCTTGAGTTCAGCGCCGAGGGGACCGTAATCCCAGCAACCGTTCAAGCCTCCATAGAGTTCAGCGGATTGGAAGATGAAACCGCGCCTCTTGCAGAGGCTTACGATTTTTTCCATGCGGGCGGGGTCTGTATTATTGCGGTCAGCCATATTGAGCTTGGGTTGTGGGTGGATTTGATTGTGGATTCGGAATGCGAACCGGAAAAGAAAAAAAACTGACTTCGTTTAGCTTAGGGCAGGGGAATACCCGGCAAAAGCTGGGTGGTGTAACCGGATTGGGTCAGGTAGCGGAAGGCTTCCAGTGCTTCTGATGTGATATGTTGCGGGGTGGAAAATCCCTGTTTGGGATATTCGATGATGCGCTGGAAGTCCCCCATCATGGCGTTGATGACGAAGGGGCGCGTGAGTGTTTCCGTCAGGTAGGCATCAAAACTCAGAGCAGGTGAGGAAACAAGGAATGTGGGGCCGGGCCACTGGGCTTCCAGTGTGGCGAGGGTGCGCCGCTCCATGTAGGGCTTCTGTAGGGCAAGGATACGGGAGGGTTCCGGCTTCCCGGCTTCCCTGATGATTTGGCGGGAGAACCTGATGTTCTCTCCGGTGTTGGTAGCCTTGTTTTCCAGCAGAATGGCTTCGGACGGGACTCCCTTGGTTTGCGCGGCCTTGGCGAAGATTTCGGCTTCAGTCAGTTGCCATCCTTGGGTGAAACGTCCGGCTCCGCCTGAAAAGACGATGTAGGGTGCCAGCCCTCGGTGATAGAGCTCTGCGGCGTATTCGGCGACGCGAGCATCGTTGCTGCCGAGGACGAAGATCAGGTCGCAGGGCGCCAGCGTATGGCCGACATGGTGGAAATCCCACAGGATGCGGATGGCTTCGTCTTCGGTCATAAGCGGGTAAAGAAGGGAGGTTGCACCATCCATCGATCCGGTATGGGAAAGATGAATGGTGCTGTATATGATTAGTGTTTCAGACCATTGACGAAGGTTTCCATGCGGTTGCATGCTTCCTTGATTTGTTCGAATGCCGTTGCGTAGCAACAGCGCAGGTAGCCTTCTCCGCTCGGACCAAAGGCATCGCCGGGCACAGCGGCTACCTGGTGCTCCATCAGGAGGCGGGTGGCAAATTCCTTGCTCGTGAGACCGAATTTGGAAATGTCCGGGAACACGTAGAATGCACCGCCGGGCATGTGGCAGTCGATGCCTATGTCGTTGAGGCGGCCGACGAGGTAGTCGCGCCTCTGGTGGTAGCTGTCGCGCATTTTGAGCATGGCATCCGTACCGTGGGTGAGCGCCTCAATAGCAGCTTCCTGTGAGTTGATCGGGGCACTGAGCATCGAGTATTGATGGATCTTCATCATCGCGGAGATGATAGGTTCTGGAGCACAGGCATAGCCGAGGCGGAAGCCAGTCATGGCAAATGCCTTGGAGAAACCGTGCAAAAGCACCGTGCGTTCCTGCATGCCGGGCATGGTGGCAATGGAGGTGTGCGGGATGCCATCGTAGCGGAGCTCGCTGTATATTTCATCGGTGAGTACGATCAGGTCGTGCTTGATGCAGATGCGGGCGATGGCCTCCAGTGTTTCCACCGGGGCTACGGCTCCGGTCGGGTTCGTCGGGAAGTTCAACATCAATACCTTGGTCTTGGAGCCGATGGCGGCTTCCAAGGCTTCCGGGTTGAGGGCAAAGAGGTCGGCCTTCTTCGTCGGGATGGCTTTTGCTACTCCGTGTGCCATGGTGACACTTGGCGAGTAGGAGACATAGCAGGGCTCGTGATAGAGCACTTCGTCGCCGGGGTTGAGAATGGCGCGCAGGGCGAGGTCCAACGCTTCGCTGACCCCCACGGTCACGAGGACTTCCGTGAGAGGATTGTAGGATACGTGGAAGAAGTTTTCGACGTACTGGACAATTTTCTTGCGGAGGCTTTCCAGGCCATAGTTGGAGGTGTAGGTGGTGTGGCCTTTTTCCAGCGAGTAGATGGCAGCTTCGCGGATGTGCCAAGGGGTGACGAAGTCGGGTTCGCCGACGCCCAGAGAGATGATGTCTTTGCGGCCAGTGACGAGATCAAAGAACTCGCGGATTCCCGAGCGGGGAATCGAGGAAATCTGATGGGCAATTTTTGATGACCAATCCATGGTTGTTGATAGCAGTAGGGATTACGGGGAGACGATCAGGCGATTATCTTCCAGCGGGGCTTCGAAGACGAAGCCGTTTTTCTTGTAGGTCTTAAGGTGGAAGTGCGTAGCAGTCGAGAGCACCCCTTCCAGTGTGGAAAGCTTGCCAGAAACAAAGTTGGCGATGTCGCGCATGCTCTTGCCTTCAACCATGACGAGCAGGTCGAAGCCGCCGCTGGCCAGATAGCAGGATGATACTTCATCGAAGCGGGCGATACGCGTTGCGAGGCGGTCGAAACCACCTTCGCGTTCCGGAGTTACTTTGACTTCAATGAAGGCGGAGACACCTGCATCGTGAAGCTCCTCATCGTTGATAATAGCCTGGTAGCCCAGAATTCGGTGTTCCTGTTCCAATGCCTGTCTCAGTGCGGTTACTTCGACAGCGCTCATGTTCAGACGCTCTGCCAGTTCGGTGTCGCTCAGGCGGGCATTGGTGGAAAGAAGCTGTAATAAAGATGCTGCGGACATAAGGTTACCCACATAGAAGGGGGCTTGTTCCGGCTTCTGTCAAGCCGTAAGGGGCGCATCGACCCCGAAATTGAGCGAAAATACTCGAAGAAAAGAAGAACTCTCTCCTTTTCCTTTCTGCTCAGGGGTTAGGGAGGCTCTTTGCGATGACAGGGATGGCATTGCATATTTTTTCAGAGAAATGTTGAAAGCTGGTTGATTGTGTGCTACTCTACCCTACATAAAATGTACGTCCATGGGACTATTGTCTTTATGTCTGAACAACTTTCAATACTATATATACTACAATGAGCATGGCACTTAACCCGGATCGGGCAACGCTCAATTTTCTGAACGCCTTCCCTGAGGAAGTGCGCGCCCGAGGTGAAAAATTACAAAAAGATGGTGCCGTCACTCAGATTTTCGGAAACCACCTTTTTATTCAAGGTCGCGTTGAGGATGAGCACGGTACACACCGTGTGAGCCTTCGCCTGCAGGGGAACCGCTGGTTTGGTTCCTGTTCGACGGATGATGCAGCTGTTGCTGGTGCGGCGATGTATGCGACGATGATGGAACGCATGTATCGCGGTCAGGATCTGCCCGAATCTCCCAATGAACTCAATGATGTGCCTCTTCTGGATATTCTGGAAGAGAAACTCAAGAGGGAATTGGACGATAAGGAAGCCGAATTCGTGACCAAGCTTGAGAAGCGCTACCGCAGATTTGCTATTGAGCAGGAGATTCACGACCACGACATGGTGCGTCTGAATCCCCGTTGGGAAATCACGACCTACGAACCTCTGGAACTCTGGCCCGTTCCTCCTACGAACATCCTAGAATTCTGGAACTACATCGCATATGCCTTTGATAAACGGCGCCTTCCATACCCAGCCTTTATGGAAGGAGTGACGAACCTTGAGAAGGTTCAGAACAAGATCCGTGCCTGGGAACGCGACCGTGAAGTGGGGGTCTGGTATGACCGCATTCAGTCCGTCAATGAACGTCCTCCTCAACCTCCGCGTGAAGACTTTTACATGCGCCTCGTTTCAACGATTAACGAAGGCCATTTTGAGTATCGCTACAATCTGAAGCAGGAATGGATGCCTCTCCGTGAAAAATCGGATATGGATCACATTGTGGATGCCTACCATCGCGCAGCGTTGCGGATGGATGTGCAGTCCGAGTTGCTCTTGAAGATGCTGATCGAATATACGGATCAGGAAGGGACCCTCGTGCTCGACCTGGATCTGGAATCCGCCTGTTCCCTGATGAACAGACTGTTCCATCAGCCGTCGCTGAAGGGATATCTCGTCAACCTGGACGAAAACTATTTCAAAGTCGTGCCGGAACCTCTTCTGTGGGTGTGCCATGACGATCCGATCAATCCTGAATGCTTTGCCTTGCAGCTGGTGACTTCCGGCGGAATCAATGTTTCCCACTCGGTGCGTCAGCTTCCGGGGCTTCAGGAGCTGTATCAGTCTGACGAAACAGTATTTCCTGGCCCTCCCCGCTGGCTCGAAACCACGGAAGTGGAGCCTCGCTATTCGATCCCGAAACAGGTGATCGACAGCCTCGAAGGGGTTGAGTTTCTCCGTAAAATCGGTGCTGCCCTGCCCGAAAGTATGGAAGAACGCGTCGTGGACATCGAGATGATGGGCAGCTTCAAAATGAAGATTGTCCGTGGTTTGACTGCCGCCGAAACGGAACACGTTCTTTGCGAGGTGAAGGCTTCCGATAGCTTGGGCCGTCGCATTGAAAAGATGGGCAAGGATGGTTGGGAAGTGACTCACCAGGAGCCGATGCGCGATAAGGTGCTTCTTCGCTTCATTCGTGAACATCTCTATTCCATTCCTGGTCTGTTGGAAGAAATGGGCTTCTCCTACGATCCTCAGGTGGATGCCTTCAAGGCTCGTGTTACGAAGCAGTTCCCGGAAAAATTTGCCGAGTGGGCCAAGGTGCTCCCGGCGGATATTGACGTGGAAATGGATGAAAAACTTAAGACTCTGTTGGCTGATCCGGTGGCAGCTGCGATTCGTTTTGAAGTGATCAATCAGGAAATCGATTGGTTCGATCTGCGTATTGTCATTGACGTGGAAGGTGTTGAGCTTTCCAAGGAACAGATTCGTGCTCTCGTTGCCGCCCGTGGTGGTTACGTTCGCATGGACGATGGCGGCTGGATGCGACTGGAAATCAAACTGGATAATGACCAGCGCGATGCCGTCACCCGACTTGGCCTCGATCCCTTCGATCTTTCTGGTGAAACCCACCGCATGCACGCCATGCAGCTGGCCGATCCGAAGGCGGCAGAAGTCTTCGACCCCCGCGCATGGAAGCGAATCAAGGATCGCACTGCGGAAATTAAGATCGACGTCCGTCCCGATGTTCCTGCCGCCTTGCAGGCAACACTTCGCCCCTATCAGATCGAAGGTTTCCAGTTCCTCGCTTACCTGTCTACCAACGGGTTCGGCGGTATTCTGGCTGACGACATGGGCTTGGGTAAAACAATTCAGTCTCTTGCCTACATTCTGTGGTTGCGCGATGACTTTGTGACCAAGCAGAAAGGCCGCAAGAAGGTCAAGCGTCCGCCGGTTTTGATTGTTTGTCCGAAGTCTGTGTTGGATGTGTGGGCTGGTGAAGCCCAGAAGTTTGCGCCGGAACTCCGCGTTCTCGTGATCCGCAGTAAAGATCAGGCTGTGGTGGACGAAATTGTCAATAATTACGATATGGTGGTCGTCAACTACGCCCAGTTGCGCGTTTGCGGTGAAAACCTCAATTCGATCAAGTGGCTGACCGTCATTCTTGATGAAGGGCAACAGATCAAAAACCCGGATTCCAAGGCAGCCAAGGCTGCTCGTGAAATCATCTCGTACAACCGCTTGGTGCTTTCCGGTACGCCGATTGAGAACCGCTTGCTCGACATGTGGTCGCTGATGGCATTCTCAATGCCTGGCGTCCTTGGTTCCCGAGCCTACTTCAAAAAGCGTTTCGACAAGAGGAAGGATCCGCAAAGCCAGACGCGTCTTGCGGCTCGGTTGAAACCCTTCCTGCTTCGCCGAACCAAGTCACAGGTGGCTCGAGATCTTCCGCCGAGAACGGAAGAAGAAGTATTTGCCAAGATGGAAGGCATCCAGAACCAGCTCTACAAGGCAGAACTGCGCCGCATCCAGAAGGCTTTGCTTGGTATCGACTCCGACGAATCGGTGAAGAAGAACAGCTTCGCCATTCTCCAGGGCTTGATGCGCTTGCGACAAATCTGCTGTCACCCAGGCTTGATTGATGCCAAGTATGCCAAGGAAGATAGTGCCAAACTCAGTGCTCTTTTCTACCTGCTCGACCAGTTGCGTGAAGAAGGCCACAAGGTGCTCGTATTCTCCCAGTTTGTTTCCATGTTGGACATCATCAAGAACAGGCTGGAATCCGAAGCTCGTCCGCTCAACTACCTCACGGGACAGACCAAGGATCGAAAGGGCGAAATCGAACGCTTCCAGACGTCCAAGGATCCGTCGGTGTTCCTGTTGTCTCTCAAGGCTGGTGGCGCTGGCTTGAACCTGACGTCTGCCTCATACGTTATCCTGTACGATCCGTGGTGGAACCCCGCTGTGGAAAGCCAGGCAATCGACCGTACTCACCGAATCGGCCAGAAGAACAAGGTGATTGCCTACCGCCTTCTGACCAAGGATTCCGTCGAAGAGAAGATACGTATTCTCCAGCACCAGAAGAATCAGCTCGTTGCAAATGTGCTTGGTGACGAAGGTTTTGCCTCCACGCTGGGAATCGACGACCTCAACTTCATCCTCAACCACGGCGACGAAGAAGAGGGTTAAGCTTCAAACTTCGTTCCTCGGGTGTGAACCCACGATTCAGAGCCGATCCGACATTGTTGTTGGATCGGCTCTGCCTCTTTGATATGCATTTGTCGATGGCTTGCTTTTTGCTTGCTTGAAAGCCTGTTGCGGGAGCAAATGGAAGGGATGAAACTGACATCTCTACTGATTATTTCCGCGGGAATCATGTTGTTGAGTTCCTGTTCCTGCAATTGTAACAAGATTAACAAAGATCTCCTGAACGACTACAAGCCCACTTCGACACAGAAGTTTCAGTAAGAAGTGAGCCTTTCCGATAGAACGCATGTTTGAAGTAAGAGAAAAACCGCAGAAAGTGGAACGGGCCTTGCTCGTTTCCATCTATTTCAACGAAAAGGAATTGTCTGAATCCCAGGCAATGCTGGACGAACTGGATGACCTGGTGTCTAACTTGGAAATCGAGGTCGTCCATAAGTTGTTGTTCCGAACCAGAGAAACGCACGCCAAGTTTTTGTGCGGAACGGGCAAGGCCCAGGAAGTCAGTGATTTGGCTCATGATCTTGAGGTGGACTGCGTGGTTTTTGACAACATGCTGGCTCCATCCCAGCAACGCGAATGGGAACGCCTCATTGATGTTTGTGTGATTGACCGAGAAGAAGTTATCCTCGATATTTTCGCCAAACGCGCACGCACTCGTGAGGCTACCTTGCAGGTTGATCTGGCGCGGATGCAGTACTCACTGCCTCGTATGGCGCGAATGTGGGCTCACCTTGACAGGCAGGGTGGTGGCTCCGGTGGCGGCAAAGGAGGCGGGGGGGCTGCTCGCGGTGAAGGTGAGAAACAGATTGAAGTTGATCGTCGCCTCGCTCGCGCACGCATTGAGGCTATCCAGAAGGAACTGGAAGACGTCAGACGTCAGCGCGCCACTCAGCGCAAGGATCGCGAACGCCAGGGGGTGCCCACAGCGGCCATCGTCGGTTATACCAATGCCGGCAAGTCATCCCTCCTCAGTTTTGTGTCCGGAGCTGATGTGATGGCTAAGGATATGCTCTTCGCTACCTTGGATACGACAACAAGGAAGGTTGGGCTCCCGGATGGTCAACCGCTTTTGCTTACTGATACCGTCGGCTTCATTCGTAACCTCCCGCACCGTCTGGTAGAGGCTTTCAAATCCACCTTGGAAGAAGCCGTTTTAGCGGATTTCCTGGTCCAGGTAGTCGATGTATCTGACTCTGAAGCATTCCGTCACTTCGAGACAACGCTGGAAGTTCTTGAGGAGTTAGGTGCGAAGGATAAGCCTATGTTCGTTGTTCTCAACAAGTTGGATAAACTGGACGAGGCTATCCGTGCTGAAACCATTGAAGCACTTACTCAGAAAATGCAGATGCCGACGGTTCCTATGTCGGTGATTGAATCCTGGGGAGCTGACGAATTCATGGCTGCATGTGTCGAAATGCTCTCGAATCGCGTCCATACATCCATTTACAGGATTCCTCAGTACCGTAGTGATATTGTGGCAGTTATGCACCGTGAAGGAAAAGTGTTGAGTACGGAATACGAGGATAACGACATCATCGTACAAGCTATTCTACCCACTGCGCTTGGTAGCAAACTAGCTTCTTGGAAACACGATTAAGCGTTGATGATCAATATTTTTTTTCAAAGGGAGGCGGTTGTCTCCCTTTTTTTGTACTGTGAAAATGGCTCATATCTGCCCGAAATACTCTCGAGAAGGGGCAAAATCGCCGGGTTGATTCAAAAAACGCCTCATCGGAAAAGAAAATTAATTATTCATATTGCATTGCTTAGCAACGATTTTCCGAGGTGCGAAAGAGGATTTTAAGAAAATTTCTTCCGAAAGATATTGACGTTTTCCGAGATTCGTGTAGATTTCTCG